>NZ_BFBB01000008.1:0-600000 GCF_003114855.1 Leptospira ryugenii | reverse complement strand
AAGCAAACAGGAGAAGGAGCAGATGAATTGTTTGGCCAAGGAAAAGTTGTTCCTTTTTCTGCAAGAGAAAGTGACCTTTCGTGTTGGGATTTCTGCATTCCACCAAGCCCACCCGACTTTATTGGAAGAATTTTTGGTGGAGTCCAAAGAAAACCGTGAGTTGATCACCTATTTCCTATACATTAACGAACCGCCTATTGTCAAAGATGCGATCGAGAATTTTTCTGCAAAGACACTAGCAAATTTATTTCGTGCCGATTTTGAATCATTCGATGCCTTGCCCATCAAAGATAGAAGGAAACGAAATATTTTCGAAGTCAGAAGCTATCGCTATTGGAAGTATATAAATTTCCAAAAGATTTGTGATACTATCGTCTATTTTTTGCGAGAAGAGAACTCTGCTTATTTAGCTTCTCAGTTTTTGGTTGTTCTTCCCTCTACCATAGTTTCCAATTTGCGAGATTATACAGGTTTATTACCAGAAGAAGAAAAAACACTTTATCTCGCCTTAGGTGATGCAATATACGAACTTCCGATTCAATCCCCAAAGATTTATGACCATATGCTGAGTCTCTTCTCAGAGGATATGGAAATTTTTATGATTCTATCCACCATGGAGGAGTTGATCAAAAGACACCAAAGAATCCTTGACCTCACTGAGAAGTTACTGCACTATTCCGAAAAAAATAGACTCGAACTTAACATTCAATTTATCTTTTCAGAGTTGAATGGTCTGGACATTGAAACCTCTTCTGAAATATTAAATCAGCTCCTTGACAAAAAAGTGATCAGCCAATCACAAAAAAATCTAGTATTAGAATTTTTAATCAACGGCAATTTAGATATCTTAAAACCACTTAAAATCGATCTATTGCGCTGATTCTTTTTCGTTAACCTTTACAAAAGACGCAACGTAAACACTTAAAACCAAAGAAAACACAGAAATAATGCCCACGATTTCATAGTGCAGTAAAGTTCCCGTGGCAGTTTGTGAAAGAATAGCTCCCGATAGAAGGGAAGCAAGCCCAGAAGCTACTTGCTGCACCGCCGTGTTGACAGACATAAAGCTACCACGTATCTTAGGCTCAACCGTAGACGTTATCATAGCAAAGGCAGGAACCATCCGCCCGGAAACAAGGATCATAAACAGTGTTGTGATGCATATCACCACCCAAACTGGAGTAGGCTTTAGGTTTGTGATGATCAAAACAGGTAGAATGGATGCAAAAGCCAAGATCAGGTAGACTCTAAATTTTCCATAGGTATCAGATAATATACCTATCATTCGACTTGTGAAGAAGGTAAACATCCCCCCAAAGAAATAAATGTATGGTAATTGTTCTGTAGTCAATCCTACATTGGAAACTAAAAATGGACTCAAAAATGGAATGACTGTAAATCCGCCAAACATAAGTAATGTTGTAAATGCAAATGCATAATAATGAGTTTTACGCAAAAATACTGTTTTGATCGCTAACCATTTATCTTCGCCTTCCTTTTTATCCGAAAGATGTACTCTGATTTCTGGAAGTGCAAGATAAGAGATGGGTAATAATACAAAACTCAAAATTGCCAAAGCTAAAAAAGGAAAATGCCAACCCCAGATATTTGCCAGATAGAGTCCAGATGGTACGCCAATCACAGATGCCAAAGAGAAGGCTGACATCACTACGCCTGTCGCCTTTCCTCTTCGAAAGATTGGAATGATGTCACCTATGATGGAGAGCACTAAGGCTCCTATCATTCCTCCGAATCCACCTGCTAAAATACGAGCTGCGAGCAACATCTCATAATTTGGAGCAAGAGCACAAAATAAAGTGCCTAAGGCAAATCCGAAATATACAAATAGGAGCGCATTTTTCCGATCAAAACGATCCATAAAAAAAGCACCTAAAAATCCCAATATCCCAGCACTAAAGGTATATGCAGAGACCAAGAGCCCGAACTCTGCAGAATTGATTTTGAACTCTTTCATGAATACAGGACCCAAAGGCATCATGATGACAAAATCTAAAATATGAAAGAACTGAAAAAGAGCGAGGATGAGAATGATGATTCTTTCCTTAGGTACGTGCGAATCAGTATGGTTTTGGGGAGCGCCTTCGGATTGTGCAGACATGGTACCATTGTTGACCAAGTGGTCAAAAAATAAGCAAAAAAAATCTTTTAAATGTGAATAATTCTAAGTAATGTTTCGCTGGTAGATATTAATGAATTCTTTTTCATTTTCGCGTAAATTTAACGATTCCCATTTTTTTTCAGAGCACAGCAAATTGATGAGCTTAAAATCCAAACTCGAAAGCCAGGGGCTGAATGATTTGGTGCGTACCAATCCAAACTCTCTAGGACTTAGCTTTCCAAATCATTTACTAACACACCATGTATCGGAACTAGAATTATCAAGCTATGATCCAAATCCCAAAGGAAGTGAGGCGACCCGGCTTGCGATTTGGGAAAGTGTCCAAAAAAAAGGAGGGCATGGTAGTCCGCATGATTTGATTCTTACTTCCTCAACTTCTGAAGCAATTTCCTTTATTTTAAAAATGTTAACAAATCCAGGCGATGAGATTTTGGTTCCTGCACCTGGCTATCCTTTGTTTGAATCTATCGCTGCCTTAGAAAACGTGAGAGTCATCGAGTATCCTTTGGTTGAACATCAATTAGGTGATTGGCAGTATTCCCTAGATTCAATCCAGGAAAGGTATTCTACCAAAACAAAGCTCGTAGTTTTTGTATCCCCTTCGAACCCTACCGGCTCCATACTGCAGGCAAATGAATGGAGAAACATCTGCCAATGGTCAAAACAAACGAAGATTCCACTTTTAGTGGATGAAGTTTTTGCTGATTACTTTTTTTCTAAGTACGAGTCTCAATACTTTTATCCACAACAATCAGAATTTCTTTCCTTTGTCATCAATGGAATATCAAAATCCTTGGCCCTTCCTCAATGGAAGCTGGCTTGGATTCATGTACAAGGAGAAGAAACACTCAAGCAAAAGGCAATTTCCTCCTTAGAACTCATTGCCGATACCTATCTATCTGTCAATTCTACAATCCAAAAATTATTACCCAATCTTCTGCGATGGTCTCCTTTGGTACAAAACCAGATTCGCAATCGACTCTCTCGAAATCTATTTTTCCTTGAAGAATTATTCGGCGAAGATACAAACTGGAAGATTCACATAACAAAGGCTGGATGGCATTTGTGTATTGAGCACTTGGGTTCTCTATACACTCATTCTGAAGATCTCTGCATTGAAATTTTAAAAAAAACAAAGGTATTCTGTCATCCAGGAGAGTGGTATTCCTTTCCCAAAGATAGAATGGTAATGGTGCTTAGCCTCTTGGTTCCAGAAGAGGAATTTCAAAGTGGAATGAGAGAGTTGAAATCTTTCTTTAAGTAGTCTATGATTTCATCTTTTAAAGATTCTGCATCTTCTTTCCCTAATTCATAGGTATCTCTTACCCCTTTGGGGTTTGTATAATCAAATGAGGTAATGGGAAGCGGTCGAGAAGGTTTGATCAAAAAAGATCGTTTGAGCAAGTCTGGATCTTTCCCAACGATGGTCGCTGGCTCATAGTAAATTCCTATAATTTTTGCATTGGTTTGGAATTTTTCGAGAAGCAAGTTATTTGTTAATCCACCATCCAAATAATACTCGTTATTCACAGATTGAAAATCCACAATGGGAGGGATTGAAGAAGAATTTAGAATAAACTGTTCTATATTATCAGGATTTGAAAAATCTCTTTCTGTAAAAACGACTTCTTCCATATTCCATTTCTTAATGATTTCTCCCATCCGATTGGAAGCTATGCCTTCATTTCTATCCCGATCATCGAGTAAAAAAGCTCTGCCTGTTTCGCTGATCAACCTTGCCAGACGGAATTTGTTTTGGAGAGAATTTTCCTTGGGGTAGGCTCTAACAGTATGAATGTACACCTTGGCGCCTGAGGACAAAATCTTGTCGAAGCGCATACCAAATCGGATGCCACGGCGGTACATTTCTTCATGGGGAAAAGTTCTCTCTCCTCTTAAGAGATTGGAGAAATGGAAGTTACTAGAATTCCGTTTGGTGATTTCTTCGAAGTACTCGACCGTCTCGTCCTCGGTTTCTGAGAGCATCGCCAAGGCCATGGCAGCCCCTGCCGAAACCCCTGAAACCTCAGTAAACCGAACGCCCCACTCTCTGAGCTTTCTTCCAATGCCTAGTGCGTAAAATGCCTTACAGCCTCCACCGGCGATCCCAAGTGACGCTTCGTACTGAGGGAGAAACTTCTGAATCGTCTGTAATAGTTGGTCCTTTACATCGGATAAATTGATGTCTAATCCTCTTCCCAGCGGAAACATAGAGTGTTATTTTCTCCTAGATAGCGATCAAAGTAAAGACTTCTTCGACAAGCCTCCTCTGTTGCTAGAAAAAAATCATAACCACCTGCTGGGTATTTG
The DNA here is from genome assembly GCF_003114855.1 of Leptospira ryugenii. Classification (NCBI taxonomy): domain Bacteria; kingdom Pseudomonadati; phylum Spirochaetota; class Leptospiria; order Leptospirales; family Leptospiraceae; genus Leptospira; species Leptospira ryugenii. The sequence continues at coordinate 595,550 of NZ_BFBB01000008.1, read as the reverse complement.
ATCTTACAGCAGCCTTTCTTTTCTTTCCGATCTTTCGGCTGTCTCACGGATTTGTCCTGCTCTTTCAAATCGTTCACGCTAGGTGGCAGTTCCGAATATGACTGTGCTTGGATCAAATTTACTGGTAGAGACAAGAATCCTAAAAAGACCACGCTCAATCCTATCAACATCCGCACTCGTTTCATACCTGTATAGACTCTCGTCACCGACGGAATGCCAAATTAAAATTATTCTTTACTGAGAGAAGATGTGAGTAGAGGATTGGAGCGCATTTCAAAAGGAAAGGGATCATGGACAATAGAAGATTAGAATACAAAGGCAAGGGTGAGGATTTACTCCTTATATTCTTAAAGAACATTTTTCTGACAATTGTGACATTGGGTATTTATAGCTTTTGGGCTAAGACGAATGTCCAAAAATACAATGCACAAAATCTCTATTGGGCCGGAGAAGCATTTGCTTTCCATGGATCTGGAAAAGAGAGGTTGCTCGGATTTCTGAAGGCGCTCGTCATTTTGGCTGTTGCAGGTCTCGTCATTGTTGCCATTTCTTCTCTACTGGCCCTTGTCCATCCATTTGCACAATTGTTTGGCACATACCTTCTCATTGTCTTTTTCCTGATTGGTCTCAATCCATTCATTATTGTTGGCAATAAGAGATACTTTACATCTCGCTCTTCCTATCGAAATGTACGATTTGGATTCTCTGGTAAGGCATTGGATATCATCAAAATCTACGCGCTTGGGATCTTACTTTGCATACTCACCTTAGGGATCTACTATCCATGGTTTTATGCCAAAAAAGAAAGTTACATTGGCTCGAAGACGCGTTATGGAAATGCCTACTTTACCCTCACTTTAAATGGAAAGGATTTGTTTTTCATCTACCTAAAAGTAATCATATTAACAATTGTTACTTTGGGGATCTACATTCCTTGGTTTATTGCAGAAAAATACAACTATACTTGGTCCCAAACCTCTTTCCAAGGGAAACGGTTTCGATCCGATTTGAGTGGCGGAAAAGTTTTGGGATATAGCATTCTTGCTTATTTTCTCATTTTTTTCACCTTCGGAATTGGATATGGCTGGGCAGTCGTCTTGATGAACCAACTTTTTTATCATGCCATTGAATTAGAAGAGGAGATCGATTTTGAATCCATTCTTGCACAACCTGACTTAGGTGCGAATGCAATTACGGAAGGATTAGATTCACTTGCGGAAGCATTCGAAAATTTTCTAGGATAACCCGTTTGCTCGAAAACAAACAGTTTTCAGCCAGATACTTCAATGGAACCTCTCCGATTCCGATATCCGGGGAGGTTGCTCTCTCTCCTACGGAAGTATCTTTTTTTAGCCAGTCGACGAAAGAGGTTTTGCATCTAAGAGATTTCCATGACCTAACTTTCCAAGCCAAAGGTTTGAAATTTACATTCAGGGAAGACCAAACTCAGGAAAGTCCTATTCTAGAAATCCATTGCAATCAAGAGGAAGCGAGAGAAATCGAACTCCTATGGCTCCGTGCAAAAAATGATATGAATCTATCCAGAGCCATCAATCGAGAGTTAAGAATGGTTCATCCCGTACTAATCACTGCGGTTGGCCTCGTTTTATTAATCGGCATTGGCTTCGCTTATGTTTCTATGCTAAAAAAAATTCATCTCGTCATACCAGTGACCTTTGATGTCTCCCTTGGCAAAGAAGTCTCCGAACGAATTGAATCATCCCTACCTTTGTGTGAATCCAATGAGCTGAGCCAATACTTTTCGAAAAAAGCAAACCTCCTCATTCCGAAGGGATCTCCCTTCACCTATCAGATAAAATTTCTCGACATTCCCAATACAAATGCCATCGCGCTTTCAGGAGGAACGATTTATTTGTTCCGAGGATTGCTTGAAAAGAGTGATCATCCCAATGAAGTATGGGGAGTCATGGCGCATGAAATTTCACATGTGGAGAATCGTCACCACGTACGCCAGCTGGTCAAAGCCCTTGGAATTACCGCACTCATCACCTTTTTGATCGGTCCTGGAGTAGGCGATTTCCAAGCCTTAGAAAATGTATCTGAGCTTGTGAGTACGGTTTTGGTTTTAAAGTTTTCCAGAGATTTTGAAGATGAAGCAGATGATCAAGGTTTAGTTCTCTTGCGCAATGCTAAATCCGACCCACAAGGATTCCTGATCGTATTGAAAAGGATTTTAAAAGAAGAAAAACAAGATGTGATTGGGAATGATTCAACGATGAGAGTATTTGAATTGTTGAATACACATCCAGCAACGGAAGACCGCATAGCAAAGATAAAAGATAAAATGTTCCGAAGCTCATCTGATCCCTTTGCCCTTAAAGACTGGAATCGGGTGAAAAAGTCATGCAAAGCAAAGAAAGTTAAGTCTCCGCTTCAATAAATCTATATATTTCCGTAAGTGCATCCAGGATCTCATACTTTTGGCTCCAACCCAAATTTTTGATCTTGGTATTGTCCCCAAAAACTCGGTTTGTCTCAGCTGAGCGTATCCTACTTTGATCTATGCGAAATTCTAAAGTGTACCCAGAGATTTTAAGAATGCTCTCTGCCATCCATTGAATAGAAATTTCTTTTCCCGAGCAAATATTGTAGACTTCTCCGGATGAGCCCGTTTCGATCAAAGTGATATAAGCATCAACAATATCCTTCACATTTAAAAAATCCCGTGTTGGAGATAAATCACCCACTGAGATAAACGTTTCATTTCTCTTTTTTGCATTCACTACTTGGTGACAAAAGTTTGGAATGACAAACTCCTTTCTCTGGCCTACACCGATATGATTGAATGGTCTCGCGATGATAACTTGGAGATCTTGATTGTACAAAGCGTACTGTTTGCAATATGTTTCTGCGGCCAATTTACTTCCAGAATACGGGTTGAGTGGGTTTGGTGATAAGGCTTCATTGTAGGGCAAATCTTCCAATCTCTGCCTTCCATATACATCAGAGGAGGAAACATAAAGCATGCGCACTGGTTTTTTCAAACGATGTAAACCTTCCAATAGATTCAAGGTTCCCATTACATTGATGTTTTCCGTTTCCCATGGATCTTCTATCGCTCTGGGAACGAAGGCTTGGGCGGCTAAATGGATCACAAAATCTGGTGAATCCTTCTGGATTTGATCTAAAACCTGTTTCTGATCACGAATGTCGGATTGTAGGAACCGAATTTCGTATGTTCCTTTGGCTTCCAGTGCAGAAATGAGATATTTCCCCACAAAGCCAGACCCACCAGTGATCAGTATTTTTATTTTTTTCATAAAAGGGGAATTTTCCCGAAAGATCCTAAGATTTTCTTGCCATCCTTGCAAAATTTCAAATCCTCTCAACAAAAGAAAGAATTCTGTGGAGAGAGAGCCTTTTATTACACCCAGCCCCTTTCAGGAGATCAGAGACAGCCATCTGAATGTCCAAGAAATCGTAAATTCCATAGAATCAAAGATCGCCCTCCCTCCACCCAGCCTCGAAGAGCTCGAAAGAATCCAAAGAATGCAGTACCAACCCGAATCTCCGGAAGGATACCGCAAATTTGACCCAGCGACGACGGCGCATCTATTTGAAAAGGGTATCTCGGCACCTAAATTTACAAACCCTAAGCTTTGGTTCATCAAAGGACCACTCAAGTATCTTTTCACCAGTATTATTGATTTTTATAGCTTGGTTGACAAAAAGCTATCTGAAAATCGTTTAAAGGCTTTTTTTTCCGTATTACACGAGTTAATTCGACTAAATAAAAGAATCTCAAATATTGAAAAGCGATTAGACTCTTTTCGAAAGGAAGTCCTGAACACTTCTGCCACCAAAGAGGATGGATTCTCTCTAGATTTTGGATGGTCTACATACCAGTACTTTGAATCAGCAGGAAAGAATGATTTTTGGAGTCGAGCTGTTGAGGATATGAAAGGCCTCAGTTCCGTTGCTGTCTTATTTCCGTCTTATGGAATGTTGCTAAAAGACTTAACAATTGCTAAAGTTCCTTTTAAATCCTTTACAAACCTTGAATCCGAATATAGTTTCATAAAAAACAAAATCTGCTCACAGGTGGAGCTCGTCACTCAAACCTTTCCATTGCAACAATCATTAAACTCAGTAGACAATCTCATTATATTTCTCCCACTCAATCGATTTCCCTCCATTTATATCGAAAAAATTTTAAGTGAGGCCAGTGAACTTCTTACTAAGGGTTCGCATATATACCTTTCCGTACTAACAGCTGGGAAAGAGGATTTGAATCGGGTATTCACTGATATCGATATTTGTAAAGTAGACACCAATTTATTGCCTCAATACATGAAGACAATTCAATTCGACTCGCAACGAAATTTAACTATCCATCCCTCTCTTGAAATCTTTAGATTTACAAAAGTCTAATCATGAGGATCTTCCAACATATAGATGAATTGAAAGATTCTGATGGCGTTGGCAATGATGCTATAGGTTTACACACCCAGTTTAGAAAATTAAACATAGAATCAAATTTTATCACTCGGCTTCCTAGAACTGGAACTTCCCTCTACGAAACTCAATTTTATAAAATAGACCATCTTCCTAAATTTTCCAATAGTGATATCCACATTCTTCATTTTGGGGGACATGGTTATCCACTTTCAGCCTTCCTTGGTGCTCCAGGAAAAAAAATCTTACGATTTCACAACATAACACCCGCTCAATATTATAAAAATACAACTACACCTGAAATTTATTCAGCCATGGAAAAATTTGAATCAGTTTCTTATCTCGAGTTAGCGAGTATGGCTATCTCTGTAGATTCAGTTTGGTGTGATTCACCTTTCAATGGACATGTCTTGCAAAGTTATGATTTTCATTCCCTTTTCCACGTACCCATCTGCAAACAATACCGAGTCGAAACAGATTTGGTCTGGAAATCCAATCAAAATGATATTTGTTTTGTTGGTCGTTTTGCACCTCAAAAAAAATGGGAAGACTTAATCGTATTTTTTTCTTCTTGGAAACAAAAGTACAAGGATGCTCGCTTAAAGTGTATTGGCTCGGTAATTGGAGCTTTTGACGGTTATTTTGATTTTTTGCAACAAATCACAAACAATCTTGGCATCAAAGACTCCGTTGATTTTTTATTAGGTCTCAAAGACATTGAAGTCTTACAAGTGATGAGAGATTGCCTTTGTATGGTATCAATGAGTGAACATGAAGGATTTTGTCTTCCAATCTTAGAAGCTTTCGGAATGGGATTGCCAGTCTTTGCGTTTGAAGCGGGTGCTGTTCGCACTACCATGAATGGAGGAGGACAAATATTTAATGCGAAAAACCATCTAACATTAATAAATTTGCTCGAAACCATTTCAAAAGATCCAAAGCAAAGACTCTCCCAAATCCAAAAACAATGGGATGCCCTTTCCTTTTACAATAACTATCCTTGGCAACAAACGCTTCCAGTCTTGTTAAACAAATGAAAAAGAAATACAGAATTTTACAGTTTTCCGCAGGATTTCAATTAGGTGATGCTATTACACAAGAAATGATTTCCTTGGACCAAACATTTGTTCAAAGTGGATACAAAACAAAAATCTTCTCTGAGAATATCAATCAGCCTGATCGAAAACTAGCGCAGAAATTCACGAAAGCAGACGTCCAAGACAATGATATTTTTATTTACCATCATTCTATCCACTCAGATGTTCTCCCATTTTTATTAAAATTTCCAAATCGTAAAATTTTAATTTATCATAATGTTACTCCCAAACATTACTTTGAACCATATGATCTCAGATTTTCTTATCTGCTAGCTGAAGGGAGAAAAGATCTAAGCATCATTCAAGAAAAATTCCACGATTTCTTTGCGGTGTCCGAATACAATCGCCAGGAATTAATAGAGAATGGCTTTCAAAATGTTCACTTACTCCCATTGAGTTTAAATTTTTCGAAATGGAAAAAAGAAGGAATTTCGAAACACAACAAGGATTTTCTTCAATTTCTGTTTGTTGGCAGAATAGCACCCAATAAAAGACAAGATGATTTGATACGATTTGCAAAAATTTGGAAAGAAGTCACAAAGCGACCTTTTCAATTTAATTTAGTTGGATTTTGCAATCCAAATCAAAAATCCTATCTAGCAGAACTTGAATTTATGATCCATACATATGAACTTAAAGATTTGGTTCATATCATTTCCTTTGTTGATTTACAGAGCTTATCAAGGCACTACCAAGAGAGTGATTATTTTATCTCTATGAGCGAACATGAAGGATTTTGTGTACCTTTAATGGAGGCCATGTATTTCAACCTTCCAGTATTTGCTTATAAGGCTGGAGCAGTAGAAGAAACATTGGGTGGTAGTGGTATTTTGTTTACCGAAAAAAACTTTATCAATCTAGTAGAAAACATTGTGTCCTTAGATTCAGATCAAACCAAAAAAAATCAACTTATCGAGCAACAGACAAATCGATTGAATCAATACCTCTCGATCCAGCATTCCAAGGCCTTAATAGATTTGATAGAGAACATCAAATGAAACCAAAAATCGCTTTGGTGGTCTCGAGATATTTGCCAAATGTTGCCGGAGGTGCTGAAAAGTTAGCCTTCGATTATGTTCAAATTCTTAGGCACAAGTATGAGATTGAAGTATTTACTTCTTGCGCAAAAGACTATTTAACCTGGAAGAACGAATATCCTGAAGGTACAGAATACTTTGATGGTTACCCTATCCATAGGTTCAAAGTGAAAAAAGAAAGAGAGATTGAGAAAATGAATCGAATCTTGGATTCATTATTACAAGACCTCCCAAAGGAAAATGAAGCCAAAGAGAAAGAATTCATTGAAGAACAAGGACCGTTTGTTCCGTCCTTACTAGAGAATTTTTTAAAGCGAGAGCATGAGTTTGCCCTAGTGATTTTGGTAGGGTATTTATACTACCCAATAGTAGAACTTTTACCAAAATTAAAGATAAGGAGTCTTATCATTCCAACATTTCATGAAGAACCTGTCTTAAATCTTTCTATTTTTGAAAAAGTGTATCGATCTGATTACTTTTATTCCTTCAATGCACCCGAAGAATTGTTAGTCTACCAAAGACGATTTCGTTCCACTCCAAATTATACATTGATCGGTACCTTTCTAGAAGAAACAGTCTTCCAAAACTCAACCAAAGAAAAAGAAGAGATTTTTACAGTCATTACAATGGGTCGGATGGAAGCATCGAAAGGTTACCCCGAGCTATTCCAATCAATACAATCATGGGAAAAAAGATCCGACTCTAGTCAGATAAATTTTGTTTGCCTTGGAAATTTATACCTTCCTAAATCAACTGTTCCGCAAGTTGTATCTCTGCCTGGTTACATTTCCGAAAAAGAAAAAATCCAATACATTCGGAAGGCAGATCTATTTGTTAACCCATCACCATATGAAAGTTTTTCGATTGCAATGATGGAAGCTTGGGCAAATAAAATTCCGGTACTTGTAAATGGTAAATCCGAAGTCATGCGCGGTCATTGTTTACGAAGCCAAGGAGGTCTTTTTTATTCAGACGAGACATCCTTTCATAGAATGCTATCCTATTTCTTAAATAATAGAGAGAATGCAATGAGAATGGGAGAGAACGGTTACCAGTATGTTCGTTTGAATTTTTCCAAAGACATTGTACGAGCTAAAGTATTTGATCTTGTTAATAAACTTCTCGAATGATTGAGTTTTCGAACTCGTTTAAAAGCATCATGTGAACATGACCATTCGAAGCAACGATGCTCGGGGTATAGATATCAAAGTTATTTCCATCTAAGGTGGTGATCTTTCCTCCTGCCTCAGTAACGATCAATCCGGCAGCAGCCATATCCCAAGGTTTCAAACCAAGCTCATAATAACCTTCAAACTTTCCGTCTGCGACCCAGCAAAGGTCAATGGTAGCCGCCCCAGTACGGCGTATCCCTCGTGATTTTTTCAAGATGGATTTATAATAGGTTAAAAGAACATCCAAGGAATTGTTTCGGTCATATGGGAAGCCCGTTGTGAAGAGGGAATCCTTCATAGTCTGTGTTTGGGATACCTTGATGGGTTTTTTGTCACAAAAAGCACCTTCACCGAGAATAGCATGGTAACATTGGTTTAAAGCTGGAACCAAAACAATGCCAAGAACAGGAGTTTTTGTTTCAATTTGTTCTAGGGCGACGGACACTCCGTATAGCGGGAGTTTGTGGGCAAAATTGGTTGTTCCATCAATCGGATCAATGATCCATCGATATCCAGATGCGCTCTCTTTTTCTCCCGTTTCCTCTGACAAAAAGCCATCAGCTGGGAAATTCTTCTCTATCTCTTCTAAAATCATTTTCTCTGAGTGGATGTCAGCCTCCGTCACCAAATCATAGATCGCTTTTTCCGATACCATGAAGTCTTTCTCGGTTTGGGTTTGGATGAGGTACTGTCCTACTTTGGGAAGAAAGTTTAAAAAATGATAGGAGCGAGATTTAAGCTCTGAGTTCACTAATAGCCACCAAATTCAATGTTTTTCTTCATGGCGGTAATTTCTACATCTAAATTCAAGGTTTCATCGGCTTTTATTTTTTGTCTGACCTGCTCCGTAGTTTTGATCACTTCATGGAGAAGCTGATTGAGTTCTGTTTTACGTTTTGCGCCTTCATCAGTAGAAGGAGTGTTTGACGATACGCGATTGAACTGACTTAGGATTTTTGCAATCGTATCTGGAAAGTAATTTAGATATTGTTTGGCCTTTTTGTACTCATTTGGTTTTTCCGCCAATTGGATACGCAAATCACTCAAAGAGTGTAACATCTCATTTCCCAAAGTGATCAGATTTGTATCATTCAAAGATTTGAGCTCTCGCTCGATTTGAAGTTTGTTTGTATCAAATCGTTCCATCAATGATTTGTATTCATTGAACTCTATCTTGTCAGAAAACTGGTTCTTAAGATCATTCCAATTTTGTTTTGTTTTGCTACTCGAAAAAAGAAAGGGAAAGAAACTAAATGGATACTTATGTGCTTTGCCTAAGCTAGTTCGAAACACACCAAAGCCCAACAAAGATAGATGTAAAAATCCCATAAACACATAGGCGAATACTAGGAGTACGCGATCTTCAGCAAACGCATTTCCAAATCCTATATAACCAAAAGAAACGATCGCTTGTAAGTAGAGTGCTTCTAAGGATTGAGCGGCAGAATAGGATTTTTTATTTCTGGATAGCCAAAACAAAAAAGGAATACCCAATGCACCCAATGCTTCCATAAAAAAAGGAAAGGGCAAAAGGGAGAGAGGGTAGACAAGTAGGGTGCTTAGGTGTGCCCTCCTTGCCCATTGTTTTTCTTCTTTAGAGATAGGTTCTTCTTGTTCCATACTACTTTGCTTCCAGAAGTTTTTGTTTGATGTCAGATTCCAATTTGATCAATTCTTGTTCTGCAAGTTTGCGCTTTGATCTTCCTTCTTCTTGGATTTTCAATGTTTCAGATATTGTTTCGATCAATTGTTGGTTTACTTTTTTGAGTGTCTCGACCTCAACAATACCTTTCTCTGATTCCTTTGCGATCTCTATCGTTCCTGATTTTAACATTTCGGAATTTTTTTGGATCAATTCATTTGTTGTTTTGGTGACTTCTTGTTGAGCCGTTAGAGCCTTTCTTTGGCGGAGGAGTCCAAGTGCGATGACGATTTGGTTTTTCCAAAGAGGAATCGTATTTAAGATTGAGCTTTGGATTTTTTCAACCAAGACTTGGTTTCCATTTTGGATCAACCTGATTTGTGGGCCAGTTTGTAGAGAAAGGATTCGGCTCAATTTCAAATCATGGAGCTTTTTCTCAAAACGGTCTACCATTTGCACCATATCCTGGTATTTTTGGGAGGCTAAGGTATCCCCTTGTGCTTGGGCTTTAGCCAACATATCTGGCAATATTTTGTTGCGAAACTCTTGTACCTTTTGGTCACCGGCGGCAATATAGATTTGGATCTCTTTGAAGTACTCCAAATTTTTTTCATATAAATTTTGTAGAAGGGCTATGTCTTTCGTTAAATTTGTGCGCGCTACGTGGAGTTCATCTACGATTTTTTCTACTTGGCTCTGGAGGTCTTCAAACTTGGCAAGAAATTTCTTTCCTGCATCAAAGAGTCCTCCGATCACAGGAATCTTTGATAAGACTCCACCTTCCGAGCCAACAGAGTCTAGGTTTAGGTCTTTTACTCGAAACAATAAATTATTTAAGAGTTCACCCGCATAACCAGCATCTTTTGTTTTGATTTCACCTAATACTTTGTCGGCAAATTCAGAAACTTTTGCTTGGACTTGGGAGCCATATTGGATGATATCATTGGGTTGGTCTAATTTGATCTGAGCAGTCAGTTCTTGTACTTTTTTCTGTTCCTCTGCTGTGAGTTGTAATTCAGGATCATTTGTTTTGATTTCTAGGGAGTCCATACTACCAATCCTTTGTCTTGCTACTTAAAATTTGCCTTTTGTGAAGCGCCATGCAAGCAGAAAAGATTCGATCAAAAAGGTGAATTTTTAGAAAAATAATCGATTCATACCGAGCTCCTTTTCTTAGATTTTTTACATTCTTTCTCTAGTTGGTCTCGAAGAGCTTCTGATTCCATCCGATAATTTGTGAGAAAAAAACTATGTTAAAATCGCTCCTACCCCTTTTCCCTCAAAATCGTTTTCCCGAGGTCCTTCTCTCTGAGTACCAAAGCCCTCTCCTCAGCAATGATGAAGTACATAAAGTATTAGCAGACATTAGAAAGTACAATTTTGAACATTACCTCATCTTACGTTTGCTGATCGTTACGGGCTTACAACTTCCAGAGCTTTTACAACTGAAAAAAGTCGATATCCATTGGAATGAGCAGTCCATTTCCCTAGGCAACCGCAAACGATTGAAAGAAAGAAAGGTCTTTGTAGAGAAGACCTTATGCCGTGAGCTCTTCCTGCAAGCACAGCAATTTATCGACACGGATCTACTCTTTCCGGGAAGAAAAGGGCCACGGGAAGTCCGCTCCATCCAAAAAGTATTGAGCAAAGCCTCCCAATTTTTAAGGAAACCTCTCCACATACCTTTACTCCGCGACTCATTGGCTCTGTATTTCTATGCAAAAGGGCATTCTGTAGAGGAGATCCAAAGGCTTTTGGGGCATAGGTCTATCAAAAGCACAAAGACACGCCTCCAATTGTATGAAAATTTGTTAGGAAATGCGCTAAATGTAAATTTTAGAGGCCCACAAAGGAAAGCCGCCTAAAAATTTCTTGAATGTTAACCAGAATGCATGATCGTGTCCGTAAGTAGGCGCGTTTTGGAAATAAAGACCAAAAAAATTGGAAATCATACCTTAGTCCACCTAAATGGTAGACTAGACATTACACATTCTGACGAGGTTGAGGCAAAATTAGCAGAAGATGTGCAAAGTGGAAATGGTGATATCATCATTAACCTTGAGCTCATCTCCTATATCTCCTCTTCTGGGATCAGAATCTTTGTGGGTATGGTTCGCGAACTAGACAAACAAGGTCGCAAACTCAAACTTTGTTGCATCACTCCTCCTGTTAAGAAAGTTTTCGATGTGGTTGAGCTCCTTGACCTCTTTGAAGTTTTTGAAACTGAGCAAGAAGCCGTTGCTTCACTCTCAAAATAACTCATCTCTACGTAGCTTTCTCCGCTTTCCGTTTTTTTTCCCCTTTTTCTTTTCTGCTGTCCTATTCATTTCCATCGGTTTAGAACTTCCTCCTGTCTGGCCCGATGAAGTTTTATTTTTTTCACCGGCATCTCAATTTGCAAAGACTGGTATCCTCCAAACAGATGTTCTCATAGGCCTTATACCAGGTATGGAATCCAAAACTCTTTGGATGCCTCCTGTTCATATCCTACTGACTTCATTCTGTATCAAAATTTTTTCAGCAACGCTGGGAACAATTCGTACGGTGAGTTTTTTCACGAGTATCTCATCTGTAATCGTATTTGTGTATCTTCTCCATCTCTGGAAATTTTCGAAATCATCAATCTTAATCGCGTGTACAACTATTTTATATGAACCCTTGTTCTTTCGTTTTGGGATACCCGCACGAATGGAAGGGACTACAATTTTATTTTTTTTGTTGAGTTTGGTTTGTTCTTTTTCAGAAGGACGGGATAGACAAAGAGCATTTTTATCCGGTATTTTTTATGCCTTATCTGTTTTATCGCATCCATTTGCTTTATCCTTAGGACCTCTCTTTCTCTATTCTCTGATCCGAGATAAACAAATAAGGTGGAAGATGTTTTTCTATGGTGGTATCGGGGCTTTTCTCCCGATTTTTCTTTGGGTTCTTTACATTCACCCCGATTGGGAGCTATTTCTTGTTCAATTTGGTGCCCAGCTAACAAGAAAAAAGTCCTTATTTGGGACTTTTGATTTTTTAACTAAGTTAAAAATCTTTAGTTTTGGTTTTGCATTTTCTAAGTTCAGGATGGTTATCATACTTTTTCAATTTTTGATTCTTTCCTTATTTACTTTTCAAGTATTAAGATCTTTTAAAAAAATACCTGAACGATTTGTACTATTCTGGATTTGGTTTGCGCTTATAGTATTTGCAATCTTTTCCTCTTCAGAAGGTTGGTATGTCATTCATTTTATGTTTCCATTTGCTCTTGGGATGGCAATCATCAGCGAACAAAAGTATATCGGCCTCTCTCTGACAATCGTAAGCATCACTATTTCTATTCTTGGTTGGATTTCAATTTTAAATATTCATTACATAAAAACAAATTCTTCTGAACTGCTCAAAAATCATTTTTCTCAAATCGAGAATTCCCTAAAAGGCCACCAAAAGGTATATTTGCAAGCCATCCCTGATCCGTATTTTTATTTAAAGCAAAGTGATCCAAACAAAACTCTCCTAGAATTTATACCTGGAGAATTAGAAATACCCTCCCAACATTATTCGGATACAATTGCTTCTCAAGATGCTTTTGTCTTTTATAGAGAGGATTTAATAAACCAAACGATCCGCACATTTTTATCCGAACACCCAGATTGGATCCGAGAAGAAATCAACATACCTGTCCCCTCGCAACATTGGTATTCTTTTGGTACCATCATCTACAAAAAACCAAGATGAATGTTATATGAGACGATATCTGTTTGTTGCCCTTTTTTTTATATCCTGTTATAAACAGAATCAAAATGATATAGGTGTGAGTTTAGCTTTGTTAAACCAAAATTCTACAATCAAAATCAGTATTTTAGGGGACTCTCTCTCGCAATGGTCGGATGCATTCGGATTGAAAGGTAAGCTCTCAAGCAGATACCAAATCACTGATCTTTCTGTTGCTGGTTACGATACTCGCAATTGGTTGAATGATTTGCCAAGAGCTGAGCAGTTACCTACAGATGTTTGGATTATAGAGCTTGGGACAAATGATGCAAGTTATACGGGAACTTCTGGATTTTTGGAAAGATATAAAGAAATTTTAACTCAATTGACAATCAATAAAAGCCCATACTTCATTCTGAGTGCCGTTCCTCGGACCAAACAAACTGGTTTGTTTGAGTCTATCCTAACAAATAACCAGAGAATTCGAGAACTTGTAGCCGAGAACCCCAGATACAGATTGGCAGATTTGGATTTGGTTTTTCAAAAAAGTGGCAACTCCGAAAATCTTTATCCCCTGGCCGACCCTATCCACCCCAACCAATTGGGGTATGATCTGATCGGTAATGAATATGCTCGTATCCTACTAGGACTATGAGTTTAATTCTGCTAAGATTTTTAAGCCCTTGAGAGTTAACATTGGATCGATATGGTCAAAAACTTTGTTATCGGAAGAATGAATCGTTGTTACCAAACCACCTGTTCCAATCACTTTGTAGTCGCCAGGCAACTCTGCTTTAATCGCGCGTACGATTTCTTTCAGTAAACCAATCCAACCATAAAAGAATCCTGATTGTATAGACTCCACGGTAGATCCTCCTAAGACAACACTCGGTGAACCAAATACGATCGGAGGTAACTGTGCTGTGTTTCTCGTTAGAGCATCCATAGAAATCTTTAAACCTGGAGCGATCACTCCACCTACGTATTCTGGCTTTTCATTGATCACACAAAAGGTAGTCGCAGTGCCTAAATCTACTAAGATTGCCTTTTGATTGGGAAACATCTTTGCACAGTAGGCGGCATTCACCAAACGGTCTGCTCCAATTTCAAAAGGACGAGGGTAGGTAATACCAAAATTTAACTTCATTTGGTAATGTACACGAAGTGGTTTTACTTCAAACCAATCCTCAAACATGCGTTCAATGATAGGATTGAGGGAGGGCACTACACTGGAATAGATTGCTTTTTTGATTTGAAGGGAATCAACTTTCTCTTGAGTCAAAAAGCCTTTTAAGAAAAGACCGAGTTCATCGGATGTCCTGTCTCTCCTCGTGACAGTTCGTTTATGGAAATCAGGTTGTTCTTGCCCTTCTCGAAAAATCCCAAATACAGTATTTGTATTCCCAACATCCACAACCAATAAAAGTGCACTGTCTGCCATTAAATCACCCTAAACTCTGGAGAGGTATCCATAAGCTCAATCTTCTCGCCTTTCTCAGTCATAATGATGAGGAAACCAAATTCATCAATTCCCAAAACTTTTCCTCTCACGATTTTTGAATCCCAGAGAGTTTCAATTGCTTTGTCTTTTAAGTAAGAATGGTTTTCAACCCAAATCAATTCTTGTAAAATTGTACTTGGATCAATCATTTTGATGAAATAGTGATTCAATTGTTCAATTAAATCTTTGGTCAGTGTCTCCAACTCTCCTTCCATAGGCAGGTTATCAGAAACAAAGGCAGCCTTAGTCTTCCATTCATTGGGGACGTTCTGTCCAAAAACATTTACCCCAATTCCAATAACCAAAGTACAAATTCCAGATTGGATCTCAGATTCGATCAAGATTCCGGCGACCTTTTTGTCCTCTCTGTAAATATCGTTTGGCCATTTAATACTCAGATCAGTAGAAACTTTTGGAAAATTTTTTTGTAGTGCTTTTAGCAATCCTGCCGCCACAAAAATAGATACCAATTGCAATTGGATATCCGTCTGCGGAAATTGGATCTTACCAGAAAAGATTAAAAATTCATCACCTAATGTCTGCCAGGTATGTTGCCCTCTTCCTTTTCCTTGCGTTTGCTCATCTGCTATAACCCAAGATCCTACAGGCACCTCTGGATTTTTGATCCACTCATTTGTAGAGGAGACAGAGGAAAGCCTCTGGCCTTTTTCCCATTTTAAGAAGTGATACGACATACTAGGATTGTCTTTTTTTGAATTGGATTGACGAAAGTAAAAAAACAGCATTCTCTTGGTTTGTGGAAATAAAAGGAAAAACGGCTCTGATCACCGGTGCTGGCATGGGCATTGGCGCACTTGTTTGTGAGGATTTTGCAAAGTTAGGGATCAAAAAAATCATTGGTGTAGATGTAGACACAAAAGCTCTCAAAGAGATGAAGCTAAAGATTGAGTCTTATGGTGTAGAATTTGAGTCCTATCCTTGCGATCTTTCTTCGGTCTCTCAGATCGAAGCCTTGTTCTCCCGAATACAAAAGAAGAAAGTATCCTTTGAGATATTGATCAACAATGCCGGTATAGCTCCTTCGGGCTCCTTTGTTGACGGTGAATTTCAAAAATGGGAAAAAGCTATCCAAATCAATGTCACAGGTTTAATCAAAGTTACACATTTGGCACTACCAATTTTATCCCAAGCAGAGAATGCGCACATTGTAAATTTGGCAAGCATTGCTGGAAAGTATGGCTCGGAAGGTACAGCTGTTTATTCTGCCACAAAACATGCAGTAGTTGGCTTTTCACATGCTCTCAGAATGGAATACTATGAAAAAAATATTGGTGTTAGTTGGGTCTGTCCCACCATGGCTAAAACGAGAATGATAGAAGGTGTGAAACCTTCTATTTTTACTCCGGTAATCCCTCCCCTCTCTGTTGCCCTGGCCATTCGAAAGGCTATTCAAAAAAATCAAGCTGAGGTGATGGTTCCGTCCTATCTCAGGCTGTCCATAGTGGTTCTTCCGACCCTATTCCCACGTTTCTTTTTTTGGCTAGCTGTCAAACTGAAAGTTTCCAAAGGCTGGTTGGATGCAAACAAGGGACTTGAGAAAAATATTCCAGTTTAGATTCTAGTCTACATGCACATTTCTCAGGTCCTCACAAAACGAAAAACTTCTATCAGTTTTGAATTTTTCCCTCCCAAAAATGAAGAAGCTTCTGAAGAGCTCTTCAAAAATATCCAGGACCTTTCCTCTTTAAATCCAGCCTACGTGAGTGTTACCTATGGCGCCGGTGGTTCCACTAGAGACTTGACTCATGATCTAGTTTTAAAACTTCAGGAAAAAACGGGACTAACGATTGTTAGCCACTTGACATGTGTAGGTGCGAGCAAAGACGACATCCATCAAGTACTCAAACGATACCATAGTTCAGGGATTCACAATATCATGGCATTGCGTGGTGATCCACCCAAAGGCGAGTCCAATTTTGTAAAGCCGGTGGATGGTTTTGAATACGCTGGGGAGTTAGTGCAATTCATCAAACAACACTTTCCAGAGATGGGCATCGGTGTGGCAGGCTTTCCGGAAGGCCACCCCTCTACTCCCAATCGACTCAAAGAAATCGAAAACCTAAAATGGAAAGTTGACCAAGGAGCTGATTATATTTGCACGCAGCTATTTTTCGACAACAATGACTTCTTTGACTTTATGGAACGCTGCGAGATCGCAGGTATCAAAGTCCCTATCATTGCGGGTATTATGCCGATCACCTCTAGAAAAGGAATGGCACGTATGGCGGAACTTTCCCTTGGTTCCAGATTTCCAGCAAAACTTTTGAAATCACTTTCACGAGCAGAAGATGATGCCTATGCAGAAAATGTAGGCATCCACTGGGCAACGGAACAAGTGAGAGGACTCTTAGACCAGAATGTGGCTGGCATCCATATGTATACACTGAACAAATCTAAGGCGACTCGAAAGATTTACGAATCTTTGGGCATCAGAAACTTCGACGCTATTTAATTGGAATCTTCTTTGGGTTCTTCTCTACCTAGGTATTTGTTGTCCTTCCAATACCCTTCGTGGATGATCCTTCCTTTTGGGTTTCGGATGATTGCTTTTCCTTGGAGATGGTTTTCTTTCCAAACCCCTTCTAACACGTTTTTGTCGGCGAATATG
The DNA here is from genome assembly GCF_003114855.1 of Leptospira ryugenii. Lineage (NCBI taxonomy): Bacteria > Pseudomonadati > Spirochaetota > Leptospiria > Leptospirales > Leptospiraceae > Leptospira > Leptospira ryugenii. The sequence continues at coordinate 578,360 of NZ_BFBB01000008.1, read as the reverse complement.
TAGATCCCAGGCCCCTCACGTTTTCCGTTTTTGTAGCTACCCTCGAAACGATCTCCATTGGGATAAGTATAGGTTCCCATTCCCTCTCTTAGGCCAGAACGATACGTCCCTTCGTACACTTCCTGGTTTTTGTAATGGTACTTTCCATTTCCGTGGCGTAAGCCCTCTTCAAACTTTCCCTCATACCGATCAGAACCGTGGTGGCTATATGTGCCTTGGCCTTCTCGTTTGCCTTCAAAGAATTCACCATCGTAGATGTCCTGATTTTCGTAATAAAGCTTTCCTTTGCCCTGGCGCCTTGCTCCTAAAAACTCGCCTTCATAGCGACTGCCATCGGCAATGATCTGGATACCTTCTCCGTTATCACAATCACCTGAGGTACATGTCACAGGTACGGTACTACAATGAGACAAAAGCAATCCCAAGAGTAGCAAGAAAATTCCTGTTGCCATATCTTTGCGTAAATTCAACACTTTGATAACCTAATCGATAAGAACCATGAGTCATTTGAAAAAGGATTTTAAATATGTCAGCTAAAAAGGCATTGATTGTGGACGATAGTACGGTGACTAGATTGATGATCAAAAAGATCATTGGAGAATTGCCTCTGGACTGTGAATTCACAGAATCTGACTCCGCAGACAAAGCCAAGGACATTTTGAACGGTATCTCTCAGCTCGATTTTGCAACGATAGACCAAAATATGCCAGGAACCTTGACTGGATTGGAACTTGCTAGTATCGTAAAACAAAAGTTTCCTGATGCAAAAGTGGCTCTGATCACTGCAAATATACAAGATGCCATTCGTAACCAGGCAGCGGCCATAAATATTGATTTCATCGAAAAACCTATCTCTCCAGAAAAGCTTACGCCATTCATCAAAAAAGTATAAATATGGACCAACTCACAGAACTGGAAGCCGATGCCCTCAATGAACTCTTCAACATAAGTTTGGGAGGAGCCGCAAAGTTATTGAGTGAGATGATTTCTAACGAAATCTTACTTACGGTTCCAGGTTTGAAACTCATTACCTTTGATGATGCCATCAAAATGGACAATCTGATTGACCGAGATGTTTGTTCTATCAAACAAAACTTCAAAGGTGGTTTGGGAAATGGTTCTGCCTTCATTTTGTTTCACAAAACCTCTAGTCTAGAAATTGTACGCATGATGATGAAAGACTATGTGGAAACCAATGAGGTTTCTCACTTTGAAAAAGATGCTCTTAGTGAAATTGGCAATATTATATTAAATTCTATCCTTTCTACTCTCGCAAAGATGGCTCAAAAAAAAATTGAGACCTTTTTGCCTGAGTTCAACGTTGGGAAATACCAAGAGATGATCCACCAAGACTACCAATCCGATGAAAATACTCTATTGTTAGCATTTATCAATTACCATGTCAAAGGCAGAGATATACAAGGTTATATCTTCTTTGTTCTCGAATTCAAATCCATCAAAGAACTTTCACAAGTTTTAATCAGCGAATTATAACCTATCAGTGAGATCGTTTTCCATCAATGTATTAGAAACCATTATCCGAAAGTCTGGTATTGGTATCCTCATCATTGATCAAGAAGAAACTATCTCTCTAGTCAATCAGTGGTTTTTGAAGTACGCTCTGTTACAAGAGATCGATGTTTGCGAAAAAAATTTTATCCAAGTATTTCCTGAACTGAAAGGCACAAGGCTTCACAGATCGATACAGTTGTGTTTGGAGGACCGCCAATATTCTATCCTAACCCAAACTTTAAATCCTTTTCCATTTCCACTCTTTGAATCCAGAAAAAACCAAATTGATAACAAACGCATCCACCAATTCATTCATATCATTCCGATCCCCATTGAGAACAGTGAGGAAACTCTTGCCATGGTGCAGATCTCTGATGTGACGCAACAAGTCGTTCGGGAAAGTATGTTACGTGAGCAAATGAATGTTGCTACACAGCTAAAAGAAGCGGCCATCCAAGCATCTCATGCCAAGTCTTTGTTCTTAGCTTCGATGAGTCATGAGATTAGAACTCCTCTCAATTCTATCTTGGGGATGACTGAAGTTTTGGAAGAAACAAGATTGGATTCTGACCAAAAAAAATATTTGGAAGTTCTACGAAATTCAGGTAAAGCTTTATTCAATCTCATTAATGATATCTTGGATCTTTCTAGGATCGAAGCAGGGAAGATTGAAATCGAAAACCATCCCTTTTCTCTTAAAAATGTAATCGAAGAGACATTATCATTATTTTATCTACGGGCAAAGAATAAAGGTGTAGCCTTGCAATCCTCCATCTTCCCAGGTTTAGCGACCTCTATCTATGGTGATCCGATTCGGCTCCAACAAATATTGATCAATTTGTTAGGCAACGCGGTTAAGTTTACCAATGAAGGTCATATCAACTTGAGCATATCGCATACTGTGGACATAGTGGAGCACAAGGAAATGCTTCTGATAGAAGTGGAAGACACCGGTATTGGAATTCCGGAATCCAAATTACAAAGTATTTTTGATAGTTTTACGCAAGTAGACAATTCCAATACACGTAAGTTTGGTGGCACTGGTTTAGGTTTAACAATTTCTAAAAAACTAGCTGAGTTGATGTCTGGAAAACTATCAGTCGAGAGCCGAGAAGGTGTTGGTTCAAAATTTAAAGTCATTCTACCGTACAATCCGTATCATGAACAAGAGGAATTAAAACGAGACCATTGGGAAGATTTGGAACTACCTGATCCAGAACACTTCCCTAAATTGAAAATTTTATTGGCCGAGGATTCGCCTGAGAATGTTTTTTTAGTACAGACCTTGGTTCGTAAGTATCCGATTGAAATTGAAGTAGCAGAGAATGGAAAAGTCGCCTTTGATAAAGTGATCCAGTCAAAATTTGATCTGGTGCTAATGGATGTTCAGATGCCCATCATGGATGGCAACGAGTCTATCACAAAGATCCGACACTACGAAAGTAGCCACTCCATTTCAGAAGCAAAGGCACTGCCCATCATAGCTTTGACGGCAAATGTTTCTAAGGAAGACATTAAAGCGAGTTTTGAAGCAGGTTGCAATTCCTATCTGACAAAACCTGTCCGAAAGTCTGATCTGTTAAAGTTGATCTATTACTATGGGAAGGATCCGGACAATCTCTTCCCATTCAAATCTTGACTATTTCGCTGTTACTTCTCGCCACCAGTTCGGCATACTCGAAATAACACCTGTTTGGCCATAGAGTGAGTTGGCAATGTTTAAAGACTCAGCCCCGGCAGGTGTTTCCACTTCGTAAAAATTCCGTCCTACCATATCCAATTTGCGTACGATCCGTAAGCCCCTTTGTCCAAAGAATACTTCTGCTTTTTTCTGGTCTAGGCTCGCATCTAACTCTACGATGATGTTGCCAGGCAAAGCCATCAGTGTAATTCCCTTGGTTTGTTTGAAGACAGGCGAGAATTGGTTACTCTGGCTTGGGCTGAGTGATTTGGAGAGAGAGCTTGGTTCTATTTTACCCGACTCAGTTTTCCAGACACCCACAGAGCCATGGGAACTTTGCAACCGCGCACCTGTATCCACCTTTTGCACCGTGGAGCGCACCGTTCTCCCTTGGCCATCCGCTTGGAAGCCAAACTCCGCTACCAAATTGGGCTCTAGCTCCAAAGAAACCCTTTGGTTGCCTTCATAGTAGTAGAAAGACTCGCAAAATAGCGAGGCAGGTATAAGAAAGGAAACAATGAATATACCTGCTAAAATATATAGATTACTTTGGGACTTTTTGTTGAGCAATATCTGCATAAGCATCCTCGACAAAATCATATGAGCGAATTTTTTCAGCATTTTCTATCGCACTTAATCCAGGAGAATAATCTAAAGTAATGATTTTTTCACTTAAAATCCTATAACCACCTATACTATATTTTTCTGACCATTGCTGGATCAAAGCAGGAGTCATTTTATTCTTAAACAGTACGACCACAAGTCCAGGAACTATAAAAAATCCATTTTCTTGATCATTGCTAAATGAAAACACCTGAGTTAATGAATCTGCGAGTTTTTCTGAGGAAACAAAGGATTTCGAATTATACGATGTTGATAATTTTTTAATCGTCCATCCATTAGTCTCTCCGCCTACATTTTTTGCATATTTATCTATCTTCGAAACTATAGACGACGTTTTCGTATTCTCAGCAATATATTCGTGGCGAGGATAAATGGTTTTCAAAACTCCCTCATGTCTAATTGGAAGTGGACCATCTTGAAATTTATTCACTGCTAACTTCGGTTCTGAAAAAACGCAGGACATTAACGATAAAAAAATAATTAAAAAGGATGTAATAAGATTATTCTTCATTTGAGATTTACCTTCCATAAACTGTAAGTCTGATATAATTTACGCTACCAGTGTCAGCTGCGCTTGTATCGGCAACTTTTACGCTCCAATTTCCGTTAGGATTTTCTCCCAAAGTTCGCACGAGACCAAATCGATAAATGCTACTACCAGTAGAACTTGCTATTGTTGTCGATCCAGAAGAACACGTTGTTGAGTACAATACTCTATAACATCTATGCGATTCCGCTAATTTACTTACAGTACCATTCGGAGATGTTATTTCAATATCCAATTCAGGATAATAAGTATGTCCCGTTCCAAATTCAACTGCCACGAATTCAGTGTAAGTTAAAGAACTTGAGAACGTATAAGTAAAACTAACTCCTGTCGCATTATTATCAGGTATTGCTCGTGATGTCGTATCGGCATTGCCAGTTACTACTGATTGATTTGTGACTATTCTATTCCAGTTTTTTGCTCTATTTAACAACGCTTCCCCATCGATTGCACCGAAGCCATATTGATGATTAATATTCAAACCGGCTGCATTCTGTCTCCAGTCGGAATCGGAAGCATCATTCTTTCTGGCAGAATACGCAATTAATTCTCTTACATCTCGCCAACTGAGATCAGGATACTTACTAATAAGTAGTGCAGCTATTCCTGCTGCTAAAGGCGCTGCAGATGATGTACCATTAAAAAATTTTGTGTAGTTCCTATCGCTCAGATCACTTGTTTTTGTACTATTGTTGGAACCTCTATTTCCAGTTGCATCTACAGTCGTTATTGCAGTCGTATAGGTAGTTGTATCATTACCTTGAGTATGGGTCACTGCTAAGACGTTAGCTCCACTTTCAGAATACGCAGCTCTTTTTCCATTTTGCCCAATACCACCAATTGCCATAACGCCATAATAATTCGCCTGGCCATCATAATTTGAATTATCAAATTTTATGTTCGTGGTAGGAAATGCAGGGTTCCCCCCATTCCCGGCAGCCCAAAAATAAAGCGTACCCTTCCCTTGCCGTCCTGAAGACACTCCAGTATCGATACCCGATCTCCATAGTGAGGATGATGCACTATATGTTCCATAATTGTCAGGTGCCCCCCAACTATTGTTCGATATGGCAATCGCGCTTACATTATGAGTCATTGCCGAGAATTCATCAGAGCTCGGGATTGTATTTTGTTCAAGGATATCGACACCAACTAAATTCACGCACGGTGCTGCTCCACGTCCACCCAATGAATTTGAAGCTCTCGCACCAATGACACCAGCAACCGCTGAGCCATGATATGAATTTGAAAATATATGCGTAGGACTTGAAGTATCGTTAACTAGATTAATACCTGGAATTGAAGTAGATATATTAGCTTTCAAATCCTCATGGGACTCTTCCAGACCATCGTCGACCACCGCTACATTAACGCCTGATCCAAAAACCGACTCATTCCACACTGACAAAACGCGAGCGTCTTCACCTGTAGTTCCACCTGATTGACCAACATTGTTCAAATGCCATTGATTAGTATAAAGAGGGTCGTCACTTGTAATTCCACAAGCGGTCGCATTCGCCCTCGTACTAAAAAGATACAAAAGCAATAGATCATTGAAATCATCGTTCTTCGACTTCTTGCAATAGAGATTCGAAAACAAAGTAATGGAAAGGATAAGAAGACTAATCGAACGCATTTGCCCTACCTATTGTACTTAACAGATTTCATTCAAAAAAATTTCTTGAGCAAGCAAAAATTCTAGGCTTTTGCATCCGCTAGGCGTTTTGCCCGGTCTTCTTGGACTAGAGCATCTATGAGCTCTTCCAAATCGCCTTCCATAATGGCAGGGAGATTGTGGCTCGTAAACCCTATCCTATGGTCTGTACAACGGCCTTGCGGAAAATTGTAGGTGCGGATTCGCTCAGAACGGTCTCCAGAGCCAACTTGTGATTTTTTAAGAGCATCTGCACTTTGTTTGGCGGATAAAGCCAATTGATCGGCAATCCTTGCGCGGAGCATACGCATCGCCTTATCCCTGTTTTTAATTTGAGACCTTTCTTCCTGTGATGCAGAGACAATACCGGTAGGAATGTGTGTGATCCGAACAGCAGAGTCCGTTGTGTTAACGTGCTGTCCACCAGCACCCGAGGAACGATACACATCAATCCTTAGGTCACTTTCTTTGATCTCGATTTCTCTTTCTTCCACTTCAGGAAGAACCGCGACCGTGACCGCAGAGGTATGGATCCTACCGCCAGATTCCGTTTCTGGAATCCTTTGTACGCGGTGTGTGCCAGACTCAAATTTGAATAGGTCATAAGCGCGGTCATCATCCAAGGAAAAAACGACTTCCTTGTAGCCACCAATCCCTGTGGGGCTTAAATCTATGATGTCCACTTTCATACCCATCTTATCAGCATACTTGCTATACATACGGAATAGATCGGCACAGAACAATCCCGATTCTTCTCCACCAGTTCCGGCACGGATTTCCACAAGGATACTTTTGCCCGAGTTGGGATCAGGCGGTAGCAACATGATTTCAAGTTCTTTAGATAGGTTTTCTAGTTTGGTTTCTCCTTCTTCGATCTCTGTCTTCAACATAGAGTGCATTTCGGGATCGTTTTCAGAGTTTAATAATTTTTTCGCGTCTTCAATATCTTTTGTGATTTTGATGTACTCAGCGGCCTTGTTATAGACAGGTGTTAGTCGAGATCTCTCCTTGGATAAGTTCTTCAACTGATCCGATTGAGTAGCTGTACCAAGTTCATCCTCAATCCGAAGGTATTTTTCTTGTATTTTTTTCAATCTGTCTATCATGTCTATGGAAAGGGTATAGAATGCCCGATTTTGATAAACCAAAATCTCTATTGTAGTATGACGAAAGATGCGCAAAACCACCTTCCAAGGTCTCAAAATAGCTTTTTAGAAAGCCTCATCGATCTATTTACAGGATTGGAAGAATACAAAAGCCCCTATGCACCAACCATCCAGGCGCCCAATGAACTGATCCAAGAACTCATCCAAAATGCCTCTTTAAAATGTGCTTTGATAAGTGGGACCTGTTCCCTTCCTCCAGGACCTCTAGGTTTACTTAGCATCTTACCTGAGTTATTGATGATCTACCGCATCCAAGGCCAATTGGTGATTGATATTGCTGCTCTTCTCGGCAAAGAAGTGCAGGTCACCAAGGAATTGCTTTTGTATTGTATGTTCAAAAATGCGGGAGCACAAATATTCCGAAAAGTGATCGAAGAATCTTCTATGCGAATTTTAATTCGCCCCACAACTGTTAGGTTTTTCCAAAGCTTTTTAGAAAAAATAGGTATTATGATCTCACAACGTATGTTCCGTAAACAGTTCACACGGTGGATTCCAATTGGTGGAGCCTTTCTTACAGGTACTCTCACTTATTATGATACCAAGTCCATAGGTTTGCAGGCAAAGAGTCTATTCTCCAAAGAAATTGAAACTCTATCCCAAACATCGGAGCTTCTAACTTCGTGAAATTCTTTTACTTCCTATTTCTTTTCATTCTCTCCTGCAAATCTGATCATGAAAACTTAGTAATGGAGATCGAAGAACTGATCTCCAAAGAAAAATACGAAAAGGCTCTAGATCTTTTAAAAGAACGCCTCTCCGAAAATCGCCCGAGTGCCGAAATCATTTCAAAATCAAAACCCAACCAACCCAGAATCTTCCAAATGTCAGAAGACAGAAGAAAGATAGTTTGGACAGAAAACAAAACTGTCTTCTACAAAGATCTCATAACAGATACTCAAAAAAACTTAGAATTGAAAATTCGTCCCGAACTTTTGCACATTTCTGGAAATGCAGAATTTGCCATCATCCAATATCCTTTGCGCCAAAAAGGAGGATGTGTCATTTACGCCTATTCATTGTTAAACATTACTGTGGAATACGAATCCGCCGTACACATCCCATGCAAGACAGGGATGGGTATTAGCCCCAAAGGAGATAAGATATTTTATTTTTTTGAGAATGACTTATATGAAGAGCGCACCTCCCATCCTAAAAATCCAAAAAAGATAATTAGTTTCGACCAATTTCCACCTCCATTCCCGAAACTCAAAACAAACTTACAGTTAGCGAGCATAGGAGAAGATTGGTTGGTTTGGTCCGGTGCGGGTGGTGCGTACAATTTGTATCTTTATCAAAGTCAAACCAAAAAGGTACAATTGCTATCCAAAGATGTCGTATTGCCAAAAATCACGTATAACAACGGTCATTCTGGATATATTGTTACGGGAAAAATAGGCGATTTATACCTAAAGGAAATCGAATATTCCACAAACCGCATTCCCTTTTTGGGAAGGGGGATCCCAATTTCGACACGAGAAGCCTACTCTTGGAAATTGGCAAACAAAGATGAATTTGTGACCGGTAACCAAAATGAACCCTTGCAACCTATGAAGTGGAAGGTTTTAGGAAAGAAGGAACACCTTCCACTCTTCCTAGAACGATTTTGGGTTGTCGATGGAGATCGCATTATCTACGAAAACGCACAAGGCGAGCTCATCTTGGACCAATTGAACTTTAGCCAAGAAGACTATATTATGCTGGACTATTATAAAAAAGTGAAGAAGTCTGCAGACAGTTAGGCTGCTTGTTCTTTCTGGCGCTCAAAAAATTGACAGGCCTTGTACTTTTCGGAAAGGCAATGTGAAGTGAGGGTTTCCATGTCCTCAGCCTGCAGACGGTTCTTTGAGCTTGGGCATTCTTTGAGACCTTTTGTATACAAAGGGCATTTCACATAGAATTCATTGGCTGCAGAAACTTTCTTGGACATAGCTAGGAAAGGTTGGTCTTCGATTTCTGGGCTGTCAAACGCATTTTCCAAAAAATAAGGAAATAAAAAAATACATTAAGTCGCTAAACAAATCTCTTTTTAGAAGTAGAGATTCAAGATCGTTGGCTCTTGATCCGACTCTGCATTGTCCGCATTTACAAAATCTCTCAGGTTGAATGTGCGGCCTTTCGGATTGGTGCCAAAAAAATCACCATGTAAAAAAACATGCACAAGATCTACTGCTCTCGTCAATTTTATATGTTTTGGTAGACCTTGTGTTTCCCAAATTTGATTTTCGGAAAGTGAACTGATATCTTCAGGTATCAAATCGGCCAAGGATTTTGTATCTAAGGGCGAGAGAGAAGCAGACATTGCCACCAAACCATCTAAGGGTCTGCCACGTAAACTTTCATAGAGAGGAAGAGAAAAAACTTCTGAGCCCATAAAAACACCCACTTTCCAACCAGGAACAATCCAAGTCCGGTCTTGGTTTTTTTCACCTGGTTCTAAGATCTGTTTTTCTTCTTCGGTAAGAATGGTTTTTTTCAGAAGAGGTGCCATCACGCGACCATCGGCAGAGAAAGGTACGGAAACATTATAAAGAGGACCTTTCGGATCTACCACCAGATTACCATTCACTACTTTGGGCGAAGGAAGTATGATGGATCCAGCTAGGATGGGAACTTTGTATGTATTTGCTAATTTAGAAAAGGTCTCTTGGTAGACCTTTGCCATTTCTTCTGAGCGATACCGAAAGGCAGCTTCCCATGTAGCTTTTGGTTTTTTTGAATCCGGGAGAAATGATTGGAGCTCTGATTCATGTTTTTTGACAAAAGCATCCATGGCCTCTTGCCATGTTTCTTTTTCAAATACAAAATCTTTTTCACCCAAAAACACAAGACCTGTTCCGATATTCTCAGGTAAGATAATGATTGTTTTGCGATCATAAATGTTTGCATCTTTGCCTTTTTTTAGTAACTCTTCTAGTCGAAGCGCCCACCATTCTTGTTTGGCAAAATCCTTAGCAAATAAAAACACCTGCATGCCAACTATGTTTCCATATTTACGATCTACACCATTAGTGCGGATTTTGATGTCTGTCCAAGGTGCTGTTATAAATTCTATTTCTTTCTCTTCCTCTGGTTTGGTTTCTGTTTTGGCGATAGAAAACTCAACTTTGGGCATTGGAATTTCATTCTTTTTTAAAACATGAGCTAGCGAACCTGTCACTAATAGCGATAGCAAAAAGAGTAAGATTTTTCTAGGGGGAACGTAGAGATTATGCATATTGTTTTAAATATTTTTGGACTGCTTCTAACATATATTCTGTGAAAAGTGGAGAGGGATTATAAGTGGAAACATCCACCCACTCCAAAAAATCATGCTCATCGGACATTACAATCTCTCCTGAGAGCAATTGAGCATGGTAGGCAATGATGATACAAGGGTGATTTCCTTCATTTACTCTGTGTTTATGAATTAAAAACGGTTCTGGATTTAGGTTGATTTTGACAGTATCGCCAAGCTCTTCACTCAATTCTCTACGAATGCTCTCCGTCCAGTCTTCAAAAAATTCATCTTCATTCATTCGACCACCAGGCAAATCTCCTAGGCCTGATTTACGATCACGGAGAACTAGAAGCTTGTTTTGGTTCCTTAGGAAAACTTTTTGTGTGATTTGAAAATAGCCGTGTTTACTCACTTTGGTTCCCCCCAAATATTGATTTGGTGGTCTACTGCATAGAGGTTTGGCTTTGGTAAGGCTTTCTTTTTGAATTGAGATACCATACCTAAAGATGCCATTGCCAATTGCGATATGATGGGGTCCATAGACTCTGTTGGAACACCATAAAACAAAAAGTTGATGGGACTTCCATCACTCAAGAGATAGATACTTTTTTCAATCTGTGTCTTTGCATTTGGATCTGTTTTAAAGATAAACCTTGCACCTAAATCCATTTGGGTTTGTGGATCCAACAATCTCTCCATCGTACATTGAAAGGAAAGGTCCTGTATCGAGAACCAAGTGTCTTCCGCACTGATTTCGTTGAACCAATGGATGAGATCCTGAAATTCTACAGTTTTCGTAGAACCTGAGGCAAGGAAGAGATCATTGTGTTTGCTTTCTAATATCCAGGTCTCCAAAGATTCTTTTTTGAGAATGCTCTCGCCAGTGACACCGATCACCAAATCTATCGTTAACAGATCTTGTTTTGGCACCCGCTCGAATGAGTCAAAAGCCATTGCTTCTGTTGCCGAGTATTTTTTATCAACTAACACAATCTCTTGGTTTGACTCATGTAGGCGCCCTTTTTTGAGGTAGGATTCTAAAAAGGAGCCGATATTACCTTTTGCGCCAAGAAGGAGTATCTTTCGTTTTGAAAGAACCTTTCCTAAACCATGGAGAGAGTTCTCTATCGCATTTAGCATGGAATGTGCAACTTCTTTGGACTCTTCTTTGGTTTTTTCATTTGAAATCGCAATCGAGTAACAAGGTAGACTCAAAGGCATTTGGTTTTGCAAAACTTTCTGCATTCTGTCATATCCGTTTCTGGTATGTTCTACCGTTCCAATCACTCTAGCTAAGATAAAGTTTTGCAGGGATTCTGATTCATACTCTTTGGGACATTTGATCCAAAATTCATCACAGAATTCTTTCAAAGATTTGTTTTCAGCCATCCTTTGGTTTAGAAGAGGTGCTATGTATCCACCATCCTCTATGAGAATGATGTGGTCTTGGCCTTTTGTAAAACGGAACAACTTATCAAGAAAAAGATAGGTTGCTAAGTATCTCATCGCATCATAAAAAGAAAATTTTGCCTCTTCTAACTTTTCTTTAAAGTGAGAATGTTTAGAGAAATCACTATAGAGCGACGAAACAGCATAATAGACTTTTTTATTTTGAGTTAGTTTCAACTCAAGACCAGCCATATAAAATTGTTCCGTTGGTATATCCAAAAGCACATCCAAGTAAGCAGGTGGAATCTTTCCACCATACTTTACAAATGCGACATCCAATGACTTTGCCTTTAACCTTCTGAATGCCTCAATCAAAGATACAATCTCTGAGGTGATGTGGTGGATTAAAAAAATATGAGTATTTTCAAAATCAAATGAATGTGCTTTTTGGTTTGCGAGTGATTCCAATTGAACCATTCGTCTCAAGTAGAAACTTGAATTGATTTGAGTTCTCCGCTTATTGAAGCTAAAGTTTAAAACTCTATCCAATCTTGATAGATCGACAAAAACATCTACCCTACCGAGTTTAACACATAAGGTGGATCCTTCTTTGATCAATGAGGCAATGTCTGTATCTTCCATGATCAAAAATAGTTTTTTCATCATAGGAAGAAGACTTTCCAATGTTGCACCAGAGAGAAATCTTCTAAATTGATCATCCCAATAAAAATTGATATGCGTTAGGTTTCCAAAAGGAGTCTTTGCAATTTGCTCAAATACTTTACTGAAATGGCGATTTTCTTCTTCAAAGAAGGTTTCGCCTTTTTGAGCTGCGATCATAATTTGATTGGATAGGGATTCTGAAATTTTAGAAAGACCTGCAATATACGTTCGGCTTGTAATTTCATCGACGCGGTAATGCGCGATGGAACCTAAGTTTAACATCGGTTCTGAGGAAGAATCAATCGTGATTCTTAAGAAAAATTCCCCTGCAGTGCTTGGATTTGAAACACGCTCCATTAGAATTAGGTAATTAACCGAAGTTTGCTGGTCTAATTCGTAAAAAGGAAAAAGAAGCCCCAAGGAAGAGGAGCTTCGCGAGCTTTCACCATAAAATTCTGGGTGGATTTTTCTAGCGATTGACTGCCTCTGAAATGTTCCCAAAACCACACGAAGATCATCTTCAAATTGAGATCGATAAATAATCCAATCGTTTAAAACACCTGCTCTCGCATATACTTGTACGTATTGTATGTGCATGTCGATGAGTTCATGGTTGATATTTGGATTGATTCGGTATAGGAAAGATACATCACCGGGAGTTGAATGGAGTGAATTGCCTATTTCTTCCGCCAATGTTTTGGATAGAATAGAAAGTCCAAAAAAGATGCGAACTTGAGAGAGATCAATCTCCCATTCACCATTCTGGTTTGGAGTCAGTGTAGGACCTAGAGAAGTTTGGATTTCCGATTTGATTGTCATATGATTTTAAGGAAAGTTTACGACTACCTTAACGGAACTAGGCTCCTTGGCTTTGGAATAGGCAGTGGTAAGATCCGATGCGGAATATTGATGAGAGATCATATTTTCTTCCAAGGCATTTACAACACTCGGATTCTCTTTGAGTAATTGGATGGCAAAATGGAAATCTCCACACCGTGAACTACGAATCTGCTTTCCTTGTTGAAAGAATTCTCGGGTTTGTTTTGCTTCACCTTCCCAAAGACTCTCCTTTGAACTATCTACCAAAATAGCACTACGAGGTCGGACGAGGGAGCTTTCTGAACCTGGAATTGGTCGTATAGCTTTCGCTATTTGATCGGGAGATTCTACGAGAACCAAATCAAAGCGAGGCACGAGTCCCTCGAAATCTTTACCTTCAAGTATGGAGACGGCCTCTTCTGGACTGCCATGGTATACTTTGAAATGCGTTGGCAATTTATCCTTCCATCTTTCATACATAGATCCAAACACAAAAATAGTTTTGTTTTTTCTAGTTTCTCTGGGCCAAATGAATTGGAAGGATGATTCAGAGACAGGCAATAGAGAAAGTTCGTCAACCACTAGTTCTGTTAGGTGCTGTAAGCCACCCATAGTTTGCCCATTGGTCGTTTTTAAATGAAGTTCTCGTTTTGAAATCTCAATTGCGGATAAAAATCCACTGGGAGTGCTTGTTGTATCATACACTATGTCAAATTGAGATTTCAATGTATCGATACTTGTCACACGCAAATCAACTGCCACATCCGCTCCCATTTTTTTGGAAAGTGTGATTAGGTGGTCATGCCGCGTAATGGCGGTTATATGAAAATTGGTTTTGGAAGATGTTCTATAAGCACTTAAAGCGGCTAGTACAAGACTGCCTAAACGCCTTGGCCCAAGCACAGCAACCCGGTCTCCTTCTTTGGGAGGCGAAGCCAACATTGCCTGGAGTGCAGCTGCAAAAGGCTCCATGAGGACAGCTGCTTTGTCTGAAATCCCATCCAAAGGAATAGCCGCATTCTTAGGAACAAGAAGGTAAGGCCCGAATCCACCTGGCAATCGGTCGATTCCCAATACTTTTCTTTCGGGAGAGTGCGTAGGTATCCCCTCTCGGCAAAACGCATCTGTCTCTACAGAACCGCGTGCCTCCCAAGTGTCGTTGATCTCAACCACGTAACGCTGCTTTTCGTTATTGCCTACTGACTCTGCCAATACCTCGTGGCCGATGATTTGGGGGAGAGGGTGAGGGAGAAAACGTCTGTCAATGTCTGTCGAACAGACACCACAGGATTTGGTTTTGAGCAGTCTATACCCAGGCCCAACTTCTAAATAGGTCTCGCCATTCCTAGAGATCTTCCAACCTGTTTCGGTCTCCCCGGAATATTCATACTCCGACTCTATGAAACGATCATCTGCTGTATAATCGAGTGCCTTAAATTTGATCTGCATCTATCTATTGTTGATAAAAAACAAAAGTATGACAGTCAATGTAAAAAACAAAAGATTCAATAGAAATCCCTGCTGGATTTGCTTTCTCTCTTTTTGACTTAAAAAATAAGCTGTTACAAATACGGAGAAAAATCCTGCTAAGTGTGCCCAATGTGCCACTTGGTCTCTCGCAAACAAATTTGTGACGTCGCTGTAGATGCTTATCCAAGCAAATAAAAAGATAGGAAAGGGGATCCGTTTTGATTTGCTAATGGGAAATTGAAATGGAGATAACATAGCCGCCACACATGCAAGTCCAGAAATAGCACCACTCGCTCCCACAACCGGAGTCGTGTCTCCTATAAGAAATCCCCTAACAAACCAGTCACCTAATACGGATAAGAAGCCAGCCATAAAATAAAACAATAACCATTTGGCTTTGCCTACTCTTTGCTCTACGACTCTTCCAAGAAGGATGAGAAAAAACATATTATTGAATAAATGAGAAAAGGAACCATGAAAGAATGTGCTAAGGATCCAATTCACTGGCTGGAATAGTCCAGGAGTTGCCAAAAAGTATTCATCAATAACTGATGGGAAAAAGATAACTGTTATAGGATAAAGTAATACCATAAAACTGACAAAAAATGCAGTCAAAGGAAATTCCCAAAGCCACCGAGTCATTGTTTATTCTTTTTTGGGAGCAGAGGTCGGAAGTTTGGCCTCATCCGGTCTTCGGGCATAAGGTGGATCAAAATTTGGTATGCCTGTTGCCAATTCATGGAGGTCTGGTTTTTTCCAAATACCATCATAATAGCTTTGTTCTTCAAAGGAATCAAAGTAACTATCATACAACATTCTTAAATACTTTTCTCGATCAACGAAAATGATTCGATTCACTTCGCTTACTAGTCCCTCAAGTGACTTTGCTTCTTTGTTAAAATCATCAATCGAATCATGCAATAAGCCCAAAAGGACGATGTACTTCTCTGCTTGTTTGAGAGATTTCAATGCAAATCCAAATTCATGAAGTTTCATTAAGTAAAGATAGGGACGAATATTCTTTCCGATTAGTAACTTTTGTTTAGCGATCGCAATCTCTCTATAGCCAAGCCGTAGATAGAGTTTGGTTTCTGTCTTTTCTTTTCCATTTGCTTTTTTGGCAAGCACACCTAATTCCCTTTCTAGGTCAGCAATTTCATCTTCCAGAATCAATGCATACAGGCGGATGAGGAGACCTTGGGTTCTCCGAAGCTCTGCGTATGATTTTCCTAAATCCATTTGCAAATGGAGAATCTCAGATTCAATATGGTGTTGGACACACCTCTTATAATACAACTTTTGGATTTCTGTTCCGCGATTGGAGATGGTTGAATTTAAAATTCTTAGGTATTCGTGATTGTCCTTAAGGCCATAACTCACTCGGATCAACTGAGTTGCTTTGGAACTGGATTGATCGGAAAAGGAATCCGTCCAGGCCATAAAACAAATCAGAAGTATAGAGACTACGCGAAACATCTGTGTCCCTATTTTCGGTAGGAAAGAGATTTCATTAACAAGATAAAAAAGAAAAGACATTGTAGTATCGTTTTATAAGATTATGTCTAAATTTAGTATGCCAGCGACTGTTTCCCCACTGCCTAGTTCGCCAACTGAAGCGATTGATGTCCTCAAGGCCGAGATGTATTCCCCTCTTTGGGAGGCACGCCTTTTGGACCTTATGAAATTAGCAGAAAAGTCTGACAAAAATACTTGGGCTCTCATCTACCAATTGGTTAGGGAGGCGGATTCAGGGCGACTGACTTGGGGCTATCACAAACCAATTTTGAGTGGCCTTGTCTATTTATTATCATACCTCGGAGATAGCAAAAGCTATCGAATCTTAGTGAACTACATAAAGTCCCTAGACCGGCCTATACCCATTGGGGCACTGGAATTAATTTCCGATCTATTGCCGACCTTTCCCGAATTAGATGTCAAAGAGATCTTCGAAATTGCCAAGAATAGCAATGAGCTAAAATCTGCTTTTGGCGTGATGGCACTCTGTAAGTTTACTTTTGAGAATCGTTTGAATGATTCGGAAAAAGATGCTCTCAAAGAGTTTTTATCCACTTATAAAAACTATTCTTATTATTTAACTGACCTGATTGAGTCTACTTTGGAATATCTTGCAGAGGGAGACAAGTCCCCCGAACATTTATTAAACGATCTAAACGAGTTATTTTAATGAAAGCAGCCATTCTCTTACCAGGCGAAAGATCTCTCAAAATTGACGATGTACCCATAACCGAAGTTAAACCCAAGCAAGTAAAGATAAAAGTGAAAGCATGCGGAATCTGTGGGTCTGACATTCACCTCATACTTCATGGAAAGATGAAAGCAACCTACACTCCATGCATTCCAGGACATGAGACATCTGGTGTTGTTACAGAACTCGGCGAAGGCGTCACAAAGTTCCAAGTCGGAGACAGGGTTGTCGTCAGTGCAGGAACTTCCTGTGGTATCTGCGACAAATGTCTAGCCGGCAAAGAAAATCTCTGTGAACAAATTGGTGTGCTTGGGTTCAACCAACGAGGTGGCTTTGCAGAGTATCTAATCATCGAAGAAAGATACCTCCACAAATTACCTGAATCAATCCCATTTGAACAAGGTGCTATCCTCGCTGATGCTGTTTCCACACCTTATCATGCTTTGAAATACCAGGGTGAGTTAAAAAAAGGAGAAAATGTAGTTGTGATTGGCTGTGGGGGACTCGGCATCCATGCAGTAGCCATAGCAAAAGCATTGGGTGCAGCTCACATAACAGCTGTCGACATAGACCAAGGCTCTCTCGAAAATGCGGAGGCATATGGTGCTGATTTGAGCATTCTGTTAGATAAAAATATTCAACTGGGAAAGGTCTTAAAAGAAAAAACGAAGGGTGTTGATGTACTAGCCGACTTTTCAGGGCATATGTCCAACATTGAAAGTAGTCTAAGGGCTATGAATCGAGGTGGACGCATTGTACTCGTAGGTATCGGAAGGAGCAAATTAGAATTTCCTATGCCCTTCTTTCTGATCGAAAGACAGATTCGAATTACAGGCTCTTATGGTTCTGATAGTCGTGCTATCCCAGAGTTGATACAGCTATATGAAGATAAACAGATTAATCTTTCAAAATCCATCAGTGGTGTTCATAAATTAGAAGAGGCAAATGAATATCTGCATGCTTTGGAAGATAAAAAAGGAAATCCAATTCGATTTATTCTAAACCCCGAATTGTAAAATTAAGTGACCTCGATCATTAAAAAAGAAATATCATCTTCGGGTTCGCCCATTGCGATTGTATATCGTTTGATCTCTTCCAGCATTTTTGACTCAAATTGATCCAAGGGAAGCTCACGATTCTGCCAGAGTATCGATTTTAACTTGCTTTCTTCAAATGATCCCTCGTCAGGATGCACCAAGTCTAAGAGCCCATCCGTATAAAGGAAAATTCTATCGCCAGATAGAAGCTCGAGTTTGTTTTCTTGGTAGGATAGGTCATTGAACAAGCCTAAAGGTTTCCCTTTGGCCCGGACTTCCCTGATTTCACTCTCTGTGTTTCGGATCAGATAAAACTCGGGGTGGCCGGCATTTGAAAAGGAAAGAAGTTTCGCTTCTAAATCAAAGTATAAGTAGGAGGAGGTAATAAAAAGACCAGAGACCTTTCCTGTTAAATTTCGATTCATAGAATGCAAAACCTTTTGAGGAAATTGCATATAAGGAGCTGTTGCAGAGAATGCCATCTTTGTCATGGCTGCGACAAATGCAGATGAAATTCCGTGACCAGCAACATCACAGATGATGATACCCCAATTTCCCATACTATCCTGAGTAAAGTCAAAGTAATCACCTCCTACGCTGTGTAAGGCTTGGTTGAAACTTTTGATGTGAATCAAAGATTCTTTGATTTCACGCTTTGCGAGTAAGGATTCTTGCAATGTATGTGCTAAATCTAAATCTCTATCAATAGCGATCAGTCTTTCCAAATCTTTATTCTTTTGGATTAGAAGTTGGTTCATCTGGTCCATTGATTGGATCATTTGGAAGTATTGCTTAAAGACAAAGTATGCAAAGGCAACCACACCTATCCACAATCCCAAATGAATTAGAGAAAGTCGGTATGGTAAAATTTCTAGATCAACCAAAACATCATGAATGCCAGTAAAAATAAAAATAATGATTCCCACAGAAATGAGAGTTAAATGTTTTTGCTTTCTAAAAATAACATATATTGATGAATAAATTACGATAATCGCCTCTGGAACCAACCACAGAGAAAAATCTTCTTCAATATTTAAAAAAGAAACTGGATCACTATCATTTCTTAAAAAATACACTATGTACAATACAACATGAATACACGAGATCAAACGAAAGAGACTCCCAAAGAAGGGAGGAAAGACTTGTGCTAAAAAAAGCAAAAGCATAAGAGGACAGAGCGCATAATTTACGTATTGGATTGTTGAAACCAATTGAGATTGGTTCTGCCAAAAATAAGCTATAAAACCATTTGTAATTTCAATCCAGGCACAGCTCATTAAAAAGGCTGAAAAGAAAAGATTCATCTTCAAACTTCGATTCAAAAAATACATTCCGAAGAAAAGTAGAGATAAAAAAACTAAAACCGGTCCAAGACATATGCGGAAAAAATTTTGAATGAACATATGATGATAGGCATCTTGATGTTCTAATATCCAAGCAGATCTATCTATGCCTAAGAAGCCACGGTATATGCCATCGAATTCTATATATATAAATCCCTCCTTGTCAGCAGACAGTGGGATAATGTGTGGGAACACATAATCTGTTTCTGAGAAGGTATAGATCAGCTCATTGCCTTCGAAAACTTTCATTTTTTCTAAAGCAATTTCCAAAAAAAGAACAGGTTGTGAGAAGGCTACTTTTTGAGGCTTACGAATCCGAATCCATAACTTGTGGTTTGGATTTGGTTTTCCACCGAGTTTACCCTTTTCAAATACGGCAAATGTTTCCTTTGCCAAGAATTGAGGGTGATTTTTATCGCTATCGGAAGGTAGCCAAAGATATTCAATCGTATCTTCTTGGAAGAGATCAATGGATGGCCTTGCAGTTTGGATGGACTCAAAATGGCAGTTTGGGAGTAGTAAACAAAGACAAAAAAGGATATACCCCCATAGAATCTTTCTCTTTTTGTTTGTATATTTCCGTTTGACTTTCATTCAAATTGAAACAGGATCGATAAGCAGGAATATTTTATATGAAGCCTCTACAATTCCTATCCTTTTTTATTTTATTTCTCAGTCTTTGTGTAACATCTGTTTTTGCACAAGACACCATTAACTCAAAAGAACTCATTTCCGATGACAAAATGGAGTGTTATTCGATCCCAACAGAAATTGACCGATTGGAGTACCAAAAGTCTCTCAAATGTGTTTCGAAAGATGCGATCTGTTTTATCGTAGAGGGATTTGCTATGAGCTGTATCCCGAGAAATGGACGTTACCCCGAACAAATCCCAAATCTTAATCCAAAACCAACGAATTAAAGGTCCCTTCATGAAAATTTCCACAAAAATTACAGAAATGCTCAAGATCGATTTACCAATCATTGGAGCACCTATGTTTTTGGTCTCCTATCCTGAGTTAGTTGTAGCTGTTTCGGAAGCTGGAGGTATTGGCTGCTTTCCTTCCTTAAATTATCGAACATCTGAGCAACTCAAAGAAGGTTTAAAAGAAATACGATCAAAAACAAAAAAACCAATCGGTGTAAATTTAATTCTGCATAAAGACCACAATCCCAATTGGGCAAAACAATTCGAAGTGGTCATGGAAATGAAGGTAGAATTGATCATCACAAGTCTTGGGACTCCTAGGACCATTGCAAAAGAAGCAAAATCCAATGGTGCTACACTTTTCTGCGATGTCACAACTTTGAAACATGCAAATATTGTAGCTAAATCAGGCGCCGATGCATTGATCGCGGTTGCGCAAGGCGCAGGCGGGCATGCTGGGAATACAACACCATTTGCCTTAATACCCTACTTAAAAAAAGAGACCGGGCTTCCTATTATCGCGGCAGGTGCTATCTCAGGTGGAGCGCAGATGGCTGCGGCTTTGTCTTTGGGTGCTGATGCTGTTTATATTGGTACGAAGCTTATCGCGACAAATGAGTCAAGAGCACAAAACGAATACAAACAAATGTTAATTGACTCAGGCCCAGATGAAATTACCTATACCGAAAAAATTTCAGGGATCCCAGCCAATTGGCTAACAAAGTCTGTAATGAAATCTCCCGAACTACTTGAATCAAGTGCACGAAAGCTGGCGGAAGTGCATTCTGGTGGCGAAAAAGCAATGGAGCAAGAATACAAACGGTGGAGAGACATCTGGTCTGCTGGCCAGGGTGTTGCTCAAATAGAGGATGTAAGACCAGCAAAGGAAGTTGTCCAAGAAATGGCACAAGAGTACTTAGCAATCGTTTCGCAATTGCCAAGAAATTAATTTACTTTTGTAAAGCCTTGATCATTTCTTTAGACGCAAGGTAATTATTGGTTTTATATACCATTTTGCCCTGTGAGTCCAGAACCAAAAAGAAAGGCAATCCAATCTGTAGTTCCTTGTAATTTGGATTGTTAGCAAACTCTTCAAAAATTGGATCCGTATCATAGACTTTTAGTAAGATTGCATCTTTAGCCAATGCTTGGTTTAGGTCTACATTTGTAAGAGTGAGTTTTTGGAATTCTTTGCAGTTTGTGCACCAGTCTGCATAAAAATCGATGAAGATTTTTTTCCCTTCTGTTTGCGCCTTTTGTTTTGCGGCCTCGAAGGTTCTGTACCAAGCCAAATTTCCACTTTGTTCTATCTCTAATGATTCCGCACTTCCAACTGGACTTTCTGTAATAATCGTTATACGAAATAATAAAATGCTTAGGAGTAGTATAGTCCAAAGATACAAACTACGTTTTACTCGTTCCGTTAAAAACAAAGTACTGTCTTGAACCTTTACAATTAAATAAAAAAGAAGTAAGAGAAGGATATAGATATTCACAGAAGAATCATAGAGGGCTTTGATCCCCGAGATGGACTTTTCAAAATACGTGTAGGAAAAATATAGGATCAGTATAGCTAAGCCGTATTGAACGTACTTCATCCACTTTCCCGATTTCGGAAGTGCAAAGCCAAAAACCCCAATCATCAGAAATGGAAACCCCACACCCAATCCAAAGATAAACATTTTGAATGTGCTAAGGGTAATGCTCAGAATGGAGATATCTGCATTTTGAGTGCTAATCACATTGAGAAGTATGGAAACTACGACAGGGCCAACACAAGGTGATGAGAGTAGACCAGCCAACATCCCTAGAATAAAACTCCCACCTAATCGATTGGTATTTGTTCCTGAATTTCGACTTTGGAAGATAGGAAGGTGCAAGAAATCAGCAGTCGAAATTGCTAAAAGGAACAATATATAGGCTAAAAATAAATTGGTCTCTGGAAACCGAAACACTTGATTGAGAAGTCCCCCGGATATGCCAGCAAATAAACCAAACAAAAGATAGGTACTAGCCATACCAAAATAATATACGAGCGGATGAGACCATCGAAGAGATTGGGATCTTGATTTCAGAATCCCGGCTGTGATCGGATAGAGTGGGTAAACACAAGGCAACAAACTTGCGAGTATTCCCGCGAGAAACAAAAGTAAAAATAGATAGATAGAGCTTCCACCCAGTGAAATTTCTGACTCGATAAAACTTTGCAGGTTTTGGTACATTCTTAAAAGATAAGATTGGCTTTTAGAAATAGATTTCGGTCAAGACGACCGTATTCCGAAACCAAGGCGGGACTCGGATTTGTGAATTGAGATCGATACTCCTGTAAAGACCTTTCATTGGAGAACTGGTCCACATATGTTTTGAGAGGGGCTCCGTTTTGATCAAAGGCTCTCGTTTCCGAATATCCAATACCCATGCGAATGCTTTCTGATTGTATGTACTCCAGATAAACTTGATGGTTTCGGTAGTAGGATTTGTCTGAATACACTGGCTCTTTGATTTGATTTATGGTCACAAGTCTTACCCAAGGTTCTTGAAGATTAGACTCGGTTGTTCGCAATCCAGCATTGGGCCCACCATTGGCAATCTCACCACGAAACACAATTCGGAGCCAAGAATTGCCAATCCCTAACCATGCATAGGCACCTCTACCGGTGAACTCTGGTGTTCTTGAGAGAGTCAGATATGGATTCACCTGATCGTAGACTTCGCCAGCATACCGCTTACGAAACATCCCTCCTATGCCTAGATTGATGTATTCGCGCCAAATCATATTGATTTCCACAGCATGGGTTTCTGACTGGGAAAGGCGTACATTTCCTCTCAATTGAGTGGCAGGATTGTTGTCCGATGGCAGACATCTTGTTCTGCCTTCAAAGCACTCGGTTCCCGAATAACCAGCGAAATTGCCACGTCGAGAAAGGAAATGCAATCCAGTTTTAAGAGAACCTAACCAAGTATTTTCCCAACTTAAACGCGTTACACTATCATAACCAGAGTTATTTGCATTTTGTAAACTTCGATATCCTTCGCCATTGACAAAGGCAGTGTGAAGACTTATGGTCTTCCATTTAAACAGGTAGGATAGACCCAAATCAACAGGGTCCGGAGAAAAACCCAAAGATTCCAGAGGTGATCTATCCATATAACGCCAATCATAAAATCCAGCCCACACAGAATGCATATGAGGTAACTCTTGCATCCCAAATATAATCGTGTGTTGGAAAGATCCTATCGTCCAAATTTTTTGAACATTTGCTCGCCTAATCGCGAATATGTGAGGATTTGATCTTGATTGGTTGTCTGCATTGGTGTCGGCAGAGATTTGATTGGCTTTTAAAACTTCTCCCCAAAATTCAACTTTAAAGCCTGTATCCTCCCATTCTTTGGATACCATAAATAATGTCCAAGGCATAGAGAATCCAGTTCGATCGGACTGGCTCGTATCAGAGACACCAGAGGCTTTGTCTCTTACACGATAGCCAAATGTAGGAGTTACGATGGCACCTAACTTAACACCAAAGTATCCATCTGGTTGGTCTTTTTTTGTTGTGATGACTTCTTCCGACCAAAGGCCGAAAGAAGTCAGGGTCATACTTACAATGAAAAGAAAAAGAAATCTCACTATTTGCCGTATTTTTCATCTGGAATGCGATCCTTCGCTTCCCAGCCGATTGGTTTGTGGCAGGCTAAACATTGGCTAAGCATAGGCAAGGTTTGCATTTTTTTCTGAAATGCAAGATTCGCCCCTTCTTTGCTAATGATGTCTTTGTATTCATTTCGTTCGATGGCTTCGTCTGTTCCAACAGAGGCACCCATTCCCTTTTCAAAGACTTGGCCATTGACATCTACTTTTCCTTCGCAAACACAGGTGTAGGTTTTCTTTTCTTTTGGCATATAGTAAACACCGAAAGCAGTTCCACGAACGCCCGCAGTGGAAGTAGGAGAGCTTACCTCAAAACTTCCTTTCTTAAAGTCTTTAGCTCGGAACCAAGCGGCACCATTTTCAACATAGGCCTTTGACACTTGCTTCTTTGGGTCCCATTCTTTTAGAACAAATGTGGTATTGGGTTGGAGGCGAAACTCAGAATCTTTGAATACTAAGTCTACTTTGGATCCGTTTCCTGTTTTGATTGTATCCCCTGGCTGAATGACATCATTCACTTTTAGCGCCTTCCACAATTTAGAGGAATCATTTGCAGAAAGAATGTTCACCTTTCCTTTGATGAATCCTGCCACGGCAAAATCCTGGGCGGACAAAAATGAAAGCGGCAAGAATGAAATGAAACATAGAGAGGTAGAAATTATTTTTTTCATAAGTTGTTATCCTAACCCTTACTTAACAAACCTGGCAAACTTTTTTTGCAGATTTTGAGTCTCAAATTTACCAAGGAAGGGAAAAACCGAGCTCTTCTAACTTATGTTCCAATTCGTCTCGCTCTCGGCTCTTTTTAGAAGGAAGTCCTTCTTCATCCAAGAGCCCAAATTGTTTGGCAAGGTCAACTGCCGCTTGTTTCCCGGATTGGTTCAGAGCAGCTATGATTTTCTTGTCATATTGGTTTAGGGACATAGACTCCACGCGGTAGTCCATAAAGGCCTCCCAAGTGTGCGGCACCCACTTACTTACAATCTCATGCCCGATTGTAGAGGCAAATTCACGGATTTCCAATTGTGCATGGTCGTCCATCCGCAATGCTAAAAAATGCAATAGATTGTGTAAGTCTACCTTCCAATACGCTTCTGTATAAGTAGATAGAGGAAGATCTTTCCGTGCCTGTTCACGGGCAACACCTAACTGTAATCTTTCCAAGTAGATTTGATTTGCTAACTCTTGTAAGTCGGATTCTCTTTTGGAAAGCTGGTTTCCCGTATCTAAACTCAAATATCCATCACTACCTTGTTTGTTACCGACGGATTGTACGCGCCACTCGGAAGGTTTGGTTGTTTGGCATGAATCAATCGCAACTGAGTACCTTGTAGAGTATTCATTTACATTTGCTGTCCTATGCCGGATCCACTGGCGCCAAGTGTCCATGGGAACTCTTACGTGGAATTTGATCTCACACATTTCGAAAGGAGTACTATGCCTATGGCGCATCAGGTAACGGATTAAGCCTCGGTCTTCATTGACTTTTTTTGTTCCTTTTCCGTACGAAACGCGTGCGGCTTGAACAATGGATTCATCAGAACCCATATAATCTACCATGCGAACAAAGCCATCATTCAATACAGGGAATGCTTTTCCTAGGATTGCATCTAGGGCTGGAACGCTTGCGCGGCTAATGGGCTCAAAATCGGTTTGTTGCATATATCTTGTTTTTTTAGTTCCAAGCCGTCTGAAAAGTCGAAAATAGGTAAAACAAATACTTTCAAAGGTTGTGTGAATGGGCCTAGAAGAAATTCCATATTGGGAAGATAGACAGATCCGGAACTCAAAACGCCAATCCAGCAGCAGTCTGATGGTCAGCCCCGAGAAAATCTTTATTTTCCCGGTGCCCAAACCCACTTTCCAATTCCTAGAGAATATCTGGACTTCATTTACAAACAAAATGGTTTCTTTGGTTCATTTTGACGATGAGCCCGTATTTAGTTTTTCTATTTTTGAAGTCATAGACGAAGATGAACTGCGCATCGTAGCCACGGCTACACATTTCAAACTCCGAGAAATCGCTGAAAGACGCAAAATCCCAGGGATCGAAGAGTATATGCAGAAGGCGAGACCCATTTCTTTGAGCGATCCTCGCAATGAGTCCGCACATTTCCTTCAGAAAGCAATCATCGATTACAACAAGGGGCTTAGGCCAGAAGTCCAGTACATCAATTTAAAAGAAGCTGAGATCCACCCAGAGAAAAAGATTCTACTCTCTGAAACGATGAACTATGCCATAGGCCTTCCTCTGTTTGTCAATGATACACCCATCGGAATCCTTTGGGGCATCACAAAGGACCCAATCCCTGAAGAACAAATGAGACCTCTTATCCTTCAGTTGTACTCACTCTTTGATGTCATTGATTTTGTTGTGAGCAAAGAATCGAAAGACAAAAGTGATTTTTACATTGCCCAAAAGAATATAGAAAAGGCCGACACAGTTTCCAATTCTAGAAATCTTTTCTATACCACAACAAAAGACCAAAAGGAACCTGTAACATCCATTATCTTTAAATCTCATCAATACAATATTGAATATAGAATGGATGCCTCTTTCATTATCCCAACTACGGAAGGTTATGCGGTATCACTTAAAAGTTTCACTCCAGAAAAGTTAAATAACACTGGAAAAAATCTTCTTCTCATTCCTGGTTTTTTCTGTCGTCGCTCAGTAATGGACAAGTTAGCCAAGGAACTTGCCCTGAAACATGGATACCGAGTATTTTTGATGGATATGCGCGGTAGGTCTCGCCAAACAATGCCTAAGTATGGAAAAAAGGAAGGATGGACTGTAGACAATTATATCCAAGACGATTTTCCAGAAGTCCTAAGATGGATCCGTTGGCATTACCGCAGTGAAAAAACTGTGGTGATTGGTCACAGTATGGGTGGTATGATACCTCGGTTCTATGCCTCTTCTTATGACATCATCAAAGAAATCAAAGAAGAATTCAACTTACCAAAACCAGAAGATCACATCGCTGGAGTTGTATCCATTACCTCACCGAATTACATCAGTTTAAAATCTAATTTTATCGGTTTGGATACCATCAAAAAAGGATTTGGAATGTTGCCTCATAAGATGATCTCCGATATGATTTTCAGCATGGCCTCATTTTCCATGCAGGCGACCATCCAAACAATCGATCTCAAAAAGTTCTTTAAATTTTTGTTAAATTTACATTCCAGTTTAAGAAACTTTAGTTATGATATTGGAACAAGGGTTCTCACGATCAAGGACTTTGTCGGTTATAAAGAGATCACTCCTCCAGAATGGTATTTTCTCATGGAGGATGTATTCTGTGAAGAGTCTGTTTCTGTTATCATGCAATTCTTTCAAAGCCAAATTTATAACGAAAAAAGTTTCCTCTCCAACGATGGAAAGATTAACTATACAAAGAACTTTTTCGATAACTACAACTTACCAATTTATAGTGTAGTTGGTACTGTGGATCAAATCGTACCAGAAGAATCTTTAGCAGATCTCGCAAGTTTAAAGTCAGAAAACAAAGTGCTTACAAAATATGAACAAGGCCACCTAGGCATTATCTTTCACAATGATACGGTACGAAAGATCTGTGAAGGTGTAGATGAGTGGATTCATAAGTTACCTTAAAGATTGGCTTCGCTCGGCGAAATGATTCCGAGCAAGTTCCATTTCCTTTTGTAGACTATTGGCTCTTCCAACAAAAAAAGTTGCCCCTCTCACAAGTGGACTCTCTATTCGCGAAGATTCTGTAATGATCAATTTGCTATAATTTCCTGTCGCTTCAATCGTGTAGGTCCATGAACCATGGATTCGAAAACTGGACGATTCCAGAGTTTGAACAAAACGCTTACCATTTTCCCATTCCAGCAATCGGTATTGTCGATAGCCTCCTAAATCGGTTTCCTCTCGCCAAACGAGTGGAAGGCCTAAATCATTTTTTTCCAGAATGAGAACTTGTGTGACTTCCTGTTTTGACTTGGATCTAGTTTCAACATCTACTAGATAATTCCAAACTTCCTCTCTCGGTGCAGGCATCACCTCCGATATAGATTGTTCAAACAACTCAGATTGGAATAATCCAGTCAGATAAAAGAAAAGAACCATTGCTACCAAAACGAAGGATAGAAAAAGAGAAAATTTTAAAGAACGAGGCATACTTTTATTCTTGCTTATAAAAACAATTTTATGATACTTTACAGCCACCATGCATCCTAATGAAGAATTAATCACCAAATTTTATAGCGCCTTCCAAAACAAAGATGGAGTCACGATGTCCTCCTGTTACGATCCAGAAGCGACATTCTCCGATCCTGCATTTACTGATCTAAAAGGGAAAGAAGTGGGAGCAATGTGGCAAATGTTAGTTGAACGAGGACAAAATCTTTCCATTCGTTTCTCCAATGTGAAGGCAGATGACCAAACGGGATCTGCTGATTGGGAAGCAGACTATAGCTTTAGCAAAACAGGAAGGATGGTCTACAACCGCATTCATGCAGAATTTACGTTCCAAAACGGAAAAATCAAATCACATAAAGATTCCTTTTCCCTTTGGAAATGGGCAGGTATGGCAATGGGACCAGTAGGCTATTTGTTTGGATGGCTACCTATGATCCAAAACAAAATTAGAACTGAAGCCAATACTGGCCTCGCACTTTACATGAAACGGAAACGCATCAGCTAAGGATTTGATGGCATTTGGGAGAGTCCGCCAGCGTTTGTGACATCGATATACCCGTTCGATTCCAATACGGATTTCGCTCTCCCACTTCTCATTCCTGAGGCACAATAGACAACAATTGCTTTTTCCTTACCACCTAATTCAGACAGACGAGATTCCAACTCATCTACAGGGATATGTTTTGCGCCTGGGAAGTGTCCTGTCTCAAATTCTGCCTTGGTTCTAACATCGAGCACTACAGCGCCCATTTTTAACTTGTCTTGTACGATTTGTGGATTTTGAGATTGGCTCATTTGTCTGCGGACCAACCAAAACAAGAATACCAATCCTATGGTTCCTATTAAAATCAACTTTGTGCTCATACTTCCCCAACTTTGTGTTCAAA
Organism: Leptospira ryugenii; assembly: GCF_003114855.1. Lineage (NCBI taxonomy): Bacteria > Pseudomonadati > Spirochaetota > Leptospiria > Leptospirales > Leptospiraceae > Leptospira > Leptospira ryugenii. Next base: position 549,399 of record NZ_BFBB01000008.1, on the reverse strand, counting down.
GATAACTTTTGGTTCTTCACCCATTCGCATCTGACGAAAAAAACAAGAATAATATCCCGTATGGCAGGCAGCTCCTGTTTGTTTGACACGATAGATTACATAAAAAGGCTCTAAGGAAAGCCAAACATCGATTATATTTTGGATATGTCCTGAATCCTCACCCTTCACCCACTTTTTATTTCGAGACCGACTGAAGTAAGTTCCTTTTCCTGTTTCGAGTGCTAGTTGGATAGATTCTGGTTTTGCCCACGCAACCATCAGTGGATGCCAATCATTGTCGACCGCAAGGATAGGATAGAGATCAGGAAATTGTATTTCTCTTGCATCTAATCTTTGTTCTAAAGGCAATTTTTGTTTTCTTTCTGCAAACAGAGTCAGTTGGTCTGATTTTGGCAAAGACTCATAGATGAAAAGGTATGCATCTTCATCACAGTCCATAAATAAAGAATGGCTTTTGCCTTCAAGTTTCTCATTTATCCATTTGTCGGCAACTGACCGTGTAACAAGATTTAATCGAAAATGAGCTGATTTATCTTTTTCAATGAGAATGATATTTTTTTGAATCGAAAGATTCATATCAACGGTTTACGTCTACGAAGAATAGTTCAGTAGATGCTAATTTCCCACGAAATGTGTAGGAACCCAAGGATTTTAAATTTGCCTCGAGAGTTTCTAATCCTTGTATATTTGAAATCAATTCCTTTGAGACAAGAAAATTCTTTTTAATTTCTTTGCCTATGGACTCTATCCTACTTGCGACATTTACAGTGTCACCGATGACTGTATACTCTAATCGTTTTTCGGCACCAACATTTCCCACAATGGCTGGACCATAATGGATGCCAATCCTAATGTTGATAGGATTCAATTGGGATTTTTTCCTTTCTTCGTTCCAAACTTGCAATCGTTTCATCATTGCGATACCAGCAAGAAGTGCATTTTTCGCATCATACTCACTTGCGATTGGCGTACCGAACGTAACCAACATCCCATCACCAATGAATTTATCCAAAGTTCCGTTAAAACGAAAGATTTCGTCTAACATTATGGAATGAAACTCTGTAAGAAATTGTATGGTTCCATTGGGGCCAAGTGACTCGGAGAGATTTGTGAATCCCTCAATATCACAAAATAGAATCGCAACAGTTTGCTCTTTCCCTCCTGGAACAAAAAAGGCATCATCGGCAGTGCTGATTTCACCAACTACATTGGGTGAAAAGTAACGAGATAGCTGGTTAAACTTTATTTCATTTCCAACAGCTGAATAGAGGGTGTTTCGAACAATATAAGCAAGGAATGCGACTACAAATCCAAAGATGGCTACGACTCCCATACTCATCAAATACGTGCCTAAATGTACCGCATTTCCCAACATAGCTTCCAGAAAACTATCCGTGGTTAAAAATCTAGGATCGTTTTGTGCATAGAGTAGGATGCCACTCTGTCCTATGACAACACCAAAGACATACAACAACGGGTAAATAGGATGTAAGGTAAAGGCATGTAAGAGTAAAATTCCAAATAAAATGTTATGAATATAAGTTTTTACTATATACGTTCTTGGGACTGCATCGCCGCCAACGGAATCATACCAAACAAAGGGCAAGGCAGTTACAACCGCTATGTCAATCACCACAGATATGAGCCCTATAAACATGACCGACTTTTTTTTCTTAAGCAAACGAAGCATTAGAAACAAAAACGTTATGAATAGGAGACTCATTAGAGTTACCCAGAGGATTTCATTTAAAGAGTTCGCAACAAAAAATGTAACAACTAGCAAAAGGCTAGCTACAAACATCTTTCCAAGTAAACTCAATGAAATTCCTTGGATTTCTTTTTCCTTTAGAAGTAACTCTGTTTTGCTAAACATAATGTCTACTTGAGGAGGTCCCCTGGATTGGCGGATCGATCAGGGACGAATAAAGATAATGTCGAATCTTTACCACTTGCCAAAAGCATAGCTTCCGAAAGGCCAAACTTCATCTGCCTTGGCTTTAAGTTGGCAACAACTACGACTTTTTTACCAAGTAAATCTTCCGGTGCATAAGCGGCTTTTATGCCTGCGAACACATTCTTGATTCCCTTTTCCCCTAAATCCACTTTCACGTTGATCAGCTTGTCGGCTCCTTCTACATGATTTGCCTCGGCAATCAATCCTACTCGTAGTTCAACTTTGCTTAAGTCTTCTATGCTAATATACCCAGTATCTGTAACTTCTTTGACTTCCACTTTTGCCTCTGTCTGTTTGTTTTGATTGAAACTATCTTTTGTTTCTTCGATCATTACTTGTATGTTCTTTTCTTCCACGCGTTTTGTCAGCATTTGGTAAGGTGCAAGCGTGATGTTTTCCAAAGTACTTTCCAAATTAGAAAAATCCAAAGTCTTAAGCTGATAGAGCTTTTGAATTTCTGCACTTATTTTGGGAGTCACAGGTGCAAGATAGGTAAATAAAACCTTTGCACAATTGCTAGAAACTGTCACAACCTCTCTTGCTTTTTCTAGATCAGTCTTAACTAGATTCCAAGGAGCATAATCGTTTACATACTTGTTAACTTTATCTCCCAAAGAAGTGATTTCTCGCATCACTTTTGAATAGTTTCTTTGCTCATAGGCAGTTTCAATGTCAGTTTTTTTGTCCAAAAGCTCTTGGAGTAGACTTTTTCCCTCTGCAGACAAAGGCCCTAATCTCCGATCCAACTTATCCAGGATAGACGTGGAAACTCTAGAAACAAGATTTACTAAATTTCCTATCAAATCAGAGTTTACTCTAGAAACAAAATCCTCGAACGAAATGTCCACATCTTCCATGCCAGAGCCCAAACGACATGCCATATAAAATCTGAAATGTTCTGGATCTAAATATTTCACAAAGGTCGAAGCATTGATAAATGTCCCTCTTGATTTGGACATTTTTTCCCCATTGACTGTGAGAAATCCATGAACATTTAATTGTTTTGGTGTTTGGTAATCGGAACCCATCAACATAGCGGGCCAAAACAAGCCATGAAAGTACAAAATGTCCTTTCCAATAAAATGAACGATCTCACCCTTCCCATCTTTCCAAAATTCATTGAATAGAGCCTCATCTTTAAAGAAATTTTTAGAAGAGGCCATATATCCAATCGGTGCATCTAACCAGACATAAAAGTATTTGTTTTCTTCTCCTGGAATGGCAAATCCAAAATAAGGTCCATCACGACTGATGTCCCACTCTTGTAATCCGGACAAAAACCATTCTTGTAATTTCTTTTGGGCGCCCTCGTTTAATCGATCTTTTGTGGACAACCATTCTTTCAAAGGAGATTCGAAGTCTTGTAATTTAAAAAAGAGATGTTTCGATTCTTTTAGAACTGGGGTGTTTCCACATATAGAACAATACGAGTCTTTTAGGTCTTTTGGTGAGTAGCTAGTACCACAGACTTCGCAGGAATCACCATACTGATCTTTGGCGCCACATTTTGGGCATATTCCCTTTATAAAACGATCTGGTAGAAACATCTTGTCGTGCTCACAATATGATTGTTCGATGTTCCTAGAGGAAATATGTCCTTTCTCTTTTAGGCGAAGGTAAATCTGTTCGGAATAAAATTTGTTCTCATCGGAATTTGTCGTATAATAGTTGTCATACTCAACTAAAAATGATGTGAGATCTTGGTAATGTTCTTTTTGGACCTCTCCGATCAGCTCCTCTGGACTTTTCGAAAGCTTTTTTGCAGCAATCATGATGGGGGTCCCGTGGGTGTCATCTGCACAGAAAAAATAACATTGATTGCCTTTCAGTTTTTGAAACCGAACCCAAATGTCTGTCTGGACTGCCTCCAAAATATGACCCAAGTGAATAGATCCGTTTGCATAGGGAAGAGCGCTAGTTACGAGAATTTTTTTCGACATAAATCTTTCTTCCAATTTGGATTCATTGAGATTGAATTCAGCTATTTTTCTTTATTTTTGAGAAAATTAGCAAAATTCAGTTGAAGGCAAAAAATTCTATTTTAAGTTCATTGTTTGTTATGGCCAAAAAAATCGTACAAAATTTAAAGCAAGGAAATGCTCTTAAAAACAAGGATGCGGATGCCCTCAAAAAATCCTTCGCTCTCTCTGAGGATCTGCACGTTGAATATGCAAAGATTTTAGTAAGTTTATGGTCTTATGCCTGCAATGTGGATGGCCAAGTCAAAAAAGGTGAGAGCCAGTTGATTTCTGAATTGGTAAACGTGCTCTTTGAACCTGGATGCCTTCTCAGTGAATACAAAGACCGAAAAAAAGAGGTCTTGCTCGTCCTTTCCGAGACTTTCGAGAATCCGCTACCTATGAAAACTGTTTCTAAATCTGTTTTGGGAAATGACCAATATTGTTTAAATTTTTATGAGGATGCTGTTTGCATCGTGGCAAGTGATGGCACATTGAATGCGACCGAAGTTGAGTTTCTCAATGACCTAGCCCAAGAATTACAAATTTCTCCTATGGACAAACACCAGGTGGAAAGAAAGTACCTTGGCAATCTTTAGAGTTTTTGTCTTCCTTCTAACCATTTGCTTTGCTTTTCTACCACTGGAACCTCGTCCAGGGATGGGAAGTACATATAGATCATCTTCCTCCAGTTCGAGTTCGCGGAGCAGTTCTTCCACTTTCCGCTCTTCCAATTCTCGGAACAGTTCCTCCTCAAGCTCAAATGGAAACTCTTACCAATCCTACACAACCTCGAGTCCAGAACCAACCGCTTACTTTACGTCGACAGGCCACAAAACCAAAATCCACTTTCATGCAGATGGAACTGCATTTGTACAAGAGTCATTTGTTGTGGTGAAGAATTCTGCCAAGGTCGGGATCAAACGGAAAAACTTTTCCCAAATTGGCGATTGGGAAATCAAAGACCTACAAGTAAAAGGTCCCTTTGCAAGTTATGCCATAGGAACTGAGATCATCATCCCTTGGCCCGAAGGCACAAACAAAGAAAATCTCCTTATAGAATTGGAATACACCATAGCAAATGCGGTTGAAGATTTGGGTGGGTTTCAAATTGTCTTATGGGAATTGAATCAAAAAGATGCAGACAAACAAAATTCTCAACTCGACATTTCATGGGATGATAGCATCCAATGGAAACAATTTCAAATAAAACAAAAGTTCTACGACCAATCCAAAGAAGACTACGGTTATGAGACAGTCGCATTTGAAACAGACAAACAAAGAGTTGCGGTATCCTTCCAAAACCTGCGCAATGATTTTATAGATTTTACCTTAACGGCCTTCCCCGAGTCAAATCTCAACTTAGCTCACAAAAAGGAGATAAATCCAAACGAAAAGTTTTATTATACCCAAGAAAAAGTGAGGGTGGAGAAAAATATGAGTAACCATTATGAAGGTTACCTGTATACCAAAGAATCAGATACGTTTGCCTATCATACGATCGTATTCAATCCTGAACTTTTTCTGGACGAACAAATTCCAGTTCTTGATCCAGCCTATCAATTTATTTATAACATTTCTGATGGTTTAGAAACTTCATTTTGGCATTTGTTTTCTTTAGCCATTACACTGCCTCCAGAAAAGGAAAGGATTGATGGTTCGGACTTCAATCGATACCATTTCCAATATTCTATTTTGGGGGAGCATAAACGACCAAGCGATACGGAAAACCATCTGATTTACCTACGTCCTATCGTATACGGAGGAGGGACTGGAACGAGAATGGGATCTATGGCGATGGAAATCCAAATGCCCAAAGCTATCGACCTCAAGACAACTAAGATTGGCCTTTATGTAACAGATTGTAATTATTGTAGTCGTGTATCCTTTAAGTTTGAATTGCCAGCTGAGATTGGGATTGATCAAAACAAAATATTTGTTAATTGGCCGCATACCATTCCTGAAGGAATGTGGCCGATCATAAAAGTGGAAACGCAAGGCGATACATTTACAAAAAATTATCTTTTGCAATATATCTGTATGCTTAGGTCTTTTTTTCTGGCACCTGGCTCTGGATCAAATATAGGTTATTTAATTGTCAATACTCTCCTCTTACTCCTACCACTTACGATTGCTTTCATATACTTAAATCATAAAAAACGAATCATCGTTGAGAAACGATCCTTCCAGAAGCTCACCAAGCTGATGCAAGACACTGATCCAGATTTTACTTGGGAAGAGTTTTTCCAAAAAACAAAACTCATTGCTGAACGAGTTGTAGACGCATGGTGCCAGGGAAATATGGAAAGTGCTCGGCCATTTATTTCGGCTGGAGTCTTCCAAAGATTTCAAATCCAACTAAAGTTAATGGCGGAAGTAGATGGATCCAAAAATCATATGGAAAATTTTTCAGTTAAGGACCAATCCATTGTATTGCACACAAGTTTCCATGGATACCAAACCATTCATGTAAAGATGAAATGTGCGGCCAAAGATATCACCTTACCAACCGACACTCCAGAATCACAAATAAAAGAAAGACTTAGATCCAGCCAATTGGGTACCTACGAAGAAATCTATAGTTTTTCCAGGAGAATTGATGCCCAGACTGTGAAAGGTCAAAATCTCTTTCACAATGTATGTCCCTCTTGTGGGGCAAACACTGAATTGAGCCACACGACAACCAAATGTTCCCACTGTGGAACGATTTTCAATTCGGGTGAAGCAGATTGGGTTCTGTCTGAAATCACACAGGTGATTGAATGGAAACCAAATCGATTTGTTTCAGAAGAAAGTTTTGCTAAGAACCATCCAAATCTACCAACATCGATTCAGATCATTGAAGACCGTGCCTCTGCACTTTTATGGAAATGGATGTATGCAAAAACAAAGGCAAATGATACGTATTTACTCAGAGAGGTATCTTCCACTGAGGCATTGCAGTCCGTACGGAACCAGGAATATTTCTACACGCCTGCTGTTGGTGCCTCCGAAATAAAAGAGATTCAAACAAAACAAAAAGCAACATTCACAAATGTAGTCTTACATTGGAGTGCAGCTAGGTCTCTTAAAGCATCGCCTGAATATCGCCAAACAAATCTTATACTTAAACTTCATGACGAAAGGGATGAACGCATTGGTTTCTCTGAAATTTCATGTAAACAATGTGGTGCCCCTTTTCCAGAGGTGGATGCATCTTCCTGCTCTTATTGCGGCAGCCCAATTCCTAAACAACTCTCGGATTGGTTGTTGGATAGTATCAAATGAGACTATGAGCCATCCAATGCCTATCACTGATCTGCACTAGTTTCATACGATTAGCCAAACGGACGCAATCTAGCTGTTTGGCTACCTCTTCGATTGTGAAACTTGCCATAAGGCTATTCAGAAAATCATTTTTTAAAATATCGGAAGCATCTTTTGCATGGCGATTGACCAAAACTTCACACTGCGAAAAACTTTCTGGACGTATTAAATCACAAACAAATATAAAACTATTCTCTCCCATGGCTCTCTGGATGGCGGACCAGAGCACAAACGGATCTTGTAAGTGATGCAAAAGAGAATTGGAAAAAATCAAATCATAAGATGTATAGGGTATCCAATCTTGTATGCAGCTACATAAAAATGAAACATGTTTAGTTTGATTTCTTTTCTCCAAAAAGCTTTGATTATATTGAATCATAGATACTGATCCATCGATCGCAAGAAGCTTTGCTTGCGGAAACAAAGTCAAAAGTCGGGAAGTCATATCTCCCGGACCACAACCCAAATCAACGATGGATTCTGGTATATGCTTTGTGCCCAAAACCTGAGACAAGGTGTCTATGATGGACTGATGTGACAAAGAAAAATCGGCATCCGCGTAAGCCCTTACCTGCTCACCTTCCATCAATTCAGCCTCTGGAAAACGGAATTGATGTAAAGAATCAAGCACGATAGTCTTTTAAAGCATACGACCAATAGATAAATAGAATTTGGATCGGTAGCCTTGCATACAAAGCAATGATGGGAACTCCCATATCCATTCCATTCAATGCATTGAGTAACATTTGCACATTTGCTGGGAATACTACGATCAGAAGTACAATGATTCCATAACAAGCAACCTTACGAGTAGAAGGAATCAATACCAGGATACCTAGAATAATTTCAACAATCCCCGCGATTATATTGGTTAACTCAATGTTCGGAACAAAGGAGGGCATCATTCGATAATAAAATTCTGGGGAAAAAAAGTGGTTCAAACCAGCTAATACATAGAAAAGACCCATTGCATATAAAAAGAACTTTTTCATCAAATGCTCCAAAAAAAAATAATCGCCGCATGTTTAAATCTCGACTTTCACAAATAAATGCAAGAAAAGTTTTATACTTCATTTAAAGGAAAGGTTTTATGAAAGAAAAGATTTCAGCTCTCGTTCTCACGGTGTTCCTTCTCGCTATTGATTCCACAACAGGAATTAGAGCAGAAGAGCCTACATGGAAAGAGGCGAAACGAAAGAATTCGGTAACAGTACTTACGAGAGAATATCCAGGTTCTTCCGTGGATGAATTTCTAGGAAAAACAGAAGTAGACGCTACAATATCACAAATCTTTGCATTGCTTACCGAATTGGAATCTTGCAAGAGTTTATATTTCAATTGTAAAGAATTGGTGGTTCTTTCTGGAAATGAAAGAAAAAACATCGTCTATGTTAGGAATGGTGCTCCTTGGCCTGTTTCCGATCGCGATATCATTATGGAAAGAACTTTGGACCAAAATGCAAAAACAAAAGTAGCAAGCATGAAACTTAAAAAAACAGAATCTGTTTCTAAACCATCTCCCTCAGGAGTAACTAGAATGGACTCATTTGATGCAATTTGGAGAATCATCCCAACTGCTGCGGGAAAAGTTCGTGTTGAATACCAGGCACATTTTGAACCAGGTGGCTCCATTCCTCAATCGGTTATCAATTTAGCAATCACTGATACACCGTATAACACACTACTCAGTTTACGAAAAGCTGTGGAAGAGGGAAAACATAAAGACACAAAGTTGGATTGGGTCAAAGAATTTGAATAAAGAATCTCAGTTTTTCTGAGAATTTTTCTCATACAGGAGGCTTAGAATTCTTTTTTCCAATGCCTCCACTTTATTTTGTTCCTGAAAACTTAAGTGCACCCAAATATCATTATTTTTTTTCCATTCCTGAATTTGTTTGGCTGCAGTAATGATGTCTTTTTTTTGGCCTGTTTTCAAATAACACTCGCTATTCGCTCTAACCAAAGAAGAAAGTTCATCATAATCAAAATCACGTAGATGATCTGTATTTTTCCATACTTTTTTTGTATACTCATAACCTCCTTCTGCTGCCAATGCAACGGAGACCTTTGATCCAACTTCTAAAGCACAACTAATGCCATGCCCAGATTTTGTATCGCTTGCTGCCTCTGCCATGAGGATCGGCGAACAAACAAGGATGCCAACGGCTGCACCGCCACCTAAGTATAGTATCGTTTCTGTAATCGCGGTTCCTCCCGCTGCCACTACGGAAAGGGCTTGGCCCGATCTGACCTTCATGGATTCCTTCGATTTTTCTAAAAATAATGCTTCAAAAACATCTTCCGCATTTTCATCACAAATCTCTCGGAGTTGGTTTGGGTTCTCGAGTGCGATGTTTCTTTCTTTGGCGTCTTGGGTACAAAAGGAAATAAGGAGAAGAGTTAAAAGGAAAACAATTTTTGGATACATTGTGTTCTGACACAGAAGGCTTAGCATCTGGAAATGGTATGGTATATTTCTCGTTCTGGCAAGCCGACTTTTGGATTTCGAAATGGTAAAAAAAAACCCGAGGACACCTCGGGTTTTGGTTAGAAAAAGCGAAGAGCTTGGAATTACGCTGAGAGCGCTTGGTCCAAAAGATCCTTGGCAACCACTCGTAGTGCCATGACTTCTTCGGCTCCTTCAAAGATAGAGAAGACCCTTGCATCCACGAAGTATCGTGAAACTGGGTATTCTTCTGCATAACCCATACCTCCGTGGATCTGCATCGCTTCTCTTGTCACCCACTCTGCAATTTTAGATGCATAGAGTTTTACAAGGGTAGCTTCCATTTGGCCTTTATGCTCGTCCAACAAAGTTGCTACATAGTTTGTATACTGCCTTGTAGCTTGGGTGATCATCGCCATCTTTGCAATTTTGAACTTAGTGAGTGTATAATCGTAAATTGGCTTTCCGAATACCTTTCTCTCTTGAGAGTAACGAAGTGCTGCTTCTAAAGCGGCTTGCATGACTCCATTCGCGCGAGCTGCTGTTTGGATACGGCCTCCCGCAAACCCTTCCATTTGGTAGTAGAAACCTTTTCCTCGGCCTGCATCTCCTCCAAGTAGGTTTTCTTTTGGAACAAAATAGTCCTCAAAGGATACTTCATAAGAGTGCATTCCTCGGTAACCAATCGTACCAATGGCCTTTCCTTGGATCACACCACCACCTTCTTGTTTGAAATGGAACTCATGGCCATCAAAGGATGGTTTTTCAGCAAGGAGGATAGATAGACCGCGGTGCTTTAAGCTTGGGTCAGATTCTGTTCTGCAGAGAACTAGGAGTAAGTTTGCATAACCAGCAAAGGTACACCATGTCTTTACCCCATTGATCACAAAACCACCAGGAACTTCTTTTGCAGTTACAGAAATACCTGCAACATCAGAACCATAGTTTGGCTCTGTCACCATGATCCCCGCCATTTTATCTCCACTGGCAAGGAGGGGTAACCATTTGTTCTTTTGTTCTTCGGTTCCACCTTTGAGAAGTGCTTTGGACATGATTTCAGGTCGAGTAATGAGTGAACCTGCTGCCCCTAGTGAGCCTCTAGATAGCTCTTCAGTGACGACTAACATGGATATGTTGTCTGGGCGATCATCAGGCTGGATACCGCCAAATTTTTCTGGGATACAAAGTCCGAAACATCCCATGTCCTTTAATCCATTGATGATATCAGCTGGTATCAGAGTGTCATGTCTGTGGACATGCTCGGATTGCGGAGCAACAACATTTTCTGCAAAGTCTTTGAAGATTTGGCGGAAGTTTTCGTGGTCTTCTGAAAGCCCGTAAGCTCCGAAGTGTCCAAGATCGACAATTTTATCTACGATGGAAGTGTAGTTTTCAATCTTCGAACTAGACTCTACGAAAGTGTTGATTTCATCTGTAAATAACTTTCCAAAGATTTCTTGGTATGTAAGTTCATACTCTGTAGGTCTCGCTGCCAGTTCCGAACGAATGTTGGTAATCGTTTCGGCTGCAAATGATACCGCCATTTGTTTTTCAAGCTCGCCAGTCCCCTTGCTCTCGTCCCAAGCATAGACCAAAAAGTTTTCAGCCACTCTCTGTTGAGCGGTGAACCACGCGAGCTGGTAGAACACGTGCTGCGTTTGGTCCATTTTGGATACGGATACCTTTCCGTTTTCGGAGTTTTTCTTGGCGAGGCGTTTGGTTACTTCGTTGAGAAGAGCGGATTGGGCTGCTAAAGCCTTCTCAGCGATGGATTTTTCTAATTTTACTGCAGTTGCGGTCATGTCGTTTTCGGTCCTGCGGGAATGATTTCTTCCACTATACAGAAGGAAAGTACCCTGTCATTTTCATTTTAGACAAGACCTCTCGTCAAATTGCCGATGTCATTCATAGGTTTCTCGCGAGAAATGAGGTAAAAAATGCGAATCATTGGAATTGATCCTGGCTCTCATCGGGTTGGGTATGCGATCCTGTCTTTCCCGGATGACAGAAAGCAAAAAATTGAACTTCTCTGCTATGGAACCATCGAAGTGCCACCGAAAACTCCCTCCCCAGAAAACTTGCTCCAAATTCGAGAAGAGCTGGAAGGAATTTTAAGTAGTTACCAACCTGATTTTGCATCCGTAGAAGAATTGTTTTTCGTAAAGAATATCACAAACGGTATGAGAGTTTCGGAATCGCGAGGTGTCATTTTACTTGGCTTAGGTGAACATAAAATCCCCGTAGTCCAACCCTCAGCCACTCAGATAAAAAAGGGGATTTCTGCGAAAGGAAATGCGACAAAAAAGGAAGTTCGCCAAGCTATCCAATTGCTCCTTCGGTTTGAAGATCTAAAAGGCCACGATGACTCTTGGGATGCCATCGCGGCTGCTTTTGTTGGAAAATCCCTACTTCAAGGCTTTTCGCAGGTCAAAAGAAAGTCCTCGAACACTTGAGAGATATAGATACGTTTACCAAATTCATAAGCGGTACTTGCAGCAGAAATTTCCGATCCATCATTCGAATAGACAAGATCCACTTTGTCTGTGCCTTGGTTGATTCTGTACACAATCGAAGGTGATATCATACTTTTGGATGAGGCATGTTTTAAGAATGAATAAACAGATGGGTGTCCTACCACATACAGATCTCCTGAGGGATCTTGCATAATGTTGTCTGGTCCGCTCCCAATCTCTATTTTCTTTCGGAACTCAAGACTCATTCCTTCATTTGTTCGATTGATCTTAAATACATGGATAGATTTCTCCGAAAATACAGATCGATAGAGTATTTCTTCTCCCTTTTCCACTCGATAGAATACTCCATTGCCTAAAATCACTTTGTGGTCGAGATTTTTGAATTCTTTCCCGTTGTAATAAACTAAATCGGCTGTTCCACGTTTGATGATCATATTTACATATTGCATCAGTTTGTTTTCAGGCCCACGGTCATTGGATGAAAAGATTTCACCAGATTCTGTTAAGAACAGATCGTTCGGACCTGTTAACAGTGGATGTTCTAAAGTTTTTGTATGTTTCCATTCAATTCCCTCAAGGTGCTCAAAGATTTCAATTCTGTGCGGAGTTTCGTCCAAAAGAGTATGCGAGATAACAGCTAAGGTATCCTTCCCATTCACCTTCGCATAACTTATCCCATGTGGTCTAAAATGTTCGGGGTAATTTGCTTTAATACGTAATGGTTTTTGTTCAGAAAGAGGTAGACTCAGATCGACCATTGACAACCAACCTATCTCTTCCATGTTCCTTCTGTTGTGTACGGAAACCAAGAGATAGGGTTTATTTTTGGCAGTGAAAAAATCGATGTCTTCTGGGCCAGGGACCCCTGATATCTTTTGGCAGTCTGGTAGGGATTTTATTTCAAGCTGTCCTCCGCAGGAGAAGCAGAGGCAAAGGAGAAGTGCTGTCTGGGCTAAATTGTTTCGGAGCATAGACGAAAGTGAGCCTACCTGCTAGAAATCTCTAGGAAAATATAATTGTCTTGCCAGTTTTGTGCACTGCAAAATAATGGAAATAGAGGAGCGAACTCCGATGAGCAATGTAGAAAACAAATTACAAGAGATCGTAAACGCTGGCATTGGCGCTGTGAAGACTTCGAAAGAGGTTTGGGAGAAACTCGTCGTCGACCTCAACGAAAAGAAAAGCGAATTTCAAACCAATTTCAAGAAACTCTCTGAACAGGGAGAGAAAGACACAAGCGACGGGGCCCTAAAAGTAAAAATGGGTGTTGCCTGGGGAATCGTGCGTTTTGATGAGCTAAAGGACAATGTTGTCAATTACTTCAACAAAATTAAAGAACAGGACAAAGAAGACCCTTCCAAATAACGAATTCATCTCACCATCCTGAATTTCTTCTGGCAGGTTTTCTTAGGGAGGCCTGCCGGTTTTTTCTCACCTGTTATTTACTGTAACCCACAGCATAATTTTTTTTAATTGCTCTCTTGACCGCTCTCGCCCTGAACCAGGTATCCTTAAATCAAAGATCTAGGAGACAGAAATGGTTCAGTACGAAGTAACTGGGATGTCATGCAATCATTGCAAAATAACGGTTGAGACTATTTTTAAAACTCACAATAAACAAGTAACTGTAGACCTTAGTGCAAATCATATCTCCGTTTCCAATCCGCTCACTCTCCAAGAATATGAATCCATTGGAAGGGAGTTGAAGGAAGAAGGATTTGTACTTGGACACCCAATCTGATTTAATTTCACTTTCTTCCAAAAGCCAAACCTTTAGTCTTATAGGAATGACGTGTGCAAACTGTGCACTTCGGATTGAGAGAGGGTTGAGCAAAGTTCCAGGAGTCGAAGAAGTTCGGGTGAACTTTGCACGTGAGTCTGTTTATGTTACCACAAATAAAGATGTGAGCGATGAATCCTTAATCCAGAAGATCAAAGATTTAGGATATTCTGCAATTCTTCATGATGGTTCTCAGTTGGATCTCGAAGACCAAAAACAGAGAGCTTATATAAAATCTCTCAAGCTGAGATTTTTCATATCCTGTATACTTTCACTTCCCTTGTTTTACGGAATGGTTTCTCATTTTTCTTTTCTGAGTTTTTTACCAATGTACCAACTCCTGATGGAGAAATGGTTCCAAGCTCTCTTAGCAACTCCAGTGCAATTTGGTATAGGATTTCCTTTCTATCTGAGTGCCTTTCGTGCCTTAAAAAACCGAGGTGCGAATATGGATCTACTCGTGGTCTTAGGTACTTCAGCTGCTTATGGGTTCAGTTGGTATGGGTCTCATCTTTATTTTGAAACATCTTCAGTGCTGATCACATTTATTTTGTTAGGAAAGTGGTTAGAACATTCAATAAAAGCAGACAGTAGTGAAGGAATCAAAAGTTTGCTCAAATTGAAGCCCGACATATCGCATATTGAAAGAAATGATTTAGTAATCGATCTTCCTACAGATTATGTTCGAGAAGGAGACGTACTCTTCATAAAATCTGGGGAGAGATTTCCAGTAGATGGGAAGATTATCGATGGTGAAAGTTATGTCGATGAATCTATGTTAACTGGCGAAAGTTTTCCAGTTCAAAAACAAAAAGGGGATACGATTCTAACTGGAACCATCAATGGAAATGGATCATTAAGGGTTTTAGCAACAAAAGTTGGAAAAGACACAACTTTATCCAACATTATCCAATCGGTAGAGATTGCTTTGGGAACAAAGGCACCCATCCAAAGGGTTGCCGATCAAATCTCCTCTTATTTTGTTCCTTTGGTGATCTCGATTGCTCTCATCAATTTTTTTATTTATTACTTCCTTATATCCGACGAGAATTTCATCCAAGCATTCGAAACTTCAATTGCAATTCTGGTAATTGCCTGTCCTTGTGCATTGGGTCTTGCAACACCTATCTCTCTTTTAGTCGCCACAGATAGGGCTGCAAAGAGAGGTATACTTTTTCGAAATGCAGAAGCGCTTGAAACAGTTGCTAAAATCACAAAAATTGGATTCGATAAAACGGGAACCTTGACAGAAGGAAAGCCTACGGTTGTCGACTGGGCTTATACTCCGATCAACTCACCTTCCTCAATCTCCCATCATCTTTCTGTCCTTGTCATGATGGAATCCCAATCAGAACATCCCTTAGCAAAGGCGATCCAGCAGTTTGGAAAAGTACAGAATGTAAAATTGCTAACGAGAGTTACAGTCCAAACCCAAGCAGGTATGGGTCTTTCAGCAGTCTTCAACCAAATCGAATACCGGATAGGAAACAGAAAGTGGATCGAATCTCTGGAACTTTTCCCTTCATCCGAATTGGAAACGAAAATAGAGCTTTGGCAAATGCGAGGAAAAACCATCGTCTATGCAGCATTTGCTGGAAAAGAAAATGGAATTCTAGTCTTTGCGATTGAGGATCCGATCAGGGCTACCGCTCGTTCTGCAATTCAAACTTTGCAAACCATGGGTATCGAAACGATTTTATTGACAGGTGATACGGTAGAAACAGCGAAGCGCGTTGCTGAACAAGTTGGGATCAAACGATTCTATGGAAATTTATTGCCCCAAGACAAAGTCTCTAGAATGGATGAAATTTTTGCCCAGAAAGATTGTACCGCAATGGTCGGTGATGGAATCAATGATGCTCCAGTCCTAGCAAAAGTTCACGTCGGGATTGCCATGGGTACAGGTTCGGATGTAGCAATCCGTACGGCAGATGTAGTACTTATAAAGGGTGACTTAGATCGAATACTTGAACTCATTCTGATCGGAAAACAAACCGTTTCAAATATCCGCCAAAATTTCATTTGGGCGCTAGGCTATAACTTGGTAGGGATTCCCATTGCTGGTATGGGACTCTTAGCTCCTTGGCTTTCCGGTGCCGCCATGGCTTTTAGTTCTGTATCTGTCGTTCTGAATGCGCTTCGTCTGAAAGGGAAGGTGAAAGTCTCCTCGGAATGACCAGATTTGAACTGGCGACCCCTTGCCCCCCAGACAAGTGCGCTACCGCTGCGCTACATCCCGAAAGAAACTGTACTTTCCAAATGCCAAATCTACTGTAAAATGGCAAGGCTTTCTCGGAGGCCAGCAACATGAGGAATAGCTATTTTAGGTTTTCCATTGCATCTTTCCTTTTTTTAATTCTACTGAATGGACAGAGTCCGGCAAAACCTACTCTATTCAATGCCTTTGGAACGACTTCCATTCCTAAAGGTTATGTGGAGGCTGTAGAAACATATCTGAAAGCAGAGGATCTGATTCGGTCCGCAAACTATGCAGCGGCCAACAGTCTCCTAACAGAATATTGGCGGTCAAACCCTGAAAGTACAAGTAGCATTCCTGAAAATGCAGGTGGGATTTTTACAGGCCACCCACCTGCTTATGCTTCCCTTCAAATGATCACAAAGGTTGCAAATGTACTATCTTCTGGCATCCCCAAGGAGAGAGAGACATTCCGATATACAATCTTAATTCCTGATTCAGCCACTGGTTATGATCCGTCAAATCTTGGGGATGCGGAATATAACAAAGGTAAACCTGTATCTTATCGCATAAGTCCGAAAATTGCAGCAAACCAGTATCAGGTCCTAAAAGAATCAACATGGCTTTTTGCTGAATATCTAAGTGCTCTTTTTGAAGGGCAGGTGAAAGTCATCATTGAAATAGTTCCACTGAAAGTGAGCCTACCGATTGAAATGCAAAAGGTGGCGGAAGGCGCTTTTACAAGTCGACCTGAACAAAAAGCAATGGAGATCCTTTGGCAGAAAGTTCCAAACAGTATCAAACAAAGAACCGATTTTTGGATGCTAGTATTTCCCTCTCATAAACCTTCCAATCAAGAGCTGAAAAAGACATACTACTTTACTGGTGGAGGAATGGGAACAGCCTATAACGGAAGTCCATTGATTCTGATTGATGATGAGTTTCTTTTAAGAGCTCAACCACATTTTGGCGTGAATGAAAAATCCTTTGATTCACTGGAGAGGAGACTCTATATTCCTCAGTTTTTACAGCATGAATTTTTTCATCATATCTATCGAAACTATACAGAATTTAAATTGGAGGCCAAGGGCCACCAATGGCATGACCGTAGTTCTTGGCCTAAGGATTTTGTTGGAAAATTCGAATCTGATTATTACCAAGAATCATTTGAGAAGAGAATCAGGAGAGCAGAGCCTTCATTACTCTCTAAACTGCGATTCCAAGAGCCTTCCAAGGAAGTGTGGAGTAGTTTACAAAGTGATTCAATGATCGGACAATATGTACGAGAACCAGAGGAGAATGATTGGCATCGAGGTACAATCGTGGAAGACTCATCTACATTGTATTGGGAAAACGAAGCAGGTGTACGTTGGAGATTAACAGATAACAACGAAGGTGAATTAATAAAAGATGAAGGAACTCCTTACTATGAATATCCTCTGGGAAAATCCTTCAAATTAAAAATAAAACGTGATAACAGCGGTAAGTATTCCGATCAAATCGATGGTTTTTATTTCAATGGTGAATATTATCGAAAGATTGAATGAGCTTTAGAAAAAATACTGAATCTCAGTAAAAACACCCGAGTTCCGTCTTAACAATCCAAAAAAGGAGGTCTGATCAGATCCAGAGTAATGTTCACCCCCTAGTATCCAATAAAACTGGTCCGAGATCGCATACTTTAATTTAGGACGAACCAAGTAATCTCCAGAAGTTACATACCGTACATAACTTACCTCTCCTTCCAAGGTTTCATGAAACCATTTGTAAGAAAGTCTGAGGGAAAAGCCATGTAAATGTTCAAACAATTGATTTGATATGACTTGGCTTACCCTTGCTATAGAACGTTCGTATGGATCTAGGATCTGGTCTGTATTCTGTACAAAAAATGTTCTCTTGTAAATATATTGAATGTTCACATTTAAATACTCTAAAAAAGTTCTATCTCCACCCAATACAGATTGCCAATTTGAATTCTTTATAAATAGATCTTTTCCATTCGGATCGGCGGTGTGTATATAAGCTGTCTCTCCTCGTAGTGAATACTTTCCAATCACTTTCGAGACATCCGCACCATACATATGAATTCGATAATGATTTGCGGTAGTTTGCAGTGAATTAGCTTCCAAAACTTTGGCATGGTTTAGTTGGTAGCTAGGAGACAGTTCCCAAATTGCTACTTGCGTTTCATTTGTAAAAATTCTCGGTACTCTTCTGATTCCCAAATCTGGGCTCAGATCGTACCCTTGGTAATAAGAAACTGAATAATCTACCTCCCCACCTGATTTTTCCCATTTTAAAGCGAAGTGGTTCTGCACTCCAGATGGGTATTGGATCCGATTGCTAAGTGGATATCCTTGTTCTGGTATCGGAACAGTATTTCCAACGAAGTAAGGAAGGGAAATGAACTGAAAGGAATGGTCTTTCCAAAAGTATTTTGCAGATGCTGAATAGGCACCTAATCTTTGTTCACTATCTTCAGGAACTAACAGGGTAAAGTTTCGAGGCGAGATTTGGTCGGTAGGATTGATACCATCCGCCCTACCCCAAAGAAACAGCCTTCGACCAACACTGAATTCCCAATCACCCCAATTCGTCTGGAGATATGCTTCTCTCAAACTTCCCCGAGAAGGAGAAGTGTTCGTTGCACCTTCTTTTCGAATCCAACCATCTACAACTATTTTTGTATTTTCTGAAAATTCATATTTAGATTTTAGCCAGATGCTTGGCACACCGATATTGGCTTGGTTATCTAATGTCCTCGAAGACGTCCAAGCTCCAAATCTTAGAGATCCTGTGTATGAGAAAGAAGAATCCTCCTCAGAAGCTATGCTCTGAAGAGGAAAAACCAAGAAACAAATTACGAGATAGAGCAATCGAGATTTCACGTTTAAATTCCCAATTAATCTCGTTCCAAAAATCGAGTAGAAAAGTATTTATCCTCAAGCTCAGGCTCTACTTTAAAATTTTCAGTAAGGATGACTGTTTTATGACCTGTTTGTACATTTTGTACCTCTGCTTTCATTGACCACCACTTGTTTTTGTTGGGCTCAACCAATTGGTAATCTGAGAAAGCAAATTTTTTAATTAAGTCACCGTTTTCATCATAAGCTTCACCTGCCAGAGTAATGAAATTGTCTTTTTGGATTTTTAAGACTCTTTTCGAATATCCGGTTTCAAAAGTGGTCTTCTCCGATTTGGGAGTTGCCTCGATCGTATAACAAATCTTTCCTGATATTGTAGTATCGCCTAAATTTTTATACACCCAATCGTCTGTTTTAAATCCAACTACATCAGCATACGAAAAATCTGTTCCAACGAAACTATCCTTTTTGCCTCCCGCTGCAATCTTTCTTACTTTCTTCAAAGCAGGAAGATAAAGAGAAATATCATCTTCACCATTATGATTCTCAACCAACAAGATTCCCGTTCCTTTAGCATCGGCTGGGGATAGAAATTTTGTGCTTCGAGTATTATCTATACCGTTATTTGCTAGTTTGGTGTAAGAGATTGTTTTTCTCTTTCTCTCTTGTCCGTTTTTATCGGTTAAGATAAAGGTAGACTCACTGACAGATCCACTTACCTTTAAGACCTGATTGCTTTTTTCTACCAATTTGTTTAAGTCAATTTTCTCCTGAGCTTCAATATTTCCAAAGACCAGCGATAACCAAATCGATGCTCCAAGTACGATATGTCCGTTGTGTATTTTGTGCTTTTGATTTTTCATAAATCTTCTCCTTTGATTTAATTTAAATTAATCTGCGTAGATAAACTTTGGCTTCAGATGGAAAACGGCCGCAGTTAAAACAATGAGTGCCGAAAAAGAGCTCGTTAACATGGCGAGTGGAATGAATATACCCAGATAGATGTGCGTATAAAAACCAAAGGAGAAGATTAGAATCGAATACCCTCCCGCTAAAGCTGTCGCAACAAATAGGATAGCTTTTCCTGCAGACTTCAGAGCTTCCTGGATAGCCCTTCTATCATCATTGTGCTTTGAAATCTCTTCTTTGATTCGGAAGAGCAGATAAATTGAGAAGTCAGCTCCAACCCCAACAACGAGCGCAGAGATTAAGGATGTTGTGATATTTAAAGGAACACCAAATAGTCCCATCGTCCCAAAGTTTAATGCTAATGAAAATATTAGAGGAATGGCCGCCAAAATACCAGCTAACAGAGAACGAAATACCAAACCAGTGACTAGAATCACGACACTTATGATTTGAACAATATTTAAGACCTTTCCTTCGACCATCACCTCATTGAGAGCGGCGCTGGTTGCATTACTTCCTCCAATTGAAACTTCAATAGATTTAGGTGCGTTTTTTTCTACGAAATCTTGGATCTTTTTTACGAGCAAACTTGTCGCTGTTGTACTATCTGTCTTCATAAAGACAGTCACATTCGCCATACTATAATCAAAGTTTACATAGCTATCAAAATCACCGGGATCACCTGAAATAGAATAGAGAAGCAAATACTGAGAAATCAATTCTTTGTCTTGAGGGATTGCAAAGAATTCCAAGCGATCCGCATTCATTGCTTGGTTGATTTTCATTACTAGATCAACGATTGAGATTGATTTCCCAACCTCTTTTTCCGATTCCACTAAGGCTTGCAAATTTCTTATGAAATTCAAAACCTCAGGCTCCTTGATACTATCTTCCTTCCCTTTAATCAGAAGATTCATCGTATTTGTGCCTGCGAGTTTTCCGCTAAGAAAATGGTCTTGGGTTATGGCTGGTCTATCTTTTGATATCGTACCTTCAGCTCGATTCTCAACGACTAAGAAACGACTGCCCACAAATCCAAAGATTAAGATAATGAAAGAGATTCCAAAAATCTTACTTTTTTTATGATTTAAAACTGTGTTTGAAATAACTTTTATGATTTTATCCCAAACTCGTTCTGAAGATTCTTTGTGAATTTCATCAGATTTTGGTGGAGATAGTATCGAACGAAGAGAAGGAATCAAAGTCATTTCAATCAACAAGGCACTGAAAATCCCTAAAGCCGAGAAAATACCAAAGGTTCTGATAGTTGTGATTCGAAAGAAAAGCAAAGATAAAAATCCCAAACAAGCGACAGAACATGCGATGATCATAACAGGTCCTACTTTTGTGAGTGACTTGATAACCGCTCTTTTATTGGCTTCATCGTCTGAAATTTCAGAATTCTTTTTGATGAGATTGTATTCTTCATAGTACCTCTTCAAAATTTGAACAGCATGTCCAGCGGCTACTGCTAGAATGAGTATAGGAGTTGTCGCATTAAAGACATCTAAAGGAATTCCTGTTAGGCTAATCATTCCTAAGCCCCAAATCACAGCGAAGATAGCAGTAATCAATGGCAGGACCAATCCTTGGTGAGTACGAAATGCCTCATAATGGAGGATACCAATTATGAGAATTGCGATCGAAAAAAAGATTCCCATCCTAGCAGAGTATCTTTCTAACCATGCAAGAAAGTAAGGCAAACCACCTAAGTTAAACTCTAAAGAATCTGTTTCATATTTTTTTAAAATTTCTTCCGTTTGTGTTACAATTGGTTCAAATCTTTTTGTGTCTGAATCAATTTCTAAATTGATGGTTGTGGTCGTTTGGTCCTCTGAAACCAGAATATTGGTGTATATAGGATTTTTTGTGATCGCACGACGCAGTGCCGTTTTATTTTCTTCAATGGAATAGTTGAGTCTTTGGTCTATGATAGCTTTAACAGACAATCCAGAATCGTAACCTTCGATATTTTTAGCTTTTTTGGCAGCCAAGCTGATCGAATTTGCAGCGTTAATGCCTTCGATCCGATTTAACTCCTTTGTCAAAGCGATAACTCGTTCGATCACTGCAGCATCATAAATATTACCATTGCGATTTGTAATACCGATTGAGAGGATAAAATTTGAACCAAATACTTTCTTCACAGTATTTGATGCGATGATAAAGGGATGGTCCTGTGGTAAGTTTTTATCCGGATCCAGTTCGATAGTGAGATTTTTGATTTGAAAGCCCAAAAAGAGGGTTACAGCCAAACAAAAGCCCAGAACCCAACGATTGTATTTCACGACCCATTTGAGATATGATTTCATTGATCTGCGTTCCTTTTTCTATCGGTGACACTTTTTTGAGCACTGATAAATTTTATAACACCAATCATTTTTTGAGCTTTGTTTGTCAAGAAAGAGATTGATTTTTCTTTGAAATGTGCTAAAAAAAGTTATGGCAATCCAAGACCGTAAGTTACGGGAAAAAGAAGAAAAGAGAAGGCTGATCTTGGATACAGCGATGAAACTCTTTGTAACTGAAGGATTTGAAAATGTCTCCACTCGAAAGATTGGAGAAAAAATTGAATTTAGCCCGACTTTGATTTACTTCTATTTCCAAAGTAAAGAAGAAATCCTGTACACTCTCTATTTAGAGGGCTTTCAAAAGCTAATGGATAGATTGAGTGATACCAATAAGATCCACAATCCTTTGAAAAGATTAGAAGAAGCGATTCGCCTTTCGATAGATTTTTCCATAGAACAACCAGAGTATGTCTATCTTATGCTTTCGATTCGGCCAGATAATAAATCATCTGACTATAAGTGGGACCAAAGTTTGCGGGTGAAAGATTTTTTTGGTACAATCACCAAAGAGGCATCTGACCAAGGTTATATTGAAGCTAAGGATTTAGAAATGCTCAACCTTACTTCTTGGGCATACAACCATGGCATTTCTTCCTTATATTCTATGTCTAAGGCGAATGATTTTCCGTACAAATTGGATAGAGAAACACTTTACCAATCTGTAAAGTTCTACATCAAGTTAATCTCTAAAAAGAAAAAAACAAACCAGCACTAAGAAAGCATATCGGGTGAAAGAGCCCAGATGATTTGCCCATGTGCAAACTTTTCTCTGGCAACATTGATGGCAATTGTGGATCCAGGAAAAAAAACTAAATTCTCAGCCGTTCGGCTGTTTCCCAAAAGTTCTGCTGCGAAGAAAGTAATGTCTGGATTATGTCCAACCAAAAGTACCGTATCCGAATTGGAAAGAGAACTCAAACAGGACAAAAAATCAGAACATTTAGCACCGGATGCAATGGGATCATAAGCAACGGGCTCCCCTTCAAAAGAAATTTCTTCGGAGATGATTTCGGCAGTCAATCGAGTGCGAAGGTAGGGACTGTAAAACAACTTGCTAACTTTGAGTGGAGTATTGCGAATGAAACGCCCAATTTTATGAACATCCTCTACACCTTTATCGGTGAGAGTTCTTGCCTGATCTGATTTGACGGAAGCTGGGTCCTCGGCTTCCCCATGTCGAACCAAAATGACTTTCATCTTGCGATCTCCTAGTCCAAGTCTGATTTCTCTTCCCTAGACCGATACAAAAATTCAGTAAATTCTTGCGAATTTCTGAATCCACTGTTTAGACTGGGAATATGAATGATAAACCGTACCGAAAAAATGTGGGGATGGTTGTTTTTAACGCAGACAAACAGGTTATCGTTGGTGAGCGAGTAAATTTTCCTGGCTCCTGGCAGTTCCCCCAAGGCGGGATAGACGAAAACGAAGACTATTTAGACGCCGCCAAACGAGAATTATACGAAGAGTTGGGGATTAAGGATGCGACTTATGTTGGTGAATATCCTGATTGGATTCCCTATGATTTTCCAAGCCAACTTCACCTTCACAAAAGTCTTCATAAATACAGAGGACAACTACAACGTTGGATATTGTATTTCTGGAATGGAGACATTAGCCAGTGTAATCTGGAAATCCATGAAGTTGAGTTCAATTCAATCAGATATATGAATATTTTCGAAACCATTGATGCTGTCGTAGATTTTAAGAAACCTGTTTACGAGAAGTTTGTTCCAATTTTCTCTCAACTGATGGAAAATTACATTGCAGATAAGTTGAAATAGTTCACAGTCTCCTTAGGAGCCAACCATTGGGAAAATCAGAAGAAAAGAGAGCACGGATTGTCGTTCGAGGAACTGTGCAAGGTGTCGGATTTCGATATTACATTTTACAAAAGGCACAAGAAATGCGGCTCAAGGGCTATACTCAGAATCTACCAAATGGCGAGGTAGAAGCAGTGGTAGAAGGCGACAAACTATTTATTGAAGATTTATACCGTGCAATGCAACGAGGGCCTACCAAAGCAAAAGTGAAAGATCATGTCATCGAATGGAGTGATGCCAAAAATCAGTTTAAGACTTTTATGATTAAACGGTAATTGTATGAAAAAAAGAAGATTAGGAAAAACAGGATTAGTCGTATCAGAAATTTGTATGGGTACTATGACTTTTGGTTCATCTTGTGATGAGCAGGAAGCATTTCGTATCTTAGATCGCGCATATGACGCAGGCATAGATTTTTATGATACTGCGGAAATTTATCCGGTTCCTCCGCAAAAATCATGGGTTCACAGAACAGAAGAAATCTTTGGAAAATGGTTAAAATCAAAACCAAGAGATGGAATCATCATTGCAACAAAAGTTTCTGGGCCTGGGCATGGATGGTTTAGCCCACCTTTAAGAGAAGGCAAAACTTGTTTGGACAGATACCACATTCGCAAAGCCATTGAAGGTTCTCTCACACGATTGGGAATAGAAACTATCGATCTTTACCAAACACATTGGCCTGACCATGATATGCCATACGAAGAAACAATGGAAGCCCTATCCGAACTAAAAGATGAGGGAAAGATTCGTTATGCTGGTTGCTCAAATGAAACATCATTTGGTCTAATGAAAAGTCTTTGGATATCAGATAAATATAATCTAATTCGTTATGAATCCATACAAAATAATTTTAGCATTTTAAACCGTAGATTCGAAGATGAATTAGCCCAAGTTTGTAAAAAAGAAGGGGTTTCTTTATTGCCTTACTCTCCACTTGCAGGAGGGGTTTTGACAGGAAAATACAATTCACAAACTCCACCAGATAATGCTCGTTTTGTGAAATATTTAAAAGAGGGGGATAGACAACAGAGAATGTCCAATCGTTTCTTAAATGATGCAACACTGGCCTCTACCGCCGAAATTTTAAATATCGCCAAAGAAGCTGGTATGAGTGCTACTACCTTATCGGTTGCCTGGAGCAAACAGCATGATTTTGTAGCTTCGACCATTATAGGGGCAAATACCGTGACTCAGCTTGAAGAATCTTTGAAAGCCAAAGATATAAGCCTCGGAGATGATGTTCTGAATAAAATCAACCAATTGTCAAAAAAAATACAATACCCCATGGGATAAAAATGAAAGGACTACAAAAGAATCATCCAATGAAGTTCTTTTTTTCAAACTTAATTGTTAAGTTTGCATCTATCTTTCTAGTCTTTATGATTTTACCCGAATGCTCAACCTTTGGTCCACGAAATAACCAGAGTTCATTGATCATCTTACAAATGACACTGCAAAAAGATGAACTTTTGTTAGATGAACTTATTGATCCCCGATTCCAAAAGGTTACTTTGCGAAAAGGTGATTCTACATATGAGTTTTCAGAGAACTCAGGCGATTACTATTACTTTCAAAATCTCAAAGAAGGCCAATATGAAGTCTACGATGCAGTCCACCTACTGAATCGTGGGGCTTCTGACTTTCCGTATGGCTCAACCAAACAAACTCCTAAGATCGATATAGATTTTGACAAAAAGGATATAGAGGCAACTAGACTAGAATTAAAACCGGGAACGGTTGTTTTTATGGGTACCTTTCATGTTAAAGTGAATTTTAAATACAATGCAGAGCCTGAAATTAAGATGGTCTTTTCTAAAAATCTAGAAGATGAAGAAGCGGCTTACGATTATCTATACAAAAATTATCCCAAAAATGGTTGGGGGCAAAAAGCTAAAACAAGAGCTAAGTTTTTGCAATCTATTGGCAAATAAACTGTTTCAGACGATTGTGATTTGATCTGGTGCTAAATGAGGAGTGCTATTGAAGCTGACTGGCTCCCAATTGTTTCCCTCTCTCTTAAAAACACTCAATGAAGAGTTCAGAATGTACTTCATAAAGATTGGAAATCTCTCATAGGCGATTCCAGTAGCTAAACCCATCGCGATGGCGACCGGAGTACTGGAAGTAACAATGAGGGTGCTTTTACAGTCCCTAGGAATTGCCTCCAATGCGGATTGAATCCTAGATACATACTCTGGGAATGTATATGGTTCCACCTTTCCCCAAGTACCAAGAACCCAATCTCGTAAAACTTTCTGGATCAATACTTGAAAGTAGTCTCTAGTTAGTTCATCTTGATTTTCCCAAGCTGATTTATATTTTTCGTAGGTAGCAGCAAAGTCTGTATCTACATTTCTTATTTTTGCTGCGATAGATAACCACATACGTGAATCAAATTCATCCCAATTCGGATTTTCAATTGACTGAGGTACACAAAACCCTTCTTTCGTGAGGACTGAAAGTATGCCTTCACATGTTTGCTTTTGCCTTCTAAGTGAGCCAGTAAACGTGGAGTCAAATTCTATGTTTTGTCTCAAAAAATAGGCACCTAGATTTTCTGCTTGAGTATATCCAAGTTGTGTTAGTTGATCATAGTCTTTTCCAAGTCGATCAGCTTGGCCATGTCTTACTAAATAAAGATAGGACATTAGATACCAAACCTGGGATTTGAAATGGATAAATTGTTTTTTAAATGATTTTTTGTAATTTTCCAAATTTCTGAATGGCAATCATCTATTTTTTTTTCACGAATCAATTTGGCTAGATGGGCATATTGTTCCGAAAGAAAACGAGATTTCTCTATATTTCCCATACTATTAGATTCTAATTTTATGAGTTCACTTTGTAATTCAGAAAGACTTGTTAGGGATTGAATTTCGGAATCTACGAAGGATTCTTCTTTTTCCCATTCCCGAGAAATAACTCCGAGCATATTCCAACTAACAAGAGCTTTATAAGATAAAAGTTCTTCATTTTCTAATTTAGGGAGTAAATCTTTCATCAGAAAATCTTGGATCGCTATTAATAAATCTTTTGCGTTTGGTCTATATTGCATTTTCAAGGTCCTCAATTAATCTCATCGCTTCCCATTCCATTTCGGCAGTTCTTCTACCAATAGCAGCCAATTCTATTCCTTTATCTTTACCGGAAAGATGACGTTCTGCTTGTTGTGCCGAACCTATCGCCCAACGGATATTGCCCATAATTTCCCAATATGTTACCTTTTTAGGGTCTACTTTGATTTTTGATTCTGTTTCATAAGCTTCATAAAAATCGATGCGATCTCCAAATCCGCCTACTTCTTTATTTAATTTTCCAAATCTCCAATCACGCATACAAAGCCAAGCAATGTCCTCATGCCTATCGCCCCAATGTGCAAACTCAAAATCCAAAATACCTTGTAGACCATTTGGATTGATCATAAAATTTCCAGTCCTAAAATCTCCGTGGACCAATACAATTTGATCGATAGTAGGTTGGTGGCTTTCCATCCAATTTAATACCAACTCAATAGCAGGATGCGCTTCAGGCAATTGATCCAAAGAATTTCTAAGTTCATGAATACATGAGAGAATATATTTTTCCTTAGCTTGGAACTTTAATTTTTGATTCAAATCGTCATTTGTAACTGATTCAGGGAGGATACCATGTAACTTTGCTAAGTTGGAGGCAAGGTCATTGACCATTCCATTTTTTCGGTAATGGTTCAACTCAGAGTCTTTTGTGATGTATCTACCTGTTGCTCTACCTCCTATCTTTTCCATTAAAAAAAATGGTGTACCAATCAATTCGCTGGACTCTTCTAGTAGGATAGGCTCCGGAGTTTTCACTCCAGCTTTGAATAACAATTCGGCAACTTGAAACTCATCTTTTTTGGATAAAGATGAGAGAAGCGAAGCGGCTTTGTCTGTTCGTAGCACTACCTCTTTGATTTCAAGTTGATCTCCTTTTTTTGTTTGTAGGGATAGAGCATAATTATCTTGGCACGCACCGCCACTTAAATGGAGGACATTTAGTATCTTTACATCCTTTTGCCAAACGGACTTCAAATGTTCTTCAAGGTTCGAAACAAATTTTTCAGATTCCATTTCCTAGAATTCCCATTTATTTGAAATGAAGTTTCGGCCGATTACCATCTTATGTACCTCGGAAGGTCCATCCGCTATCCGTGCTGCACGAGCATCTCTATAAAATAGCTCCAATGGCAAATCCCTAGAATATCCTTTCCCACCGCATATCTGTATCGCAGTATCTATGGTATTGCAAAGTGCCTCGCTAACTTTCCACTTCGCCATAGAAGTTTCCTGTCTTGCATCAAGTCCCTTTTGTAGCATCCAAGCAGATTTCAAAGTTAATAAAAAGCCCATTTCAATTGCTGTCGCACATTCAGCAAACATCCACTGAATGCCTTGGTGCTCGGCTATTTTTGCAGAGAACACTTCACGTTCCTTTGCGTATTCCCTGGCGATCAGAAGAGCTCTTCGAGCCATACCTGTCCAACGCATACAATGGGTTAAACGAGCTGGGCCTAATCTTTCTTGTGAAAGACGGAATCCTTCTCCTATTCTTCCCAAAACCATATCCTCTGGTACTTCCACATTTTCAAAGGTAAGTTCACAGTGTCCACCTGGACCGTGTGAACCCATTAGCTCAATTTCACGAACCATTTTATACCCTTTAGCATCGGTGGGAACAAGGAACATTGTAGTTTTCCGAAAGCTTCCATTTACCTTTGCCATAACAATCAAATACTTTGCACCATTCGCTCCAGTACAATACCACTTATGACCATTAAGAATATATTTATCGCCGACCTTCTCTGCATTTGTCTGTAGAAGGGAAGGATCCGATCCAGCACCGGGCGAAGGTTCTGTCATGGCAAAGGCAGTCCGTAATTCGCCCTTGATAAGAGGATGTAAGATAAGTTCTTTTTGCTTTTCAGTAGCTGCCAAAGAGAGTAGGTGCATATTTCCTTCATCTGGCGCATCACAATTGAAAATGTAAGGTGCAATAGGTGACCTTCCAATTTCAGAAAAGATGATACAAGTTCCAATTAAGTCTAGTCCTAAGCCACCTTCCGATTTGGGAAGGTGAGGCGTCCAAAAACCAGATGCCTTTACTTTAGCACGCGCTTCTTGGTTAAGTGCCTCTGGCATTCTACCTTTTTCATAATCATAAAATTTTTCTAAAGGGATTACATGTTCATGAATGAATTCACGAATACTTTTACGAATT
Source organism: Leptospira ryugenii (assembly GCF_003114855.1). NCBI lineage: Bacteria > Pseudomonadati > Spirochaetota > Leptospiria > Leptospirales > Leptospiraceae > Leptospira > Leptospira ryugenii. Next base: position 520,099 of record NZ_BFBB01000008.1, on the reverse strand, counting down.
GTCTCTACTTCTTTAGGAATTTCAAAGTCCATAGAGACAAAATTATGATTTTAGAATTAGATTGGAAAACGTTTTTATTAGTGAGCTTGAAAAAATGGTCTTTGTCGTTTCGAATTTCTGCGAATTTCAAAGTGCAAATGTGGACCGGTCGTTCTACCTGTGATGCCTACTTCACCGATGATTTGTCCCTTTTTTACTTTCTCTCCTTCTTTCACTAAAAATTTTGAAAGGTGACCGTATCTGGTTTCATAACCCATGATATGTTTTACAACGATTAAATTTCCATACCCACCTTGGATGTTGGCAAATTGTATAGTTCCATCTTGTGAAGCGTACACAGGTGTTCCAATAGCAGCCGCTAAATCAATGCCTCCATGAAACGTTACTTTTTTTGTAAACGGATCCAATCGTTTTCCAAAAGATGAGCTCATGGCAAAGTCTTCTAATGGCACTGAAAATCCAAATCCATAGAAGAATGATTTTTCAGTTTTTCCCATAACAAGCCCAGGAAAAAACCACTTCTCTCTATTTGAGTCATATTGCATTAGTTCGGGATCGTATTTATATTTCTCAGCTAATCTAAGTTTTGTGTCTTGTGAGCTGTCAGTTATCTCAGGATGAAAAACGCCACGCATGTTGGGAATTTCTAAGACCATCCCAGGCACCAAATCGTGAGGCGAACTCAATTCATTTACCGAGGATAGAGTTTCCATATCCATCTGGGTCCTTGCCATGATCTGGAAAAACTGATCTGTTTTTTTGACTTTATATTGGTAGTACTTTAACGGAATGATTCTCTCAGAAGCTCCGCCCGACTTTGAAATGCGCAGGTTTTCCTTGATATCTGCTCTGAGTTCTTTGAGGGCTGGGTTGGAGTATTCCAGATTGGCGAGGACCAAAGGACTCGCAGATAGTTCCCCATAAATGTAAACAACAACCAAAAAGATCCATTTTAAAATGAATAAGGAAAACAGCTCTCTCACCTTTTCATTGTCGGATGGGTCCAAAAAAACGATGACGACATTATGGGACTGGCAAGCATGGGAAGTAGATGAATTCTCGTTTTTTTGAGATTTTTCGCCTGACAACTTTTGCCTTGGGCATGATTTTCATTGCGAATTTTACGTTCACCCTTATCTACCAGCAATTCATACACTCCGTCAATTTGAACGACAGAATACCAGAAGAACTCACGGAAAGTTTGAATGAAGATGCAGCCAACCCAGACGTATCTTTCAAAGAATCATTCAGCAAAGTGCGAAAGGCTATCGAAGGAATTGAGAATGAATACCTTGCAGAGGTAAAGGCTAATCCCGAAAAAAGTTTTGAGCGCTTTTATGATATTATGCTCAAAGACAAATTATACTTTCTCTTCCTCCAATCTCTGTTCTGGGGACTTTCCTATGTTGGTTTGGCTTACCTAATTTTGAAAAAAATTTTAAAGTACGACCTTTGTGATTTAAGTGATGAACTTTCCTTTCAAAATCTCTCCACCGGAATCAAAAACGGATTACTGATATTTTTTATTATTTTGCTCGTTGGGGTTCTGATCAAGTCCTTAGGCATTGAGGCCAATCCCGGACTTTTCCCTGCCAAACTATTCCACGAACTGCAAGGAAATGCCAATCTTCTCGCTTGGTCCATTTACACTGTTGGTATCATGACTGGGATTTTGGAAGAATTGTTTTTCCGTGGTTATCTTTTGAAAAGTTTTATCGATAAAGGCTATGGCCAAGAAGGACTTCTCATCATTTCCCTGTTATTTGGGTTTTTACATTTTGGTATTGGAACATCTGTTGTAGTTCCGTTTCTCATTACATTTGTGGGTTTATTTTTTGGTTTTTTGTACTTGAAGCATAAGAATATCTGGGTACCGATTGCCTGCCACGCAACATACAACAGCTTAGGTCTGCTCATTGCTTACTTTAGAGGTGAATCTCTGTGATCTGGAAATTCTGTATCATCTTATTTTTTCTTTTTCCATCACTGGTCTCGGCAGGCGAGACCATAGAAGTCCAAGGTTCACCAGAAGATTTAAACGTGAAACTACTTGCTATTTTAAATAAGCTGGATCCTGACTTCTACTCCGAAGAAAAAACGCGCGGCTTTGTGTATCGTTATCGCAATCGCTGGAGCAATCCTTTTGACTTTAACATTTACATAGGAAAGGTAAGTAAAACATCTCCAGATTCCATCTTGAGAGTTGAATCTCCGCGCACCGGGCAAGAACGAATGTGGAAACAAATCTTTGAACAAGAGCTTTTACAAAAAGATCCAGGTCCCGGAGCTGTAAAGCTCGGTACAAAATCACATATTATCTCCCAAGGATTGAATTTAGTCACTCCTATGGCATCGGTAGGATACAATTCATGGAACTCACCTCTCTTTAGCGGGAGAGATACCTTTGTGAGTATGGCAATATATTTTTTAACAGATTTAATTTTGGTTGGTGGAGCATATTATTACGCAGAGTCCAATCTTCCAAATAAAAACATTTGGGACAATTTAGCCAACCAAAAGGGTCCAGGAAACGTCTGGGATAGCCCGAACGCTGTAGGAATCTTCACTGCATTAGCAGTTTCAAGAACCATACGTGCGTTTGATGCTTGGGAAGACACAAGTGCCCACAACAAAGCAGCACAATTTAATTGGTCGTTTAGGTTTTAAAAAGATCCTTTACGGCATCGCGAGCGCTGGATTTCTCAAAGTCATCCCTCTCTATTAGCGTAAGGTCCAGATTTTCTTTTTGGATGCGTGAAAGTATCTTACCAATCTCTGCAGGATTGGTTAACTTTGTTGCCAAATATTTGAATGTTATGCCACACTGAGGGCAAGATTTATCCTTCAGGTAATTGAGTCCCAATCGTTTACAATTGCCGCAGGTTCCGTACAAATCATCTATATAGAGTAGATGCTTTCGGATCAGGTCTCCATCAATCTGCTTCCAAACTCGAATGAATTTTGAATTGTTTCCCTGATTCTCTTGGCCCATAATTGAAAGAAAGGTAATTTATGAAACTTGTCAACCAGCAATCATCTAAACTATATCTTGTTATGATAGGAATCAGTGGTTTTTTAGCAGTTGCCATTGGTGCTTTCGGAGCACATGCTTTAAAAGGTATCATTCCACCCGAGAGGATGGTAATTTTTGAAACGGGTAACAAATACCACTTTTACCATACAATCATGAGCCTGATCGCTATTTACTTTTCTGAATTCACCGACAATCGAATTTGGAAATGGGCAAGTGGTTTCTTTCTGATTGGCATAGTTTTCTTTTCATTTAGTCTCTATGCCTTAGCAATCACTGGTATCAAAATATTAGGTGCCATTACTCCTTTCGGAGGAGTATGTTTTTTGGTAGGATGGGCTTTCATTCTCTTTGCGAGTATTCAATCTCGCAAAGTTCCATAAAAAAATTGTCCTTTCTTCTGGATAAGATTTCTCGTAATGAGACCGTCCGCAATGATGAGTAGTCCTTCAGCTGCGGATTGTTTTGCTTCTTTTGGTGCATCTTTTTGCAAAGCCATCATTTCGTGTACGTATTTCCTTCGTTTGATGTCCAAAACACCTAACATAGATCCGCTAATCTTAGAATCTAGTTCCAAAAAGGCTAAGGCCAATGTTTGCGGTGGGGTTTCCAAACATAAATAATACAAAGCTCTATTGTCAAAATAGGAGAGTTGTTCGATTTTTTCGATGTGAGATTCCGAGCCTGACATATTTTGATTATCCTACTTCTGCCACTTTTGTTTTTAAATATTGAATGAGATGTTTTGCATCTGGCAACTCACCTGTAGCTTCCTTGATGAGATCTTGCGCATCCAATTCCTTTCCTCTCAGATGGATTTTTTTACGAAGCCAATCTAATAGAGAACTAAAATCTCCTCTTTTTGAAAATGCCTCATTATAATCAGGATTTTCACTTTCAAACTTAGAAAAAAGCTGAGCGGAAAAAATGTTTCCTAATGTATAGGTTGGAAAGTACCCGAATGCCCCCATTGACCAATGAATATCTTGCAGTACACCTTCCGCATCATTTTCAATTTTGAGCCCTAGATACTCTTTTATTTTCGAATTCCAAATCTCTGGTAAATCTTTGACTTTAATTTTTTCATTGATCAGATCACTTTCTATCTCAAATCGCAAAATGATGTGCAAATTGTACGTTACCTGGTCTGCCTCAACTCGAATTTTACTCTTTTGGGTACTGTTTATATATTGATATAAACTCTGAAATGTAATTTCGTTTTCATTCAATTGAAAGTCATTCATTACCTTGGGGTAAATAAACTCCCAAAAGGATCGACTTCTGCCAACTTGGTTTTCCCATAAACGGCTTTGTGATTCGTGCATCCCTAAGGAACAAAATTCTGCGATTGGGTTCGGCCAATCTTCAATTCGTGACAATCCTGCTTCATACAGTGAGTGGCCAGTCTCATGAAGAACTCCGAAGATGGAGGAAAGTGGATCGGATTCAGAATAACGGGTCGTGATACGTTTATCATATTTTCCTAAACTAGTAGAAAAAGGATGGTGGCTAGTATCCAAACGACTTTCACCACGGGACAGACCTAGAAGACTAGGGAGATCTTTGCAAAATGATTCTTGCAGAGCAGCTGGTATTGGTTTTGAAAGTGGTGAGGGAAAAGATTTGGCTGAGGCAACAATGGGAATGAGATCTTTCTTTAAGCGATCAAATAGTTTTGCGATCTCTTCTGTCTTCGCTCCTTTTTCATATCCATCCAAAAGTGCATCGTAGGCTGTGCTCGTATAACCAATATAATCTGCTTGTCTCTTCGAGAGTGATACAATTTTCTCTAAGGTAGATGCAAAATCAGAAAACTTTGCATTCTTTCTTGCTTCTGCCCAAACTCCATGCGCCTTGTTGGTCTCTTGTGCAAACTCTGCTACAAATTCTGAAGGAAGTTTTTTGGCCTTATCTCTTTCTTCGGCTAGGATGGCAAACTCTCTTTGCCATCTACTCCTTTGCGAGGGATCTAGACTCGAAATCGACTTCTCCGCCTCTTGGATCAATGTTTGGTATTCTTCACCCGTTAACCAATCGTGGGTCAATTGGCTTATGTCGGCAATTTGTTGGGAGCGATATTCGCTTCCCTCTTTTGGCATCGTTACCTCAGAATCCCAATGGAGTAAAGATGTGATATCTTGAAAGGATTTCAGTTTTCGAAAGAAATTTCGGTACGTAAGGATAGTGTTCGGGAGTGCCATTCTCTCCCATTCTGGAAAGGGAAAGGATTCTGAAATCAAAAATCATTGACCAAAGACCTCTCATAAAAACTATGTATTTACCCACTTGCGGGTGTGGTGTAACGGTAGCACAGCAGCCTTCCAAGCTTCTGGCGAGGGTTCGAGTCCCTTCGCCCGCAGATAAATCCAGACAACAAACATATATAAGGGACGAGAACGATTGCGAGGCTTTGCGATTGTAGCGACCCATAGGAAGCGTAGCAATCGCACCGAAGACAGGATGTCTGAGGAGCCGAGCAAGACGGGCGGAGTTCCGTAGGCACGAAGCCTATTTTTCTTGCATTTGTCTCGCACATAGAGAACCTTCTAATTCTCTCATGAAAGGAATCTCTTACCTTCCTACAGAAATATGGAGTAAAATTTTCCAACTCAGTCCGGTTGGAATCACGATTACCTCTCTCGTGACTGGTAAGTACGTAGATGTCAATGATCGTTTTTTAGAATGGCTCAAATTGGACCGAGAGCAGGTCATTGGAAAATCTTCACTTGAATTGAATGTCTATGCAGACAATCGTTCCAGAGAACAATTGTTTGAATTGATCAATCGTGATGGCCACATCGATAATTTTGAAATCAATATTAACCCACGCTATAGTGATCGTTCCATTCTCATAAATGCCAGAGTCATTGAAGATGGAAAGTATTTACTTTCGATCGGACAAGACGTAACCGAGTTAAAAGAGAAGGAAAAAAACAATCTCCTTTTGCAGCATGAACTCCAAGTAAAAAACCAACTCTTTGAGAACATGTTTCGACTGAACCCAGCTGCTGTAAGTTTGTCGGATGCAAGCACTGGGCTATACATTGACATCAACCAAGCATATTGTGATTTGATTGGATTTTCTAGAGAAGAAATCATCGGACATACCTCACATGAATTGAATATTTGGATCACACAATTTGACCGAGCTAGTTTAATGAAAATTGTCGAGGAAAAAGGATGGAGCACAGGTTTAGAAGCCTCTATCCGAACGAAAAATGGTGAGATCCGTCATGTTCTTTCTGGTAACACATTGTTCCATTACCAAGGAAGTTTGAAACTTTTAGCAATCCTTATCGATGTTACGGATTCAAAGAACAATAAGTCTGATCTCGAAAATGCTGTTTTTCTACGCACCAAGGAATTGGAAAAAACATTAGAAAATTTAAAGCTTGCTCAGGAGCAATTGATACAATCAGAAAAAATGGCAGTCCTTGGTCAGTTGGTAGCAGGAGTTGCCCATGAAATCAATAACCCTATGGGGGCTATTGCGGCACTCAGCCAAGATCTACAACATCGCAAATCAGAATTCTCGAATCACCTACTAAAGCTAATCACGGTTTTGAATGTATACCCACCTAACCGTCAACAGCAAATGATATCAATCATATCTGATCTCTTTTTAGCAAAGTTTGAACATTATGATTTTTTATTAGCTCGAAAATTACGAAAGGATCTTGCCATTGCCTTTTCGAATAGTCAATTTACCGATCCATTCCACTGGGCAGATGAAGTAGTCGATCTTGGTTTAGCAAGTGTGATTTCACAGAGACTCATGCAATTGGACGGCAGTATAGATTCTGAATTATTAAAAATAGTATTCTCAGAACTCCATGGTCTTAGGTCCTTAGATTTGATCCAAGAAGCAGTCGAGCGAACCTCTCGTATTTTGTATAGCTTACGAAACTACACCTTCCTCAATCATTCCAAAGAAAAGGTCAAAACTAACGTCCTCGATACGATCCAAACCGTACTCACACTTTACCAAACCAAAATCAAAATGGGAGTTGAATGTACAGTCATAGCTGAAGTAGAACCCATTGTAGATGCCTACCCCGATGAGCTTATCCAAGTCTGGACAAATTTAATTTACAATAGCCTCCAAGCCATGGACTTCAAAGGAAAACTTACAATTTTGGTCGAGAGTGGTGCACAGGAAACATCTGTTACCATCATAGACAATGGTCCAGGTGTCCCAAAAGAGTTGCGAGAAAAAATATTTGAGCCTTTTTTTACCACAAAAAGCCACGGTGAGGGCTCAGGCTTGGGATTAGGAATTGTAAAGAGATGCATTGAGGAAAATTTAAATGGGAAAATCTCACTTGATTCAAAACCAGGTGAAACAAAATTTAAAGTCATACTACCAAACTATGACAACAACTCGACTTAGATACCTCGGCCTACTCGAAGGACTCAGCCTCCTTTCCCTTTTATATATCACCATGCCCTTAAAGTATAAATACCAGATGCCTTTGCCCAACCAAATTTTGGGAATGGTGCACGGCATCTTATTCGTGTTTTACGTCGTTTTTTTGTACCAAATCAAAGAAGAACTTAATTGGTCTTGGCAGAAAACTATACAACTCTTCCTATGTTCCGTGCTTCCTTTTGGTTTTGTCTATGTGGAATGGAAAGAGCTTTGGAAGTAGCGCAAAACCTACATTAGATAACGCTTTCCTAGTTTATCACGCATCATCGGATTGGCTCCCATTTGTATGAGCAAGTCGCTAATATGGCCCATTTGGTCATAACTGTAACTGATATGTAAAGCTGTGACTCCATTTTCATCCGCCACATTGGGGTCAGCACCCTCGGTAAGAAGTAGTTTCAAATGCTCTTCTCTTCCATTTTCCGTGGCTAGGTGCACTAAAAACCGACCACTAGAAGTCTTTTGGTTCAGATCTTTCGCTAGAAACGGTTCTGCAAATGCTAGTTCCCTTCCCTCTTCGATCACCAATCCAAGAAAATCAATCTTCACGCTAGAAAACCTCGGATCCTCGCCCAATGTCTGGACCAAGGACAAAAACCTTTCTAGATCAGCACCGATTATGGACTGGCTCAGACTCCGTAACTGCACCTTCCATACATAATCCTTCCATTGGCTTTTTAGGTATTGGAACATTCCTCCATTCTGCGGGAGTCTCCAGAGGAGAAAACTTACTTTTGCCCAAAGAGAGTTCGGAAATAGATTTAGGTATTTCCCAAACGGTTTTGCACATTTGATTTATTTGTGTAAAAAATGTGTTAAAAAGATTGACAAATTGATTTACATATGGCAATTTCCCTAAATAGAAAAGGAAATTCAGGAAATGAAAAATATAATCGTAAGCGTAATCGCACTCCTATTCGCAAGTAGCGTCAGTGCACAAACCTATACCGTGTTCATCCACGGAAAATCAGACAAGAACCACAACGGCGTTGGAACCACAGACGTAAATGGATACTGGGGAACATCGGCAAATACCGTTTCTGGAGCGAAGATTTTCATTGGTTATGATGGAACATCTGACCCAAGAACCTACGGAAGCTCTCGTGCCCAAACCAATATCACAACCGGTCTTACAAACTACTGCAAAGGATCGAATACATGCAAAGTTGTCTGCCATTCAGCAGGCTGTTACGCGATTGAATTCTGGCTTTCCAACCTAGGCGGAACTGCATCTTCCAAAGGTTTCAACCTTACGAAAGTAACTGCGTTGGCAGCTGCCTCTGGTGGTTCCGAACTTGCCTCCGCTTTGAATGGAATTTCATTCGGATTTGGCGGAAATGCGATGGATAAATCCCTCATCGTTGGAACGGCACGCGGTGCCTTCAACCACAACAACACAGGCGGAGTTACAATCCACCATGTTCCAGGCTACAAAGGAGCATTTGGTGCCTCTGCAATCCTTCCTGGAGAAGATGACTATGCTGTCGCATACCACTCTTCTTGCGGATACAACCGTGCTGGAGGATTAGACAAATGCCAAACTTCGATTGTGAGTGGAGGAACTACGTATACCCAATACACTGGACATGTCAGAGCATCTTCACTTACATCCACTGGACTCTATAAAAACCACAGCGAAATCAAAAACGAAGGGACTCGTTAGTCCTACCAAAAAAAGGAAAGGTGGTTTCTCACCTTTCCTTTCCTAAACCAATCCATTTACTTTTGAAACAAACTTGCAAGAGAGCTTATTTGGCTAGCGATGTCTTGTTTTGGTTCTTGTCCATCTGGGGACAATTTATCAATCACAAGAGGTAGAAGCTGACTCACGATGCCTGCGGTTGCGTCTGGATCCAATCCCACTTTCTCAGAGAGCTGAGAGATTTGCTCCTTTCCTAGCACGGAAACAAGATCTGAGGATTGGATCGATTGGTTGTCACCAGTTCCAATCCAAGACGAAGCAACTTCTCCGAACCCTTTCTCTTTGAACTTCTGGACAAGACCAGAGACTCCACCGTTTTCTTCGATGATTTTCTTAATCCCTTCTACAATTTGGGGATTGTTTTGGACCAAATCTATTGCTTGCGAGGCAAGTGCTTTCAAACTTTCAAATAAACTCATAGACCAAAACTAAAGAATTTAGATCCTTTAGGAAAGTCTGAAATTATTTTTTGATGGATTCCAGATAGATTTGGATGCCTTCTTCGCCACGCTCATCCGCTAAAGCCATGGGGCTTAGCCCTTCGGCATTTTTGATCTTAGTTTCTGCGCCTTTTTCCACGAGAAGTTTTACCAAATCGATATTCCCTCGAAAGACTGCGCGGTAAAGAGCAGTTTCCCCCACTAGATTTCTGTGGTTGATATTTGCCCCCCGGCTGAGGAGGAAGAGTACCAAATCACGTTTTTCGTGATCGGTGGCCCGAATCAGAGCCGAATTTCCTAAAGGATCCTTTTGGTTGATGGGAACTCCTTTTTGCAAGAGTTCCTCAACTAAATTCACATCGCCGGCATCCACAGCCCGAAAGAATCGAATCTCTAAGGGAATCGGGTCTTTTTTCACCTGTTCTTCTCCTCCACAATGGAAGATAAACAGCAATCCGAAGGACATGATCCATGAAGAATACTTTTTCCAGTCTAACAAAAGGTTGGAACTCATAATACTAATTAGGCATGGTTAAGATATGAATCGTCGATCTTTTTTTCTCAGTCTCATCATTCTGTGTTTTTTCCCGGGATGTATAACCATCATCGAACCAGGTGAAGTCGGTTTGATGTGGAAACCTTATAGCAGTGGCTTAGGACAAAAGCCTCTCGAATCCAAGGTCCAATTTTATTTTCCCTGGAATAGTGTATTTACCTATTCCATCCAATGGAAGTCCTACCAAGAAAAGGTGGAGGTGCTCACACGTGATGATCTAACGATTGTTGTAACAGCACAAATCATAGCGCGGGCCAAGGAAAACGAACTCTATGATTTACAAATGGAAGTAGGAACCGATTATTACGAAAAAATCATCAGGCCTCAATTCCGAACAGCCATCCGAAATGTGCTCTCGGCTTATAATATGGTTTCGATTTCAAAGGAAACACCAAATGTTTCGATCCAAATCAAGAAAAACCTACTCGAAAAATTAACCAATAAACACGTAGACATTGATGACGTGATCATCGATGACGTGGAGTATAGCCCGTCAATTTTGAGAGCAATTGAAAACAAACTCACAAAACAACAAGAACAAGAACAAATGAAATTTGAAATCAACATTGCAAAGCGGGATGCGGAGATTCAAATCATTACTGCAGAGGGAAAGGCCAAGGCAATCCTAATCGAAGCCGAGGCTCAATCCAAAGCTCAAAAGTTATTGTCAGAGTCCATTACGCCGAAGTACATCCAGCTCAAAGCCGTGGAAAATCCCAACAATAAATTGATTATTCTACCTGGCGGGAAAGATGGTATGCCACTCCTTTTAAATGCAGATAGTGTGAAATAAAGACTTCTCTGCAAATCAAAAGAAAGGAAAGGAAAACCGGACAGATTGTCCGGTTTTTTTTTGTTAAAAAAGTTTGTAAGTCATACTCGCGCTAATAGTGTAGCCAATTCTATAGGCCATAAATAGCTTTTCTTCATTTGTTACTTCATCTCTTTGATAGACTCTGAAACGAGTATCGAAAATGTTTTTAGCCGCTAGCTTGAAATCTAAACGTTCGTCTTGCGTATAAGAATAGACTATATCCGTTAAACCAACACCGCGTTCGTATGCATCAGGAGTTCCATTCGCACCCACGGAATAAATCCGATCCCCAAAATAGTTGTAATATACTCCGATGGTTTGGTTTCTCTTTTTGGTTAAGAAAGTATCAAATTTTACGTTGTAGACAAACTCTGATTGGCCTTGCAAAGGTCGCGATGTATTGGTCGGATTGAACAAGGCAACAACAGAGTTTCTATCTATAAACCCACCTCGAATTGCTTGTAAGGTAACCCAATCGATCACATCAACTCTGGATTTGATGAAAAAGAAATTTGTTTCCACTCTGAAGCGTTCCAAAAATTCTTTCCTAAAATCTAATTCAACACCTCTGAGAGTTGCCTGCTCAGCATTTGTATAGCTGAATCTGTTTGAAATTGAACCTGCGACTGGAAATCCAACCATTTCAATAGGCGAGCTAAGATTTTTTTGAAATACGCCCACTCCTACATAGTCATTTTGTGTAATATAATATTCCCACCTTACATCATAGTTATGAATGTAAGTTCTCTTTAAGTTCGGGTTTCCAAAGATACGGTCTGCTCCAAAATATGGAGTAAAACCAAAGGGAGAAAGTTCGCGCAAATCTGGTCTGGTAACTGTTTGTGTTAAACCAAATCGCAAATTCATATCCTTATGAAATTCCCAAACGAAGTTTGCCGATGGAAGTAGATCTTTTTTTGCTAACTCACCGATACCATTGTTGTTTGCATCACATATTCTAGAATTAACCAAAGCTAACCTTTGGTCTTCATTATCAACCCGACAGCCATAGTCTAAATTTCTAATTGAAACTTGGTCCTTAAGAACAAATGTTTTTACTTTTTGATAGCTATCCTCATAGCGAACTCCACCTACAAATCTAAATTTGTTCACCAATGGTAAGTCAAACTGTATAAAATTTGCACGAAGTTTTTGCATCGCATCGTAAGCATTTGGTTCTACTTGACGTTCAAAAAAAACTTTATTTGCTAAGTCATTGTTATTTCTATTCGGCAAATAGTCAGTAGGTATGAAAGTCAATTCGCCTGGTACTGGCCATAAATCACTTACTCGAGATGCACTAACCCCGATCTGGGATCTTTGGTTAAATTCACGAAATCTAAAGTCTTTAAATCGATCGATATTCAAAGTTCCTATTTTTAAGGATGACTTTAATCCGTTCCACTGTTCAAAAGGAATCTCATATTTCAAACCTGTTTGCCTAACAGTATCTTGGGATTCTGAAAAGAATCGTGATCCATCTGGGTTTCCACCTAATCTTACAAAGGGGGTATTTACTGCAGAAGGTGGTTCACTACGTCTCCAAACCTGTTGTGTAAGATTTGGTTCATCTCTATTGGCAACAGAATATCCGAACTGCCATTCAAGTTTATGTGGTCTAGCCATCGATCCTAATTGTATTGCATGGTCTCCGCCTAAGACTGAATTGAATATTTGTCTGCTCGTGAAGGTATTGGTTTGCGCAATGAATTGAAAATTATCGATTCTGTTCACCCCAAAGTTTGTATCTCTTACATTTGTATCTGAGTTTACAGAATAAAGATTTTTAAAGTAAACTTGCTGACCTTTGGTGATCTCATAAGCAAAGTTTGCATTCGCGGCACTGTTTACCTCTTTATTGTAGATAGTTGCATTCTGTTCTTGAATTGGTGATAAAAATGTCGCGTCAGGTAAGGGCACCGACCCTACAAAACCCGGAATATATCTTACCTGTTTTTCTGTTTTGGTCCGATACTCGACTGCCCTTTGGAATCCAACAAATACACCCAATCTCTGACCAGAATCTGTTATTTTAAAAGTATTTCCAACATTGAAATTAAAACTCTTGTCATACCCAGCTTGGTCAGACGTTGGGGTCCACTGTTGGTTAAAGGTTAGTGCCCCGATGTTAACCAAATTTGGCGGTAGACCACCAAATCGGTTTCCAGGCTCAAAAACCACATAACTTGGGAGGCCACCTACTAAGGAAGGAAGTTGTTCATTCGCTGTAGGCCTTCCAAAAAAATCGCCTGCATCAAAAGATTTAAACTCTCTGTTAGTTGAAATCTTATTATAACTTAATCCTACACCAAGATTCATCTGGAACTGATCAGGGTATTCTTGAGTCTCAATTTTTACTAAACCTCCGGAAAATTCTGCAGGGTCTTCCGGAGAGAAAGTTTTCATTACCCTGATATTCTTGAGCATGCTTGAAGGAAAAATATCGAGTGGTACTACTCGTTTGTCTGGTTCAGTTGTGGGAACAAAAATGTCGTTTACTGTAGTATTGGAATACCTTTCCCCTAAACCTCGAACAAACACATACTTTCCGCCTATTAATGTAATCCCTGTTACCCGCCTAACAACGTCGCCTGCAGAGGAATCTGGACTTTTTTTGATAGCCTCTTGTGAAATTCCGTCAGAAACTGTGCCAGATTTTCTCTGTAAGGCAAGTAAAGCTGATTCAGTATTGTTCTTGGCTCGGTCAACAACCTCAACTGTTTCAAGAGTTTGTGCTCCAAAAGTAACATTTATTGTTTGAGGTTTTCCAGAGGTGATTGTTACTTTCTTTTTTTGTGGGCCGTATCCATACATTTGGTATTCGACCTCGTACTCACCTGGCGGTAGATCGAGTGAGTACTTGCCATCGAAGTCAGTTTTTGCAAATTTCTTTTCGCTACGAACGACAATTGTGGCACCAAAAACAGCTTCCCCGTTCTCTGAATCTATGATCGTTCCCTTAATCGAGCCATTTGCCTGCGCAAGAAGGGAGAAGGAGAACAAAAACAAAAAAATGTTTGCGAGAATTATTTTCATACAATTTCCTAAACGAGCCTGAGCTAGTTTGCGTCATCGTTTTTTTTGGAACCAGATTTACGAGTGATTGTTTTCTATTTTCTGTTACAAACCGGTGACAATTTAAGGAGCAATTACTGCTATTTTACATTTTTCTTTATGGCAAGCTACGAGTTTAATCTGTTCAAGAGTGAGTCCTGCTTTAGCATTTTTAGTTTCCAGAACTACAGAATCTAGCTTCCATGCTTTCCAGGGTCCATATTCTCTTGTTTCCGGCCGCCAATGAAACTCTTTAATATTTCCGTTAGATCTAAGTAAGCTAGCAGACAAAGACTCCATGCCCATTTTCTTCCTTTCTATAAATGAAGGCCAATATTGGTCCATAGGAGTTACGTCTAAAGAGGTCCCATGGCCAAGCGTGTGGGGAAGGAAATACTCTTTATACTCCTCATCGCTCAGAATAAACTTTGAGATTTCATTTTTTCTATTTTCCTTTAAGGCTACTAAAAAGGAGTGCACGGCACTTTCGCGATCCGTCATGCCACCACTCATCTGAATAGGAAGCTTTTGTTTAGACAAAGAATCTTTATGGATTTCTTTATAATCGACTGTTTTTAATTCATCTCTCCAATCTTTCTTTTTACAATCTAAAACAAAAAAAAAGAGAAGTGTTAATAGAATCTTAATTTTTTTCATTTCTATAAATTAAAAAAGCCCCGCATAAATGCGAGGCTTTTCATACCTTTTAATGTGTCACTGAATGATTATCTTGCTCGATAAACAGTCCAACCACTCCACCATCTTGAAGTATCAGAATTTTGTGCACCTCTGTTAGGAGCTCCAGAAATTGCTGCAAAATCTGGTTTCGTTGCACCGAATCCACAACCAGAATCTGCTACGTTTCCTAATGCTGTAATTGGTAAGGCTGTCAAAGTTGCCTGCACGTTATTACAAGTCGCAGCTCCTGCATTTGTTACTGCGCCTGATTGGCCAGCGTAAACCGTATTTGCCATAGTCACTCCACTGTTTGGAAAGCCAGAGTTGTTCGTGCACTCAACAGCCGGGCCTGCAAAATTCCAAATCAATCCATTAGAGAATGATCCGCGCATACCCTCACGTAATCTCATACCAGATCCACCAACTTGGTTTTGTCCTATGATAGTAAAGTTAGAAACAGTTGGATTACTTAAACAACTTGTTCCAGTTGGATCCGCTCCATTGGTCCCAACACAAGTCTGTCTTCCTGTTCCGGAGTTTGTTCCATCCATTTCAAAGGAGTGAGGATCAGTTGAAAAAGATCCACCGCATGCAGAAGGATACTTAAGAGCAATCAAGTTTGTAAGCGTTGCCGTTGAAGTTCCTGAAGAGTTCACTCCGTATCCTTCATCAGCATCAAAGTCATCATCTAAACCACCTGTCGCAACGAGGTAGCTTCCGCTAATAGTGCCGCCCCACCATTCAAAGCTGTCATCAAGACCTCGGTGTGTTTGAACATATTGCAAAGCTGCTCCAGAACCAGAATTGTCCACAGAATACATTGACAAGTTATTCAACTCATCACCTGGTGCTACCTCGTTTCCTGCGAACTCGATGATCGTATAACGTAATCGAGAATTGCTATTTGAACTACCAGGATAAGCAACAGGAGTTGTTCCCTCCGTTTGTCCAGCGGAGTTTCTGGAATTAAAACCATTTCCTACGAGGACGATTCCACCCCAATCTCCCGGAAATCGAGAACCAGGTGTAGCAGCAGAAGTAAAACATACCGGAGACTCAGCAGATCCATTCGAAATAAGAGAAGCTCCTCCGGTGAAGAATAGGGAAGATCCTCGTTGACCAAAGATAACTGTTCCAGGTTCAACTGTGATAACAGCACCGTTATTTACGCTAACTGTTCCAGAAAGTAAGATACCTCCAGACCACGTTTCACTAGCAGATATCGTACCTGATTTTGTTGTTGGACTTCCTGAGAGTCGATTTCCATCACAAACTTGTTCTCCTACTGTCGGACTCTCTAAATTATAAGTGCCTTTCTTTACAATTACAACTTTGTCGATTCGAACACCAAATCCATCTGTTGTCACAGATACTTGATCCTTTGAAGTTAGATTTGATTCATTTACTCTTACTGTAAGAGTTCCCCGTCCCTGGGAATTGGTTAGGGCATCCGCAGAAAAGTCGGGAACTGGTGTGGACGCTGTAGGTGAGCTCGTAGATGAACCTGTAGCAGAACAACTGTTTGTAGTAGCTGTTAAAACCGAAGCAAGATTACTTCTTAGTACTTCTATATCAAAAGTTGCATCCGCACGATTAATTCTAAAGTTGATAGTGAATTCGCCATTTGTATTTGCTATTAGAGACGAGTTGCTGCTACAACTACCAGATGTTGATGTTAAATAATCACAATTGTTGATCGCATAATGACTAGCAACGTTTGTAGCACAAGATGCACCATCTTGGATTGTTGTCGTTTCAACAAGAGCTCCCGATCCGCCAGATAGTTTAATCAAGCCATCTCGCATTCTCGTATTGGCCGGAGCACCATTGGAACCAGTATGAAGGATACCAGTAATAGTCACTGTGTACTCAGGTTGATTTAAAAATAGCAAAGCAGCCAACAGCAAACCTGTATTATCATCTTTATCTTTTGGACAGTTGATTAAGTTCAGAGAGACAAGCATCACTGTTGCCATCACTGTAACTTTCTTCATTAAATGTTTCATTTGATCCTCTTTCGATCTTCTCGAATTTGTTTTCTGGTGGGATTTCCCGTGCGGGAAAATGTGTAAAATTCCCTCCAGACGAGTGTAAGGATGCCATTTCTATGTTACGATGGCATTACAGAAGTATGAAGGTTTGGTGAAACCCTAATCGGAAGATTTTGTCTTTTTCAACTTTTGTAGTATTTTTCCAAGGTTGCTTTTGATCCGCCGGACTTGGTCCTCCGTCAGCACCAATTCACCTCGTTCCGCTTTTTCGATGACGAGCTCAGCTTTTTCCACAAATGTAATGGCTGCATCATCCACTGCCTCCTGATTTGCCTGTTTTTCGCGGTAAGCTTCCAAAGATTTTTGGACATCCAACAATTCTTTGGAAATTGAGCCAATGGTTACATTTAGATTGATGATATCTTCATTCATTATTGGTAGAGAACATCGATGTATTTTTTCTTTGCTTCTAAGTGCTCTTTAAAGGTAGCAGAAAAATGATGAGATCCATCCGGTTTTAATAAGAAAAATAATTTATCTGACTTTTCAGGTTTGAAAGCAGCAACCAGAGCAGGCAAACCTGGATTCGAGATTGGACCTGGTGGCCATCCACTATTCATATAGGTATTGTAAGGTGAAATGATCTTGAGATCAGTTTCAAAGAGTCTTTTTTTGGGTTTGTCAAATAAATACTGAATAGTCGCGCAAGATTCAAGATTGATGTTTTTTTCGATTCGAGTGAGAAAGACACCTGCCATCATAGGTCGCTCTTCTTTTCGAACCGCCTCCCTTTCCACTATCGATGCTAAGACAACTTTTGCATGTAAATCGGCAGGAGAGATACCTTTCGCTTCCGGAATTGTTTCCAATTTTTTTAGAAATCGTTTGATCATCATATCAACAATGCGATCAGCCGGGTAGTTCAAAGGAACAGAGTATGTTTCTGGAAAAAGATAACCTTCGGTTGTGTTAGATGGAATTTTATATTTGTCCAACAAAGCCTTCAATGAAGCAGCAGCTAAAAATTCATCTCTTGATTTAACTAATTTTTTAGTGATGAGGAGATCTGCTATCTGACGGTTGTTGTATCCTTCTGGTACAGTAAAGGTGACTAATTTCACCTTGCCAGAGACGATCAAATCAAGGATCTTTCTCGAACTCATGCCATCGTTGATCTCGTAAACACCTTGTTTGATCTTATTTCCAGCTCTCGTAAATTTGATAAGGTAATTGAAATAGACTGTTGATTTGATCATCCCTGCGGTTTGAAGGTCTTTTACAATAGCGGAAGAAGGTTGCCCAGGTTCAATGATGAGTTCATATGTATTTTGTCCATCACCGACTGCGCCACCCTTTCTCTCATCGATGATATAGAATGCTGTGATAGCTAAGGAAGAGAGAAAGAGAATCGAAAGCATTGCAATGAATGCTAATTTTTTGAAATTAATCTTCAACATATGGTTACATCTAACATCTTGGAATCTGCTTTGCTTTCCCTCAATATATTTTTAGCTCTTTAGGAGGACCGGTTCACGTTCAAGACGAATTCCAAATTTGGTCTGAACTTGCATGCGCACAATCTCTTCTAGTTCCAAGAGCTCTCGAGTAGTCCCTCCTCTATTGACCAAAGCTAAACAATGTTTCGTGGAGACTCCTACCGATTTATAGCTTAGACCTTTTGTGATTCCACTTTGTTCTAGGAGCCATGCGGCGGAGATTTTTGTATACCCATCCGCGTCTTTAAAAAGGTTTGGAGGATTTAGATTCAATTCTTGGAATCTATTCATTAATCTTTCCAAAGACTCTGGACTCAAAATAGGATTGGTAAAATAGGATCCCACAGACATTGTGTTCGGATCTGAAGGATCAAGGACCATAGATTTGGCCTTTCTTAGGCTAAGGATTAGATTTCTAAACTCTTCTAAGTCTTCCAATCTAGATTGAGTTACTGGTCTTTCCTTCTTTCGAGCGCTCCATGCATTTTCCACTTCTGGGTACTTCACGCAAATTGGTTCCACCTTTGAGAGTAAAAAATGTACACTCAATACGATAAACTTTTGAAAAGCACCAGATTTAAAGGCGCTGTTGCGGTAGGAAAAGCCACACTCTTCTCGGGAGAATTCATATATTTTTCTATCGGGACCCAATGCGGTAACAGATTCTATTGTATTGGAAACTTCTTGTCCATAGGCACCTATATTTTGAATGGGTGATGCACCGACAGTGCCAGGAATTCCAGATAAACATTCTATACCAGTTAATCCTTGTTTTATGGTCTGTTCAACAAATTGATCCCAGGACATTCCTGCCTCGACCGAGATCTGTACGAAGTCCCCCAGTTCCCTTTCTTGGATACCCTTGGTATCGATTTTGATGATCAGACCTTGGTATCCATCATCAGGAATGATGGTATTGGACCCTCCCCCCAAAATCCAAAAGGGAATCCCCTTCTCCTTTGCAAAATCTAGTCCGATGTGTACATCGCTTTGTGTCTTGCAGGAGAGGAAATAACGCGCAGATCCTCCAAGTTTTAATGTGGTGAATGGAAAGAGCGGAATGTTTTCCTGGATCGGCACAGATTCCAATAAAATGGTTTTGTTTGTTTCGTAAGTAAAAATTTTGGAAGAAATGAAAACTAAAACCAAAGTCTACCAATACTCTGGATGTGGAACCTGCAAAAAAGCTCTGCAATTTTTAAAACAAAATCAAATTGATTTCGAATCCTTACCGATTCGTGAAACTCCGCCAAGTTTGACGGAATTGAAACTAGCCCTAAAGAAAATCGGAGACCTAAAAAAACTATTCAACACCTCTGGCGTAGACTACCGAGAAGGCAATTGGAAAGAAAAATTGGATACTCTATCGCCAGACCAAGCCCTTTCTGCGCTTTCGAAACATGGGAATTTGGTCAAAAGACCATTTGTAATTTCTGGCGACACCATACTTGTGGGATTTAAAGAAGAGGAATGGAAATCTACTTTCGGCTGAATTTTATTGTTCGTTGATTTCCTCTCGAAATACATCAACTTCAACAATGAGTTTATGTTTTCCCCCGCCGAAGATGATACCTTTGAGTGGAGAAACGTCGGAATAATCCCTTCCAATTGCTGTAATGACGTATTCGTCTGTAATCATTTTCCCATTTGTCGGATCAAAGTCTAACCAACCCAAGTCGGGACAATAGACAGATACCCAAGCATGCGAGGCATCGGTTCCCCGCAGTTTTTGTTGGCCTGGAGGTGGCTGTGTTTCCAAATACCCACTCACGTACCTGGCGGGAACTCCAATACTACGCAAACAGGCAATTGCTAGGTGGCTAAAGTCTTGACAAACTCCCTTTCTCTCCTGCAAAACTTGTTCTATGGGAGTATTGATGGTTGTAGCCTTTGCATCGTATTTGAATGTTTTATACATATCTTGGATGAAATCTAAACAGGCTTGGAAAACAGGCTTACCTTTTGTAAAATGAATTTTCGCAAAGTCAGCAAAACCATCTCTAATATAAATGAACGGAGAAGGAAACAAATACTCTTGAGCATTGATATCCTGTTCCAAAAACGACTCTGCTATCAAACCTTTGATCTCATTCCATGGACGAGATCGAGAGAGATCATAACCAACTTCTTGGGAATGGGTCCGAATAGTAGATTCAACGGTCACTTCTAATGTTTTATGCGGATCTTCTACAGAAAATAAGAACACCTGATTTCCAAAATAGTCTCGTCGAAATGAAGAAACAACTGGTTTCGGCAAAACCGTAATATGTGTCCTAAAACATTCCTGATGTCTTGAAGTTAGAGGGTACATATGCGCCATGTTATGACAATAAGCAACATAGTCTTCATAGAAGTACTTTGTTTTATGCAGCACTTTATATTCAGCCATTGCCATCACCAATGCGAGTCTGCTCTTCCGCATAATTAAAGTAACGAAGTGATATTGATTCGGAAAGGCTTCTCAAGTGCTCATGAAGATCATCTAACCAAGCCATAATAGCTTTGTTTGGCTCTGGATCCGAAAATAATACATTGATATCTTTCATCTTGAATTTTGTGTAAAGAAGTAGAGTTGCTCTATCCTCAGGGTATGTGATATTCATCTCTTTGCCAGGCAAATGTGCAATGTTCTCACGAATTCTTTCTAATTGGTATCCAAGCGAACGTGGATTGGTGATATCGAATAGAAGGATATCCAATACAGATTCTTGGTCAATCCTGCCCCTATACCGCCTATTGTAAGTTATACGTATATCATTTATGTTTAATAAATTTTCGAATGAGCTTTTGTTTTGTAAGGAATCCCATCGTATCAATCCCTGTAAGACAAAGATTAAACCTATCGATCGCTCAAGTCTTCGTCCGAGTTCTAAGAAATACCAGCCTGCCTCTCGGCTCATATTTTCAAAAGAAAGTCCTGTTAATGAAGATAAATTCAAAATGATTTTGTGCAGAAAATCAATCAGGCCATCATAGGAATCGAAATTCAAATTCTGGTGGTCTTCAATATTGAGCATATTTTTTTTCATATCTTCCGAGAGCCTGTCTCGGACAGATTTTGAAGCTACGACAAGACTTCGTAAATTAAAGGCAAGGCTACCCACTAAATTTCGGTCAACTGCAAGTCGCTTCAGCTCATTCAAAGGGAAACTAAAAAGCTCTTCTGCGTCATCTCCAAGAAAGCCAGGATAGGAATTTGTAACATGTGTTACTAATTTGAGGATATCGCGTATTGCCGCTTTTTCAAAATTATCTTCAATCTGTAAGAACTTAAATGTAGCTTCTCTGAAAATCCTGGCTTGGTTCTCTGATCTTTCCATATATCTGGCAAGCCAGAACAGATTGTCAGCCACTCTGCTTGGGACGCCGGAGCTATGACGCGAAATGGATATATTTTCTGTTTTTGGAGCTAGTAATGTTTCCTCTTTTTGTGCTTCCGAAGCAAGGATCCAGAGATCTTTACTCCATGCCCCTCTCTGGCTTGTGACAAAAAAATCATCTAAACTTGGGGATACTCGAACCAATCCACCTGCCATAGTTTGGTAACCACTTCCAGAAGAAGTGACAAAGGTACGGATGATAGCTCTTCCAGGTCTAAATCCATTGTCTGTTAAAAAAGGCACCGTTGCTGACTCAATGACTTCTTGGGCAATGAAACGTTTAGGATTTATTTTTAATAGCTTAAGGAAATGATCCTTTCTTTCACCACTTAATTCTAAAAAGGTGACAGGTTCCATTTCATCATCTCTTGAGACAGTTTTAAAAACATATTTTTCTGGTGCTGAGAGAACAATCTCATTGTGTTCGCCATTGCCCAACCAATACGTATTTGCCATAGGTAGAATCAAATCCTCACCTAAATAGAACTTACATAGTTCTGAATAAAATGGTAGCAAGGCCCTATTTTCGAGATAAGCAGATCCAATAGGATTTCCTATTTTTACATTGCCTGAACGCGCAGCTTCTAACAAGCCAGGAACACCAAGAAGAGAATCCCCTTTAAGTTCCAAAGGGTCCATGTACAAATCATCAACACGACGAAGGATAAGATCTACTTGCTGTAAGCCTTCAACTGTCTTCATGAAAACTTTATTCTTTCTAACGGTAAGATCTTCTCCTTGGACAAGCGTATAACCAAGGTACGATGCTAAATATGCATGTTCAAAATAGGTTTCATTGCTTGGACCTGGAGTAAGTAATACTATGACTGGTTCACGATTTGAAATTCCAGATAGTTGAGTAAGAGCCTTACGTAGAGATCTAAAGTAAATCGCTACTCTATGCACCATTGCATCGCGGTACATAGAAGGAAAGATGCGAGAGAGAACGATTCTGTTTTCCAATGAATAGCCAGAACCCGAAGGAGCTTGCACTCTATCATTTAACACATAAAAGTTGCCATTTGCTGCCCTAATGATGTCGCAAACAAAGAATAAAAGCGCTGGATTTTTTGCTAAAAAGTGATTGGAATCATACATTCCTTCACAAGCTCGTATAAATGATGCTGAATTATAGATAAGCTCGGAGGGAATTTTTTTTTCGTATAAGACTCTTCGTTTAGAATAAAGATCTCTGAGTAAACTATCTAGAAGATCTGCTCTCTGGTTCAGTCCTCTCTCTAAAACTCGCCACTCTTCACTTTCCATAATGAGAGGGAAAAGATCTAAATTCCATGGTCTCTCTTTTGCTTCCGGGAGGTCCGATTGATAGATGTTATAAGTGACGCCGTTCTCTCTCAAGATACGGTCAGCATCCCTTCTTCTATTGATCAGCTCAGCAGGACCCAGCTCCTGGAAAGACTTAACAAGAAATTTGTACTTCTTCCGAACATTTCCATCTTCATCCATCAACTCATCGTATACACCTGATAAAGGCCGATAGTTTGCCGTGAGTACATATGGATCTTGGGTCATCATCACAAAGCCTAGATTATACCATTCTCAAGTCTAAGGTAGAAGGGAAACTTTTATTTTCAATTCTCAATGGAGGAAGGGTTTTTCCGATTCGATGGCCATGCGTCCAGAAACGTGAGATCCTTCTTGATTCGGCTTCATAAGAATTGACTGGGAAAACTCCGTATGCTAATCCACCCGGGTGAGAGACATGGTAGGTGCAGCCGCCCAAGGATCGGTCATTCCATTTATCATATACGTCAAACACAAGGGATTGTTGTGCTGGTAGATGTGGATGAAGTGTGAATACTGGAGTCCATGCTTTAAATCGAACTCCTGCAACATATTCGTTTAAGGTACCCGTCGGCTGGAGTGGTACCTCATATCCGTTGCAGCTAAGTGCATACCTATCTGGATGAAATCCTGTGATTTTTACTTGTAATCTTTCGACCGCTGAATCTACACCTCGAGCAGTGCCTTGCGCAGTATTCTCTTCACCTAACACATTCCAGGGTTCGAGAGCCATTCGCAATTCAATTTCCATTCCATCTAAATAAGTAATTCCATATTGAGGAAATCTAAATTCGAAGAACGGGTCAAAGTCCTTCTCTAAAAATTTAAATCCACTATTTTGTAGATCACGTAGTACTTCTTTAAAGTCTCGATAGACAAAGTAAGGTAACATATATCGATCATGAAGCTCCGTAGACCAATTGACAGGCAAACCGTAATAAGGTGATTCCCAAAATTTGCAAATGATTGCCATCATAAATGCATTCTGTACCGCATTCATTTGGTAATGAGGTGCCATCTCAAAAGCTCTCATTTCAATCAGACCCAAACGCCCTGTATATGAACCTGGATCATACAATTTGTCTATAGAGATCTCAGTCCTATGTGTGTTTCCCGTCAAATCAACAAGGATATTGCGAAAGAGTCGGTCAACTAGCCAAGGAGGTGTGTACCGACTCGAATCTATTTGCTGGAAGGCAATTTTGAGTTCATGCAATGAATCATTTCTTGCCTCGTCAATCCTAGGAGATTGTGAAGTTGGCCCAATAAACAATCCCGAAAATAGATAAGATAATCCAGGATGATTTTGCCAATACGCGATTAAACTTCGGAGAAGGGCAGGTTTTCTCAAGAAAGGACTGTCTGCTACTGTCACCCCGCCTAGAGTAATGTGATTTCCTCCTCCGGTTCCGGTGTGCCTGCCATCGATCATAAATTTTTCAGCAGTTAGTTTAACGAATGCAGCTTCTTCATACAAAGTTTTTGTTTTCTCGAGTACTTCTGTGAAAGAATGAGAAGGGTGTAAATTTACTTCAATAACACCAGGATCTGGTGTAATTTTAAAACGATTGATACGAGAATCAACCGGTGCTTCATATCCTTCTAAAACAATCGGAATATCTGTACTCTCTGCAGTCTTCTCCAAAAGGAATATTAAATCTAACCAAGCCTCCAAACTGGTGACAGGTGGTAAAAATACCCTTAAATTTCCATTGCGTGGCTCAAAACAAATTGCTGTCCTCGCTTGGCTTATGTATTGGATGCTGTAAGAGATAGCTTCTTGTGCTCCACGCATTTGTTCTAACTCTTTCCTCTTTGGAAGTGGAGGACGAGTTTGGTAAGGATCCTCTTGGTAGGGATAAGATTGGTTTTGCATTAGGGATTGGAACGGGAGACGAAATCCCATAGCCGAATCACCCGGCACAAGGTACAAACGTTTTCTGCGAAATAACCATTTATAGCTCTTCCACTTTTGCTGAAACGGATCATGTTCTAAGGGAATTGCGTAACCTACCTCTTGGTTAATGCCTTTTTCAAGGATTCTCAAGATTCGCTCTCGCTCCATTCGATTGTACTGGTCTAAACCCTTTAAGAGATTTTCATCAGATTCTGGTAAATTCCCCTCTTGCCATAAATAGTACAGATTGTCCTCATATGCTGGGTGAATCGATTCGCTTGAAAGATGAAGTAATTCGGCGAATTTACTTGCGAACTTTCTAGCATCCTCTACCGTAACCGATCCCACATAACGATCGTCAGCAAGAAGATGTTCAGATTCCCAAATCTTTTCTCCATCAAGCCGCCAATAAGCAATCATCGCCCATCTTGGTATGGGCTCGCCTGGATACCATTTGCCTTGCCCATATTGAAGGACTCCACCTTTTGCATAATGGTTCTTTAAACGTTTTAGTAACTGTTCGGATTTTGAATATTTCTCAAATCCTAATGCATCAAAATTCCACTCAGGAGCGTCTTTGTTCTCAATTGAGATAAATGTAGGTTCACCACCTACTGTTAATCGTATATCATTCTTTTTGATTCTCTGGTCGATATGTTTTCCCAAATCTAATAATCGGTTCCAGTCATCATCTGCATATGGAAGTGTAACACGCGGAGTTTCCTTCATACGATCCACTGACATATGAAAGGTGAACTCAGCCTTTGCTTTTTCCGTAAAACCAAAAATAGGTCCTGCAGACTCTGGCTCTGGCGTGGCTGCTAAGGGAATATGTCCTTCTCCTGTGAAGAGACCGGATGTAGGATCAAGTCCGATCCAACCCGCACCAGGCAAATATACCTCCGCCCAAGCATGAAGGTCCGTGAAATCCTTGTCAGGCCCGGACGGTCCGTCCAATGGTTTCACATCTGCTTTTAGTTGGATTAAATACCCAGATACAAACCTAGCTGCTAAACCAACATTTCTTAGAATTTGCACCAGCAAATACGCGCTATCTCTACAGGAACCCATCCTTCGTTTGAGAGTGATTTCAGGAGTTTGAACTCCTGGTTCCATTCGTATGATGTATCCAATATCCTGATATAATTTAGCATTGAGAGCAACAAGGAACTCTATTGTTCTCCTGGGACTTACATTGATTGTTTTTATATAATCCGCTAATAGTTTACTTGGCTTTTTCGGTTTTAAGTAGGGAGCTAACTCTTTTTTAAGATTCTTATCATAGTTAAATGGATATTTCTCGGCATACTCTTCCACAAAGAAGTCGAAGGGATTGATCACCTTCATATCCAAAACTAAATCTACAGCTACTTGAAAGATATTTGATTTCTCATTGAAAACTAATCTAGCAAGATAGTTGCCGAAGGGATCTTGTTGCCAATTAATGAAATAATTCTCCGGTTGCAATCTCAAGGAATAAGATACGATATGGTTTTTGGTATGAGGGGCGGGCCTTAGTCTTATTACGTGAGGGAAAAGCTGAATCTTTTTATCATATTGATAGGTTGTGATGTGTGATAATGCGACTCGTATACTCATATTAGTTTATAAAAAATCTCTCAACAATTTTTGAACCGATTTGATTTAGTTCGATTTGAATATCATCCAAATACTCATGTAAGCCTTTGTTAAAAATTGAATCAATGTTTTCGGACCGCAAACGATTCAAATATGTGGTTGCAGCTTCTTGTGCAAGATTCCTAGGAAGACCTTCTTTTGTACCAGATACTTTCTCCAAACTTTCTTCTATTTCTTGCAAACAAAAGACGATAGAACGAGGAAATGTTTCATTCAGAATTAGAAATTCAGCAATGTCTTTTGGATGAACTTTTTTATATCTATGGTTATACATTTCATGTGCTGATGCTGATTTTAAAAGTGAGAGCCATTGTAAGAGATCTAGCGTTGAGCCCACATCTTGAATGGAAGGAAGAAGAATAAAATACTTCATATCCAAGATACGAGTCGTTTTGTCTGCTCTCTCCAAAAATCTACCTAAGAGTGCAAAACTCCAGACCTCATCATGAGAAATGGTTGCATCTAAACACCCATAAAAGCTTTGGCAACTCTTCCTAACAAAGGCCAAAAACTCAGATAAACCTACAGAAATTCCATCTCCAGAAAGGTTTTGTTTCTCATGATAATTTTTTTTATGCTCTTTCACGAGCAAATAAAACTCATTCAACACTTCCCACATAGAAGTGGAGATATTTTCTCGTATCGTTCGCGCGTTCTCTCTCGCTCTTGACAAACAGTTGAAAATAGAATTTGGATTTTCTTCATCAAATGTCATAAAGCGAATTACATTCGCAGGGCTATGAGTTTCATATTTCTTTTGGAACTCTGCAGCATCGCCAGTGGTGAAAACCAGTGGCATCCATTGGTTGGGGAACTCGTCATTTAAATCCAAAGATAGTTGATGATTGACGTCTATGAAACGAGAGTAATTTTCTGCTCTCTCAACATAACGGTTCATCCAAAATACAGATTCAGCAACTCTACTTAACATGGTACCCTCTATCCGAGAACCCAGGTGTCTTTTGAACCGCCTCCCTGGGATGAATTTACGACCAAGGAACCTTTCCGTAATGCTACGCGAGTTAATCCACCAGGCATTACATATATTTCCTTGCCGTACAAAATGAACGGTCTTAAATCAACGTGTCTTGCTTCAATTTTATCTGCGATCAAAGTAGGTACAGTTGAAAGATTTAATACTGGTTGGGCGATATAATTTCTTGGATCGCCAATAATGAGTTTTTTGAAATCTTCTTGTTCTTGTTTGGTTGATTTTGGGCCTATGATCATTCCATACCCACCAGCTCCATTCGCAGCCTTTACAACAAGGTTGTGAATATTTTCTATAACATACTTAAAATCATCCTCTTGGGAGCAAAGATAGGTTGGAACATTTGGGATAATCGCCTCCTCACCTAAATAGTACTTAATAATTTTGGGAACAAAGGAGTAGATCACCTTATCATCCGCAACTCCAGTGCCTGGCGCATTGGCCAATGCAATGTTACCTTTTTTATAGGCTTCGAAGATACCTTTGACACCTAAAAGAGAATCTGGACGAAAGGAATTTGGATCCATGAATGTATCATCAATCCGTCTGTAGATGACATCTATTTTTCGAAGCCCCTTCGTTGTTTTCATAAAGACATGGTCTTTTTCGACGACTAAATCGGAACCTTCCACGAGGAATACACCCATCTTTTGGGCTAAGAAAGAATGCTCATAGTATGCCGAGTTGAAGACCCCCGGAGTCCATACAGCAATGACAGGGTCTTCAACATCTGCCAGATTTTCCAACATAGATCTGAGATGATATGGATAGTCGTACACTTGGCGTATATTGAGTTTGTCGAATAACTCCGGAAAGGTTCTCTTCATTACTTCCCTGTTTTCTAATACGTAGGAAACTCCAGATGGACATCGAAGATTATCCTCTAATACGTGAAAGGTCCCTTCCCCATCGCGCACAAGGTCTGTTCCTGTGATATGAATCCAAATATCCTTGGGAGGTTTTAGGCCAATACACTGTTTTAAGTAGCCAGCACTTGACTCCACAATATCTCTTGGAATCACTTTATCTTTAAGAATTTTCCCTTCACCATATAGATCTTTAAGAAATAAATTCAATGCTTGGATTCGTTGTTTGAGGCCACTTTCCATACGAACCCATTCTTCACTGGGCACGATTCGAGGAATGACATCAAATGGCATAATGCGTTCTTGTTGTTCACCTTCTCCATATAAGGTAAAGGTGATGCCCAAGGACATCAATGCCTTCTCAGCGGAAGAACTTCGTTTGACAAGCTCTAATCCACCAAGGCTTTCCATTTTACTTTTTAGAAAATGATAACTTTGCCGAGCGTTTCCTTCTTTAGAAAACATCTCATCGTATACGTTTTTAGATTCGTAATCTGCGATAAACATGGCGCATACTTCCTTTGCATAGAAAGGTAGCAAATTCCGTACCAATGTCTAATATTAGCGCATTTCTCCTGTTTTTGAGTATTTAGACATAATTTTGCTTAATATATAAACAAAGTTTGGTATACTAAGATAACTGTGTTTAAGTTTTGAACGTTTTGCTACTATAGTGTTGATTTCTACTGCGAGGACCCTTCACTTTCCGTAGATTTTAGCCACTTTTGGAAGTTCCAACGCTGCCAGAATTGGTAAAGGGGGAAAAAAAATGGGAAAAAATGGTTCAACACGAGTAAAATCCGAAAGGTTAGGGAAGGAAATACCGAATTTTTGGGCCGAACCAATGCTCGGATGACTTGTTTCGCTACATGATCGGCCGATTGGCTGGGCCATGGCAAAGGAACAGATCTCCCGGCCTTTTCAAAAAAGGCTGTTTTTGTTGCGATCGGATATATGAGAGTTAGTTTGTATTGCCCTCCCATTTCCATGCGAAAGGCTTTCGCAAAACTATGTAGAGCAGACTTGGTTGCCGAGTAGAGAGCATATCCCGGCAAAGGCAAATAAGCCATAGCAGAAGCAGTTACTAGAATATGCACACCTTTTGGCAATAGATGGCTCAATTTCTGGATTGTATAAATAGGAGAAAACACATTGGTTGCAAAGATTGATTTGATTCGATTCCAATCCTCCTCTGCCATTTTTTCATAATATGCAAAACCTGCATTGGCAATGAATGCATCTATCTTATCTAAAATCTCAATAGAACTTTCGATCAATCGATCGATTTCGGAAGGTTTGCTTACATCTATTTTTAATTTGTGGAGGTTGGGATGGTCTGGGATTGCATCTGGTCTTAAGTCACCCACAACAACAAGTGCTCCGTGTTTAAGGAGATGATTGAGTAATGCTTTCCCAATCCCGGAAGAGGCACCGGTCAGGATGACTTTTTTTGATTCGAGTTTCATACCAAACTTGTGAGATCTTAATTTAACAGGGGGTCTTTGGTATGTTCAACAAAATATTTATAGATTCCTCCTTTGGATCGGAGCGCATCTTTCCAGAGGTCTTCACTATCGGAAGCTTGGAAGATCATTTCTTCTTTTGGTTCAGCTAGGACCCAAGAAAGTTTTTCAAATTCCCCTTCTAACTGGCCAGGGCTCCATCCAGAATAGCCTTGGAACACTCGAAAGCTACATTCTGGTGATTGCAATACCTCGACCAATGTATCATAACTCCTAGCCATAAAGATACCAGGTATGATTTCTACACCTGGATCTCGTGAAGCTTTATGATTGTGTACGATTGTTACGAACATATTGTCCACTGGACCACCAGCGTATACTGTACGGTCTGCATGTTCGGTATCGGGTAAGTTTTTAATCAAAGACTCTAATGTTTGTTCTGTTGGTTTATTGAGAACAAGGCCAAAAGCACCATCTTCGTCATGATCTACCATTAGGATGATTGACTTATGAAAAAAGTCCTGGATAACACTAGAATTTGAAATTAGCAATTTACCTTTTGTTGATCCAGGCATTTCTGTCATTACTTTCCCTCGTGGATTTGTTGGAGTATTTTATAAGCAACTTCCAAGGTTTTGATATCGGAATCACCTTTCACCATTGGTTCAACGGAACCCTTGATACAATTGATGAAATGTTCCTGCTCTTGCTTTAGAGGATTATCCTTGTGCACAAATATCTTTTCCACAATGGATTCTTGTTTGTATCTGATTTCACCGCTACCCAATTGAGTTGTCGAACTTGCTTGTCTATGCAACTCAATCTCTTGGTTTGTGAAATCTAAGAAAACGTAAGAATCTTTTTGTGAAATATTTAAAGTTCTAATTTTAGCTTGGGACGCACGTGAAGCATTTAGACAAGCAACACAACCATTTGCAAATCGTAAAACAACACTTGCAATGTCTTCATGTTTTGAAACAACGGAGGAGCCTACCGCTTTTACTTCAATCACATCAGATTTTACTAAATTTAAGACGATGTCAATGTCATGAATCATCATATCTAAAACCACGCCAACATCCGAAATTCGTGAGTTGAAGGGAGCAAGACGCCTAGACTCTACAAGAAGTGGTTGGTCTGCAATCTTTCCAAGTTCGAGAACAGCACCGTTAAATCTTTCTACATGACCAACTTGCAATACAAGGTTGTTACGATTCGCCAAGTCCACCAACTCTTTAGCTTCTTCGACTGTTTGAGAAATTGGTTTTTCAACGAGGACATGCTTTTTTTCGGTTAATGCCTGTTTTGCGATTTTATGATGCAAAAATGTAGGTGCCGCAATCACGACCGCATCTACTTCTTTTAATAGATCAGCTTCCGAGGGAAATGCTTTCGTTTTATGCTTTTCGGCGATTTGACTCGCTCTTTCAGTGCTTGCATCAAAAATGCCTTCTAATGTAGCATCAGATAGCATCTTAGCCACGTTGACGTGGTACTGACCCATATGGCCAGTACCGATTACTCCGAGACGGACTT
Organism: Leptospira ryugenii; assembly: GCF_003114855.1. Lineage (NCBI taxonomy): Bacteria > Pseudomonadati > Spirochaetota > Leptospiria > Leptospirales > Leptospiraceae > Leptospira > Leptospira ryugenii. The sequence continues at coordinate 488,832 of NZ_BFBB01000008.1, read as the reverse complement.
TTTTATCCATAGATAGAAATCATGAGAAAATGCACTTAGCGGAAAAACAACTTCGATTTTCCGCCAGCTCCTACCTTTTCTCCTGATTCTTTGGCAAATTCTTCCAGGAGTTCTTTTTGTCGTTTTGTCAATTTTTTAGGAATTTCGACTCGGATCACAACATGTTGGTCACCCTTTCCATACGAACCCAGGTAAGGTATGCCATGTCCCTTCAATCTGAATACTTGGCCACTTTCTGTTCCTTCCGGAATTTTAACTTGGATCTGTTTACCTTCAATAGAAGGTACCTCAATTTCTCCACCTAAGCAAGCCAGAGAAAGTGAAATGGATTTTTGTACGATCAAATCGTTGCCTTGTCTTTCAAATACCGGGTGTTTTTTGATATGGGTTACCACATACAAGTCACCATGTGGGCCACCACTTGGTCCAGCTTCCCCTTCACCCGAAACTTTCAATCGACTGCCGGATTCAACACCAGGTGGAATCTTGATATGGATGGTTCTACGTTTTTCAACTAGACCTTCTCCTTTGCAGGTTTTACAAGGATTGGTTATAATTTTTCCTTTGCCTTTGCACCGTGGACAGGTTGTAGTCACACTAAAAAAACCTTGTGTCCGTCTTACTTGCCCACTGCCAGAGCAATCTGGGCAGACAGTCGGTGAAGATCCTTTGGCTGCTCCTGATCCGTTACAATCTGTACAGGTTTCTGCTCTCGGAATTTCAATTTTATACTCTTTTCCTAGGGCCGCATCCTCTAAACTAATCTCCAGATTGTAACGAAGGTCCGAACCTCTTTGAGGTCCACCTCTTCTAGCTCCGCCACGTGCCCCACCACCGCCAAAGAATTCGCTGAAGATATCGCCAAAATCACCAAAGATATCTGAAAAATCGGTGTAAGCACCTTGGCCATAGCCTGCGCCTCCAGCACCTACACCTGCCTTTCCAAATTGGTCATAAGCGGCACGTTTTTGCGGATCACGTAACACTTCGTAGGCTTCCGTTGCCTCTTTGAATTTTTCTTCGGCTTCCTTATCACCCTTATTTTTGTCAGGGTGGAATTTGATCGCAAGTTTGCGATAGGCAGCCTTGATTTCATCATCCGAGGCGCCTTTGGAGACGCCTAATATTTCGTAATAACCGCGGTCGCTCATACTTCTTATCTTCTACTTTTTATCTTCGTCAACGACGGTATAGTCAGCATCGACTACCTTCTCGCCAGATCCATTGGACTCAGGCCCAGCCCCATTGTTACCTCCAGCGCTTGTCTCAGCTTGCGGACCTGCGCTTGCGTAAATCTTTTGGGCAATTTGCGTTGCTACTTGTTGGATAGAATCTTTCGCGGATTTCATTCGCTCAAGATCCTTGGACTCGATTGCTTCCCTTCCACGTTTTACCTCATCAGTCACACGTTGTTTTTCAGAAGCATCGAGTTTGTCTCCAGCCTCAGCTGCCGTTTTTTCCAAACTATAGCAAATCGACTCCAACTCATTCTGAGTATCCGCAAATTCTCGTGCTTTGCGATCTTCTTCAGCATGTGCCTCCGCATCTTTTACCATTTTTTTGATTTCTTCTTCTGTAAGACCGGAAGAAGATTCTATGCGAATCTTTTGTTCTTTGCCTGTTCCTAAATCCTTTGCAGAAACATGGACAATACCATTTGCATCTATATCAAATGTAACTTCGATTTGTGGAACTCCACGTGGTGCACTAGGGATACCAACTAAATCAAATCTACCCAATGTTCTGTTATGGCTTGCCATTTCACGTTCACCTTGCAAGACATGAACGGAGACTGTTGTTTGGTTGTCCGCAGCTGTAGAGAATACTTGGGATTTCCTTGTTGGAATTGTTGTATTTCTCTCTATGAGTTTTGTCATCACTCCACCCAAAGTCTCAATACCGAGCGATAAAGGCGTAACATCAAGTAACAATACATCTGTTACATCTCCTGCCAATACTCCACCTTGGATAGCAGCACCGACGGCAACAACCTCATCTGGGTTTACAGATTTGTTTGGTTCTTTTCCAAAGATCTCTTTTACGAGAGATTGAACAGCTGGAATCCGTGTTGATCCACCAACTAAGATGACTTCATCAATTTCACTTGCTGATAGCCCAGCATCCCGAAGAGCATTTACACATGGGATACGTGTCCTCTCAACTAGAGACTTTGTGATATCATCAAATTTTGCGCGAGTTAAAGTCATATCCAAATGTTTTGGACCTGAAGCATCCGCAGTGATAAAGGGAAGATTGATTTGAGTGGTTGTTGTTCCAGACAATTCGATTTTTGCTTTTTCAGCCGCTTCCTTCAATCTTTGTACGGTGTTTTTGTCCTGGGAGATATCGATGCCTGTTTGTTTTTTAAACTCATCGATCATCCACTGCATCACAACATTGTCAAAGTCATCTCCACCTAAGTGGGTGTCTCCGTTTGTTGATTTTACTTCAAATACTCCGTCGCCTAATTCAAGTATGGATACGTCAAAAGTTCCACCACCTAAATCATAAACCGCAATCTTTGCATTTGACTTCTTTTTGTCGAAGCCGTATGCTAGTGCCGCAGCCGTTGGCTCGTTAATAATCCGTTCTACTTCCAAACCCGCAATTCGACCTGCGTCCTTTGTAGCCTGTCTTTGTTCATCGTTGAAATATGCAGGAACAGTGACTACGGCCTTCTTTACTTCATGGCCCAAGAAGTCTTCTGCAGTTTTTTTCATTTTCATCAAAACTCTAGCAGAGATTTCTTGTGGAGTGAACTCACCAGATACAGTTTCAAATTTTACACCATCGTTTCCGGCGCGAATGACTTTGTAGGAAACCATCTTCGCTTCATCTTGAGACTCATTGAATCGTCTACCGATGAATCTTTTTGCAGAACGAATTGTATTCACAGCATTCGTTATCGCTTGGTTTTTTGCAAACTGACCCACAATGGTCTCACCCTTCGTCGTGTAAGCAACAATTGAAGGAGTTGTCCGAGCGCCTTCAGAGTTCTGAATGACAACGGGATCTCCACCCTCCATTACAGCAACACACGAATTAGTTGTTCCTAAATCGATACCTATAATTTTTTCCTTAGACATATACTATCTCCTTCAATAAATATTAACTTTGGGGTTTACCCACTTTTACTCTTGCTGGGCGAATCGGTTGCTTTGAATCTCCATCTTCAAAGTAATAACCCTTTTGGTAGGTTTCTACCACCGTTTCCTCTTGGAAATCCGGGCTTTCTTCCGATACAATAGCTTCCATAAACATAGGATCAAAGGCAATCCCAGTGGGATCTAACCTTTTGATACCTTCTTTTTCCAAGACACCCAGAAATTCTTTTTGGATCATTGAAATTCCATCAATAAATGCTTTCACTTCGTCTGAAGCATTTGTAACGGACGTTACTCGTTCCAAATTGTCCAAAGCACCCAGAAATCCCTCTGCAAATCTTTTTATAGATTCTTTTCTTGCATTCAATAGATCATTCGCTGTTCTTCTTTTGTAATTTTGAAATTCAGCTCTCTCTCTTAACCAAGAATCCTTAAGAGTATCGATTTCTTTTTTTGCTTTGTCTAGTTCTTGCTCAACACCATCCATGGCGGTCTTCATTGCTTCATCGGAAAGAACTTCTGTTTCTTCCACAGGAGCAGAACCCTCCACTTTAGTTTCTATTGTCTCATTTGTTTCTGACATCGCTCCTCCTTACCTACTCAACTTTGTGATCATTTCTGATACTAATTTAGAAGTGAATTCCAATAAAGGTAATGCTTTATTGTAGTTCATTCTCTGTGGTCCAATGATACCCATGGAACCAATTCTCTTTTCTCCCATTCTATAGTTAGTGGCTATGATCGTAACACCACCTAACTTCTCATCACCATCTTTTCCTATGATGGTATAAACTCCATCGTTCGGAACGTATTCGGAGAAAAAATTTCGAAGAAAATCTTTTTCATCGAATAAATGCAGAATACTTTCTAGACGTTCATCTTCGTCTCGGAAGTTATCATATAAATTTTTAAGTCCATCAATGTACAAATTGTCCGATCCGAAATTTTCGGATACCATAGCTCTTGCGATTGAAGGCGCTAAGCTTCCGAATCCTTCTGGACCATCTTTCTTCAACATCAATTGTGGAATCAGATTGCTTTGTATTTCTTGGATATCAAAGCCCTTTACATTCTCATTTAAATAACGAGATAACTGATAAAGAGATTCCTGTGAAATATGGTAATCAAAGAATATATTTCGGTGTAAGACCGTTCCGGATCTCATCACTAAAATCATTAGCACTTCGCCACCATTTACATGGATCAATTCCAAGTGTTTTAAAGTATCTAAACTCCCTTCCGGTCCCAGAACGACACTTGCCGACTGAGAAAGAGAAGCTAAAACTCGTGAAGTAGCGATCAAAACTTGGTCGAGCCTGAACTGCATCTTCAGATACTCTTCTTGGATTCTCTGCTTCTCTTTCATCGTTAGGTCAAACAAGGTGACCAAACTATCCACATAAAACCGATACCCTCGTTCCGTAGGAACCCGACCACCGGATGTGTGGCGAGAAGCGATGAATCCAAATTCCTCTAGTTCCGCTAAACAACTCCGAATCGTTGCAGGCGAAAGGCCGATCTCATACTTTTCCGAAAGTGTCTTTGAGCCAACAGGCTTGTTGTCAGCAACAAACTCATCGATCAAGGCTTTCAAAATGACCCGGTGTCTAGGTGAAAGATTCATACTTCGTATTCTTAGCACTCTGATGATTAGAGTGCTAATCTTACCTTAAAGTTTACGAGAATGGCGATTTTTGGTCAAGCAATTACAGGAAAAGAGTGCCAAAGATCAGGTTGGTTTACACAGGATAGGATTGGATTTTGTCTCTTCCTGAGTTTTTTGCCTGGTAGAGTGCGATATCGGCAAATTTGATCACTTCCTCGGGCTTATGGGTAGGGTGGACACGGGTATAGCCTATGCTCACGGTGACATTTAGGTAAAAGTTATCGAAAATAAAGAAGCGGTGGTTCCGAACCGATTCTCGGATCCGTTCCAAAACAATGACGGCTCCTTCCTGACTGGTATCGGGTAAAATGCATCCAAATTCTTCTCCGCCAACGCGGCCGACGGTATCTTCCTCTCGGAGGCAGTCCATGAAAATGTTGGCAATCTTTTTGAGGACAACATCACCAATGTCATGTCCATAGGTGTCGTTGATTCCTTTGAAATGATCGATATCAAGAACGGCTAGGATGGCATCTCGATTTCTTCTTTTTACAATGGCGATGGTCTTTTGCAAAGAATCATAGAAAGAGCGACGGTTGGGGAGTAGAGTCAACTCATCCATGTAAGCCAATCGTTTTAAGCTATTGATGAGAAGTGTCTTTTGCTCTTCTAATTTTTTCTTTTCTCGGATATCGGTGATCCTTACAGAATATTGCTTTCGGTTGTTTTCATCCTCGTTGATTTCAAAGATACGAAGTTCAATGGGAATCAGGTCCCCTTTCTTGGTATACAAATCAAACTCTTTGTGGTTGCCAGAAATGTAATTCGAGTTCTCACCGATGAGAAAATTCTCTACTTTAAGGGCTTTCGTTTCATCGGAATTGATTTCGTGCGGGAAGAGAAAATCTAAGGACTTGGAAATCAGTTCCTGTTTTTGGTACCCGCTCAGTTTCAATAAGGCAGGATTTGCATAGATCATCTTGCTATCCGAATCTAAAACAACGATCGAATCCAAGGACTTCTCTATGATATGCTTTGCTATCGTTTGTAATTGTGATTCAGTCATTTCCCCAGTCTTTTCCTTTTTCACTTCTGTATGCATCCCGCCACTTGTGGATATGACGAAAATTTATTTCTGGCTGGTTTTGCCTTCTATCCTTTTTTGCAAGGCTCGGTAAATTTAAGTCCGACGGGTCTTGGTACCAATAAGCAACCGATACCATATCTAAGGCCAAAGCGTTCGCATGTCCGTGTTCCAAAGCGAACAGTATGCTTTTTTCAAAGGTGATCGGTGACTCAATCCAAAACCGATAGAGATGGGTCCTTCCCAACCAGCCAGTTCCCTCACTCACCTTAGGGTAACCAAAGTAAGGGTGCATAAAAACTTCTTTGGGACTCCATGCCGTATTGAATAGATCTTCCGTTCCGGTTCCATGCAAACGTGGAGGCCAGGCTTCTCCATCGATGAAAATTTGGTCATCACCCTCTCCATACCAAATCGGACTCGGCGCCTCAATGTACAAATTCAAACCAAGGAAATGTCCCTTTCCTTTGGCATTCAAAACGATGTACTGATCTGTTATTTGCAAGGGAGCTTTTTCCGTTTCTCCAAGAAGTGCCCATTCATTTTCTTTACCTGAAACTAATGCAGATTTAGTGATCTTTCGATTCCAATAGGCAAAAAATCTATATTTAGTCGGAGGTGGCTCGGGCCACTTTTCATAATCGATGTAGAAGTAAAAATTTTGGATATCTGCTTCACTTTCATTGACGATTTCGATTTTTGCCCCTTTTGCAAAAGGCATAGAAAAGTAGGAATTTAAAGATTTTCCTTTTTTGGGAGCAGCAACTAACAATGCCGAGTTGAGAATATATTCTTCGCCCCAACCTTGCCCAAAAAAATCTCCAATTGGAACCTCAACCGCAGGTTTTTGGCTACCATCCCAAAACATCCGAATGACTGCATTTCTTCGGATCATTGGATCCTTTGCATTCATGGTAATCCAAATATGTTTGATAATCCCTGGTCCTGAAATCTCCGCAATTGTCTTGTTCGATTCTTTTGGAATCACAATGAAATCATCGTTACCACCAGTTTGGTCGTAACTTGATATCCGCTCCGAACGATATGCTCTTTCTTTCCAAAGAGGCGATAGATCGACTTGCGCCTCTAGGACAAAAGGTAAAAATAGAAATAGGAAGAGGAAACTATTGGATTTTTGTAACATAGCGTTTAAATAAGAAGCCAAAGAGTACTCCGCACACCGTTGCCTGGAAGCAAATCTCTGAAAAGACAAGCAATTGGATTCCAACCGAGAATTCTGATCTCAAAAAGAGAAATCCTTCTAAAGTTCCAGGACTTGGAGGCACCGCGACCAAACCACCTAAAATTGCCTTCATCCAAAATATAATCAGTATTAACTTCGCGTATGACAATCTCTGCAGGTAGTCATATAACATACCTAAGAAAAGTGATCCAAGGAGAGCCGAAATCATTTGCACAGGAAAGAAATACAGCATTCGTTCCTGCCAGAGATTTCCATCTAGTTCTGTCACCAAAAAGGAGGAAAATACCGGAGGATTTCCAATATAAAATTCTTTTAAGAAAAGATGGTAGTAAGGAATCGAAATGAAAAAATAAGAAAGAAGGTGACAAATGAGGTAAATCAGAGATATTCTCAATTGAACTTGTGCGTTCATTTTCATATATTCCATAAGTCTTTCCAATCTTCTTAAAATGAAATCAGAACTCAAGGCAAAACTAGCCAGAACCTTTCCCAAAATTAAAACAATTCAATCAGGAAGACTTTTCACTCGTCAGTTGAGTCGTTTGGTCGATGCGACATTAATTTCACTCTATGATTCCTTACATGCAAAGCTCTCTTTAGAGGATCATTTGTGTTTAGTTCCTATTGGCGGCTACGGCAGAAGTGAACTCGCTCCTTATTCCGATATAGATCTCCTATATTTACACGACGGAAAGTTAAGCAATCAAACCCTATCTACAGTTATTTCAGAAATTAACAATTACCTTTACAACAATGGAAAGGAAGTCGGCCATACCTGCAGAACAATCCAGGAATCATTTGATTATTTGGACAATATCCAGTCGTACCATGCCATTTTAGATTCACGCTTTTTGTGTGGGTCCTTGCCTTTGTTTTTGAGATACCAAAAAGACTTTTTGGCAAAAATTCCGAAGAAGAGATTGGAAGAATACAATCGTTGGAAATTGGATTATTTGGAAGATAGGATCATAGATTCATACACACCTCTTCTTCTCTCTGAGCCAAATATAAAATCCGATGCTCTTGGATTGCGCGATGTTCATTTCATGTATTGGATCGAAAGAACTAGCGAATATCATTTGGAACTTGACCATGGAGTTTTTGATTTCTTCTTGCGTGGTGATACGCTTCCCATCTTAAATGCTTATGATTTTTTATTGTTGGTAAGGTCTGCACTTCATATATTAAGTGACCGTAAAAATGACAGGCTTGATCTAAACTCACAAGCGGAGGTTGCTGAACTTTTAGGATTTGGGTCCTCGAAAGAATTATATTCCATAGAAAAGTTGATGAGCGTTTTTTACCGATGCCAAAAAGAAATATACTTCTATTTAGGAACCTATATTGAATCAAAACGTAACAACACACCACTTGGCGTGACAAATGCATTTGCCAATCCGGACACTTTGTATGATGATATCATCTCTTTCTTTTTGGAAGCACAAGTATCGAATGCAAAACCCTCTCGTATTTTATTGAATGATATACGTTTTGCATCCAATTTTATAGATGATGATTTTAAGAATAGTAAAACTGTCATCGATTCGTTTTTAACTCTGCTACAAAAAAAGTCTCGGATAGGAAAAATTCTGACTCTGATGCATGAGTGCAATATTTTAGGCAAGTTATTGCCAGAATTCGGTGCCTGCACAAATTTTCCGCTGTTTAGTTATCATCATGAATACACTGTAGATGAACACACACTTCTTATATTACGCGAATTAGATGTACTTATCGCGAACGAATGGGATGATCCTCAAGTACAGGAAGTTTTCAATCAATGCGAAAAGATTCATATCTTAGCACTTGCTATCCTAGTACATGATGCAGGTAAAGTCAAAGAAGGTGACCATAGCCAGTACGGGGCCGAACTTGCCATGGGCATTGCAGAAAGATTCCGGCTCTCGGAAGAAGATACTGAACTATTCAGATTTTTGGTAGCAGAACACATCATCATGTCGGAGCTATCATCCAAGCGAGATATCCACGATCCTGCCTTGATACAAAATTTTGCAAAAATGTTTCCAGACGTGAATACCCTTCGTCTGCTTTACATTCTGACAATCATTGACACCAAATCTGTTGGAAAAGGTGTTTTAACAAATTGGAAAAAAGAAATTCTATATCTACTCTATCAATCCACCATGACTGCCTTCCTAAAGATGAAAAATCCTATCGAGGAGATTGATCGTATCGAGCAAACCCTTGAATCTTATTTAAGTGAAAAAGAAGGTCTTGAGGAAAAAATTGTTAGCGCTATTGTTAAGTATGCGACTGATGTAGAACCGCAAACCTACCTTAGTTTTAATACTCCAAGACGTATCTTCCAACACTATGTACAATTAAAAGAATGGAATCATAGCAAAGAACCATTCCGTTTCTTTTTTGAATCCGAGCCAGCCTTTGTTACCATTACGATTTTCTGCCATGATGAATCAAAATTTTTACTTTTTCTTTGCGGTGCTATCAGCTCTCTGGGTCTCAATCTAGTGGGAATGAGATTATATAGGACATCCGTTTCCGATTTGATCTTACAAGCTCAGATTACTGACCAATTTGGATCTGGAACGATTGCGCCTGAACAGATGCAAAGAATTGAAAGTCAAATGCTACTGTTTATAAATGGGCAAGACGATGTAGAAGAGATTGCTCAGAAAACAGCAATTTGGGACAAGGCAATCCGCATTCCCGCTGGAATGGTAGAAGAATTGGTAAAAATATCGAATGATTTATCCCAATCCTACTCAGTACTCGAAATAAGAGTGCCAGATTCTATCGGACTCGTGTATAGGATTTTAAAGTCACTACTTGATTTCCAACTCAAAATCATCTTTATTCGCATCTCAACAAGCGCAGATTTTGCGTATGATTCATTTCATATTCAAACTCATGATGGAAAGAAAATTGAAAATTCAGAATTGATACTCTCAATAAAGGAGAAAATTTTAGAAGTTGCCCAGATGAAACAAAATAAGGGCATCTTCGAAATTAGTTTTTAATATGAACTGGTGGAAAGAAGCAGTCATCTATCAAATTTATCCACGAAGCTTTATGGATTCGAATGGAGATGGAATTGGCGACCTAGAAGGTATCATCCAAAAATTAGACTATTTAAAAGGCAGTAAGGAATCACTTGGTATTGATGCCATTTGGCTCTCACCAGTTTATCCTTCTCCAATGTTTGATTTTGGATATGACATCTCTAACTATGAAGAGATAGATCCTAATTATGGTGATTTGGGTACATTCCAAAAACTTTTAAAAGAAGCACATAAAAGAGATATCAAAGTAATCATGGATTTAGTTGTAAACCACACCTCTCATTTACATCCATGGTTCGTGGAGTCTAGATCTTCAAAGAATAGTTCAAAACGTGATTGGTATATTTGGAAGGAAGCCCCCCAAGGAAAACCACCTAACAATTGGTTGGGGGCATTTGGTGGACTAGGCTGGGAGTATGATAAACGCACAGGTGAATCATACTTTCATTCATTTTTAAAAGAACAACCCGATTTAAATTGGCGAAACCCAGAAGTAGAAGAAGCTATTTTTAGAATGATACGATATTGGTTGGATATGGGTGTGGATGGTTTTCGTTTGGATGTTGTTAACCTATACATCAAAGATGAATTCTTTCGAAACAATCCTTCTTATTTTATGAAGGGACCAAGGCCATATGACAAACAAGTCCACACATATGACCGTGACCGTCCAGAGATGCATGGCATTCTCAGACGTCTTCGGAAACTTTTAGATTCTTATCCAGAAAAAAAAGTATCTGTTGGGGAAGTGATGCAAGATTTTCCAGGAAACGTAGTTTTACCTGCAACCTATTGCGGAAGAAATGATGAACTCCATATGGCATTTAACTTTATGTTTCTTTTTTCTCCTTGGAAGGCAGAAAATTTTTATCAAATCATAAGGGATTTTGAATCGGCCTTAGGAGATGACAATTGGCCAAACTATACTTTATCCAACCATGATTTTCCTCGGCACATTACAAGATACGAAAAAGGAAAAGATACCATTCCAAGAGCCAAATTAGCGGCTGTTATGTTATTAACCCTCCGAGGTACACCATTTTTATATTACGGGGAAGAGATTGGAATGGAACGACAAAAAGTTCCTTTTAAAAAAATACAGGACCCTGTCGGGAAGAAGTACTGGCCCTTCCATCCAGGTAGAGATCCTGAACGCATCCCTATGGCATGGAACTCTTCCGATCATACCGGTTTTACAACTGGCAATCCATGGCTACCAAGCTATGAAAAAGCAAAAGAGACAAATGTCGAAGACCAAATACACGATAAGTCTTCTTTGTGGAATGTTTATAAAAAATTAATCGATATTCGAAAGGAAAGAAAGTCCTTAAGAAAAGGCAAACTTAAGATACATTTGAGTTCCGATAAACAAGTTCTTTATTACAGAAGGAGAGAGGGAAAGGAAGAATCCTATGTCTTTTTGAATTTTAGCAATGAAACTGTAGCGGTCTCGTATCCAAGAAAGTGGGAGCTAGAAGAGATCTTGTACACAACGGCACCTAGGCCAAGTTTTATTCCGAAAGATAGCGAAGATGGATTTTTACAATTATTGCCAAATGAAGCGATTATTTTTAGTAACTAAGTAGGGCTAAAGATTGGACCAATTTGGTCATCGATTCGTTTCAACTTAACTTGCGTTCCAATCTTTATTTTTTGTAGGTCGGAAACATCTTCTAAAACGGTTGTTAGTTTAGTTGCAGGATTCAATTCAATGATGGCGAGAATGTAAGGAGCTCTTTCCGCCATATAACCGAAACCCACATGGACAACTGTAAAGCTATATATGGCGCCTGTTTCAGGAATTGGGACAGATTCAAGATTAGATGAACCGCAAGATGGACAATCCAATACATCTTCGGCAACGATAAAGCCACATTCTTTACATTGTGTTCCTTTCCACTCAAGAGTGTTCAATGAAGCCACCGTCCTATACGATTCTTGTCCTAAAGTGAAACTTAGTGCTAAAAGAGTAAAGAAAAAGCCAGATTTCTTTTGAAAATCTGGCTTTTGGAGAAGGTATTATCCTAATTATAGAATGATTATTTTAATCTTTCTATAATTGTCGCAATTCCCATTCCTCCACCAATACAAAGAGTGATCAATCCGTAGCGTTGATCACGACGTTCTAACTCATCTAAAACGGTTCCCGCTAAGATTGCACCTGTTGCTCCGAGTGGATGTCCCAGTGCCATCGAACCACCATTCACATTGATTTTGTCCGCATCAATGCCTAGAGTTTTCTTTACATATAAAACTACGGATGCAAATGCTTCATTGATTTCCCAAAGATCGATATCTTTAACAGAAAGGCCTGCCATTTTAAGCGCTTTTTGAGAAGCCGAAACTGGGCCAGTTAACATGATTGTTGGGTCTTCGCCAGTCGCAACCGTTGCTACAATTCTTGCTCTTGGTTTTAAACCGTATTTTTTTAATCCGTCGTCGTTTGCTACTAGAAGCGCAGCCGCACCATCCACGATACCAGAAGAATTGCCTAATGTATGAATATGGTTAATTTTTTTGATTTCAGGATATGACTTTAAAGCTATAGCATCTAATTGTTGTTCACCGATAGTTTTAAATACAGGTGCAAGCCCTGACAAGAATGCGTAATCAGACTCAATCCGAGGATTTTCATCTTCTGAAACAATAGTTCCATCTTCCAGCTTCACAGGGATGATTGATTTTTTAAAATGTCCGTTCTTAGTTGCGTAATCAGCTTTTTTTTGAGAAGCTTCTGCAAGTTGGTCGGCCTCTTCTCGAGAGATGTCATACTTTGTTGCAATAAGATCAGCAGAAATTCCTTGTGGAACCAAATTGTAGTGGGCTGCAATTTTATCGTTTCCTACATTAAAGTCCCTACCCAACATATCATCGCCCATTTTTACACGGCTCATGGATTCAATTCCACCACCAACGGCTAGTTCCATTGCTCCAGAAGCAACATGGTTTGCGACATTATTCAATGCCTGCAACCCAGAGCCACAGAAACGGTTTACTGTGTACCCTGGAACATCTTTTGGCCAATGGGCCGCCATCACTGCATAACGAGCGATACATGCTGCCTGGTCTGCAACTTGTGTTACACAACCCATAACAACTTCTTCTACGTTTTTTGGATCTATGCCATTTCTTTCTTGGAGAGCTTTTAGTGTAATAGCGGAAAGCTCTTGTGGGTGAACTGCAGCGAGTGCCCCTCTTTTTTTACCCTTTCCCCGAGGTGTACGAACTGCATCTACGATATAAGAATTCCCCATGGTTTACCTCACTCTTGTGGAATAATTCAAAAACGTACGCGGTTCCTTAGGAGGGAACTAAAATTTCACTCTTTTGTAATGCTTTTCCGAAATTTGTTTGAGAAATACCTAACATTATGTCTGATTTGACATGCCTGGCGGTATAAAAATTGGTCCCATTCATCACCGAGAGCAATTGGGCCCTCTTTTAGCGTCCGGATGTATTCGCGGTTGGGCCGAAAGCTTTCACTATAACTACGGCGGTTCCAGTCCACAAACCTCCAGGCGCTAAAACTATGGTTCACACCTATTTTTTCATCGATTGTGCCGATGAGTTGAAATTGATTCCGACAGACAGATCGAAAGAACACGAAGCGATTGAAAAAATACAAAATATTTCTTTGCGGATTTGCCTCTAGAATCGCTCGGAAGTGTTCCTTCATTTCCTCCACAGTATAAAACAAATCAGGACCAGAATTTGTAGAACGGAAGATGATTGGGGAGGATTCCGATTCGCTATAATTTTTCGTTAAGATACGGATATAAGCAGGGTCATCAAGGAGAAGTGGGATTTCATTGAATGAAAACGGAAAAGGATCTCTCTCATATAGATGGATCTCGATATATCTGGTATGGTCAAAACTAGGATCATTGATGTCGGTTGCTACAATTCGGTAGAATGAATTTCTTAAAAATTCATCCTCATAGATATCGCGAACGGTAACAGCCCCTTCTTCGTATAAGATCGCACTACCAAAATCAATGAATGTCGCATTTTGAAATAACTGGGATAAATTGCCGAATTCTTTATGGTAAAGATTGCCCTGAAACAAAGCTTTTAAAATTAAATTATGGTCAAATAGTCTTTTTCGACCTGACCTCTGTTCCACGACGGTGTTCTTTGTTTTTTTTACCTTATAATAATGGATGTGGTTAGCCAATCCAAAGCGAAGCTTTTCAACAGAATGGTTTTCAACTAACTTCCGCTCATCATCTGGGTCTTCAATGATATTTGCTTCCGCAGAGAGAGAGAAGTTAGTGATTAAGAAAAAAAGAAAAACGAAGTGCAATTAATTTCTTTGGCCAATCAAAGGTCCTCCGACCTTTTCCATCATCCTTTCCTTTGTGAGAATCAAGTCCTCTCTATTGTCCGCAGCCATTTCACCGGTTCCGTCTAAATAAATGGCACCTTTTGGACAGGCCTCTTCGCAGAGACCGCAAAAGATACAGCGAAGCAAATTGATTTCAAAGGATTCTGCATATTTGTCTTCTGGGTGCAAATGCTGTCTCTCAGGTGTTACCTCCGCTGCGTGAATGGTGATGGCATTGGCAGGGCAAATCCACATACAGCAAAAACAAGCAGTGCAACGTTCTCTTCCTTGTTCGTCTCTTTTCATTGAATGCATTCCACGAAACCGTGTAGAATACATTCTCTTTTGCTCTGGGTATTCGATGGTCACCTGTTTGTTGAGAAAGGCTACTTTTAGAAAATGTTTTAAGGTGATCCAAAGACCTTTGCCGATGGACCAAAAATAGAACTTTTCATACCAGGAAAACTGATGGCGCTTGGCTACATTGACTACGTTAACGGTTCCCAATCAGAGCCTCCTTTTTGGAAATCATCACTTGCAACAACCTTTCAAAGAATTCTGCCGAGGACGGTAGGCCTTGGGGAGCTTCCATGGATTTTTCAAAATCTTGCTTAAGGCCGTTTTTGTTTGTAAACGAGCCAACTTGTTCGGCAAAAATTTTGATGGGAACGGAAAACTGAGCCCGATTAACCTCGGGAGTTTGGTTGGTATCTAGATGGACTTGTTTTACGGAAGCTCTCCACTGATCTGGAATGGACTCTTTGATTGAGAAAACCAAATCAATCTTTCCTTCCTTGATTTTGGATTCGATTTCACTTAGGCCACCAGCCAGGCTCAATCCCAAGTCAAGTGCACCCCTCGTATTCGGGTGACGATCCTTTGTGAGCAGAAAGTCTTCCTGCTCTGTGTCTTTGTACTGTGCATCAGTAACGCGAACTTCAAAGTAAGTGTTCACATTATTTGACTCTTTCGAAAGATCAGCTAACAAGGATTTTATCTTTGATAGTGATTCATTGGTTTCATGGGCTCCGCCGATGATAGCGATGCCTTTGCTCCTTTTAACTAAGGAGGCGATGGATTCTAAGACTTGCACAGATGTAGTGGTGGTGCCAGAATCCATAAAACTAAACAGTCTGTTTTCGTTCATCCAATCAATGTCAAATCTACCTTTGTCACACAGAAAGAACATCCCTTGCTCATAATTTTCCCGTACCATATATCGATACATTTTGTTGTCACGGACATTGGTGGTAACATTGCATCCTGTAGAACAACCATGGCAGACCGATTTGTGTGATTTGTACCACCACACACGAGACTTAAAAAGTGTCTTATGGTTTAATAAAGCTCCGACAGGACAAATATCAGCAAGTGCTCCCTGGAAGTTGTGTTGGATGGGCTCATCTTTCGCTAGGCCGATTAAGGAATGATTGCCCCGTTCGAATAAACCAAGGTTGGATTCTCCTACTTTTTCCTCTTCGAACCGAACACAACGATAACAGACAATACAACGATTGTGATTGATGATGAGATTGGTTCCGATCTCTTCCTGAGGTACGTTTCTCTTTTCAAATTCGAAACGGCTTTGTCCAGTGCCAGAACCGAAGGCGTTATCTTGTAGTTTGCATTCACCTGCTTTGTCGCAGACGGGACAATCTAATGGGTGATTGGCGAGCAAAAACTCCATTGTACCAGCCCGAGCCTCTTTGACTCGATCGGATTTTGTAATGATGCCCATACCTTCTTTAACGGGAGTATTGCATGCTGCTTGCAATCGTGGGACACCTTCGATCTCAATGAGGCACATCCTACACATCCCGACAACTGTCAGCGCGGGGTGGTAACAAAAATAGGGGATCTCCACTCCTACATCTTTCGCTGCATCGATTAGATTTTTCTTCTCATCGACTTCAAATTCGACACCGTCTATTTTGATTTTAACCAAAGAGAAAGCCCCCTCGGTATGATTAGACTAGAAATGAAGTATTCTGTCAAATCTTCCTTGCTAAATTATGAATACATCTTTGAGGCATTCGAAGTCCTTGAGACTTGGTTTTAATCTCTTCAACACGCCTGATTCAATTTGGATATTTTTGGATCGAATTTGGGTCTTCTTCGCCAGTGTACCCAGGAAATCTTCTAGGATAGGGAGTGCCTTTCCCTCCATAAAGAAATCAGAATCGATGATGATTTTTAACTCGGTAAAGGTGGACCTACCAGCCAAAAAGTGGCTAAATTGCTCATAAATTTGGCCCTTATCTTTTCGCCACGGGCAACCTGAAAGTTTCATTTCAATCTCAGATATGGAGTTGGATTGAAAGGCGATTTGTAAAGGAAGAGTTTTTTTATCGATCAATGATTCCTTTGTCATGTGCAGTAGGGAAAAAATCTTTTCCAAGAGTGTGGTTTCGGTAACTGGTTTCAAAAGGTATGCGGCAACGCCACTGTGAACCGCTCTGAGGATGACTTCTTTTTCGCCGGCTGAAGTGAGCATAATGGTGGGTGTGTGGTGAAGATATTCTTTTGCTTTTTCCAGAAGCGAGAGTCCATCCATATGCGGCATCATTATGTCACACACAAAGAGATCAAATTCATTTCCGCGTAACTTAGCCAAGGCGCTCACGCCATTGTTGACATGGGTTACTAAAAAATTATACCTTTCGAGAAAGTTTATGACGATAGCCGCATTGCTCGCATCATCTTCCGCTAATAAAACTTGGTAAACCTTCATCTGAGATTCTCAAGTAACTTGGTCCATCTTTGCATATTTTAATAGCCACTTTGGTTGTAAGGCTCTTTGGTAAAAGTATGCATCCACTAACACCAAATTAATCACAGCTTCCACAATGGGAACTGCTCTAGGAAGCACGCAAGGATCGTGGCGTCCTTTGGCCTTTAAAACAGTATCCTCGTTTTGGTCATTCACGGTTTTTTGCTCTTTTTTTATCGTCGAAGTAGGCTTAAAAGCAGCTCGCACGATTAGATCCATACCATTGGATATACCACCTTGGATCCCTCCGGAGTTATTTGTCCGAGTTTTCACCTGACCAGTGTTACGGTCGATATAAAATTCATCATTGTGTTGGCTACCTGTCTGCTCGGTTCCTAAAAATCCAGAACCAACCTCAAAACCTTTGCAGGCCGAAATGGATAGCAATGCCTTTGCTAAATCAGCGTCCAACTTATCATATACCGGATCGCCAAGTCCCGGGGGAAGATTCTTAACAATTGCTTTCACGATACCACCAACTGAATCACCTTCATCACGCAATTTTCTAATGAGAGATTCCATTTGGGTATTGGCATATGCCTCAGGACAACGAGTTGGAAATGTATCTACATAATCTCGACTGATCGGATATTTTGTATCGTCAATGTTTGAGGGAATTGTTCCGATTTGGTCAACCCAAGCAATCGTTTGGACACCTAACTCTTCTTCTAAGATCACTCGTGCTAATCCACCCGCCGCCACACGACCAATGGTTTCTCGAACAGATGCTCTGCCACCACCCACATGCGCTCTATGGCCATATTTTTCTGAATACGTATAATCAGCGTGCGATGGGCGAAAGACATGTGCCATCTCATCGTAATCAGATCCAATAGTATTCTTATTGTTTACTTTTAGTAAAATCGGACTTCCTGTTGTTTTATCCTGGAAAACACCAGACTCGACGATCAAGCGATCTTCTTCGTCCCGAGGAGTTGTGAGATCATTTTGGCCTGGTCTTCTGCGTGTTAGGTCTTTTTGAATCTCTTCAAAGGGAAATCGTTTTCCTGCCGGAACTCCCTCAATCACAACTCCAACCGAGACCCCGTGTGATTCTCCATATGTTGAGACTTTAAATATTTTTCCCCATGTAGATGGCATACTCCTACCATTAAATTCTCATTCAAAAAAGCTCCAATAAAGATTTTTATTCGTGAAATAGGAATTGGATGTTTCTCTTCTCTCTTGTTTCGTTGTCTTATGTTCCTTCACTCTAGAAAATGGAGTTTTTATGTCCTACTTTCATTCGGCATACATTTCTTTATACTTTTACTCTTCACTGGTAATCCTTGGAGTCAAAAACAAAAAGAACAGATACGATTAAAGGAAGGTATTTCAAAAGACTCCCCCCAACTTCTTTACTCGCTTCCCTTGGGTCTTGGAGCCAATGCATCTCCACAAAACAATTCTCCATTAGGCTCGCGTACAGAAAGGGAAGAGATAGAGGAATTTCAAAATGCTCTATCCTATCCGGAGCTTGCGCGGATGCAGGGTTGGGAAGACGAATGTAAGTTTAGAGTAACTGTTGCAGAAAACGGTGGGATAGAAAGTTTGGTAGTGGTTACTCCCTGCCAGCACCCAGTTTTCGAACGAGAAGTTCGGACCAAGTTGGAATCATGGAAGTTTGACACTGCGCGAGGAAAGGATCTAATTTTACCGATTCGATTTAAACTGTATGCAGGAGACTGACTCACCCATTCCGGATAAAAATTGGTACATAGTTTATACAAATCCAAGGGCAGAAAAAAAACTATCTGGGCTTTTAAATAAGTACAAAGTAGAAAATTACCTTCCTCTCATAACGGAAAGAAAAAAATGGAGTGATCGGATCAAAGTTATTTCAACTCCTTGTTTTAAGTCTTACCTCTTTGTGCGGATTTCATTTTGGGAAGAACGAATCAAGGTCCTGCAACTACCAGGATCGAATCATTTTGTCTATGCGAAAGGAGAACCTGCTATCCTTCCCGATACGACAGTTTCCGACTTGAAGGCACTTCTGGAAAACAGAGATGAATCTAGTAAAGTAAGAGTTGAAGAAGCACTCATTAAGGGCAAAAAAGTAAAAATCATTTTAGGCCCCTTTGCAGGTCGAGAAGCTGAAATAGTCGAAAGAAGAAACAAAGTCGGAATATTAGTTCGCATCAATGAAATAAGCAAAACCGCGGTTTTAGAAGTCAACATGGATCAAATTACTTGGGAGGATCTATCACTATGAAGGAAATAATGCCTATCGTTGAACGCGCACTAGATGACGAGATTCAATCGATTCAATATTTTAGAGAACGACTTGATCCCAATATAAAATTATGCATAGAACTCATCCTAAATTCTAAAGGTAAGGTGATCGTAACAGGTGTTGGGAAATCGGGAGATATTGCCAAAAAAATATCTCACACCCTTTCCTCTACTGGCACCTCAGCCTATTTTTTACATCCAACTGATGCATCTCACGGTGATTCAGGGATAGTAGGTGCTGAAGACGTTGTGTTGGCAATTGGCAAGAGTGGAGAATCTGAAGAATTAAACTCCATTTTACCTACGTTAAAAAAAATAGGGGCAAAGATCATTGGCCTGACTGCAAATACAAAATCCAAATTAGCCAGGTTATCCGATCTCGTCATCGAAACTCCTGTTCTCAAAGAGGCCTGCCCTTTAGCTCTTGCACCAACATCTTCTACTACAATTGCCTTGATGTTAGGTGATGCTATCGCGATGGCCCTCATGGAGCTAAAGAATTTCCAAACAGATGATTTTGCTCTTTACCACCCTGCTGGTCGCCTTGGCAAGAGACTCTCTCTATATCTTGACGATGTGATGAGAAAAGGGGAGAACAATGCGACGGTTCGAGAAGATTCCACTCTTGATGAAATTTTAAAAGAAATCACACAGAAAGGAATCGGTGCGACAGGTGTGGTAAACCAAGAAGGGAAATTATTAGGCCTTATCACTGATTTTGATATTCGAAAGGCACTAAGTGCGAAAAAAATTACAGCTGAGATTGTTGCTAAAGATATAATGAATGCAAATCCAAGTTCATTTTTTGCTACTGAAAAAGCATATGATGTTTTACTAAAAATGGAAGAAAGAGACAGACCAATATCCGTGGCCCCCGTTGTGGATACAAATGGGTTACTTTTGGGAATGGTATCTCTACATGATTTATTACAGAAAGGACTATAATAAGATGCCTGAATCTTATAAGATTATTGCTACTCTCGGGGAAGATGAGTTGAGACATCTTCAGAAAAAAGATACTAAGGATGTTGATGTTTTAGAGATTCGTCTTGATCTCTTTTCCAGAAATTATATCCAAAAAGAGCTTAAAAAGAAAATCAAGTCACTAGGTTTACCTGCACTGTTTACTTACCGCAGAGCGGAAGATAGTAGTGTAAAATCTTATGTAAAACTCTTTCCAGAGGATGTAGAAGGCATTTTAAAGGATTTTAATGACAATGCAAATTACTTGGATATCGAACTTAACCGAGAAGATTCTATATTCACAAATTATGAAAATCTAAACTTTCGCATCATTTACTCTTACCATTCTTTTAAAAAGTCAATCTACGCAAAAGAGATGAAAGAGTTCATTAGTAATGCAAAACCTGTCAAAAAGAAGAATCCAATTTTTAAGTTTGCGATTACACCAGAAGATATTAACGAAACGGCTGATTTCTTAAATGATATCAAACTCCTTTCCAAAACACATACAATGATAGGAATTTGTATGGGAGAACTAGGTATCATGTCCAGAGTCTTTGGCGATCATTTCCATTCCTCTTATACCTATATGACCTTAGGCGAACCGAAGGCTCCAGGCCAAATTTCTGTTGAGACCTTTAAAAAATTGAGAGGCGATTTGTTCAGAGTAAATTCAATTAAGGATTCGAAAGAGGAGGAGTTGTAGTCTCCTTACCTTTATTCACTAAAAAATTTTTGAATGACTCTTCCCTTTCAAAGACTTTGAAATCTGTTTCTTTTCGAGCGGTTTCCCAGTACTCATCTTTTAGAGATCCAGCATTTTTTAAATGGATTTTCACTGAAGCCAGATCTCCTTTTTTTGCGTAGGCTCTTGCCAATAAGTAAGAAGCAGCAGATGATTGATTCACTTTAGAAAGTAAAGAGATTGCTGGATCTATTTTATTGAGATAAAATAGATTTTTACCTCGATAGAATAAATACTCCCTTGTTTGGTTTACTTCCTCATCAGATTCCAAAACAGAAAAATATTTTTCGGCTGTTTGTTCTTTACCAACAACTGTTAATTGGCGAGCCAAACGAAGAAAACCAAGTCTATATTTATCGGGAGCCTTCTGTGGATTTGAAAAGTTTGTCTCTAGGTATTGGAAATAAGATTCAAAACTTTTCTCTAATTTGGTTCCAGATTTTTCAGCCTCGGCAAGACAAAGAAATCGAAACATGTGCGATTCTATTTGCGGATTGATTTGGAGAGCCGATTCTGCACTCTCTGCGCACTTTTGCCATTCGGATTTATCGTGATAAAGTCTTGCAAGTGCTAGAAGAGGTGTATCTTTATTTACCTGTTTATAAGCAGACTGAAAAGAGGATTCTGCCATATCAAATTGTTTTAATTTTTGATAGGCTATCCCCTCATTTAGGTATACATAATACAAAAAGACATTGGTATCCTTAGAAAAAGGATTTTTACGGGCTCGTTCGAAGGATTCGATTGCTGCTTTTGGATCATCTTTTCTGAGTTTAACGATTCCAAGTTTATAATGATATCTAGTTCGATTTGGATTTTTTTCTATTAATAGTAGAATATTCTTTTCTGCTAAATCATATTTCTTTTCTTCAAATAAGGCAAGTACGTATTCCCAACGAAGTTCTTCTTGATTGGGATTGTTTTTTAATTCTTCTTCATATTCTGCACTCGGTCTCACCTCATCTGAATCAGTATCAGGCGAGGCTTGTTTTTTAGGGTTTTGTTTGGGTTCTTGTTTAGGCTCGGGTTGTTTTTGAGGTACGTGATAGGCTGTGTGATTGGAATTTGGATTCCCACGGTTGCCTATAGCGCGGTTATATATTTTTTGCACTTCTTCATTTTGTGGGTCATATTTTAAGTACCGCGAGGAATACGTTGCGGCAGCGTTCCAATCTTGGTGGTAATTGAAGAAAAGTGCAAGCTTAAGCAATACAGTCTTTTTGTGGGATTTCTCCAGATTTAACTCAGCAGCTTTTCTGAAATTTTGTATAGAGTTGGGATAATCTTTTTTGTACTCATATATGTATCCCATATACATATATGGTTCTCCATCATTTGGATGTAGTTCAGCATACTTTGCAAATTTTTTGATCGCTTCCGAATATGCCTTTCTAGCGAAAGCTTTCTTTGCGTCCTTTAGGATTGGATTCTCCTCCGCTCCAATCGAAAAAAACCAAAGAAACGAAACAAGAATACAAACCCACTTTCCCACAAATTCCAAACTGTCCGAAAGTCATGGGAAAGAAAGGGATTTTTAAAAAATTTTACAACTCAGTCCTTTGCTTTTTCTCCTGTGCTAACTGTCTTGCTGCACGAAGTACTAAACTCATTGTTGTAATCTGTGGATTTACTGACAAACCTGTAGGATAAATTGAGGCATCCATGACAAAAATATTCTTATGCCCATATAACTCTAAGTTTAATCCAACCGCTCCCATCTCTTCTGTGCTAGCAGATTGAATGGAACCATGTGGGTGTGCTGATCCAACGGAGAGGTCACCTGATTGGATACTTTCTTGTAACACCCAGTCAAAGTTTGCGTTTTTCTCAACTTGGTATGGTTTTTCCATTCTGCTAAATGGAAAGATAAGCTCTTTTGCTCCCGCTGCGACGGTGATTTCGGCAAGTGCCTTCAATCCTCTCAGCATATTTTGGCCATCTTCTTTAGTTAGATTGAAGTAAACTTTTCTTCTACCAAAGCTCCACTTCACCGATGCATCTGCTTGACCCGCTGCACCATCACGAACAAGTACGATGCCCGCATTTAAATTTTTGTAGTTCTTCACAACTCCAAATTGCTGTTTGCCCACAAACGGCAACAATGCTGAGGCAAGAGTTGGGCGGTAGGGTGCGGCTTCTAACCAATACCCATACCCTGTGCCATTTTGATTGTGTCCGTCTTTGATGACGATTGATTGTGGTGGCCCTTGGAACATTTTAATCTCTTGGTCAAATCTTCCAAAAATTGTAGAGGTTGGGTGGACCTTAAGGTTCTTTCCCACCCAATCATTTCCAAGACTACTTCTTTGTAAGAGTGCCGGACCCTCAATTGCACCAGCACTCACAATGACGACCGGAGCTGAAATCTCCAAAGACTCAATATGAACTTGCGGTGCTTGTTCGTATGCATCTGGCATAAACTCAGCATAGACTCGTTTCATGCTGCCATCTTCGATTTTGATAGCTTTCATATTGGAGATAACGGTTGCGCCATTCGAAATAGCATCAGGAATCCATGTTAAAAATGCAGATTGTTTTGCGTTAATTGGACAACCAAGGCCACATCGACCAAGACCAATGCAACCTCTGTTATTGTTTTTGAGAATCTGTGGATTTAATCCTAATTTTTTGCCTCCCACCCGTAAAACATTGTTATTGGCATTCACTAGTTCATTGGGTACATCGTGTACACCTAATCGTTCGTGTACCTCACTTACAAAGGGGTCCATGACCTCTCTTGAGACAGGTTTCCAACCAAACCTTTTTTCCCACTCATCTGTCACGTAGATAGGTGGGTAGAGGGAAGTTTGCCAATTGATGGTTGTGGAACCTCCAACAGTACGACCCTGTAAAATAGATATCGTTTGGTCTTCGGAAACAATAAAGCCTGCATCACGATACAGTCTTGCTTGTGAAATGAATTCATCAGAATTGAATTGTGCTGGCGTAAAATAAGAGCCTTCTTCAATGAGAATCACCTTCCAACCTGCCTTGGAAAGTTCTGCTGCGGCTACTCCACCTCCAGCACCAGAGCCAATGACGACAACATCTGCTTGCAGTTTCCATTTTCCATCTTTGATAGCATTCTCTTTAATGATTTGTTCGTGTTTTTTCGGGGTTATGATTTGGCTATTTTCTTGTGGTATTCCCATATAGTATTTCCTTATTAGGCGGCATATCCAACATATTGTTGGTACTCTTTCGATGAGCTTAGCAAAAAGAATGAAAACTGTCTCAATATAAAGTAAAGTCCTCGTTTCATTGCAAGACTCGACTTTTTCCAAGACATCAGCCTCTCCATTCTCTCTTTCGGCGGAAGTTTTACGAGAGGGGTGAATGAAAAGTCAAGAGCCAAGGCAACCAAATAAGAGGAAGGGATAGAAGTTAACAATAATAAGACGTCTTCGGTTTCGAGAGGATAGGGGTGACCGTAAATGTATTGGTCTAATGCCAAGCCCAAATCAAAATCTTTGATAGGATTTTCGTCCAAGATCACTTCCTGCAGAGCCCTGAAATTGTGATATGCCTCTTCTGAGATACCACGCAATTTTGGTGTAGAAAGGCCAGGTCCGCAGTTGACCCCTTTCAAAGATATTGTTGTGAGAGCTATGCATTTGAGTGTAAATTTGAAAAATCGATTTCGACTGAGAGTAAAGGGTTCCAAGAAGACCGTCCTATTGTTATCAATTCCATTGCTATTTTGCCACAGACTTGTCTTTTTTTCATTATTTTTCCTGATTTCTCTCTCCTGTTTTCCCTTTTTTCGAAAAGGAGGGGAAGGCTTTTTGAAAGCCTTCACGGATCTAAAACCTATTCCAACCCTACTCTCTCCCAAAGACCTTAATAGCTGGAAGCCTATTGCAAAGAGAGAAGAACAACAAATCAGCGCCATTATTTTGCATTCGACAGATAAAAAACCAAGCACGGAGTATTTGAAACTCTCCTTGGAGAACGGCTTTTTTATCCACTTCCTAATAGATAAAAAAGGAGAGGTGTACTGGGATCCATCTGCCTTTCAAAATGTATATGCCGCTTCCCCTGGTATGGATGTGGTCAGTTTACACATAGCATACGAAGGTAGCCAAGAACAGCTTCTACAAAATAGTATCCAAAGCAAACGAATGGAGACTCTTGTGAAGGAGCTTACAGAATCCTTTGCAATTCCTAAGTCAAACTATGACATCATTTCCCAAAAAGGGGTCTTCACTCACAACCAAGCCAAACGACGATTTGGTGGTTTTGTAGATTTTTCACCATGTGGAGGTGAAAAAGCATTGGAGAGACTATTGATAAACATTGGAGGCGAGTATAAAGAAGAAGATCAATGGTACCAAAGGTATGAATCAGGTTGGGTACTAAAAAAAGAAAACAAACAAAGACTCCAAGAGACCTTCTTTCCTACGAACGGACGAGGGATCTCAAAACCAGAAAAGGTTTCTCTACCAAGCATAGAATCAGATGTGAATGGGTATCCAACGGAAGCTTACCGAGTCAAGTATACCTTTAGAGGCAAAATTAAACCAACTTGCATTGTCTTACATTACACTGCTATCTCCGATTATTTTCAGTCTTTGAAAACATTGGAAAATAGAAATCTCACTGCCACTCTGATGGTGGATAAAAATGGAAAGGCTTACCAATTGGTAGATTCGTTAGAAGACCGAGCGGCGGCAGCAACAGGTACGAATGACCAATGTATACAAATTGAAATCATCGCAAAGGACACTGCAGAATTGATCTCACAACCGGAACAAACGGAAAAAGTGAAAGTCCTTGTTCTTGAATTAGCTCAAAAATATAAAATCCCGCTCAATAATGAAGACATTCAATCTCTCTCCGGGATCTTCAGCCATACACAAGCAAAAAAACGATGGGGCGGTTCCATCTTTTTAAACGCGAAAGATTTCGATCCAGGCGAAGAATATATGGAACTCATACTAAATTCGATTGGAGGGAAATACTTTCCTGAATCAGAATGGAAAAATCGCAGCTCTTTGGATTGGGCTATCTTATATAAATCTTTTCAACCTTAGGATCCAAAATGAAAAATGTATTTAAGCCTTTGATATTTTTTGGAATGGTTTTTTTGATATGCCATTGCTCTCAGTATGATTCCCATTACCATCTAACACAAAAAGATGCGGAAAAAAGAGCCAGCCTCCTCTCTGATATCCATTACGACCTTCATATTAAACTCACAAAAGAATCTTATTTTGAGGGAAAACTTTCCTTAAATTTCCAATCCTGGAAGTCAGATACAATCCGCTTGGATTACTTTGAAGGAGATATTCAATCCATTATTGTAAACGGAAAGGATGTAAGTAAAGATATAAAGCTTGAAAAAGGATACTTACTGATCGATGGCAATTACATTCAAAAAGGCAAAAATGATCTATCTTTAGCTTTCAAAACACCCTATGCGAGAACAGGCAATGGTTTACATACATTTACTGATCCAGAAGACCAAGAGATGTATCTGTATTCTCAGTTTGAAGCCTTTCATGCAAATAAAATGTTTCCCTGTTTTGACCAACCTGACCTAAAGGCGACGTTTTCATTAACTGTCGATGCTCCCAATTCATGGAAGGTTATATCCACGACATTGCCTATCTCAATCCTTCCGAATCCCGATGATTCCTCTCAAACTAGACATACCTTTTCAAAATCAAAAAAGATATCTCCTTATGTTTTTTCATTGCATGCAGGGCCATATACCGTCTGGGAAGACAAATACGAACAAATTCCACTTAGGCTATTTATCCGAAAGTCATTAGCAAGGTATGTTGACCCTAAACTTTGGTTTCAATACACAAAAGATGGCTTCGGATTTTTTCCTACCTATTTTGATTTCCCTTATCCGTTTGAAAAGTACGACCAAGTAATCGTTCCTGAATTTAATTTTGGCGCTATGGAAAATGTAGCAGCGGTTACTTTTTCTGAGAGGTTTGTTAGCCGTAGTCCCATGACACGCTCACAAAAAGAGAATTTATCCGACGTTATTTTACATGAGATGGCTCATATGTGGTTTGGAAATCTAGTCACTATGAAATGGTGGAATGGTTTATGGTTGAATGAAAGCTTCGCAACCTATATGGCTAGTTTAGCCCAGGAAAAAAATTCTGAGTTCAAAGAAACTTGGGAATCTTTCTTTGAAAAGATGAAACAATGGGCCTATTTAGAAGACTCTTTTAGTACAAATCACCCCATCGAGGCAAAAGTAAAAGATACTGAGGAAGCCTTTATACAATTTGATGGAATCACCTATGGAAAAGGTGCCTCGGTCCTAAAACAATTGGTCTTTTTCCTTGGCCCAGAGGTTTTCCAAAAAGGAGTTCAGTCCTACCTGAAACGATATGCGTATTCAAATTCATCTTTATTGGATTTTCTCACCGAACTCGAATTAGCTGGTGGTCTCTCTTTGCGTAAATGGTCAAAAGATTGGCTAGAAACCAAGGGAACAAATGCGATTAAATTCGATTATTCTTGCAAAGACCAGTTCCTTTCTTGGAGCATAACTCAATTTGCAGAAGGAGAACAAAATCGTTACCGAGACCATAAAATTCAAATTGGATTGTATAAAATCAATGAAAGTCAAACATCCACAAAACTAGACTTTCAATCTCTCGCGCTCGTGTATACCGGTCGAAATACAAGTTTTGTAGAAAAGGTTTCTTTTTGCCCTGATTTTGTTCTTCTCAACGATGAAGACCATGACTTTGTCATTTGGCGTTGGAAAGGGACTCAAATAGAAGCACTCCAAAAAATTCTGTTGAATGATACAGATTCCTTTCGGCGTCTCATCTTATGGTCAAACTATTGGGACCAAGTGAAGTACGGACTTGTCTCATTTGATGAATTCTATCAACTTGCAAGAGCCGTTCTTCCGCACGAAAAAAATGTAAAAATCAAAAAATGGCTCCTATCAAATCTATCCTCAGATCGCTCGTATTCCTATTTCACAAGTCGATTTTGGAAAGAAACATCTGTTAGTGAAAAAGATCTAAAAGAACTTTCGAATTTTCTTTGGGACGGTTTAAAAGAAGAAGTAGCAAGTTCCGATGAACAACGATATTGGTTCCTTTCCTATTTAGATTCTGTGTATGGAAAAGAAGAGGCCATACAAATTTGGAATGTTTTACTTGGCAATATTACGATTCCAGGATTAAAATTAGACCAAGATCTCCGTTGGTCGATCCTCATCAAACTAAGTTCTCTAGGATTCAATGATCCTAATTTTGAAAGTATTTTAGAAAAAGAAAGAAAGCTAGATACATCTTCTCGAGGAAAAAATTCATATTATTCTGTGTTAGCTGCAAAGCCAGACCTTTCCTCAAAAGAAAAGTGGTTTCATTTGGTTTTAAAGCAAAAGTCCGAAGAATATTCAACAAGTACTCTACGAGTAATCGCATACCATTTATTTCCAATCTACCAAAAAGATATACAGATGCAATTTACAAAACCATTCTTGGACACTTTGGCCAATTTTGGACCAGAGGATGATGAAAATTATTTAGATGGCATCTCAAAAGCTTTAGCACCCGATTTTTGTAATCTAGAATCAAAAACAATTTTAAGTAAATTTGTTCAATCGCATCCAAAGCTACCTGCATCGATCAAAAAAACTCTAAAAAAGCAGATCGATTTAGAAGAGCGTTGCATTCGAATGAGAAAATTAGCGAAATAAAAAATACAGCATTTAAAATGAAATTTTTTCTTGTTTCTCTTTTTTTCCTTTTCTCCTGCGCATCCCCAGGCTATGGACCCTTCGGTTTTCTTTATTCAAATTCAAGAATAGGCATTTTTTCAAATGGAGAAAATTCGTCTTTAGAGAGTACAAGATGTACTCATTCTATATTAGGTCTTTTTGCGTTTGGTGACGCCAGTATTGAAAGTGCAAAAAAACAGGCTCAAATTTCGACCGTGACTGAAGTACATTGGAAAACGACTCAATTAACAGGACTGTACGCATCCTTGTGTGTCATCGTTTCAGGGAATCCATGAAAATTAGATCTTCGTTGAAGAGACACTACTTACTGATGCTAGTTAGTTTGTATTTGCAATGTATAAATCTTGGAAATACACAGGGTGTCGGTCCACGAGGTATCTTATATGCAGAGTATAAACTTGGCTACTTTGAAAATACACAACCCAATGCCAGTACTAAAATCGGTAAAGCATGTATCACTCGATACTTTTTCTTTTTTAGCAATGGCGATAGTAGTACAGAGGCAGCGGCGAGACAAGCAGGCATTACGCAAATAAAATCAATGCACAAAGAAGTAAAAAATTTCTTATCCATTTATACAACTTTGTGCACGGTAGTGAGTGGCAATTAAGGTTTTAAAAATGTCTCACGTAACATATCTGGATAATCTGATATGATTCCATCAACTCCGCAACTCTCTAGTCTTTTCATTTCTTTTATAGAATTCACAGTCCAAGGTATCACTTCGATCTGACTCGCATGAGCCGTTTCAACAAAACTTGGTGTTACATACAGAAAGTACGGAGAAATGATATTTGCTTTGATTCCCTTTGCTTTATCCAGTATTGTATCTCGATATCCATTACCGAAACCGATCGTCATCAAAAAGCCCTGGAAGTATGTGGGCGCAAAGAGAGCACTCGTTCTAATTTTAGAATTTTTCTTTTGAACATAAGGTAGAGTCCTTAGATCAAAAGATTGAATGGTTGAACGATCTGCAACTTTTGCTTTTTCGATCGCAGATACCAGTAAAAGTGTATGTTCTTCCACTATGGAATCTTCTACCATTTCTTTATCTGGAAATTTGGTTTCTATGTTAAATAAGTACTTTTGTTTCTTTTTCTTTTCTATCTCTGCCATTTTTTGAAAAAATTCTTCAATGCTCAGAAGTTTTGTTCCTGGAACGGGTGTTTGTTTCGGAAAGGCAGGATTCTTTTTGCTTCCACAATCTAGTTTCTGCAAATCAGACAGAGTTAATTCGTACAAAGATATCCGTTGTATTTCGCTTCCATCCGGATTCACACAAATCACTGGATTTGTTTCCGAGTCATGGTGGATTACAATTCTTTTATCTTTGGTAAGCACAGTATCGAGTTCCAAGGTTACCATATTTTGAGAAATAGCTTCTTCAAAGGCCGGCCAGGTATTCTCAGGTTTTAAACCTCTAGCCCCACGATGTCCCTGCAGATCTAAACTCTCACGGATAGGTTTTACTTTTGTAGGAACAGAACCACAGTTCCAAAATGATATGGAAATGGTGAGGGCGATGATCAGTTGTAAAGGCAAATTCATTGTGACTCCTTAGCCAGAAGAGAATAGAATCGGGCAAGGAAACTGCAAAGGATTTTTTAGTAAAAACTAGACTACCAGTTCGTCTTCGCCCGCACGTGCCACGACGATTTCGCCCGCTTCTTCTAGCTTACGTATGATATTTACAATTTTTTGCTGGGCGTCCTCGACGTCCTTCAATCGAACAGGACCCATAAAGTCCATGTCTTCTCGCAAAAGATTCGCCGCTCTTTTTGACATGTTTTTGAAAATTTTATCCTGCACTTCGGAGTCAACGGACTTAAGTGCTTTTGCCAAATCAGTGTTATCAACTTCTCGCATGACTTTTTGGATAGCTCTGTCATCGAGTAATACAATATCTTCGAAGACAAACATTCGTTTTTTGATCTCTTCCGCTAGTTCCGGATCTTCTTCTTCTAGAGCTTCAATAATGGTCTTTTCTGTTCCTCGGTCTACCAAGTTCAAAATTTCAACAACGGAATCAATACCACCCGCAGAAGTATAATCCTCCGAGGCGAGAGTCGAAAGTTTTCGTTCCAGTACTCGTTCCACCTCGCGTAAAACATCTGGAGACACCCTATCCATCGTTGCTATCCGTTTTGCTACCTCCGCCTGTATCTGGTGAGGTAGATTAGAAAGGATATTGGATGCTTTTTGTGGATCTAAATAAGATAAAATAAGGGCTATCGTTTGTGGGTGCTCACCTTGGATAAAGTTCAATAAGTGAGCAGGGTCAGTTCTTCGAATGAAGTCAAAGGGCCGAACCTGTAAACTTGACGTTAGTCGGTTGATGATATCGATTGCTTTTTGGTTACCTAGAGCTTTTTCCAAAAGGCCACGGGCAAAATCAATACCACCATTGGTGATAAATTCCTGAGCCATCATGAGTTCATTGAACTCTACGAGGACTTTCTCTTTATCTTCTGGTGTGATCTTATCTAATCGGGCGATCTCGAAGGTAATTTGTTCGATCTCATCTTCACGTAAATGTTTGAAGATTTCTGATGCAACTTCATTGCCCACTGCAACCAAAAAAATTGCAGCCTTCTGTCTACCGGTGAGTGTCGGTTTTTTATTGAGCATAGATCGATCCGATTTCCGTACTACTTAGAATATCGGCAAAGAGGGAAAAAACAACGAGTTATTTTCCATTTCCCTCTAAGAGACGTTTGAGACCTGACAATGATTGTTCCATTTTAGCCAGCTCTCCTTTGAGCACATCACGGTTTTCTGCTGCATTTTGGAAGGATTGGTGGGCTAAGGAAGCAAATGTATGGTAATCATGCCCCAACTGGAACAGTGCTGACTCCCAGTCTTTTGGGTTTGTCCTCCGTTTCTTCCAGTAATATTTCTTTGCAAAATGAAGGAGCAATTGGACCAATCCAAGGGAGTGAAGAGGAACCAAAATATACAAAGCCGTTTGGATGACTTTGGAATAGGAAACCTCTTTTGCGAATAGAGACCAAAAGTATATCCAGAGCGCAGACAAGATGACAATGGCCACCGTGAGATTCGCTTTGGGCGTTTGAGGAGAAAGTGAATTAAACAAGGAAAGGAGGATGACAGAAAAGAGCAATAATAGGAGAACTTCCCAGGGTAGGATATTAAAGAAAGAATCCCAGAATTCCTTGAAGTTTTGCCAACTTTTCTGCATTTCCAGGATGGTTGTTTGGATGTCTTGGATTTCTTTTTGGATTTTTTCGATAAACTGAAATACTGCGGTCATGAGACAAAGCCTCCATAGATTTTTAAATGCTGCAAGAGAAATCTTTCAAAAGCTAACTAAGAATTCACGTACAGTACAACTTGTCATTATCTTTCATTTCATTTCGATTCCATTTTTTATCTATCATGAATGGCATCTACCAATACA
Organism: Leptospira ryugenii; assembly: GCF_003114855.1. Taxonomy (NCBI): domain Bacteria; kingdom Pseudomonadati; phylum Spirochaetota; class Leptospiria; order Leptospirales; family Leptospiraceae; genus Leptospira; species Leptospira ryugenii. Next base: position 456,609 of record NZ_BFBB01000008.1, on the reverse strand, counting down.
CTACATCCTTTCTCTTGTAACACTTGCAAGCCTCTGTAGCACAATTCTAATCTATCTCACTTTGTACTTAATCGGTATCTATGTAAAAAATCCGTTTCACCCTGGCTTTGAGTTGCTCGCAGGAATTATCTTTATTTTCTCTCTTTGGCTTTCTGATGTATTTCAATTTCGCGCTGGAAAGGTTTTTTTCTTTATTTGTATTTCTTTCACTTTGATACTTCGTTTTCTTCAAATGGAGGCTATAGTAAGAATACTATTTGTATCCTTTTTGTTGATAGGTACTTCCTTGGTATCTTTCAAAGCCTTACAATCAGTAGAGATCGTTTCTTCTTATTTACTTTTTAAAAACAAATTTAAGTTTGAAGAAGTGGATGTGAACAATTGGGTAGTCCAAGATCGCAATTATTGGAATGAGGAAATACATTTAGGATTTACTCTGCCTGAAGAGTTCATTTTCTTTAAAGCATCCGATCTGAGCTTAGAGAACCAAACAGGAGTGGGGCAAATAGCTGGTATCATAGGATCAAGTGAACAGGATCCAAATCGTTATCCATTTATTCGTATGTTTTACTTTCCTGCGTACGTTCCCTTTGAAATCGAAGAAGCCAATCGAGACATTTCTGAATTTTTAAGAATACAAGTAAGCAAAGCTGAGATTGAGGATTTGCAAGAAATTGTTTTGGAAGATAAAACAATTTTGAACCTAGGAAGCAAGTATTGGACATTCTTTGATTTGTTGCGCCCGCGTTATGCGAAAACAGGTTTCCTATTATTGGAAAACAATCGACATGATAAGATACTTCTTCACATCACTGAGAATCTGGAAAAAGACCAAGTCCATGAAGAAGGAATCTTATCTATCTTAAAATCACTTCGCTTCAGCGATTGAGGTGAGCACCAATAACGAAAGTGGGTCAACCAAAGTATCTGCTACTTTTGCTCCTAAGTGAAGGTGAGGTCCTGTTGACATACCTGTTGAGCCAACTGTCCCGATCACTTGTCCCTTTTTCACCTTATCTCCAACTTTTACATCGATTTTCTCTTGGTGCATATAGAAGGTGAAAATTTTATTTCCATGGTCGATGATGGTAAAATTGCCTTCATAGTACATAGGTTGCGCCAAAACAACTGTGCCATCTTGGATTGCTTTGATAGGAGTGCCAACTTTTCCTCGGAAGTCTACCCCTCCATGTGGCCGACCTTTCTTTCCATTATAGTCTCTGCGAACATAAAACCTACTTGTGATGAATGTTTCATCTAAGGGATAATTAAAGTTTGTAGCAAATTGCAATTTGCTTACAGAGCCAAATGCTTGTTCTTTGGCTTCTTTACATTTTTTTATAAAATCCAATGTTTCCTGAGACAACTCTTCTGAAACAAATTTGTTTTCTACTTTCAAAGTTCTATTTTTAATAACTTGGAACTTTGTTGGTTCTAGATCAATCTGATACGTTTTGGTGCCTCGTTTGACAAAGAAAATCTTGGAATGGATATCCAATGTCATCGGTCCACCAGGAAAATCAGGAGAAATCGGAAAGAATGCAATAAAACTTTTTTCCTGTTTGGTTAGATATACATCTTTTCCCATCCAGACAACCTTAAATGATTCATGTATCCATTTTTGGTCTTTTGGGGTGAGTCTGAAAAAAATTACGTCACCTCTTCCAAACCGCCTTGCCTCTAACAAAAGAGAAAAATTCTTCTCTTCTTTTTTAACAAAGTAATTTGAATTTTCTTTTGGTGTTGGTTTTTTAGATGCCTTTTTTTTCACATCTGCACTTATCAATTGCACCGCAGAAAAAAGGAAAATGACAATAATCGAAAGTCTCATTAGTAAAGAAATCGGTATTGAGATTGATTTCTATGTATTAATTTTTTTTACGAAGCTTAGAAATTCCTCTGCAGGGAGAGGTTTACTGTAAAAATAACCTTGTATGATATGACATCCAATTGATTTAAGAAGTTTCATTTGCTCTTCTGTTTCAACTCCCTCCGCAATGACTTCCATTCCAAGCGAGACAGCCATGTTGACAATCGCACTACAGATAGCTCTGTCATCTTCATTGGTTTCAATATCTATCACGAAGGATCTATCAATTTTCAAGTTGTCTGCATCAATTTTTTTAAGATAGGAGAGGGAAGAATACCCAGTTCCAAAGTCATCAATTGAAACTTTCACACCTAAATTGGAAAGGTATCGAAAAGCTTCGATACTCTTTTCCGGGTTCTCCATAATCGAACTTTCTGTAAGTTCTAATTCAATTTCCTCGGATTTAATCGCGAACTGATTGATTGTTGCCTCAACGCGTTGTGCCCAATTGTTTCGTTTTAACTGTTTACCGGAGACGTTGATACTAATATTGAATCCATTTAGATTCATATCATTCCACTTTCGTTTATTGCGGCATGCTTCTTCCAAAACCCAATCACCAATTTTTTCTATGATCCCTGAGTCCTCTGCTACTGGAATGAACTCTCCAGGCGGTACCCAACCTCGTTCCGGGTGTTTCCATCGGATCAAGGCTTCCGCTCCACAGACCTTTCCAGTGGCTGTAGAAATCTGAGGTTGGAAGAATAGAATGAGTTCGTCATTCTGAATTGCCTTTCTGAGTGAGTTCTCTATATAAAGACGCTTTTCAGACCTTTCAATGAGTTCTGGAGTGTAGAAACGAAAGTTGTTTCTACCGACATCTTTCGCTTTATACATAGCCATATCAGCATTCTTAAGAAGTTCTTGAGCATTCTCGCCATCCGTTGGTGCTAAGGAAATTCCCATACTGATGGTTGTATAAAGATCTCTGCCTGTTATATGGAAAGGTTGGCTCAGTATATCTAATACTTTTTGGGCAAATTCAGCAGCTTTTCCTTTATTCTCAAGTCCCAATTTTAAAACAGCAAACTCATCTCCACCAAAGCGAGCAACAGTATCTACTTCGTTCATAATACGTTTCAATCGTGCGCCAACCATCTGTAAAAGCATGTCGCCTTTTGCATGCCCAAGGGTATCATTAATAAACTTAAAGTTATCAATATCGAAAAAATAAAAGGCAGTAAGAGTTTGTTTTGAATTGGGGTTTTTGAGAGCTTGGTTTGCATGGTCCACAAACAAAGTACGATTTGAAAGTCCAGTTAATGCATCATAATAAGCTAAATAAGAAATCCTTTCTTCTGCTAACTTTCGATCAGTGATATCAATTCCATAACTAATGATACGTCTTTTATGAGTTCCATTTTCAGTAATTGGAATGTACTTTCTTAAAACATATTTTTTATCATCATGATCATCTTGGATCAATTCTTCGAATTCTACGATATCATTTTCGCGAATAGCGATATCGATATACTTTTTCCTGATTTCTGCAAAGTCGGGCGGATAGTTCATCCGCATTGCAAAATCAAAATCGGTTTTTTGGTACAACCAATTTCGAATCTCCTTGCTAGAAACCAATTTTGGATTTGTATACTCATAACGATATGCGGTGTCCAACACAGATATGTCCGAGTCTATATTGTCCAAGATAAACTCATAAAAAGCCTTTTGAGTTTTTACCTGCTCTTGAGCTTTCTTTCTTTCCGTAATGTCTCGAAAGGTAGTCCAGATAGCCATTTTTCCATTCGCAGGAAATAATCGAAACGAAGACTCAGTCGGGATGATAAACCCACTTTTGGTTCGAAGGGCACTTCCAGCAATCATACTCCCTTCAAACTCTTGGTCTTCTGTAAGATCGATAGGTGGAACTAACACTGAGAAGTCTTTGCCAATGAGCTCTTCCCGCTCATAACCAAGAATATTGAGAGCTTGTTTATTGATGCCTATGATGTGTTTGGAGGCTGGGTCTACTTGAATTTGGATGTCTAGAGATTCTTCGAACACATTTTCTAGAACTGCTATTTTCTCTTTCATACGATCAAATTCAAAGGACCGATTCATGTCTGAAACAAATCGATCAGCGAAATCCAACATTAGCTGCAAGAGAAGTGGGGAATAGGTAGTCTCCGAAAGAAATAATTTCGTAGGGTGGCCAGTTCTGGCAAGAACCGCCTCATCGATATCTTTTGTCGAAAGTAGAATGTAAGGTATTTCTGGGAATTTTTCAAGCAGGTATTTTTGTTTGTCTAATGTCTCTTCATCTAACCAAAGCAATATGATTGAACCCAAATGGGCCTCGACGGAAGCTAAATCATTGGGTTCTAAAAGGAAAACTTCATTTAAATCTGCTAAATTTTTTATGTCCCCTTGAATTTTAGAGAAGAAATCCGAGCTGTGTTTCTCGAGGTAAATCGTGAGTCTTTGGAAGGACATGTGTTAAGAATAAATGACGAAAAATACTTCTCATTACAATTGATTTTTTTTATTCTCCGTTTCGGAGAGTGAAAATAAAGAGCGTAAAGCCTACTGCCCGTTATACGGCACATTTTCTTGCCTACCCTTTGGGAGTGTCACCAAATTGTCTGGCTTGAAAAAAAAGGACTTATCCAGTAAAATGCTCTTGAATCTCAGTCTCAAATTTGAACCTTGGACAAAGGAGAATCTAATGAACCATACAAAAACAAAAAACCTCCTTCTTATTTGCCTTCTCACAGCAATGTCATTTACATTGCTCAGTGGCTGTAAAGAAGACAAAGACGACGACGATACCACTAATTTATTAGTTTTATTAGCAGCAGGCACTTCTTCGGCAGGAGATTGTGTCGTAAATACGAGCGGTAGAGGCTCGATTTCTACATTTGTCACTGACCTTACCGTATCTGGAGCCTCAAAAACGGGCACCATTTCCCGCATCAGCACCATTCCTCTCATTGGTCACCAATCTTCCGCGATCAAATTCACAGTTACGGGTCCAACGACCGTCACACTCGCAGGGAATGCCTTCGGAATTCTCTATAAATCTGACGCTTGCCCATTGGCAGCAAGTTCTGCCCTATCCTATAACTCAGGATTTACAACGACAGCTTCAGATTCAAGTAGCGAATTTGCAACATCACATAAATTCACAAGCACGATCACGACGACTATTGTCACAACTGGTACCTATTACTATTTCTTCTACGCGATTCCGTCTAGAGGTCAGAACGCCTTAGTTACCTACACTGTAAACCCATAAGGAGAATTGGATTGAAGAGAATTCTGGTAAGTATTTTTCTTTTAGGTTCACTTGTACACTGTGCACGTCAAAAAGAGAGTATCTCTCAGTCGACACAGTTCACAAATGCCTATCTTATCAATCTCATCCGAGCCAACGACCCCAATTCGCTCGATAAAATTGTATTTTCTCGAGCGGATGTGGAAGGCACAACTTTAACTAGAATCAATAGCACCAACCAAGATTTTTACATTTACTTTAGCATGCAGACAAATTCCCAAATACCTGCCTCACAAGCAAGTAGCACTTCTTGGGATATCGCCTTCAATCGATACAAAATCGCAACCAACGGCGGGGGGACAAACTCATCTGGCAGAGGTGCCGTTTGTCTCTCTTCTCTGACATCAGTGAGTGTAGCAGCCTCAACTGCAAGGGCCGCTCAAAATTGTTCCGATGACAAGTTTGTCTCAGACACAAGAACAAGTACGCAAGGAATTGGCGGAGCTGTCGGTGAGTTTGTGGGGAACTCGATTCTAACAGATTGGTTCAGTTACCAAATTGGGAATCTGACAACAAAAGGTCTTGTCTACATTGTTCGGAGTGGAACTGGCAATCAATACTTTGCTGTGAGGATGGAATCCTATTACAGTGATGCAGGAACTTCAGGCTACCCTACCATACGTTGGAAAAGACTTTCTGAATAAACAATCCATGTCTTTTGTATTAAGATCTATTTTCATAGTCTGTCTTAGTTTATCATTTTCTATCTTCGCCCAAACCAAACCTAAACAGAATCCTAAAACTCCAGTAGAGAAAACTAAGGAGTCCGAAGCTATCCCTGTTGAGGAAACCACTAAAGTACCAGAAAACGCGGGTAAGGTGGAAGAAAAAGTAGAGGCAACGCCTACACCTGCAGAGGAGGACCACTTAAAAGATCTGGATAGCAAAAATGGAATTGTAGTTACAGGTTCAAGGGGTGAGCGTAGACTAAAGGATTCCACAGTTGCAACTGAGGTAATTTCCAAGAAGAGAATTGAACAAACAGGTGCTCGCAACTTGGGTGAGGTCCTCGAAACCCAGTTGGGCATTAGCGTACTCCCAAATGCCCTGGGAGGTTCGCAGGTACAAATGTTGGGTTTAGATTCAAAGTATGTACTCTTTCTGGTAGATGGACAAAGAATCGCGGGTAGATTGAACAATACTGTTGATCTCACTCGATTCAAAGTACAAAATATTGAACGGATCGAAATCGTGAAAGGATCCTCTTCTGCTTTGTACGGCGCGGATGCGATCGGCGGTGTCATCAACATCATCACCCGGCAGGCAGAGAAACCAGAGCACTACCAATTCAGAGCAACGTATGGCAATGGGCGGCAAATCCAATTTGGAACCCAAGGCGAAAAGAATATGATCGCAGATGTTGGCTTCCGAAACCCGTTTGTCGCCGCAAATTTTACAGGTGGTTTCAATCAATCTGCTGGTTATGATTTAGATCCGAGCACCAAAGCCACAACTGGGAATGCCTTCCAGGATTCAAATGTTGGTTCCAATATGACTTTTAATCCGGATGGAAAGTTCCAAGTAAAAACTGGAGTTTTTTATCTAAGTAGGTTCCAACAAGGTGTTATCTCACAAACATCAGGTGGTGTTTTTGACCGTACCAATGCTACCAATGATTTTCTCGGTTTAGGCGCCTTGGAGTATTCCTATGGGAAAAAAAATATGATCTCTTTCCGAGGAAATTATGCTAGATGGGAAAATAAATTTTCTTTAAACCAAAGAGGTTCCGATGAGTTGGATTCCAAAGAACTCACGAATGACCAATCCTCTCAAGGCACCATACAACTCGACCATGAATTAACAGACAGGCATATGATGACTGTTGGGTTTGAATCTTATGCCAATGAACTGGAATCTGATCGACTGACGCAGAGATTTGCTTACAGAACGAGAAGGGCTGTTTTTTTACAGGATGAATGGACTGCATACAGAAACGGAATCATTTGGCGCATCATCCCGGGCATTCGGCATGACGTAGACTCTCAATTTGGTGGTCAGACTACACCAAAAATTGCAACCCGCCTTGACCTAACTTCCCAAATCATACTACGAGCCAGTTATGGTGTTGGCTTTAGACCCCCTACCTTCCAAGAACTATATTTGCGATTTGAAAATCCCGGAGTCGGATATGTAGTTGAAGGGAATCCCCAATTGAGACCCGAAAAGTCTCGCACAGTGAATGCGGATATCGAATACAATCCCTTCAAATCATTGAGTCTTTCGATGAGTGTTTTCAGAAATGTGATCACTGATCTAATCCAATACAATTTTGGAACAAATTCAAGGGAATTTGCTACCTTTCAATTAACAAATATTAAAGAAGCCTATACAAGAGGGGCCGAATTCGGGATGCGAACCAAATTCCTGAAATACAACCAATTTGAACTGGGGTACAACTACACCGAGACTCGTGACCTTACATCTGATAGGCCATTGGAAGGAAGGCCTGTCCACCAGGCAACAGCTAACTACTTTTTGTTGTTACCCCAAGGCTGGGAGTTTGCTTTGCGAACAAAATGGGTTGGTCGGCGGCCGTTTTTTTCGCAAACCACTGACTTTGCTGGGGCAAGTACGAGTTTAATTGAGAATCGGAACGATCCATTTTTTAACAATAACAGAGCCGTCTATGGAAAAGAATTTCCGCTGATAAATGTTCGGTTTGAAAAAAAATTTTTCGACGGAAGGATGTCCTTGTTTTTAGGTGTAGACAATGTTCTGGATAAGTACGAGCTTATTTACAATCCGATCCGTCCAAGATTTTACTACGGCGGTTTACAGGCTCAGTTCTAAGTTTCTTATCTTTATTGCTTTTGCCTGCGGATGGTGCCTGTTAAGTGGCGGAACTCTCCATGCTGAAGATGGCCAGCTTTCACCCAAAGAATCTAGACTATTGACAGACACCTACCGTTATGTGGAGAGTTTAGAACCAAAAAAATTAAAAATTGATAAGAAAACGTACCAAACGCACTCCAATTTTGAGAAAATCTTCAATTTCCCTTTTTCTGGAAAAAAACTTAAACACTGGGTACAATCCAGAATCAAATCTTATTCTGTTGGTTCAACAGGTGATTACATAGCCTATTTCCATCAAAATGAGGTAGTCCTTGGGAAACAATTTTTCCAATTATCACCTTTAGACCGTTTTTTGGTTTTGTTACATGAAGCTAGGCATGCGGATGGCAAATCTTATTCCCATACAGAATGTCCCGACCAATATAAATTTCTCAATCCAAGAGATCTTCGGATTTCTCCCGCAAAACAAAAGGCATGCGACAATCGTGAAGATGGAGGGTATGGAATTTCAGCCTCTTTTTTGTTTGAGCTCGGCGCATATGGTTATCTCTCACATTCAGAAACCGCATATCGATACAATTCTGAACGAGTGCGTATTATCTTAGAAGATTAAAATAAATAAAGATATTGCAGTGTCAGATCATTCATGAACTGGGACTGTGAAATTCCCAATCTTAACTCTTGGTTCACATCCAAAGAATAACGTATCATTAGGGAGTTTTGAAAATCATTCCTCTCCCCCAAAGCACGAAAGTAAAAGTAAGTTGATTCTAGTATCAATTTATATCGTCCAAACTCATGTGTGTAGAGAAGGGATAACTGAGGACCCATACGTACATTTTGTTTGAAGGAAGGGTGGTATTGGGCCTTGATACCACCCAGAAAGGAAACGGAGTATCTTTCACCTTCTTTTGCTTGCGAACCCAAGAGAGAGTATCCTTGTTTCCAATCTATATTGAGTGCGGTGATTCTTTTTTCATCATTTCCATTCAAATTTAAAATTCGTGTCCTTTCTTGTATAGTCACGGATTCAAAGCCAAATTTGAACCCAACACTATTTGGAGTAAAGAATGAGTTTGTTTGGTTCAAGGAAAGGAATTGGTAAAAATCTAATTTAAATAATTCCCATTTTCCCTCCTCAGAATAATACCGCACTTTGCCTTTAAGTACAGAACGTTCGGAAAAGTTTTGGTAACCCTGGTTATAATTTAATAGATCATGACTTTTGTATCGGAAGTCGAGTTCTGAAAATGCTCCCTTGGATGAATGTCCCAGAGTCAATCCCATACCGTGATTTCCATGTTCTTGGGATCCAAGCACTTGAGCTGAAAGTGAATCTTCAATCAAAAGACTTAAGGCAGAAAAGAGGATGACTAACAATAAGAAACGAATCAGGAACATGATTGGGGTCAAAAAAGAGATAGGAGGAGCGGTAAGTCCCTAATCCATCCTAATCATGAAAGGAACAGAGAATGAGGTGCAGGCTAGAATAATGAGTCCAGTTCTTTGGGTTTTGGCGCCAATTTTCCCTGAGAGATCAATTTCCCACTCAGGTCAAAGACGCACCAAGTTTCTGCCTCGTTTCCCAGCGCTGGGCTGAAAGCGGTCAGGAGTTGTTTTGCATAAAGTTCCAGTTTTCGTTTCAAAAGAGGGTTTGTTTGGTTTGAATGAGCACGTGAAGAATCAGAAGGTTCAATAGAAAGCATACTCGTCTCTTTACTCTAGGCTGTTAGGAACATCGGCAGGAAAGGCCGGATGGCTAAAGACTAAAAACTTCCTCCGAAACGTCAATCAAGAGACATAATAATTGAAGAAAAAAGAAAGGGAAAGGCTTCCTTTTTGCTTTCGTTGACTCCTCCCCCTAGGAAAAAATCCTGAGGAAAGTAGGACTGATGTGTTAACACCCCAACTTAACTTATTCAAAAAATCGAATCCCATTCTCGGAACCGTTCTTTCCAATGAAAGGCTGACTCCAGCCAAAGGAGAGGGAAAACGACCCAGTCAGGAAGGAGAATCTGCGATCCATAGGATCAAAATTGCTCTATCACATGACCTATATCCTTATTTAATAGGCCAGAGTGCCGGTGTCATCCCCCCAGGAGAAGACCAGGCAAAAGTCGAAAAGGGATCCCCGGACACCTCCTATGCGGTTAGGTTGTATTCTATCGCCTCGCCTTCGCTAAGTTTTGGAAAAACAAAGGATAGCATCGAATTTATCATTAAACGAGATAACATCTACGACACGGAAGGCAATTTACTGCACTCTGGGGTCTGCTCAAATTATATGTGCAATTTGAAACCAGGTGACCAAGTTACCATGACAGGACCTGCAGGGAAAAAGTTCATTCTGCCTTTGGCTGATTTTAGCGGAGATCTCTTTTTTTGTGCCACTGGAACGGGGATAGCACCTTTCTTTGGTATGGTGGAGGAAATTCTCGAACATAAATTAATTCAATTCCAAGGAAATGTATATTTGATCTATGGCGCGCCCTACTCGGACGAAATTGTCTTAAAAGATTATTTTGAATCCATGGCCCAAAAGCATAAAAATTTTCATTTCATTCAGGCTATCAGTCGGGAAGAAATCAATCCTTTCGATGGTGGCAAAATGTACATTTCGCACAAAGTGAAAGAACTAGCCTCCATAATCAAACCGTCCTTAGAATCCAACGGAAGAGTGTACATCTGCGGAGGTCCTAAGGGAATGGAAAAAGGGGTCATCGAGGAGATGAGAATTGCTATGAATTCCTCAGAATCTTACGAAGATTTCAAAAAATCTTTGGAGTCCAAAGACCAATTATTTGTGGAGACTTACTAATATGGCAAAAACAGGCATCATTAAAGACATTGATAAAGGAAGAGGAGAAATCGTCCGAGTTGAAATTTCTGAGTACAAAGGACAAACCTTTTTCAACATCCGAGTTTGGTATACAGACGCAAACGGCGAATACAAACCCACTCAAAAAGGTATAGCACTCTCTCCTTCTATCATTGGCGAACTCAAAGATGCGATTGAAGAAGCTGAGCGTTGGTTAGCCTAAACCATATCTCCTTCCTTTGCCAAAGCGATTCTTTCTAGAACCTCTTTGGCATCACTCAGGGACTCACAGACACGGATATGGTTGTAGAGTCGTGTGATTTCAAAAACTTTCTTAACAGAATCTCGTAAATTGCACACGGAGAATTCTCCACCACGTTTTCTCAACCAACCTACGATTTGGATCAAAGTACCTATAGCTGAGGAATCAATATGTGCCGTAGCTTTCATATCAAATACCACAAAACGGAATCCCTCACCTAACTTTTTTTCTATGATTGATTTAATCTCGGGACATTTATAAAGGTCTATATCCCCTTGCGTTTGAAATTCAAAAATTTCATTATGCACCTTTATATCTTTTAGATCAATTTTTTCAGGACCTTTCGCAATCATAGAGGAACCTGCAAAGATATGTTTACTTAGATTACTTGCCTTTTCTTGTATTTTTTGGTCCATTGCAAATAATCTACTAAGTAGTGAATTTAAAGCGTTTGGAGAATAATGTTTGTTTGCTTCTATTTCTTTCATTAGACCAAAAAGAATGGTTCTCGCTTCATCCAAATTATCTCTGGCAACAGCATTCGAAATGAGATGAATCCCTCGAGCGGTTTCGGCTATGAGAATCTCAACCAAAACATCTGGATCTTGCTTACTTTCCAGATCAGAAAATGCCAAAGGAAAACTAGAATCAACTGACTCAAGTTTCATGTGGTCCAGAAGATTATAGTAAGTTACCTTTGCTTTGAATAAATCACCCTGAAAATCCTTCGCAGACTCGCCTATCTCAAGTTTAATGACTAAACTTCTTAAGTCATCAGAACGCAAATCTCCAACCTGGATATTAACTTTTTGTCTGGCTATATTTTCACCATTGCCTTGGAACTCGTCAATTTCCTCAGCTATCTGGATAGGAACATCATTGAGTATCTCTTTGCATTGGACTCCTGGAGCGAATTCAAGATTGATATCGATTGCTTGGGCATACAAAGCACCAATATCACCAAATTCTCTAAAAAAGATATCCGTGGCCATCTCAGGATTGTCTACATAGTAAAAGTTGCCGCCACCTGCTTTGGCAATTTCCATTAAAATTGCTTCGTTAAAATCATCGCCTACCCCGATTGTAGTGGTTGAAATCCCTCGAGAAAAGTGATCCTTTGCTATTTGAATTAAATCCTCTGGCTCTTTGATGCCAGAAGTCGGATTTCCATCTGTAAGTAAAATTACCCTTTTGTATGCATTTTTAATCTTGGATGACTCCACGGACCGTAGAGCTGATAGCCATCCACCGCTTAAATTGGTTGAGGTACCAACTTGTATATTTCGGATGCGATCAGAAACAGAAATTTTTTCAGTCAGGTGAGTAACTGGTTGTATCAGCTGAACATCAGCAGAGTAAGCAACAATGGAAAGAGCATCATGCCGAGTTAGCCAGTTGACAAGAGAACAAGATGCATCTATGACCGACTCCATCTTTTCCCCTTTCATCGACCAACTTTTGTCAATTGCTAAACCGATCACAAGAGGTTGCCGCTGCGTAATAGCTGGATTAGGTGGTGATTTCAATCGAAGGAGTAAATGATTGGATTGGGTTTTACCTGGCTTTATATTCGGGTATTCCAGTTTTCCATCAATCTGCATAACGGAATGAATTTATGTTTATTTTCACTTTCCGCAAGAACAATTTCTAATTTCCTGTATTGGAGAAGGTATACGATGCTAGGTTACGTACATGAGATTTATGAATCTATTTCTGGTGAGGGTATCTCCCAGGGAATCCCTACGATCTTTGTTCGCTTTGCTGGATGTAGTCTACGCTGTGGTTTGACAAAAGAAAAAAAACTATGGTGCGATACTCCCTATGCCTTAGGCCCGAAACAAGGTAAGGAGCTAGGCATAGAACAGATTTTGGAATCCCTTTCTCAGTTTCCGCAAGCTGATAAAAAACAAATTTTGATCACGGGCGGAGAACCTCTCGAAGGAGAAAACGGAACTAAAACTCGGGCCTTGAGTGAGCGAATCTATTCGTACCGTACCTCTCATTCCCTTCCTTATCCTGCCTCACGTATCGAAACCAATGGAAAGGAGCTCATCGATTTCTCCGAGTCTCGGGTCTACACACTAGACTACAAATTACCTGGCTCAGGGATGGAATCTGAGATGCATAGGGAAAACTTTGAAATCCTAAAAAAGAGACATAATATTCTTGACGAAATTAAGTTCGTCGTTCGTGATAGATACGATTTTCAGAGAAGTTTGGAAATCATTGGTGAAACCAACACCGACGCAAACATCCTTTTTTCAGCAGTATTCGAGGATTTAGATCCAAAAGAACTCGTGGAATGGCTAAAAATTGCAAATCCACCTAAGGCTCGTTTGTCGTTACAAATTCATAAGTTTCTCTGGGGTAATCAAAAAGGAGTTTAATGCAAATTCAGACACAGCTAAGTCTAGATTTTGAATCCATCTCAGTAAAAGATGAAAAGCAAGAATTTGCATTTTTAATCGATGAACCATCATTAGGTTTCGGTCAAATCGTAGAAGAAACAACTTCTGAATTTAAAATTTACTTTCCTTTCTCTGAATCAGAACGTTCTATTCCAAAGAAGAAATCAGAACTCGTATTATTACGAAACTATCCGAATGCTTTACGAGACTGGGAAGAACTACCCAAGGCGATGGAGATCTCGCTTGTTGCACACCAATTAAAAAAGACACATAACTTTAATAAACTTTCATCTCTTTCTAACTCAAGAACTCGACTTCTCCCCCATCAAATTGAATCCACATTCATCGTAGCCAATAGTTTAAAACCAAGGTTTATCTTAGCTGATGAAGTTGGATTGGGAAAAACAATAGAAGCTGGCTTGGCAGTTAAAGAACTAATCTTTCGTCGTGGGCTAAAGAAGGTATTGGTCGTAACACCCTCACCTCTACTTGTTCAATGGCAACACGAGATGAAAAACAAATTCAACGAACATTTTGAAATTATACGTAGAAAAAATTTCATAACAAATGGCGATCTGCATTGGAAAAACTTTAATAAAGTGATTACTTCTATCGATTTTATCAAAAATCCAAAGTATGCAGAAGAAATTTTAAAAGTAAAATGGGACATTGTTGTCTTTGACGAAGCGCATCGCTTAAGACGTGATTATTCCAAGGTCACCCGAAGCTATTTATTTGCAGAGAAAATAGCTCGCAAAACAGAATGTCTCCTTTTGCTGACTGCAACTCCGTTTCGTGGAAAACTTGAGGAACTTTTTTATTTAACTCACCTTGTGGATCCTAACATACTTGGTCCTTATCACAGCTTCGTTAACGATTATATTTTAGGAACCAAATCAGATCTTAAAGAAAAGATCTCAAAAATACTTCTACGTAGAAGAAAAGTAGAAGTAGGAGGATTCACAAAACGATTTGCAAAAACGGTTCGGATTGATCTATCGCCTATCGAACGTCAATTTTATGATGAGACTACCGATTATGTAAAACGTGAATACAATTTAGCCATGGGCACTAAAAACAGAGCCGTGGGTTTTGTAATGATCGTATTTCAAAAGTTATTGGATTCATCGGTGGTTGCCCTTCTATCAGCACTACAGAAAAGAAAATTCATGCTAGAATCAAAATTCCATTACATGAAAGAGCATTCTATTTCTGTCGATGATTGGGATTTAGATGAAACCGAAGGAGTCGAAGATTTTATCTCTGAATTGGAAGATGAGGAAATGTCAAGCTTCCAAAGAACCAAACGGGAACTCTTCACTCTAAACCGCTTGATCCACTTGGGAAAACAAATCAAAGAAGATAAAAAATCTATTAAACTGAAAGAGACTTTGTCCAAACTCAAAAAAGAAGGACATAAAAAATTCATCATTTTTACGCAATTTCGAACAACTCAAGATCATATCCAAAATCTACTAGAACCTGAGTTTACTGTATCTTCTTTCCATGGATCCCTTAGTATGGATGAAAAAGAAAGAGTGATCCAGAAATTTAAAGACGAAACAGAAGTATTGATTTGTACAGAAGCAGGTGGTGAGGGTAGAAACCTTCAATTTGCAAATATTTTAATCAACTATGATTTGCCTTGGAGTCCACTAAAAATAGAACAGAGAATCGGACGTATCCATCGCTTTGGACAAAAATACGATGTGTATATCTTTAATTTTGCCTCCAAAGATACCGTTGCGGAAAGAATTTTGGAAGTACTCACCAATAAAATCAAATTATTTGAAGATGCAATTGGTGCTTCCGACGAACTCCTGGGAACGATAGAAGAAGAGCTAGATTTTAACAGTAGTTTTATGCATTTCATTTCAGGGAAAAAGACCAAAGAAGAAATGGAATCTGAACTTGATCTTCGTATCCAAATTGCAAAAAAAGGTTTTGAAAAATTGAACTCTCTTGTAACTCCGAAATTATTAGATTTTAACCTAACGGATTATTACGAGCATACATCAGATGAACGTGAATGGAACAATAATCATTTGCAAGAAATAGTTATGCAAGGATCTAAGTTTTTCAGCAATTCATTGCCCGGAGTTTTGAAAACCAATCGTCAAGGGAACTTAGAATACACAAATGCAGAGGGCAAAACAAAATTAGCAACATTTGATTCAGATTTGGCTCTTACAAATGATACATTAGAATTTTTAGCTTTTGGCCATCCCTATGTGGAAAAGGTGACAGAACTTTTAACTTCTTCCTTAATCGGAAACAAAAAGAAATATGTCATCACACCAAATTTTAAAGATCGTTTACTTTTCATTTTTCTTGTCGAATTTCAATTTTCTCTTCTCAGACGTGAACTCTTTTTCCTCGAATATGACCTCAAAACAAAGAAAATCAGTGTGGTTAAAGAGTTAACTTCCGATTGGCAAAATGCGAAAACGTATGTCCCTGAGAAGGAACTTTCCATTTCAAAGTTAGAGCATGCATACATCACTGTTTATCCAAAAATCGTAGAAGAGGTTGGTGCGAGAAAGGAGTCTCTTGTAAACGAGACTCTATCTATTTTTCAAAAAGAAGAGTACAAAATGGAACTTTCACACCAGAAATTACTTCGCCAACTAGAAGAAAAGCTGATGCGACAAGAAGCTGCCTATAAGTGGGATTCGCGACCGGAAAAAAAAGCAGTGATGCACAGAACCCTCAAGGAAATTCAAACGGCTAAAGAACAATATGAAATTGAATTGAGGAAGATGAAGCAAGGGGCTCGTATTAACCAAAAAATCGAACTCTTTCAGTTATATATTTCCTATTAAAATAGATTTTACAATCAACCGCTAAATTGCGATTCTTATGAAATGTCTCGCATACCATTTTGGCTCCGCATTTTGGCTGCTCTTTTCTTAGGCATCGCTGCAGGCTTGTGTTTCCATGCTGAAACTGGCATAGTAAATGCTAAACTAGCTAGCGAAATCACGGTTTGGTTCAAACTACCGGGTGACCTCTTTTTGAATCTTCTTCAAATGATTATGGGTCCTTTGGTTGTAGCATCTGTTGCATTAGGAGTTTCTAGTTTGTCCTCACTCTCTGAGTTATATACCATAGGCTTGAGAACGATGCTATACTTTATCACTACTACAACCATCGCAATCTTGATTGGCATTTTTTTTGTTACTTGGATAGAGCCAGGGAAATGGATCACTGATGCTAGCAAAAACTCAATTTCCATTACGAATCAAATTCCCGTTAGCAACCAAAAAATGGAATCCATCCCACAAATGGTTAGTGAAACCATTCCGAAAAATATAATCCGAGCCTTTCTGGAAAATCGGATGCTATCCTTGGTAATTCTAGGAATCTTTCTTGGCCTTTTTTTATTAACTTCTCAAACAAGCGATTCACATACCTGGAAAGTATTTCTAAGAGCAATAGAATCATTTTCTCTGTGGACAATCGGTCTTGCCATGGCCATTGCTCCCTTTGCTGTATTTGGTTTGATTACTTTCTCGATTGCGCATATTGGATTACAATTGATCGCAGCTCTTTCGGCATATGTTCTTACAGTAATGATCGGATTAGTGACCGTGCTTGTTTTTTATATGATCATTTTGAAATCTTTTACGAAAGTTTCCATTTTAAATTTTTTAAAATCAATTCGTGAGGTACAAATTTTAGGTTTTTCAACTTCTAGCTCTAGTTCAGTATTGCCTGTATCACTTAAAATAGCAAAACAAACATTAAACGTAAAAGAGAAGGTTGCTGATTTTGTATTACCATTGGGTGCAACCATCAATATGGATGGTACCGCACTGTACCAGGCAGTAGCCGCAGTTTTTATTGCCCAAGTCTTTCAAATTGAGTTAAGTACCTCACAAATTTTCTTCTTGGTCATAACGGTAGTAGGTGCTAGTATTGGAACCGCAGCGACACCAGGTGTTGGGATTGTAATTCTCGGCTCAATCTTAGAAAGTTTTCAAATTCCTATAGAGGGCATTGCCCTTATTTTTGGTGTAGATCGAATATTGGACATGTGCCGAACAGCCATCAATCTTTCGGGAGATCTCGTTGCAACGGTTGTTATCGATTCATATACGGATAAAAAATAAACATGATAAATAAAATTCTCTACGTTCTCCTCCTATTTTCATTTCTTTCCTGTGATACAAAGAAAGAATTTTCACAAAATCTATCGCTCGAAATTCTATGTTATACATTGGCTGCCTGCAATGGACAGACTCCTTCACGAATCGGAATGGTGGGTGATAGTTGGACGGACTTACTTGCTGGTTATCCTTTCGTAGAGACACTCAGAGTGCAATTGGAAAAGTACCATGGTTACCAGGTTGTAGGTGCTACATTAGGAGGCCGAACCCTGCAAGATGCCATCAACCAAGGCCTTCATTACCAAGTCATAGATCAAGCTGGCCCACAAATAAGTGTTATATTTCTATCCTTAGGTGGAAATGATCTCTTAACGGATGTAAATCTATATTTTAATCGAGTGGATGCTGAGAGATCCAAGAGAATTGCACTCCTAAAGACACAGTTGAAAAATATGGTGGATACAGGAAATGCATATAAAATCAGTAAATATGGCGGAAACACTTTAAAATGGGTTATACATGGTTACGACTATTCCAATCCATTTATGCCTCAACTATCACCTACGATCACCTATGGTTGCAAGGCTTCATTTACGAATGCCGGATTTACGGAATCCGAAGTTCCAAGTATTACTCAAGGGACACTAGATCAGTTCAACGCAATGTTAAAAAAAATGAGCACGGAAGATACAAACTTTATTTATCTAGATCTACGTAGAACTTTGGGAGGCCCGCCTATTTCAGCCTCAGTCAATATGTTGGACTGCATCCATCCCAATGATCTAGGCTTCCGTATCTTAGGTAATCAAATCAGTACCTTTATTTCTCCGATCACAGGAGTTACCAAATGAAAGTTAGGATTTTTTTTGCGATTCTATCTGTATCCTCCCTTTCGAGTCTTTATGCGCAGTCCAGTGGATTTTCGCACCCCCTGCAAGTTGAACCGATTACAACTTATAACAAAATAAAAATCCAATACGGTTTTTGGGATAAACGCATATTAGGTGTTTATGAAGAAAATCGGAACATTCATTTTGAAGGAGAGTACAAGTTTTGGAGCAATTTTTCTATTCTAGGAAGTTTTGGTAGGAGTCGCTACTCAATCACAGACACAAAACCTGAGGTATCTTGGGATCGTTTACAAATAGGAATCAAATATGCAAAATCCTGGGATCTAGGTGGCGGACAGTTTGTTCTCGGGGGTGGCATCCGAGCTTTTGACCAAAAAAGAAATGCTGAAATCCGAGAACGTGAAAACCCAGACTACTACCAAATTCGTCCCAATATTGGAATAGGTTATATGTATGGGAGGTTTCAAATTCTATCTGAACTTCGATTCCAAACAGAAACAAATCGTAGATTTCGTGAATCTGAGCTAGAGGAATTTCGTAGATATTACCAATTAGGCATCGCCCCGTCCTTTGCCATTTCTGACTCCCTGCGAATTTTTTCTGAATTGGAATACCGAGAACCCTTCAACAAAACTGTCGATACAAAAACTCGTTTTGCAAATTTATACCCAGGGCTAAGTTTCCAAACAGAAACGTACGGAGCCTTTGCTTTCTCTCTGCAAGTACCTCTATTAAATAAAGACGAAAATTCGATGGATCGCGGTTGGCGATTTTCCTATTTCTATTTCTTCGATACTGTACCGAAAGAAGCGCCGCCAGAAAAACCAAACACACCTACATCCAAAGATGAAAAGACTGAAGATAAAGAAAATAAAGATAAGGAAAGTACAGTAGAAACACAATGATCAGAATAGGGTTCAGTCTATTGTGTATCTTTCTTTTTCGTTGTATTTCCGTACAAAATGGTTTTCCCTCGAACACAATTCTCTACAACAAAGGAATAGATGGGGTATATGCAAAATCGGCAAGTAGCAAGGATAACTTTCGAGTCGGAGAAAGTTGTATTCAATCGTATCTTGGTTTAGTATCCTTTGGCGACGGTAGTGCTGAACTTGCAAAAAACCGAGCAGGGATAAAAGAAATTACTTCTATCCAAAGGTCTCTCAAAACACAGTTTCTAATATTGCAAGAATACTGCACCCAAGTCTATGGATTATGACTGAAGAGTTTGATAAACTAGCTGAATTTTCAAAGCAATTGAAGTCAGGCGAGTTATACGAAAGTCTCGTTCATAAACTAGAAGAATTCCATAGAGAGAAAAAGGGGCAGAAACGAAATAAGGATATAGATTTGATCCAAATGCAAATTGAAAAGAAAGAAGAGCAAATCCAGAAATTGCTTGGTGACTTGATACGGCTTCAAAACCAGCTCTCCGATGCTCTAGATAAGGAATTACGTGCTTAAACAGCTCCCTTTCGCTCTATTCATTTTTTTTCTAAACTGTGCGTCCAATTTACACGGACCACAGGGATTGCTCTACACAAACCAGAGGATGAGTTTACAGGCTGAATCACAGGATTCCCCAAAGGAAGGAAAATCCTGCACATTTAGTTACCTGGGAATTTTAGCCTTGGGGGATGCAAGCATTGGCAGGGCGAAACTAGACGGTAACATAGACAAGGTCTATGGAATAGACCAAAGCACAGTTCAATTTTTAGGATTGTATGCAAAAGTTTGCACCATAGTTAAAGGAAATTAGTCGTTAATAGATATGTAAAGAAATGAGCCTACCCATGATAAAAAGAGCGATCCACTTTTTACTGCTCATTTCCACTTGCACCTGCACCCCAAAGCCAGAACCCTTACTGCTTGGTATCATAGCATTGCCAACGACCGCAACTGGTCCTTTCCAAGTCACATCTTCTGTACCGGCAAACCAAGCAACAGGTGTCAGCGTTTCCTCAAATATTGTCGTGACATTCAATAAATCTATCGATGTAAGTTCAATTAACTCAAATATTGCTTTCTCCCAACCTGCGAGCAATTCTATCTCAAGCTTAAATGCTTCTGCCAACAATCTAACATTGACTGTTCGACCAAATGTAAACTTCAATAGTGGGGCAAGTTATACAATAACAATCAGGTCTGCTTTCAAGGCAAATACAGGGGAAACTTTAGGTAGCGATTATCCGATTCAATTTACAACGGAATGAACCAAGAAGAGAATAGAGGGCCATCGAAGATGACCCCCTTCATAAATCTTATTTAAAAAGTGAAAGGAGAACCCCACCTTTTAAAACAAAGAATTCTGCGAACACGAGAGAAGTGATCGCCATTAATTTGATCAAGATGTTGATAGATGGTCCGGAGGTATCTTTGAAAGGATCACCTACAGTATCACCTACTACAGCTGCTTTATGTTTGTCAGAACCTTTTCCACCAGCTGTTTTCTCGATATATTTTTTTGCATTATCCCATGCTCCACCAGAATTAGCCATGGAGATCGCAAGTACTACACCTGAAACCAAAGCACCAGCTAACAGACCAGCTAAGGATTTAACACCGAAAAGATACCCAACTACGATTGGGCTTAAGAGCACAAGCATACCTGGAGGAATCATTTCTCGAAGAGCAGCAGAAGTAGAAATATCAACACATTTTGCATACTCCGGTTTTGCTTTTCCTTCCATTAGCCCTGGTATTTCTTTGAATTGTCTTCGTACCTCTTTGACCATATCGAGAGCTGCTTTACCAACTGATTTCATGGTCATAGCAGAGAAAATAAAAGGAAGCATTGCTCCAAAGAGTAGACCACCAAACACCCATGGATCCAAAAGCTCGATAGACGTAAGATCTATTGCTCCTTCGCCAAGGGACTTTGAAGTAGCCTGTGTTCTCGTAATAAACGCGGCAAAAAGTGCAAGTGAGGTGAGTGCAGCAGAACCAATTGCAAATCCCTTTCCGACGGCAGCTGTTGTATTTCCTGCAGCATCCAGATTGTCTGTACGATCCCGCACTTCCTTTCCTAATTCTGCCATTTCAGCTATACCACCTGCGTTATCCGATACGGGTCCATAAGCATCTATCGTAAGTCCGATAGCAATTGTAGAAATCATCCCAATGGCAGCTACAGCAATTCCATACATACCAGCGATGATATTGGAAACGACGATTACAATTACCAAAAGCACAACGGGAATAACCGACGATTTGTAACCTAATGCCAAACCATAGATGATATTTGTTGCAGCGCCAGTTTCACAAGCATCTGCGACTTCTCGTACTGGTTTGTATGAATGAGATGTGAAAATTTCTGTGATCCAGCCAATAAACATACCGGCAAACAGACCTAAGGCGACAGAAATATATACATTCCATTTTGTGATCGTTTGTTCAGCAATCTGGAAACTATCGACCATAAAAATATCTGTCACAAAATAGAGTGCAATTGCAACTAACACAGTAGAAATCCAGAGTTGTAATTTTAAGGCGGATTCAACATTGCCATTTTCTTTGACGCGAGCGAAAAAGGAGGTTATCAAAGAAGCTGGGATGCCTACTGCAGAGATTAAAAGTGGGTAGAGGAGTGCGGCTGAGTTGTCAGCTAATGCCGATGCAGTGGCTCCAATGACAAGAGCCGCGCATGTCGCTTCCGCCGCAGAACCGAATAAATCGGCCCCCATACCTGCGATGTCTCCAACGTTGTCACCTACGTTATCCGCAATGGTTGCAGGATTTCTAGGATCATCTTCAGGTATGCCCTTTTCGACCTTTCCCACAAGGTCAGCACCAACGTCGGCTGCCTTGGTATAAATCCCACCACCAACTCGACCAAAGAGAGCTACAGACGAACCTCCCAGACCAAAACCTGCAAGAGATTCCATCAGAATATGTTTTTCGACTCCAGTGTTCAATCCTACGAATGCCATGAAAAGTCCGATCAAACCCAAAACTGCGAGTCCAATCAGTCCAAATCCCATAACAGCCCCAGAATCGTAGGCAACGCGGAATGCTGCCGATAGAGATGTTTTTGCCGCCTGTGCGGTTCGAACATTTCCTGCCGTTGCGATCTTCATACCAATAAAGCCAGAAAGACAAGAGATCAAGGCACCTGATATAAAGGCTACTGCCGTATACAAGCCTTCGTTAAAATCTGTTTTGGGATTGTCTAGAAGAAGGAAAATGAGTATGGTCATAAATCCTATGAATAGGAGTATTACCCGGTATTCTCTAAGTAAAAATGCCATGGCGCCTTCGGCGATGGCAGACGCGATTTGATTCAATCGATTGTTTTGTTCCACATTGCCGCCCTCTGCGCCAACTTTGATGCGAACAACCCTGCTAGCGTAGAAAATCGCCGTGACAATGGATAGAATTGCCATGACAATGATAATCAGCTCTGCATTCATGAAGATCCTCTTTTGGAATGGAAATTTTGATTTTCTAAGATATTTTAGAAGAAGACCGATGAGAATCCTTAGATGAACTCACGGTCTAGGAGAATATGCATTTGGCTCGTTCTATTAACAAGCCTATTTCCATGGAATCTAGGAATTTCTTCTGAACCGATCATTCCAGCCAAGGTCCTTTTCACTTACGACCACCTATTGGATGTTGCAGAACAAAAAATTGAAATTGAATTACCCAATCAGGCCTTTTCTTTTTTAGCAAAGGCGAAAGAAATCAAACCTGAACTAGATTCACGTTTTCACAATATCACAGGAAATGCCCACTGGAAGTTGGGTAATTATTATGAGGCCATTTCTGCCTACGAACAATCGATTGCATTGGATGGAAAACAAAACGCACTTCTACTGAAAATTGCTGATTTTTATGATAAAGAAAGAAAGCCAGCTTTAGCTTTGAAGTTTACAGAACTCTACTTAAAGAATGCACCCACCGATAAAGCCAGATTGTTTAGAGCTGCGATTCTTAGTCGTCGCTCAGGCAAAGAGGATGTCTATCTATCTTACATTAGGTTATTGGAGAGTGACAAATCATTTGCCTCCGAAGAAGAGGCCTTACAGACTTCTTTGGCAAGAAATCTTAAGCTTAAAAAATGGAAGGAAGCTGAAGAATTAAGTCTACGATATCTTCCATTTTTCCCAAGAGTAGAAGGTATGTATGAAACTCTCATTATCGCTCGGAGAGGGAAAAAATCTCCTCTATTAGAAGAAGCTTATATGTTTGCTTGTGTTGCATTTAAGGAAGAAACACGATACTTTGTTCGTTATGGAGTCTACCTTCAAGAACAGGAAAGATACCTAGAAGCACTTTCTATGTTTCGAAGAGCTTTTTACCAGGCATTGAAATACAATGTCCAATCTGACTGGGGGGAATTTCTTTTCCTTCTGAGACAGACTTACACAAAACTTGGTTGGGTCGAAGATGCACTGGCCATGGATGTTTTGGTTTCTGATATAAAAAATAAAATGAATCTTCGCGATCAGGATGTACAAAACCATCTCAATACATACCGAAAAAATCGCGAATATCTTTTGTTTGGTGTATACTGGTTTAAAGATAAGGATGCTATTTTAGCAGATGAATATCGAAAATTATTGAGAGAAAGGGACGAAGAGACCTCTGAGAAAGAATTTCTCTTTGTCATAGGCCCCTTCGCCGTCGATCGTATGGAGTTTTAATTGTTATGGTACTTCTTTTTATCGTCTATCAGGTTCCCCACTACCGTTGGATCTGCTAAGGTAGAAATATCACCCAAGGTATCAAATTCATTGCAGGCAATCTTACGCAAGATTCGACGCATGATTTTTCCTGATCTTGTTTTTGGCAATCCAGGAGCCCAGTGGATAACATCTGGTCTTGCGATTTTACCGATCATCCTTTCTACAATCTCAACCAATTCTTTTTTAAGTTGGTCATTGGTCTGAACGCCTTGCTTGACTGTTACATATGCGTAGATACCTTGCCCTTTAATATCATGTGGGTATCCAACAACTGCAGCCTCGGCAATGGACTTGTGTTCTACCAAGGCACTTTCTACTTCTGCTGATCCGATTCTATGCCCAGACACATTGATCACATCATCAACGCGGCCAGTAATTCTAATGTATCCATCCTTATCTCGGATGGCACCGTCACCAGTGAAGTAATAGCCTTTGAATTGGGAAAAATATGTATCATAGAATCGTTTCGGATCCCCATAAACACCTCGCATCATAGACGGCCATGGAGAGGCAATGCAAAGATTTCCAGATACTTCCCCTTTCCCTTTGATCTCTTTCCCATCTTGGTCCACTAATACTGGTTTTATGCCGAAAAATGGAAGTCCTGCAGCACCAGGTTTTTGTGCTATTGCTCCCGGTAAGCCAGTGATCATAATGGAACCTGTTTCGGTCTGCCACCAAGTATCCACAATGGGACATTTCCCTTTTCCGATATGTTTATGATACCATTCCCAGGCCTCGGGATTGATAGGCTCGCCAACTGATCCTAATAGTCGCAATGATTTCAGAGATCTTTTCTGGACATGCTCTAAACTTTCTCGCATTAGGGCACGAATTGCAGTAGGAGCTGTATAAAAAACTGTGACAGAATATTTATCTATAACATCCCAAAATCTACCGTGGTCAGGGTAACTAGGTACGCCTTCAAACATGAGAGTTGTTGCACCGTTTGAGAGAGGACCGTACAAAATGTAACTATGGCCTGTCACCCAACCAATATCTGCGGTACACCAAAATGTATCAGTCGATTTATAATCGAATATCGCATGAAAAGTTAAGTTAGCTCCCAACAAATAACCAGCAGTTGTATGCAAAACACCTTTAGGTTTGCCAGTTGAACCCGAGGTATACAAAATGAATAGCGGATCTTCCGAATCCATTGCAACAGGCGCAAAAAAACTGGGAAGCTCTGGATCTTTCATTAAGTAATGATACCAATGGTCTCTACCTTCTTTAAAATGAAGAGTCGCTTCATCACCAGTTCTTCTAACGACAACAACATCCTCGATCTTTACTTTTGTCATTTCAAGGGCAGCATCAACATTTGCTTTCAAAGGGATTTGTTTTCCACCTCTGTAGCCACCATCTGAAGTAATGATTAAACTAGGTTTTGAATCTTCGATCCGTCCTAAAAGTGCCTCAGGCGAAAACCCTCCAAACACCACAGAGTGGATCGCTCCAATCCTTGTGCAGGCTAGGGTTACAATAGCCAATTCTGGAATCATGGGTAGATAGATAAGAACTCGGTCACCCTTTTTTACTTTTAGTTTCTTTAGAACGGATGCAAATTTATTCACTTCTCGGTAAAGATCATAGTAAGTTAATACTTTGCTTTCGTCTGGATTATCCCCTTCCCATATAATGGCTGCTTTATTTTTTGCCTCTGTATGGATATGACGGTCCAAACAGTTTGCGGAAACATTTAATTTTCCTCCAGCAAACCAAGTAGTCTTTGCATTTTTAAAATCATGGTTTAAAACTTTATTCCACTTTTTAATCCATGTTAGGCGTTTTGCCTGTTCTGCCCAAAATTTTTCAGGTTTATCTATAGATTCTTGGTAGAGCTTCTTGTAAGCTTTTTGGTCAATGTTTGCTTTTTTCTTAAACTCGGTGGACGGGGAAACCACTCTTTCTTTTGCCATAAGGGACTCCTTACGGCAATATTTGAATGCGAAAAGAAACTTTGTCGAGTCGGATTCTTAGCTCCTAGCCTTTAGTGGGAGCCTGTCCGGATCAAATCCAAAAATTCACTGCGAGTTGTTGCATCTGTTTTGAAAAGGCCAAGTAGACTAGAAGTAAACAATTCAGAGTTCTGTTTTTCTACGCCTCTCATCATCATACAGAGATGCTTTGCTTTGATTACAACGCCAACTCCCAGTGGATCGAGAGTCTCCTGAATCGCCTGCGCGATTTGGTCCGTTAATCTCTCTTGCACCTGCAATCGACGGGCAAATACATCGACTATCCTTGGAATTTTACTAATTCCTATGATTTTTTTATTTGGAATGTAAGCAACATGTGCTCTACCAAAGAACGGAAGCAAATGGTGTTCACAAAGGGAATACAATTCAATATCCCTTACCAAAACCATGCCAGTCGTACTTTCTTCAAAAATCGCTCCGTTTACAAGCTCATCAATATTTGCTTTGTAACCGCTCGTCAGGAATTCATAAGCCTTTTTGACACGGTTTGGTGTTTTTACCAAACCCTCTCGGTCTGGGTCCTCACCCACTTGCCTTAGAATCTCTTCAATTAAATTTTCCATTCTATACCTTAATGAAGACTAGAGGATGAAGCCACAAACTTGAAATAATGAATGCACTTTTACCACTACTAATTTGACTAGACTGTGTTATAAAAAGGAGACTTCATTCTCTTTTTTTCCATTTTTGTATTTTGAAAGGTGCTTTGATGTTAAAAGTTGGATTCGATGCGCGCATGATAGAGAATTCTGGGATCGGAATCCGCATCCAACACATACTTAAATTTTGGCCTTTGTCAAAAGAAGATGTTCAGCTCTTTATATTTGGAAATGAAAAGGTCCTAAAAAACTACAGCATACCAAATGATGCTAAGGTCATATCCTATGACCCACCTATCTACTCAATCCGAGAAAGTTTCGGACATCCAATGATGAAAGATATGGATCTACTTGAGATTCCTCACTTCAATGTACCCTTGTTATATGTGACAAAATGCCTAGTCACCATTCATGATCTGATCCCCTATCATTTCAAAGTAGCTCACTCCTCTCTAGTCAAACGACTGTATCTAAAGATAATCTTACACAGTGTAAGACTGTTCTCAAAACATGTGATATCCGTATCGGAATATACCAAACAAGATCTCATCCGTACATTTCATTTTAAGCCCAGCAAAGTGACGGTGATCTACAATGGCATCGATCTAAAACAGTTTAAACTCACCTCAAGTCAGAATCTAAATGAGTTTAAGGAAAAATACAAATTGCCAGAAATTTATTTCCTATCGGTTGGCATTCCGAAAGTTCACAAAAACTTTGAATTCTTACTGCGTTCACTCAATGCTATGTGGAAAGACAGGCTTACCGACATTCCCTTAGTGATTGCTGGCATGAAGGGTAAAATTCCTGACGAATGGAAAGCGATTGTGGAGGAACACCCGCATAGATATTTTTTTTTCCCGCAAATTGCATACGAAGATTTGGCAAAACTTTACCAAGGAGCAAAACTATTTCTCTATCCAACATTACTTGAAGGTTTCGGCTTCCCAGCTTTAGAGGCGCAAGCTGTAGGAACTCCTGTTCTTTGTTCCAATTCTTCCGTTTTACCTGAGATCTTAAAACAAAGCGCTGTGTATTTTTCGCCAACCAACGAGGAAGAATTTAAAAAAGCCGTTCTCTTGCTCTTAGAAGACTCCAAAACTTTGGAGAAACTTTCCCAACTGGGACTCGAAAATGCGAAATCCTTTACGTGGGATAGGGCAATCCGGAAACTCGAAAGCCTCTACCAATCTAATTTTCTGGCAGATTGAGGTGAAAAAGTACTTGAAGCAAACTCATTAATATAGAGACTGATTCTCAGAAACAAGATGATTAAGTGTCACTGTGCAGAGGTCTATTTCGACCAAATTTTGGAAGAAGTTCGCTTGAGCCAACGCCCGGTTCTGGAAGTCGCGCAGACTATGGGTGCTGCAGAAACTTGTACTGCTTGTGTGAAGGATATGCTACAATATATCCAGGACCATCTCGAGGAATTCACACTTGTCGGAAATTCAGCTCATCAACCATCAGCTTTTTGATACAATATTAAACCAGGCTCTGGCATCTCCCAGAAAACGAAGGAACCACAACTTCCACCAACTAACAGAAGTCTACCAACGATTCCTGAATGTGCTTACCAAAGATACTTTCATCGCTGTTCACAGGCATCTCTTAGACCCGAAACCTGAAACGTTTGTTATTTTGCAGGGAAAGGTAGGATTCTTAATCTTCAACGAGGATGGATCAATAAAAGAGAAACATTGCCTTAGTTCTGAAGGACCTGTCGTTGGGATTGATATACAAGCAGGTGTTTGGCACAATTTAATTTGTCTATCCAATTATGCCATCTGTTTTGAAGGAAAGTCAGGTCCCTACGATCCTAACATTGATAAAGAATTTCATCCCTCGTATCCAAACGAAGGTGATCCTGATCAAGATATTCAACTCAAACAATGGAAAGATCTCTTTTAAGGCCTCTCTGTTCTCTACTTTGGATGGTTCCCTTCATCGGAAACTGCCAATCCCTTCCGCGTTTTGTTCCAGTAACAGAACACAATAAGGAAGTAATACAAATAAACACTGATGAAAGAACTTTTTATTACTATGTTCCAAAGCAGATAGCAGGTCGAAGATATTCTCTTCTCTTTTTACTACATGGTGGAGGAGGCACAGGAGATGGAATGATCTATCTGACAAGGATTTCTGATTACGCCGAAGAACAAGGGTTTATCGCGGTATTCCCAGAGGGAATCGGTAATCGGTGGAATGATGGAAGAAATGTAAAGACATCACTTACCGACCAAAGAAATACGGATGATGTCTATTTTTTAAAATCTTTAGCCCTTCTTTTTCAAGCAAGATACCCAATCGATGAAAAGCGCATTCATATTGCTGGAATCTCCAACGGGGGGTTTATGACTCAACGTGTTTTATGTGAAGCAAATGATATTTTTGTTTCGGGATTTTCTGTAGCCGCAAACACCTCTCTGAATCTAAGTAAGTTTTGTCAGGTAAACCATCCCGTATCCATTGGTTTTATCTTTGGAAAACGTGATGATGTAGTTCCCTACGATGGAGGGGAAGTCAAAATTCCTTATCAAGAGGGTGGGACAACAAAACGCTTAGCAGGCGGCGAAACCATTTCTTTTCAAGATTCTATCCTTTTCTGGAAAAAACAATTGCAATGCGAATTTGAAACAAAAAAGAGACTCCCCAAAATGAATCGCTTCTGGGGACAGGAAATTCGATTTGAAAGTTTTATTAACCGAGTCACGAATTCTAAAGTGCATTCTTATTTGATTGAGGAGGGAGGTCATATTTGGCCTCATGGATTTTACTATGTCTCTGAAAAAAACTATGGATATTTTTCTGATGATCTAGATGCCACCAAACATATTTTAAAATTTTTCTCAGAAACAGCCCGCGAGCAACCCGAGGTTAACTAATGTTTTATTCTGAAATTAGAAGTGAATCCAAATCATTTTCAACTCTTGAAGTAGGGAGTGGTGAGCCAGTTTTATTTTTACATGGCTTTCCAGACAATTTTAAAACATTCACACAAATCCTCGAACCTATTTCGCGATCAGGCTATCATTGTGTGGCGCCAGCAATGAGAGGATATGAACCAAACACAATCTCTCATTGGTCGAAATTGCATATCAATGATCTTATGGTGGACGTTTTGAACTGGATGGAAAGTCGAAATTGGGAAAAAGTACATTTAGTAGGACATAACTGGGGTGCAATCGTGGCATATGCTTGTGGTATTTATTACCCAAGTCGTTTTGCATCTATCACTAGCATAGGAGTCCCTTTGTTAAAAAATTATCAGGAAATATTGCTTTGGGCACCGCAACAATCCGTATATTCTTGGTATTTACTTTTATTTCAAATTCCATTATTCGCTGAATTAACAGTTAGATCAAATGATTTTGGATTAGTAGATTATTTATGGAAGGAATGGTCACCTGATCTAAACGCAAACCAAGAGCATATAGCAGAAATTAAATCAACATTTCAAAATCCTGGCGTTCTTTCGTCTGCTCTTGCTTATTATCGAAATTTGAATGATATACTTACCGATTCCGGAAGGGAGAGTCTATTGGCCATAATTGATGCAGTCGTAGGTTCTCCCACGCAGATGCTCTATGGTTTAAATGATGGATGTTTCCATCGAAATCTATTCGAGCAGATTGTAAAGGAAGGAGATTTTAGTAGAGGTCTTCGGAAGCGAGGCTATGACCACTGCGGTCATTTTCTACACTGGGAAAAACCTGATGAAATCATTCAGGATATTATTTTTTGGTTAGCTAAACATAAGATTTAGGATTTTATCGTATAATAGAGATAGGAGATGTTTATGTTTCAAAATATGGGTGTATATGATCGTTTAGGTCGAGTTATCGTTGGATTGGTTTTAGGAGGCTTATACTTCGCGGGCGTTTTACAAGGTACCGTTGCGATTGTCCTAGCCGTTGTTGCGGTTGTTTTGATCGGAACATCTGCCGTCGGATTTTGCCCTGCCTATTTACCGTTTAAGTTTTCAACAAAAACTAAATCTTAATCATTCTAATTCTAAGCCTTTGCCTTCGCGGATCTTTCCCTTAGGCAAAGGAATCTAATCCCTCACTAGGAGTGCAAGTACTTCGAAATGATGGGTTCTTGGAAAAAAATCCACAAGGACAAGATCTTCTATTTGAAAGCCGAAGGTTTCTAACTCGATCAAATCCCTTTGCAAAGTGGCCGCATTACAACTCGAATAGATTAATTTCTTACATTGGCTTTTGCCAATCGAAGCGTTAATATCTTTGCTCAATCCAGAACGGGGCGGATTTACTATCCAGGTAGAAACCTTCATAAGGGAAACTGGGATAGGGTCTTTGTAAAGATTTGTACAAATATAAGAATATTGTTTAAGATTGTTTGCGCTCGCATTGAGATTGGCAAATTTTATACTCAAAGGATGCGATTCTAATCCTATCAATTTTTCTATATGTTTCTGTGCATACAATCCTATCATTCCGGAGCCACAAAATAACTCTGCAACCATTTCATTCGTGCTTAGGTATGAACAAATTTTATCCAACCAAGGTATCAATAAAAATTGATTAATTTGGGAGAATCCTCCCTTAGGTATGCGAATGATAGTCTCCTTCAAAAAAAATTCCGTCTCTTCCCTATCGTAAATAGAAATTCCCGAGTGAGAAAGTCGAAGCAGGATATCCTTCGTGTGTTTGATTTTATTTTGAATTTCTTTGCTCAGGTTGGATAACAATAAACGCGGATCAACGGTAAGACAGAATTGTGAAGTTCGTGAATCTATGTCATGGCTTCCCTTTTTATAGAATCCAACCTCTTTCTTTTTTTGTTTCCATTGAACATTGTTTCGATAGTGATTTTCGCTGCCCGAAATTAGAGAAAGGGAATCTTTCCATTTTGGAAATCTATCAGCTAACAAAGATTTCTTGATAGTGAGTTCTTCCTGGTAAGAGATATGACGGTAAGAGCATCCGCCACAGCTGAGAAAACTTGGGCAATCAACCGAGATTCGATTCGATTTCGTTTGCTTGAATCTTATGACAGTTCCAAACCATTCCTGTTTTGTGGTTTTATCAATCTTTATGTCTACAATCTCACCTGGAATCCCACCTATCACAAAAATAGTCCGCCCATCCCAATGGCTGATCGTAAAGCCATTTTGAACCCATTTTCCAAGTTCTAGATCTTCTATCACCATTCTTAGAGCCAATTCTTCATTATTCATTTGACAGTGCACTTGTATTTACGAAAACGGATAGGTACCTCTGGAGAAGTGGCTGAGTGGTCTAAAGCAGCGGTCTTGAAAACCGTCGTGGTAATCCCACCGTGGGTTCGAATCCTACCTTCTCCGAGAGCTGGAGACGTGCCTGAGTGGCCGAAAGGAGCGGTTTGCTAAACCGTCGTACGTGTTAAAGCGTACCCAGGGTTCGAATCCCTGCGTCTCCGAAATCATATGAATCGTATAAAACCCTTCCTCAAAACACTGAAACTACGTTGGACAGAGTTTCTGTCCAAAGAGGATTCCTATTCATTTCTAGCTTCTCTGCCACTTTTCTTTTCCTGGTTGCCCATCCTTACCTGGTTTCAAAAATCAAAACTGGTAAGAACCTATTGCCTTTACTCTGCTATTAACACTTGTTTGTTCTTTGTTGTACTTATTTTTGCTCAAATCCTCAGTGGTCTTCCTTATGTTGGGCCAATTCTAGCCACTCTGACCCATTTGGTATTCGTTTTAATTTATCTATCTATTTCGGGATTTTTGATTTACTCTGTTCGGTTGCAGAAAAACCTTGATTTACCGATTATTTCTGAATGGGTTAAGCATTTAGAGACATTCCTTGCGCCCATAGCTCAACTGGATAGAGTATCTGACTACGGATCAGAAGGTTAGAGGTTCAAATCCTCTTGGGCGCGATTCTTGGAAACACAGCTGTTTCTTCTTCGCTATAAAAGTTTAAAAGAGGAGTTTCCAAACGAGATTCCCTCTTTCACACAAATCTATGACTCCTCTGGTAAAATCATATCTGAAAGTTTTAACTCTGTCCAATTAGAACGCGATGCGCGTAAACACAGCGAGATGAAATGCATTGAAGATGCATTACGTGTAAAAAACGAAAAGTACCTAGTCGATGTAACGCTCTACACAAGTCTCGAGCCTTGTTTACAATGTGCTGGGGCGATTTGCAAAACAAAGATTCCTAAGGTCGTTTACTTTCTTCCAGCAAAACGCGGGGAGGGAATCTCTTCCTTATCTTGGGAAAATATCTATCTAATGAATCACTTCCCAAAGCTGATTTGGATCGAAAACCAAAAAATTCTTTCTGATTTTAAGAGCTTTTTCAAAGAGAAAAGGTAGAATTCTATTGACCATTTCTTTTCATGGATGTTCGTAGAACTCATTGGAGAGATGTCAGAGCGGTCTAATGTGCATGCTTGGAAAGCATGTGTGCCAAAAGCACCCCGGGTTCGAATCCCGGTCTCTCCGAAGGTTCAAAAATGTCTGAAAGCCACCAAGTCCTATTCCGGAAATACCGCCCTCAGTTTTTCCAAGATGTAATCTACCAAGATCTAGCGGTCAATTCCCTTACCAACGCTTTCAAAACCAAAAAAATTGGACATGCCTATATCTTTATTGGGCCAAGAGGTGTCGGTAAAACGACGATCGCTCGTATTTTAGCGAAACGATTAAACTGCGAAAACCCCAACGGAGTAGAACCATGTAATGTTTGTTTGTCTTGTCAGGAGATTACTAAAGGTATCTCCAATGATGTTTTTGAGATTGATGCTGCCTCCAACAGTGGGGTCGATAATGTTCGAGACCTTCGCGAGAATGTAAAGTTCAATGCAATGGGTGGAAAGTACCGAGTCTATATTCTCGATGAAGTTCACATGTTAAGCGGAGCAGCGTTCAACGCATTGCTGAAAACATTGGAAGAACCTCCTCCACATGTCGTATTCATTTTAGCAACTACCGAATACCATAAAATTCCTGAAACAATCCTCTCAAGATGCCAAGATTTTACCTTCCGAAAGGTGCCTGTTGCCGTATTACAACAATACATAGAAACTATCGCAAAAAAAGAAAATCTCAAATATGACTCAGAAGGATTATTTTGGATCGCCAAGAAAGGTGATGGCTCCGTACGAGATACCCTTTCTTTCATGGAACAAGCAGTCGTATTTACCGATGGCAACTTAACTGGCATAAAGTTACGTAAAATGATTGGATACCATGGTATTGAGGGATTTAAAGAATTTTTAAATGCACTTCTTGATTCAAGCCAGTCAGCAAATCTCTTTCAAAAACTAGAACATTATTTCGAAGAAGGTTTGGACTTAAATAAATTTCTCTGGGATTTTATTGAATTCCTCAATTCCCTTTTGTTGATTCGGGACAATCTTGCAGAACGCGAATCTATCAACATACCACAGGAAGACCTACAAAATCTAAAAACAGAATATAGGGCTGTAGATCCAGAAGTCATTATCCTTCTATCTGAACGATTATTCCTCGTGCATGAAAAAATGAACCAGATGAAATTGAGGAGTTCATATGAAGTTAAAGTTTACTTAGAAATACAATTTAGAAAACTTTTAATGGAAAGAGAAAAGCCTTCCGTGTCTGGACTTCTCACTAAACTTTCGGAAATAACCAAATTAATCCAAACAGATTTTAACCAAATGGAACCAAGTCATACAAAACAGGAGTCTATTCCTAAGGAAACAATAAAGCCAAAGCCTGATATGGAAAAATTTATCATGGAAACATTTGCCGCTACTGATGCAGATCCTGATCAATTTAAAAATTTGTAGAGGTAAGTATGGGTATCTTTGACCAGATTAAAAATTTAAAAGAAGTCTACTCCCAAATGGGAAATATCCAAGAAAAACAGGCTGAGCTACAAAAACGACTCTCTACCTTACAAGTAACAGCTTCCTCTGGGGCTGGTATGGTAGAAGTAACTGCAAATGCAGAAGGTACTATTGTAAATATAAAAATCAATCCAGTTGTGTTTGTTCCTAGTGAGCAAAAGTTAGTGGAGGATTTGATTCTATCTGCAACCAATGAAGCACTTAGAAAAGCCAAAGAAGCAATGGCTTACGAAATGAAGAATGTTTTTGGATTCAATCCAAAAGACTTTGAATCTATGTTCCAACAAAACCAATAGGCTGTTACTTTTTTGAGCGAGAATCAATTTCAAAAGTTAGTTTCCTCATTTTCCTCCTTACCAGGAATAGGAAAAAAAAGCGCAACACGTATTGCTTTCCATATGCTTAGAATGGACCATTCCTCATTCCAACATTGGATACAAAGCATTAGTGAAGCCAGGGAAAGTTTACAATTTTGCCAAGTATGCGGAAGTTTGACAGAGGAACCAATTTGTGATATATGTACGTCTGAAAAACGGGATGCATCTATCATATGCGTAGTAGAACAACCAGAAGACATTTTCTTTATCGAAAATACAAAAGAATACTTTGGTAAATACCATG
Organism: Leptospira ryugenii; assembly: GCF_003114855.1. Lineage (NCBI taxonomy): Bacteria > Pseudomonadati > Spirochaetota > Leptospiria > Leptospirales > Leptospiraceae > Leptospira > Leptospira ryugenii. The sequence goes on along the minus strand of NZ_BFBB01000008.1, from coordinate 421,484 downwards.
TTCTCAATGGTGCAATAAGCCCTTTGGATGGCATCGGTCCTGACCAACTACGCATCAAAGAACTTTTAAAGAGAATCGAGCAATCGAGCGTCACTGAAGTACTCATTGCTACAAACCCGACCTTAGAGGGTGACGCAACTGCATCTTACTTATCTAATTTAATAAAAGCTTACCACATAAAGGTTTCGAGAATTGCTCACGGAATCACAATAGGCGGAACGATAGAATACTCTGACCAATACACTTTAGGCAAAGCAATCAAATCACGACTAACAATTTAAAACCTATGCTCCAGAGTTACGAAGGCTTCCCTCAATATCCTTCCATATTTGGAATCTAATAAAACAAATAAAGCATCACCAGCTACGTAATATCCTGACCTAAACACAATTTGAAAATCGGAAGTAACATTATATCGAATATTAAAGTTATATTCCATACCAAGATAAGTGGAAGTTTTGTATCCCGCCCATTCTGAAAACTCACGATTGATTCTTATCTCCGGAGATTTTGTAGCCCAAAGCTGGTAGTAACCAAAAGTAAATTGATAGGGACCAAAAGCGATCAAGTTGGCAAAGGCTCCATATTCATTTAGTCCAGAAAAACTGGATCCATTGAAAAGAGCATAGCCACCTGTGAAGTCTGTTGCAATGTTCGAGATAGAAAATCCCGGTGCTAAAGTCCGATAACCATTGCCTTTTAAATTTGCTTCTAAACCATTTTCGTCATAACCTGGCCTACCTGTCGTACCTAAAGCTATCAAATTAAAATTTAATTGGTCACTATAGCGATATGTAAATTGGAAGTCATACATTCCACCTTTTATGTAATGTCTACTTCTCGTATTATAGACTGTTAGACCATTGGTATCTGTGATAGATTTTAACTTTCGAACTGTTCCTGTATTGAGAATACCATGGACGATAAAGGAGAATGACTGGAAATTAAATTCGTTGAAAAGACCATACCAACCTAAACGAGCGGTTTCATTATCTGTTTTATCATTGTCATCCAAAAGGTAAGCATAAAATTCATTTCGGATATTTCGAAAGTATTCTATTTTCATACGATTATAAAAGATATTTGAATTCTGATAATTTTTATCAGCAAAGCCATTCTTATCGACATCCAGAAAGCTCTGGTCTCTTGCCCGAAGAACGCCAACATCCCATACCAATCGAAGAAATTGAAAATTTTTGACTATGCTAACCCCTGTTCCAGTAGAGAAGAGTACTCTACCTTGAGGGGACGAAAAAAGTTGCTGGCCTACTTTGATGAAAAGTGCCTGTTCTGGAATACGAAAGTTCAAATACAGAAAGTTAGTTTGCACATTGACTGCTGCAGTTCTGCCTCTTTCCCCACCCGAACCAGGTCCAATGATCCCCGGATCAAATCCATCTGGACCCGTTGCACGTAAGCCTTTTCCACCAAAGGGAATATCTCCAACTTGCATCCCCCATATTCCCTCTACATATTTGCTGGCCGAGAAACTCATGTTGTATAAAAAACGAGTATCGTAATAGCTAATATCTTCTCTTCTTGGTGTCAATTCAGAGGGCAATCCTAATCGGCGCCTTTCAAGGTCTTTATTTATAGCTTCCGCATCTTGTGCCTGTCTAGATAAAAATTCTGCTTCTGGATTGGTAACACGGGTAACGGGAGTTTGACGAGTTAATAGAACATCTCTTCCAACATTGGTTCCTCGGACACGAAAAGAACCACTAAAGTTTATATTTGTCTTTTGGGATTCTTCATCATCTGCCCACAAATGAAATGACGTTACAAAAAGAAACAAAATGATAAAACGAGATTTCATTTAGCTTCTTCTTTCTTTACCCATTTATCAGTTTTAAAGTATTTATTGATCAGGCTTTGCATTTTACCTGATCGTTTAAATTCTTTGATAAAAAAATTTAAGTGATAGATAAACTCTACATCTTTCTTGGCGACTGCCATGCTAATATGATCTTCTTGAACCGAACCCATTATAGGTAGATATGTAGCTCTCAAAGAAGGATTCTTTTGTAAGAGAGCCATGATATAATAATAATCAGCAACAAAACAGTTTACATTGTTTTTCTTTAGCTCATTAAAGGCTGCTTCGCTTGTAAAATAGGAATAGATTTGTGCCTTTGGAAATGTTTCCTTTAAGTAGAGATGATTGGAACTATTAGATAAGACTGAGAAAGAAATCCCTGAAACACTTTGCAAATCTAAAAGATTTCGGAATAATTGTACGGTTACAATCTGTCCTTCAGGTTCAGGTGGCAGTGAAGCCCGATTGACAAGTCCTGCAGGTGTAGAAAGTAAATACGGATCAGTAAAATATACATCCTTGAATCTTAAAATTGAACTAGATAAGCCTGCCAAAGCAATTTGAGAATCTCCTCGTTCTAACATTTTCGCATGTTGGTCAAATGTTCGCAAAGGAATCACACGAAGTTCTACATCCAAAAATTCCGCATAAGCTTGCGCAAGTTCTACATCTAAACCTGGGTATTCGGGGTTTGGATTTTCTATGTAAAAGGGATCGTAAAACTCATTTACAGATACTGTTAATACCTTTGTCTTCTTTATCTTATCGATCGTTTGGCTCGTTTGAGACAAAACTGGAAAAGCAAAAAAGAAAAATGGGAATAGGTACCTTAGGATCCGCATCTCAAACTTAGATTGCTTTCTATACAATTTTCCTTTCAAGTAAAAATAGCAAATCCTAGGCTATGGGAAGTCTTTTCTGTTCAATCCACCAATAGAAATTCCGTTCTACGGTTTTTTTTAGAAGATTCATCATCCAACTTGTCACTCACGGGCTGGGTTGAACCTTTTCCCTCAGTCAGAATACGCTTTTCCTCCACACCCTTTCTCGTGAGATAGTCTCTCACGGATTGGGCTCTTTCTCTAGATAGAATCAAATTGTCGTCATGGTTCCCATGAAGGTCCGTATGGCCAACAATCTTCATGCGTACCTTAGGGTTCTCATGCAAATAGTCGACTACCGAATCCAATGGTATCGTTGATTCATTTTTCAACCGTGCCGAACCACGCTCAAAATATATATTCTCCAGACTAACTTTTTTATCTTCCTTGAGTTTAGTTTCAATTTCGTTTGGTTTTCTAGGGATGTAGGCTGCAAAGATATCAAAGGATTGCCCTTCAATTCGACGACAGAAAAGAAATGTTTTTTTCACTTGTTGGTAGATGACATACGCTTCATCAGAGGCTGAGTTTATTTCAGAGCCTAAGTTTTCTATATCAACAAATTGATTCTCTTTCACTTTCGCCATATATATATCAAATCCTCCAAAACCTCCGCTTCGATTGGATGCGAAAAATAAAATTGTACCTTCATCATTGAAGGCCGCAGCAATCGTTGCATTTTCATCATTAATGGGGTTTGGTAAGGGAACCGGTTCAGTCCAGCTATTTCCTTTCCGTTTGGTAATGTAAATCTTTGCGAATTGAGGTTGTCCGAAAGGATAGCGAGTAAACAAAAGAGTATCGCCTAACATATGAGGATTTTCTTCTATCTGGTCAGTGTTGATAGTATTGGGGAGCGGTAGCGGAATAGACCAACGTGTTCCAAGCCATTGCGAGATGTAAATGTCCCTCGAAATGCCTTTACGCCCGTCCGTTAAGGAAACTTCTGTCGCTCCATCTCGATTGGAAGAAAACAGAATCATTTTTCCATCTCTAGTTATAAAGGGGCTTTGGTCATCAAATTCAGAATTGAGTTCTTCTACTTCTTCTGGAAAGGACCATGTATTGTCTTTTTGGAGAGAACTCCTAAAGATCTGCGTGTATAAGGATTCAGCACGCTTAGAATAGAAATACAAAGTCTTTGCATCTGGAGAAAGACTTGGGCCAAATTCTTGAAATCGAGTGTTGATGTTTCCACGAATCGGCTCTATCACAATGCTTGGTTCAGCTGATAGAGAGTAAAAAAGTGAAAAAAAGCAAAGAGCAATGTTTGGGAAAATCTGAACTTTGAGCATCGGAGACCAACCTTCTCTGCTCAAAATTTTTATCTGATGTACGATTTCAATACATCAGGTATTGCGAAGGTACCATCCTCTGTTTGGTAATTTTCAATCACCGCAGCCAGTGTTCTTCCGATTGCAAGTCCAGAACCATTCAGAGTATGTATGAGCAGGTTTTTTCCTTCCTTGCTCTTGTATCGAATTTTTCCTCTTCTTGCTTGATAGTCTTTGAAGTTTGAAACGGAAGATATTTCCATATATCGCCCTAAACCAGGCATCCAAACCTCTATATCGTAGGTTTTACTGGAAGCTGCCGACATGTCTTGGCTACAAAGCAACATTACCCTGTAATGGAGATTGAGTTTTTGAAGGATGGACTCCGCATCAGAGAGCATTTTTTCGTGCTCTGTTTGAGAATCTTCAGGTCGGCAAAACTTTACCAATTCTACTTTTTGGAATTGGTGGACTCGCACGAGACCACGTGTATCCTTCCCGTAAGAGCCTGCTTCTCTACGAAAACAGGAGGTATGGGCGCACATAGAAATTGGTAAATCCTTATCAGCAATGATCTCATCACGGTAATAATTTGTTAGAGGAACTTCAGCAGTCGGGATCAAATTCAATCCATCCTTCTCTAAACGATAAAAATCTTCTGCAAATTTTGGAAGCTGCCCCGTCGCAGTCATGGATTCATCATTAACAAGAACGGGAACCCACATTTCACGATAGCCATTTTCTGTTGTGTGAGTATCCAACATTAAGTTCATCAAAGCGCGCTCTAATTTTGCAGCCAATCCGGAGTATGTATAAAATCTTGCACCGGATAACTTAACTCCTCTCTCAAAATCGAAGATACCCATTGCCTCACCAATTTCAAAATGAGGTTTTACCGGAAACGTAAACGAGTTCTTTTCTCCGAACGTCTTAACTAAGACGTTATCTTTCTCATCCTTTCCAAAAGGAACACTGTCATCCAAGAGATTGGGAAGACCTATGTTGATATCATGTAAAGATTCCTCATAACTTGCCAACTCATCTTCTATAGCTTTGATTCTATCTCCAACCGATTTCATGGATTGAGAAATGGAGGAAATGTCCTCACCTTTAGCTTTAAGAATTCCAATTTCTTTTGATACTTTGTTACGTTCTGCACGTAACTCTTCGGATTCTAATTTTAACTTTCTCTGTCTGGAACTAACTTCAGAAATTTTAGATTCAATGTCTTTGGAATCAAATCCCCTTTTTTGAAGTGTATCTAATAAGACTTCCGGATTCTGCAGTATTCGATTGATATCAAGCATAGTAAGCCTTTCTTGCGATGAATTTTTCAGAGTTTTGCAATAGTTTTGATTCAATGACTTCATTACTCTCTGAACGCAATGAAAACATCTTTTCTAAAATATGAGGTAATTTAGAGGAATCATTTCTCTTTCCTCGAAAAGGTGGTGGAGCAAGGAAAGGTGCATCGGTTTCTATCAAAATGCATTCCAGAGGGATTTGCTTTGCTGCCTCTTGTATCTCAATCGCATTTTTAAAAGCTAAGATGCCCGAAAATGAAATGTAATACCCTAAATCAATAAATCGTTTTGCTGCCTCGAAATCATAGGTAAAACAATGGATGACTCCAAATGCTCTGCCTTTATATTCTTGCAAACCTTCCCAAGTTTCCTGAAAGGCATCCCGAGAATGGATCACAACAGGCAATTTGTATTCGCTGGAAAAATCTAAAAATTTCGAAAGTACATCGCGCTGAGCCTGCTTTTGGTCTGCATTGTGGTAGAGATCCATCCCTATTTCTCCAATCCCCACGAATCGTGGATCACTTAGGCGCGTTTTTGCCAATTGCAGTATTTCATCCGCTTTCGGAAATTCATGGGTTTCGGTTGGATGGCAGCCAATGGTATACACTATCTCTAAGGAATCTGAGGAATAGCTATCAGCGATTTGGATCGCTTTCTCTGAACTAGGCAGGTCTATCCCGATTTGAACGATTTTTCGTAAACCAGCATCCTTCGCTAAGGAGACAGCTTCCCCAATAGCTAGACCTTGTTCCTGTATTATGTCCAAATGACAGTGGGTATCGATCAGAGAATGCGCCATAAGGAGCAGGTTTTGTAAATTCCATGCAGTGAAAATGAAAATTCAATCGAAAGATATAGGGCAAGGGAGAAGTTTTGCAATATCTGACCTTTTTTTGTTAGTTCTATGAATTTGCGCCAGTTTATCAACCTCCAGTTTTACCGTCTGCGTTACAAGATGCAGGAATGGAAATTAAAACTATCGCAACGCTATGAAGATTTGGACAAAAAAGGCCGTGAGAAGCTGACCATCATGGTCATTCCTCATACAGATCGAAAGACAATCAATTTTGTCATTTCTTATAAGACGATTTCCATTTTCATCGGAGTGGTAGTTGTATTGTTAGTAATCAGTGCTGTGAATGTTCTTTCCCATAGTGGCTCAGTGCACCAGCTAACAGAATTAAACCTAACAAATAAAGACTTCATTCGCCAGTCTTCGAAAATGAAGGATGAGGTTAATTCTCTACACGAAACGATCCAATATTACTATGATAAGATTTCAAATCTTTACATAAAATTGGGTGGTGACCCAGCAAGAGTTTCAAAAGGAATGGGTGGTAGTAACCAATTCTTTGCTATGCAAGGAACTCCACAAACCAACATTAGTGAAGAGTCCTTCCGAATCAAAGAAGACATACATAACTTAAAGTTGTCTTCAGAGCTCTCAGATGAGATCATCAAACTCATCAAGAAACGTAAAAATATCATTCGTAATACACCTTCCATCTGGCCTACCAAAGGATACGTTCTATTTCCGTTTGGTAAGTACCTCTCACCCATTACCGGAAAAGAAGAATTCAATCGAGGTTTAGATATTGGTTCCTTTCCAGGGGCTGAAGTCATTGTTACTGCTCCAGGCATTGCCTATGAAACAGGCTTCTCGCCGGCAACAGGCTATTACGTGAAGGTGGCTCACCGATTTGGATGGAAAACCATTTACTCAAACTTGGATCGTATCAAAGTCAAAAAGATGGAAAAGGTTTCAAAAGGAGATGTCATTGGTTATGTTGGCAAAACTCCTGAAAATCCAATCTACCACCTTCACTATGAAGTGCATGTTGGTACGCAAGCCTTGAATCCATTTTCATTCCTAAACCAAATCCAAGAATAATGTCAAAAGAAACACAAGAAGAAGAGTATTTAATCAACAGTGTCATTGGTGAAGGCGCGGAATTCACTGGTGAATTTAAATTCCCAGGTCTCATTCGGATTGACGGAAAATTCCGCGGTGTCCTAGAAACAGAGGGAAAGGTACTTATAGGAAAATCCGGAATCGTCGATACAGATATTAAGGCTAGAGTAGTGGTAGCTGGTGGAGAAATCCGTGGAAATATCTATGCGACAGAGAGAGTAACTCTTCTTTCCAGTTGTAGGCTTGAAGGCGACATCGTAACTCCAAGACTTATCGTAGAGGAAGGCGTTATCTTTCACGGCAAATGCACCATAAATCCTACTCGCTCTTAGTGAGGATCTATGTTCGTTCAATCTGCACCTACCCAAACAAGTTCGTCTACGAACAAAAAAAAACCTAGCGAAGGTAAATCAGTCGCAGAAACGGATCCAGCCAAACAGAGTTTTTTCGAAATTCTTGATAGTATCGTTCCACATACAAATGACAATACAAAAGAACTTAATGAACTTTGGAAAGACCTGCCTGATTTAGAAAGGGCTTTGATCTCATCACAGAACCAAAAAACTCTTTCAGAATATAAAGATCACATCAAACAAATAGCTGAGCTTATCCTGAAAAAGAACCATAAAGTGATGAGGGCTCCTTCCTTAGGCCGCAACGATACTAAGGATATTCGTTATATTAAAGTTCTAGATGAAAAACTAGATCTTTTGGCAAACACAATGTTTTCACCAACAAATTCAGCCTTCTCAATTTTGAAACAAATGGATGAGATCAGAGGTCTATTAATTGACTTAAAAGGTTAATCCTGTTGCTCAATCTAGATCGTCCCAAAAGTAAAAACTACCATTCTTTACGTTCCTCGTTAAAGTACTTGTTTCCCTACCGAAAGGTTCTCTTTTTCTCCGCCCTTGCGCTTCTGTTTACTGCAGGTGTCACGCTCTCTCTCGGGCAAGGTATCAGGCATTTAATTGACGCAGGGTTCTCTGCTCGCTCAAAAGAAGAACTATTCATTTCCTTAGCCGTGATCGCAGGAATTGGCTTACTTATGGCAATCGGTACTTACGTACGCCACTATACGGTCTCCTGGATAGGCGAAAGAGTCTCTTCTGATCTTAAATTGGATGTTTTTTCCCATATCTTAACTCTTCCACCCAGCTTCTTTGAGTTAAATTCTCCAGGTGAGATTCAGTCACGAATTGTTGCCGACACAACTATTCTACAGACAGTTTTTGGATCTTCTGCATCCATAGCACTGCGTAATGTTTTGATGTTTTGTGGAGGAATCGTCTTTCTATTCTTCACGAACATTAAACTTACTTTAATCATTTTACTTTCTGTTCCCTTCGTGGTATTTCCCATTCTCTTCTTTGGAAAACGAGTGAGACGCCTATCTAGAGATACTCAAGATCGGATCGCAAATGTGGGATCTTATGTCAGTGAGGCATTATTGAATATAAAGGTTCTACAAAGTTTCACACATGAAGAAATTGATCGCATTAAATTCAAAGAAAATGTGGAACAGTCCTTCCAAACTTCGGTCGCGAGAATTCGACAAAGGTCTTTACTCATCTCTTCTGTGATCCTTCTCATTTTACTTGGAATCTGCTTTATGCTTTGGGTTGGGGGTCTAGACGTTTTGGAAGGAAGGATAAGCGCCGGGGAACTCACATCATTTGCTTTTTACTCCATTATGGTTGCAAGTTCCATGGGTGCCTTATCAGAAGTATTGGGTGATCTACAAAGAGCCTCTGGAGCAACCGAACGTTTAATGGAATTGCTGAATGCCCAATCAGATATACTTAGTGTACCGAGCGAGAGCATACAACAATATCCACCACCCAAGGGGGAAATTCATTTCCATTCTGTATCTTTCTCTTATCCCAGCAGACCAGAGCAGAGCATATTAAAAGAAATCAAGCTCCAAATTCCTGCGAAAAAAACGACAGCGATTGTTGGTCCCTCGGGAGCTGGCAAATCTACTTTGTTTGAATTACTACTTAGGTTTTATGACCCAGAATCTGGTCAGATCGAAATTGATGGGATCAACATCCAACGGCTACCTCTTAAGGAATATAGATCAATGGTTAGTTTCGTCCCGCAATCGCCGATTTTGTTTTCTGGCTCCTTGTACGAGAACATTTTGTACGGAAATCCTTTAGCTTCCGAAGAAATGGTAAAAGAAGCGGCAGAGAAAGCATACGTAACAGAATTCTTATCTCAACTTCCAAATTCTTGGGATACAGATTTAGGGCATTTAGGCTCAAGACTATCCGGAGGGCAAAAACAAAGAATTGCCATCGCAAGGGCAATCGTCAAAAACCCTCTAGTTCTGCTTTTGGATGAAGCAACTTCAGCTCTCGATTCCCAATCAGAGCAAATGATCCAGAAAGCATTAGATGGTTTTTCGAAAGAGAGAACGACAATCATGATTGCCCACCGATTGTCTACAATCCTAAAAGCAGATCAGATCGTTGTCTTAAATCAGGGAAGGGTTGAGAATGTTGGTACTCACGAAGAATTGATCTCTAGTAGTAAACTTTATGCACGTTTGGCAGAACTACAGTTTAATACCGAGGAGTTCCAGAACTCGTTCCATGTCTGATAGGTTTGCATAGGAGAAGGTTATCTTTCCTTTTCCATTAGATTCATTGTGAGCGATCTCGACTTTGGAACTGTATTTATTTCTGAGTTTTGTTTCTATTTTAGCAATACTTGCATCTTTACTCAGATCAGATTGTTTTGATTTTATCTTTTTATCAGGATGAAGAATTAGCGAGACATGGTTTTCAACATCCCTTGCCGTCCAACCTTCCTGGACAATCTTTGTCGCAACATCCAATTGCTTTTTGGCCTCTGGTAAAGAGAGCAAAGGTCTTGCTTGCCCTTCTGAAAGTTTTCCTTCTCTCAACCAATCAAGAACTGGTTTAGGCAAACTTAAAAGCCGAACCAAATTAGAAACTGTAGAACGATTTTTTCCAATTTTACTCGCGAGTTCTGTGACCTTTAATCCCTGTTTGTCGATTATTAATTGATACGCGAGAGCTTCTTCAACGGGATTTAGATCCTCACGCTGTAAATTTTCGATGAGAGCCATTTCCATCATTTCGTTTTCAGATACATCTTTTACGATGGCTGGAATTTTCAGAAAGCCTGCTAATTTGCAAGCCCTCATCCTTCGCTCCCCCGATATCAAAGTATAGCCAGTGGATGATTTATTTTTTTGAACTACAATCGGTTGGATAACACCATGGACCTGAATAGTTTGTGAAAGTTCCTGTAAACTCTCATTCGAAAATGTCTTTCTAGGTTGGAATGGATTTATAGAAATTTCGGATATTTTGATTTCTCTGAGTCCAGATAAATCTTCTTTGCTCAGTTCTTCATTTTTATCATTCACAGGTATGAGATTGCTTAGACCTCTACCCAGTACTTTTCCTTTGCCCAAAGCCATAAATATCTAAGCCTTCCCTATCAGTTCTTCTGCCAAACTTTTATAACTCTTTGCTCCAACTCCATCAGGATCATATAAATTGATAGGCTTACCAAATGAGGGAGCCTCAGAAAGTTTTATGTTTCTAGGAATGACAGTTTCGTACACTTTCTCTTTAAAAAAGTTTCTCACATCATCAGCTACTTGGTTAGCTAGGTTTGTCCTTTTATCATACATTGTTAACAAAACTCCTTCTAACTCGAGACTTTGGTTCCATTGGTTTTGGACTAATGAGATGATGCGCATCAATTGAGATAGACCTTCCAAGGCAAAGTATTCTGTCTGCAACGTGATCATCACTGATTGTGAGGCACACAAGGCATTGATGGTCAAGACACCTAGAGAGGGAGGGCAATCGATGAAAATAAAATCATATTGGTCTTTGATGGAAGTAAGTGCCTCTTTTAATTTAAATTCCTTTCTTTCTAGTCCGAGAAAATCCACTTCCAATCCAGAGAGGTTTATATTGGAAGCGATAATATCCAAACCTGATATGGAAGTTTTTTGAATCGCTTCTCTTGCAGAAAGTTCACCGATCAATAATTCATAGGTAGTCTTTTGGAGAGATTGGACTTCTAGGCCGAGTCCTGAACCTGAGTTGCCCTGAGGATCAATGTCTACAAGGAGTACGGTTTTCTGTAAGTTGACTAGATTCGATGCCAGGTTGATGGCTGTTGTCGTCTTCCCAACTCCACCTTTCTGATTGCTGATTGATATAATCTTTCCCATTTTAGCCTTTCGTATCTTTTACGATTTCTTTCCAAGGTCTGGGATAGCCAGGCTTTGGTTTTGAATTCTTTTGCAGTATCTTGATATGTCTCTTTCCTAAAAAGCTTAATTCCTCAATAGCGATTTCTTTTTTCAAGACAAAGCCTTGGTTCTGCAAGACCTCTTTCTCTAAGTCGACTGCGACAGAACTCTGCCCAAGATAGGGACATAATAAACCTTGGGTCTTGGTCAATCTACAGCATAGCTCTGCTGAATACGGATAAGGGATCACCGCTCTCAATGTGACTAAATCAAATGTAGATTCTACTTCCTCCGCTCGAGCATATAAAAAATGAATTTTTGGTTCACCGTAGAGTGATAGATTCGCAAGGTATTCTCCCTCTAATAAGGAGAGTTTTCTCCGTTGGGAATCAATGAGAGTCAGTTGTGGAGGTTCTTGTAAGCATTGGAATAAGAATCCAGGAAGGCCAGGTCCTGTACCCACATCTGCAACTTTTGTTTCACGTGAAACATAGCCTTCTCGTTTTAAGTACCAAACAAACAATAAACAATCAATGATATGCCGATCAAAAATAAGCTCCGAGTCTCGTTTAGAAAAAAATCCTCCGCGTTCATTTTCTCTTTGTAAGAAAGTTTCAAACAGAGAAACGAGATCCCAACGAAAGTCAGTCAGAATCTCTCCAGCTATCGTAGGTAAAAGTTGAATAATTTTATCTTGGTATTTTTCAGCAGACATAATCTCGTTTAGGATTCCTATAATTAGCCGAAGAATTCTATAGGAGAGTCCCACGCATGAGAATCATCTTTCTTTTTATCTTTTTGTTAGCAAGCTCCTTGTTTGCTTATACACCAGGAAAGTGGTCGTATAAAGACCAATTGATTTTTTCGAAACAAACAAAGTCTCCTCAGAAAGAAATCATCAGAAACGCAGAAGGAACAGTAGTCTTTGTCACGGACTTTATCTACGATGATGAGGGACGTTTGGTTGAAGAACGATACTCCAAAGGAGAGGGGATTAAGGAAGGAAGGACTGTCTATCGCTACCGGAACGGTCTAGTCATAGGCGAAGAGGTCTACTCTTCTGATGATACTTTGGTGGAAAGAAAAGAGTTTCTCTACAAAGGGAAATTCATTCAAAAAATCATAACGAAAGATGAGTCAGGAAAAGTTCTGATCCATTACACTCTGACCGTTGACAAGGAAGGATCGGTGATCGCTGGAGAAGGAGTTAATGCGGATACGAATGATTTAGAATCGTTTCGGTTTTCTCTCGACCCAAAACGACCCAATGTCCAGATCCAAACTATGTTTTCTGATAAAAAGAAAGCTCTTGGTGAAGTAGTCTTTAAATACGATACGAAAGGCCAGCTAGTAGAGAGGGAGTTTTCGCAAGGTGAGACTAAACGAGTTCACAAATTAAAATACAAACAAGATGGGCTTTTGGAAAGTTACACGTTTCACGTGAAACAATCAGACCAGTGGGTGCTTGAAAAAACACACACTCTGATCTATGAGGATAAATTTAAAAATAAAGTCTCCAAGGCAGAGAATTGAGCTAACGTCTTTCTACCAAATGATACAGCAATAGATCAACATCTGATGGATCTACGCCTGAAATATGGCCAGCCATCTCTAGATTCATTGGTCTATGCTTTTCCAACTTAATGATCGCTTCTGTCTTAAGTCCTTTTACAGATTTATAATCAAAGTCTTCTGGGATATTTAGAGAATAAAACTTCTTTCGATACTCTATCGACTCCAACTCTCGCTTCAAATACCCTTCATACTTTAGCTCCATCTCTAATACAGATTGAGCTTGGTAATCCAATTGGTTCAATTCAGGAAGGAAAATTTCGCAGTCTTGGATCCGCACTTCCGGTCTCTTAAGAAAGGCAGCTACACTATGCCCAAATTTAAAGTTTTGGATCTTTCTTTTTTCCAATACTTGCTCTAAACCTTCCACGGGTTTCATAGAAAGCGAATTCAATTTTTGTTTGAGATTGTCTATCAAGGCATAACGAGACTTCATTTTTTCAAAAGCATCCTTTTCGATTAAACCCATCTCATATCCATACTTCATCAATCGTTGGTCTGCATTGTCTTGTCGCAAGAGAAGTCTATACTCTGCTCTGCTTGTGAACATCCTGTATGGATCCTCTACTCCTTTGTATACGAGATCATCCACCAAAACACCTATGTATGATTCGCTTCTAGGAAACACAATCGGCGATTCCTTTCTTACAGAACGAATCACATTATAAGCTGCGACTAAACCCTGTGCTGCCGCCTCCTCGTAACCAGTAGTTCCATTGATTTGGCCCGCATGGAACAATCCTTTTACTTTTTTGGTTTCGAGTGTTGGTTTCAATTCCGTTGGGTCTACATAGTCATATTCAATTGCATACCCTGGTCTCATTAACTCAACGGATTCTAGTCCTTTGATCGTACGTAAAAACTTCCATTGGACTTCTTCCGGTAAACTAGTAGAGACTCCATTTAGATACATCTCATTGGTCTCATAACCTTCTGGTTCTATGAATATCTGATGCCTATCACGTTCGGCAAATCGTACGACTTTATCTTCTATACTTGGGCAATACCGCGGCCCAGTACTTTTGATTTGGCCAGAATACATTGGGGAGAGCGAAAGATTTCCCTGGATAAGCTCATGTGTTTTTTCATTGGTATAGGTTATGTAACAGGGGATTTGCCTTCGCGTGATTGTTTCTGTGGAGAAAGAGAACGGAGATGGATTTTCATCACCATGCTGTTCTTCTAAACCAGCTAAGTCGATAGAATTCTTATGAACTCTTGCGGGTGTTCCTGTCTTCAGACGGCCCATTCTAAATTTTTCATGAGCTAAAGAATGAGAAAGGCCTTTGGTCGTTGGCTCTCCTATCCTTCCTGATTCCTTCTGGTAAGTACCGATGTGAATCACACTTGAAAGAAAGGTTCCGGTTGTGAGAATCACATGATTGGTTTCAAAACTAAAACCTCTTCCTGTCTTTAGCCCGACGACTTGTTGTCCTTCAATGATTAAGTCTTCTACGGTATCTTGTCTGATGGAGAGATAAGATAACTTTTCTAATTCATGCTTCACCATTAGCTGGTATTGTTTCTTTTCTGCTTGAGCGCGCGGTGCCCAAACGGATGGTCCTTTTGAGGTATTCAGCATCTTAAATTGAATGCCTGTGGCATCGATCACTTTAGCCATTAATCCACCCAGGGCATCCACTTCTCTTACCATATGGCCTTTTGCAATTCCCCCTATAGCTGGGTTACAACTCATCTGCCCGATGGTGTCGAGATTCATAGTGATGAGAAGAGTTCGGATGCCAGCTTTTGCCGTAATATATGCTGCCTCGGAACCTGCATGGCCCGCGCCAACAACGACGCAATCAAATCGATGAGGATAAAAATGATTTTCCATATTATGTCATGTAACGAATCAGTTCGTGGTTTGGGAATCTATCTAAACGATAAGTGGAAAAGGCTCTAAAGCTTCGAGAGAAAAAAAGATAAAATTCATTTTCTAAATACCAAACTTTAAAAATTTAGTAAGCTTAGGAAAGCCAATGAGCACATCACACAAAGAACTTTGTTACTTCGAAGGAAAGATCATTCCCACCACTGAGGCCAAGATTAGTATCCAAACACATGCCTTCCAATATGGCACCTCTGTCTTCGGTGGGATAAGAGGATATTACAATCCCAAAAAGAAAAATCTCTACGTGTTCCGACTTTTTGATCACTTCAATCGTCTTGTAAATTCCGCAAAGATGATGCAATTGAACTTTAAAAAATCTCCTGAAGAATTGGTAGAAATTACTTTGGATTTGATCCGAAAGAGCCACTACCACCAAAACATTTACATTCGGCCGATCATCTATACCTCAGCTCTTCAACTCTCACCGAGGTTTCATGATGTAGATGTGGAGTTAGCGATCTACATTCTTAAACTTGATGATTATCTAGATACAGAAAACGGATTAAGAACCATTGTGAGTTCTTGGCAAAGGTATTCCGATAACCAGATCCCTTCACTAGCTAAAAGTAGCGGTGGTTATGTAAACTCAGCCCTTGCTAAGTCTGAGGCAGTGCAAGCTGGGATGGATGAAGCTATTTTTCTAGATGCGAATGGATACGTTTCTGAGGGCTCTGCAGAAAATATCTTTCTCGTCCGAAATGGACAACTAATAACTCCAAGTTTGAACTCTTCTATCTTAGAAGGCATCACACGAAGGACCATCATCAAACTTGCAAACGATTTAAAGATTCCATTGGTAGAAAGAAATGTTTTACGCTCTGAACTCTATATCGCTGATGAGATTTTTTTCACGGGAACTGGTGTGCAAGTCGCTTGGGTCAAAGAGGTAGACAGAAGGATCGTCGGAGATGGAAACAAAGGAGCCATCACTAAGAAAATCCAATCCTTATTTTTCACCATTGTGCGCGGTGAAGATGATCTTTACAAAGATTGGTTAAGTTCGGTATACTGATTTACTCTTGTGAGTGTTGCCCCATTTTCCATAGAAGAAACGAGAGGACAAGAAGTAGCCTTATCTTATTTGAGCTACTTTGCGAAATTCCCAGATAAACTTCCAGGTGTTCTTATCTTTCATGGGCCCGATGGAGTTGGTAAGTGGCACGCCGCTGAACGGTTCGCACGCCATCTGCTTTGCCTCCGGGGAACATCATGTGGAGATTGTGAATCCTGCCGCCTGTTTATGCGTGGCTTGCACCCTGATTACATCCAATTTCCAAGAAACAAAAACATAGCCATAGGTAAGGAAAAAGATCCAGACGAATTTACAGTACGTTGGCTTTTGTATCATAAGATACCTTTTAAACCTCACACGTCGCACAAAAGGATTGTTTTGTTCCCTGAATCACAACGTATCAACCATGAGGCGGAAACAACTCTCCTTAAGACATTGGAAGAGCCACCATCTCATACATTGTTTATCCTTCTCGTAAACGATTTAAATTTGTTAAAAAAAACGATAGTCTCTCGCTCCCTAGCGATTCCATTCCATTACCTAAATCAATCAGCTATTCGAGAAATTAGAAGCCATGTGAGTTTTGAAGGTAGAAAATTCTTTGGCGGATCATTGAATCCTTTTGAATTTGACCAAGACATTATCGATGAGTGGTTGGGAACGATACGAGAACACGCCTTCGATAGTTTACTTCTATTGAAGCTTGAGAATTGGGTCAGAGAAAGAATGGCCGATAAAAAATCATTCAAAGAAGTTTTGAGTACAATTGACTTTTTAGATTTATTCTCTCTGCTCCTTCTCTATGTATATAGAGAAAAAGATTTTGATTTGTATGCAAAACATATACAAGCAATCTTAGAATTTAAATCAAAACTTCACTCGCAGATTCCTGCCATCGAATACTTTTTGATTTCAAAACTATTTTCACAGCTAGCCTCTTACACGCATTAGTCGACAACAAAAGAGACATAATATTTTTATCAAGTTTCTTTAATTTTCCCTTTCGAGAACAAATCTGGGATTTTGATTTGAATTCTACCTACTGAATAGAAGTATAGTACCCGGCAAGGACGAGGTAACGGGGAATTGGATCAATCTTGGAAATCGATTTTAGAGGAAGTTTCTAAAAATATTCAGCCTAATTATTTCAAAACATTCATATCTCCTTTGAAATTGGTTACCATAAATGGTAGAGAATTGATTGTCTCGGCTCCCTCTCAAACCATAAAATCTCATATTGAAGCTAAATACTCAAATTTTTTAGAATCAGCAGCCTATCAAGTGATAGGTGACAATCTTAAACTCACCGTCATCACTGATAAACAAGAATCTTCTGATTCTATTAAATCCATTTTAGAGTCAAAATTTGATGATACATCCGCTGAGTTAAACTCCGATTACACCTTTGAAACATTCTTTGTTTCCGATAGTAATCGACTGGCATATACGGCGGCTCAAAGTCTCATAGAACATCCTTCTAAATTTAATCCTGTCTATTTCTTTGGACCCGTCGGAGTAGGGAAGACCCATCTTTTGCATGCCATAGGTAATGAAATCAAAAAAAGAGAACCTTGGAAAACTATCCGCTATGTAAGTAGTATTTCATTTTTAAATGAGTTTATCTTTAGCGTAAGGCAAAGCAATCGTGATGGACTCGAATCATTTAAAATAAAATACCAATCGTACAATGTCTTACTTTTTGATGACATCCAATTCTTAAATGGCGGAGCTGAAAAAACCCAAGAGGAGTTCTTTGCTCTCTTTAATTTTTTATATGAAAGAAAAAGGCAAATCGTAATCGCTTCAGATAGGCCTAGCGAAGAACTTCCTCTACATGACAGGCTAAAATCTCGATTTGTCCATGGGATTCGTGCGGATCTAAAAGAACATGACCGTACTCTGCGTTCGGAAATGTTTAAACACTATTCCATGGTTTATGACATACCAATGTCTAACGAACTTTTATCCTGGTTAGCCGACCATTCCAGTGGTGACTCTCGCGCATTATTAGGAATTATGAACGATCTTGTTTTGTATAAGAAAGCTTATAATCTGTTTTTACTATCCGAAGAAACAATCAAAGAAATCGCGAATACTCGCCTTCAGCTTAATCGTAAACGAATTGGTTATGACCCAGACCAAGTCATTGAGCTGGTCTGTCAAAAAATGTCCATTGGGCGCTCTGATCTATTGGGCAAAAGTCGAAAGGCTGATTTTATCATTCCTAGACACCTTTGCATGCTCTTACTCTTTGAGGTCTTTTCCCTAAAAAAGGCCCACATTGGAAGAATCTTCAATGCGCAACATACAACCGTCATCCATGGGATTCAAAATATTTCAGAGAAACTAAAAACGGATGCTTCCCTGAATGAGGTTTACCAGGCATTGCGTTTGCAGATCGGTTTCCAATAAACTGTTCAAAACTACGTAAATAAACTGTTTATAAACTTTAAATAGGACATAAAACAGAAACTAATGTCGGAAAGTTTGAGAAAACTGCATAAAAGAGACATAAATATAAACAGGCAAAAAAGGTAAAAAATAAGACATAATCCAATAAAAATTGAAATCTTTAGGCTTTGTGAACATACTGACAGAAACAACAGAAACGACATAATATATATAATCTATATAAATATACATTAGGAGAGTCCCAGATGAAATTTACTGTCAATACCCATGAGTTTTTAAAAGCAATAACTGCAGTAGATGGAGTCATCACCGTTAGAGAAATCAAGTCCGCTCTATCTAACTTAAAAATTCAAGCGACTGACAATGCAGTCTATCTTTCGGCTACTGACTTAGAAATCGCTATTAAAACTTCTGTTAGTGCAGTGGTAGGTCAAAAAGGATCCGCTAGTCTTCCAGCAAAACAGTTATCCAATATTTTTAAGAATCTAAACTTTGATTCTACAAGTTTAGCAACGAACGACAACCAAGAGTCTTCCGAGACACTCATCACGGATGCTACTGGAAAAATGGATACTAAGTTTAAAGTCAACGGTATTGATTCAGATGATATAAAAACAATCCCTTCTGTTTCTGAATCCAGTGTCGTAGAATTTCCTTGCCAAACCATTCGTGAGATGTTCCGAAAAACGTCTTATGCCATGGCAATTGAAGAGACTCGTTTTGTATTCAACGGACTATTTTTAAAGCCGAATGATACGGACTTGATCGTTGTAGGAACTGACGGTAGGAGATTATCAAAAGTCGTAAGAAAATTTCCAAAACAGTTTCCTTTCAAAAATGGAGTCATTATTCCACATAAAGCCGTACGTGAAATGCTAAAAATGATGGAAGGAAAGGATACAGCAAAGATAGGGTTTATAGATGAGCAGATTTATGTATCAAGTGGAAATGTAGAATTGTTGTTCAAACTGATTGATGGAAACTTTCCTGATTATGAACAAGTCATTCCAAAACAAACATCGCAAAGTGTTAGATTTCAAAAAGCAGATTTTTTAACTTTTTTAAAACAAGCTCTTATATCGGCAGAAGAACCTTCAAAACAGATCCGATTGAGTTTTTCATCAGGAAATGTAAATATTAGCTCATCTAACCCCGGAACAATGATGTTTGATCATAATATGCCAACAGAGTATTCAGGAGATTCTATCACGATAGCATTTAAGGGAGACTATTTGAGTGATGTTGTAAAAGCTATTGATGATCCTGAAGTTATACTTGAATTTACTTCTTCTAGTGCGCCTGTTTTATTTAAGGATCCGTCTGATAGTGATTTTGTATCTGTCATTATGCCTATGAAGTTATAATGTTTCTTAGGCGTTTAACGCTCCAAAATTTCCGTAACCACACGGAAACTGATTTAACATTTAAATCAAAGTTAATCTTCTTTATAGGCAATAATGGAGAAGGAAAGACAAATATTCTAGAATCGATTTCTATACTCTCTTTGCTTAAGAGCTTTCGTGAGTCTGATGAAGACCAAGTATTGAAATGGGATAGCGATTTCACATTTCTTCGCGCAGAGTTCGAATCAAGAGGGGAAGATTTTTTATTCGAATATGGAATTCAAAAGCAAGGAATCAAAAGAAAACGAATAAAGATCAATGGTGAAGTGATCAAAAAAGTAGCTGATTCAATTGGATTTTTTAAATCTGTCATCCTCTGTCCACCTGACTTGGCTATCATCGAAGCAGGTAACCAGGAACGTCGAAAATTTATCGATTCATTTATTTCTTCACATAACCAAACTTACCTACAAAACATTATAGAATACCAAAGACTTTTAAAACAAAGAAACTCTGCTCTCAAAAAAGAAAATCCAAGCGTTCAAGAAATAGAAATATGGAATGAACCATTGGTGGAGCGGGATGCCCAAATAAGAAAGGAAAGGCAGAAGATAATTTCAGAGTTATCCATTTATTTTTCTAAAAATCTATCAACCTTAAGCAATGGAAAGGATAACTTCGATATATTCTATAAACCTAATGTATCCTCTGAACAAGAGCATCGCGAAAAATTAATTAAAAACCTAAAAAAAGACATGGCCATTGGTTACACGAGTTGTGGCTCTCATAGAGATGATATACCCATTGGAACTCAGGAGCGCGACTTATCACACTTTGGATCTCAGGGACAAAAACGAAGTGCTGTCATCGCAATGAAAACCGCAAGTTTCCAATGGACCAAAGAAAATACTGGTGAGGCGCCGGTTCTTTTGATAGATGACATCATCCGTGAACTGGATGTAAAAAGAAGAGAATATTTTGTAGAACTTATATCCGGTTGTGACCAAGCATTTTTTACCACAACAGACTTAGAGGGGATTAAGGATTACATAGGATCTCTTGATTTTGAAAGAGAAATCTATGAAATTGAATCTGGTTCTGTAAAGAGAAGGATAGAGCTTTGAAAAAAGTAGATTTAGGAGATTTTTTAAGCTCACTTGATAAATTGGGGATTAACCAACAATCTCTCTTAATAGACCAAGATTTAAACAAAATCAAAGTAGTCTGGAAAGACCTCGTGGGTGCAGTTCTGGGTGACCATTCTGAACCTGTAAAATTAACAGAGATTATATGTGTTATTCAATGTAATCATTCTTTAGTAAGCCAGGAATTGAAATTTTCAGAGCTAGAAATCTTAAAAAAAATCAACAAAATTATACACCCAAGAAGGGTTCAAAAATTGCAGTTCAAAGTTGGAAAGGTCTAGTTTATAGAGGTCCGCCTAGGCGAAGTCCACCCTGTTTTCACTTGCCGTAGTGAGCCTTTTTGGGGATACTTCCTTATAGGACATCTAAAAAACCATGACCAACGAGACTTCCTCCTCCACGTATTCAGCTTCCAAAATTAAGATTCTAGAGGGTTTAGAAGCCGTCCGAAAGCGTCCCGGGATGTACATAGGGACTCAGGACGAGACCGGTTTACACAAAATGGTCTATGAAGTCGTCGACAACTCAGTGGATGAGGCGATGGCCGGTCACTGTACAGAGATCGATGTAAAGATCCTTCCTGGAAATATCATTGAGGTTAAAGACAATGGTCGTGGAATCCCAACAGGCATCCATCCAGACAAAGGTAAGTCTACCATAGAGGTTGTTCTCACCATTCTCCACGCAGGTGGAAAGTTTGAAAATGATGCCTATAAGGTTTCAGGAGGATTGCATGGCGTTGGAGTATCCGTCGTTAATGCTCTCTCAACCTGGCTTGAAGTAGAAGTACACCAATCTGGCAAAGTCCATTACCAAAAATACCAAGCTGGAATTCCAATTGAAGATGTAAAGGTCATAGGCGATTCCGATCGGAATGGAACAACCGTACGATTCTTACCAGATAACTCCATATTTACCACCACGGAATTTGTTTTTGAAACTTTGAGTTCGAGGTTTCGTGAAATCGCATTCTTAAACAAGGGTCTCTTCATTCGCATTGAAGACCATAGAAAATCAGACATTGCTAAACATGAATTTAAATTTGATGGAGGAATCGTTTCCTTCGTTGAATACATCACCGAATCAAAGCATCCTTTGCATAAGGTTTTACACTTCCATGGAGAAAAAGAAAATGTCTGGGCAGAAATTGCGGTTCAATATTGTGATACTTATACAGAAAATATCTTTTGTTTTACAAACGCAATTAACAACAATTTAGGTGGGACTCATTTAGAAGGGTTCAGGGCTGCACTTACAAGAACACTAAACGACCAATTAAAAAAGGATCAAATTCTTTTTAAAAAACAACCTAACGGCTTAACTGGTGATGACGTCAAAGAAGGACTTTGTGCAGTTATATCGATCAAAATTCCTCAACCTCAATTCAATAGCCAAACCAAAGAGAAATTAGTAAATGCTGAAGTCAAAGGCTTGATGCAAACAATTTCAAGTGAAGGATTAAATCTATTCTTTGAAGAAAACCCAACCATCATTAAAAAAATATTAGAAAAGGCAATCTTAGCATCAAAAGCAAGAGAAGCCGCTCGTAAGGCAAGAGATCTTACCAGAAGAAAGACAGTACTAGAAGGTGGAGGTTTGCCAGGTAAACTTGCTGATTGCTCTGAAAGAGATCCTGAAAAATGTGAACTCTTTTTGGTCGAGGGTGATTCTGCTGGTGGATCAGCAAAACAAGGAAGAGATAGAAATATCCAAGCGATTCTGCCTTTGAAAGGAAAAATTTTAAACGTCGAAAAATCCAGACTGGATAAAGTGCTATCGAATGAAGAGATTCGTACCTTAATCTCCGCTATGGGTACAGGTATAGGTGATGATGAATTTAATATAGAAAAACTTCGCTACAGAAAGATCATTATCATGACCGACGCGGATGTAGACGGTTCGCACATTCGTACTCTTCTCTTAACATTCTTCTTTAGGCATATGAAAGCAATCATTGAAAACGGAAATTTATACGTTGCTCAACCACCTTTGTACCAATTGAAGTTCGGAAGAGAGGCACTTTATGTTTATAGTGATAGAGAGAAAGAAGAAATTCTAAAAGGCCGACCCAATGATAAAGTAGTGATACAACGATACAAAGGATTGGGAGAGATGAATCCAGAGCAACTTTGGGAAACTACAATGGATCCCAAAGCAAGGGTTATGCTCCAGGTAAAACTAAAAGACTTCGTGGAAGCAGAAGATACATTTAATATCCTTATGGGTGATGAAGTTTCACCCAGACGCCGTTTTATCGAAGAAAACTCTTACAAAGTAGCAAACCTAGATCTATAAAATTAAAATATGACTGAAATCAATAATCCAGAAAATGAATCTTCTAAAACTTTATCTCTAAATGTATCTGGTAGACCGGACATTGCAGGAGCCTTAAAATCCGGCGTGAGGGTCATACCTGTAGAGATTGAAGACCAAATGAAAGAGGCCTACCTCGATTATGCGATGAGCGTAATAGTTGGTAGGGCGCTTCCAGATGTTCGAGATGGTCTCAAGCCTGTTCATAGGCGTATTTTACATGCAATGAATGAACGGGCATGGAGAAGTGACCGTCCATATGTCAAATCGGCAAAGATTGTTGGAGAGGTGATAGGTAACTATCACCCACATGGTGATACGGCTGTCTATGATACGATGGTGCGTATGGTCCAAACATTTTCAATGAGGGAACCTCTCATTGATGGTCAGGGAAATTTTGGATCAGTAGATGGTGATTTTGCTGCTGCTTATCGATACACGGAAGCGAGGCTCACTAAATTAGCAGAAGAGCTTTTGAAAGACATTGAAAAAGATACTGTCTCCTTCTCGCCAAACTTTGATGATACGAGACAACAACCTGACGTTCTCCCTGCTAATTTTCCAAACATCTTAGTCAACGGATCATCAGGCATTGCTGTAGGTATGGCGACAAATATCCCGCCACATAATTTATCGGAAACGATAGAAGCTGTAGTGGCGTTGATACGCAATCCCGACATTACTCTTCGAGAGTTGATGAAAATCATTCCAGGGCCCGACTTTCCGACAGGTGGAACAATCATTGGTGGAGAAGGTCTTTACCAAGCATATTCCACAGGTAGGGGTTCCATTAGGATTCGCTCAAAGGTAGAGATCATTGAAAACCAAAAGGGACGAGAGATCATCGTTATCCATGAGATCCCTTATCAAGTAAATAAGAGAAATCTACTAGAGAAAATCGGAGATCTAGTTAATGAAAAAATTATCGAGGGGATAACAGAAATTTTAGATCTCTCAGATCGAAAAGGAATCCGAGTAGAAATTCATGTAAAAAAAGATTTTAATGCGCAGGTAATTTTAAATCAACTTTTTAAACTAACCCAATTGCAGGTGAGCTACGGTATCACAATGCTTGCAATTCTTGATAACAAACCTCAAATCTTTTCCTTAAAACAAATTTTGGAAGCCTATGCAAAACATAGGAACGAAGTTGTTGTCAAAAGAACAGAGTTTGATCTAGAGAAAGCCAAAAAGAGAGCTCATATCTTAGAAGGGCTCAAAATAGCATTAGATAACATCGATGAAGTCATACGCATCATTCGCTCTTCTAAAGATCCTAAAGAAGCTCAAGCAAAATTAATCAGCACATTCTCTCTGACGGAAGTACAAGCAGATGCAATTTTGGAGATGAGACTCCAGAGATTAACTTCATTAGAAGTTCAAAAAATCATAGAAGAATTGGAACAATTAAGATTACACATCCAAGATTTAGAAGATATCTTAGCGAAACCAGAAAGAGTCAAAAACATCATATGCGATGAGTTAAAGGGTGTATCAGAATCATTTGGTGGGAAGAGAACAACGGAAATTAGTTTAGAGTCAGTAGAATCTTCTTCATTCAACGCAGAAGATTTAATCGCAGATGAAGAAGTTGTTGTTCAAATTTCTGAAGATATGTTCATTAAACGTCTTCCTATGGATACCTTTAAACGCCAAAAACGAGGTGGTAAAGGTGTACAAGGTATTTCAACCAAACGGGAAGATTTTATTAAAAAACTTTGTGTCGCATTTACGCATGATAACTTAATGTTATTTTCCAACAAAGGAAGGGCATTCTTGATGAAAGTTTACGAACTTCCTATTGGAACAAAGGAAGCAAGAGGGAAATCTCTCAAAGCCATCATCAATCTAACAGAAGATGAAACGATAACATCTCTTTTTAACTTCCGAAATTTTGATAACTCGTATCTATTGATGGTCACAAAAGAAGGATTCGTCAAAAAGATCCAGTTAGATGAATTTTCCAACACGAAAAAATCAGGTATTATTGCGATAGGATTGCGTGAAGGAGATGAATTGATCGAGGTTCTATCGAATCCCGAAAATTTTGATGTCTTCATAGCCAGTCAGCAGGGACTCGCGATTCGTATGAATCTCAATGAATTGAGATCGCAAGGTAGAACCGCTTCAGGGGTGACTGCGATGCGACTTGAGGACGATGATCAAATTGTAGGTTTAACAAAAGTTGAACCCAATACATCTCTATTTTGTATCTCAGAAAATGGTATCGGAAAGAGAACAGATTTTGAAGAATTCTCTACAAAAGGACGAGCCGGAAAGGGAATGACCTACTTAAAAGTAGGAGAAAAAAACGGAAAGTCAGTCGGTATTTGCACAATTCGAGAAGAAGACGAACTTCTTGTCATTACTCAATCAGGAATGGCGATACGAGTCAGCGCAAAGGAAATTTCCTTACTTGGTCGCTCGGCAATGGGTGTAAAAGTCGTAGATATCAAAGATGATGACTTTGTGAAAGATTTTGCCATTGTGAAGGATACCGAATAACATGATTCAAATAGGTAACGTTTGCATCTACGGAAACGTTGCCTTGTCCCCTATGGCGGGCATATCAGATAGCCCCTATAGGCAGATCACTCGAAAATTAGGGTCTGCCTTTTCTTATTCTGAATTTGTTTCTACCGAACAGATCGTACAAGGAAACCAAAGATCCATCGACATGTTCCGTTTCAAAGAGATGGAACGTCCGATTTTCTTTCAAATTTTTGGTTCCGAAGCTGATACAGTCATTGAGGCTGCAAAAATCATAGAAACGCTGCAACCAGATGTGATAGATCTCAACATGGGTTGCTCTGTATCCAAAGTAGCTCACCACGGTTCAGGTGCTGGCTTGCTTAAAAATTTGAAGGTAGCTTCCCACATGATAGAAGGAATGCGGAAATCATTGTCTGTACCTGTCACGGCGAAAATCAGAATCGGTTGGGATGAAAATAATTTAAATTACAAAGAAACAGTTCATGTTTTACAAGAATCTGGTGTGCAGGCTATTTCTGTCCACGGTCGAACAAAGGCCATGGCCTATACTGGTAGAGCAAATTGGGATGTTATCGGTGAGATAAAATCATTGGCAAAGGTACCCATCTTTGGAAACGGAGATGTATCCACTTACCAAGAAGCATTATCGCTTCAGGATAGATATAAAGTTGATCTTGTATTGATTGGAAGAAAAGCCATCGGGAATCCTTGGGTATTTCATAATTTTTCAAAATCAAACCAGGACCGAAGGGAGATATTCCGAACTATGAAAGAACATCTCGAATCTATGTTAGATTTTTACAGATCTGAGGATGAGTATGCATTGATCTTATTTCGAAAGCACTTTGTTAAGTACTTGGATTCATTGTCATTTCCCACCGATCTCAAGACAAAAATGTTACAGATGACTTCTGTTAATGAGTTTTTGGAAAATTTATACTTTGGCTTGTTGCACCCAGACGAGAGACAAGGAGAATTAAAAACGGAAAGCCTATCTCTAAACTGCGAATCGTATGTATAAAAAAAAACCTCCGCTCAACGGAGGTTTTTTATCTTTAGAGTAAGGTTAACTTACTGAGATACGGATTGTGCTTTTGACTCGAGAGCTTTTTGGCCACCCGCATACTTCATATAACCAACGCATTGGCACTCTTCCCAAGTCTCAGGCTCACCTTCGTTTGCACAAATACCAGTTTCATTGTTAAGAGAACAGCAGTCATAGACTCCGATGCCTTTAATCAATCCTTTTGATTCAGAAACGATTACGGAACCTGTAGATTGACCGTCGGAAACACCAGAAGCTTGTTCTAAGTATTCACCTAAGATTTTCTTCAATCCATCACCAGCTACTTGCAATCTAGCAGCTTCGCGGCATGTAGATTGTTTCATGGCTACAGAGTTTTGCTTAATAGCTTTGTCTGATGCCCTAGCGGAAAATTTCATGTATAGATAATCAAATTCTTTTTCCTTTCCTTTACAGTATTCAGCCGGGCTTTCGCCTCTTTTGGCTGCTGCAGCGTCAGGGGCACATGCCCAACCTTCAAAAATCCAACCGTTTTTTCCAACAGTCGTTGCATCTCTTCGCGCATCCTTGGATCCACAGGAAACGACAAACGCGATCATGGAGATGCTAATGATAAGTGATTTCTTCATAAAGAATCTACTCCTTTCCGTAAGATTTGTATTCGAAGAAATCAGGTTGTCAATCCTTTCTCTGACATTTTATCGTGCTCGGAGATGGAGAAAATAGTCTCATTACAGAAGTTTTCTTTTTTGGTTTGCCTTGGCTCGGTGGGAAGTTCCAGATCTTTTTACACTCTACTCCTATCACTCGTGCTACTCAACCCTGTTTTGCTTTCGGCAAAGGAAGTGACTGTTCTCAACTCCTACATTTCTGGGGAAGTACCACAAATTTTGGGAACCAAAGAACTGGCATCCCAAGAGATCTCAAGGCTTAGCCGTCATTATCTAAGGAGAAATTTTTATACCGACATAACAGAAGGGGGTATTGTAGAAAAATTTTTAATAAAAGAAAACTTCACAATTCAATCTCGGTTAAGCCCTGATCAATTTGATCGATTTTGTTTAGAGTTTGAAAGTAATTTTGTCTCATATGATATCGTGGATTTCGGACAACCAACGTTAATCGAAACACAAATTTACAACTGCAGAACAAAGCAGTACAAATCGATCAATTCAAAATTGAATACAAATTTCCTTTTGTCTATAGAGAAACATGTTGAGAAATGTTTTCGGTTTCTTTCTCCGAAATACTACCAGACAAGAGGTAGTGAAACTGATAAAGTGAGTGAAATCCATTTTTTCTTTGATGTGAATGGTGCGTATGCCTATTACCGTAAGGATTTCACCAAACTGATCAATGTACTTTTGAATAATCAATCCATTCTATTAGGTGCTACCTTTGTCAGAAAAAATAAATCACTTACTATCACTGGCTCTACGGACCATGATGAATTAAAAAAAATATATGAAGAAGTGAATTGGAATGGATCGAACCAAGCGGATTCCGTCCTCCAAGCCATCCAGCAACTTCGATTAAAACTTACTTCAGGGAAAAAGAGCTCACGAAAAATTTTTCTACTCCTTTCCTCCTCTATAAAGAGTAAGATGTCAGAATTTAAACTAGCATTAAATGAATTAAAGCAGATGGATGTTCAGACGTACATCATTGTTCCAAATCATAGTGAATACGATTTTATTCGGGATCTACAAAAACTAGGAAGAATTACATCATCAAAACTATTGGGAATTACGGAATTCCAACGATTGGGTTTTGATGATGAGTACAAGTATATATATTTAAATCAATTTGATTTGTATTCAACAAATGAAGAATTTTCACCACCCTTCGATTTATCCAACCAAAGTTTTAAAAAATGGGATGCCTCCATCGTAAGAGCGGCTGTAGATGTAGTGACTAGCTATAATATGGCCGAAGCCTATGAAAAAATATCAGAGAAAAGGGTACTAGAAAAAAGTGAAGTAAAGACAGACATAGAAACTCTTGTTGGTGCACATTTATATGAAGAGATGAATCCTTCCTCAAATCATCAACTAGTCCTATTTAAGACTTACGGAGAAACGCTTTGGTTAAAAGTACCAATCGAAAAAAAATTGCAAGTTGGTAAAGAATATATCGTGTCTACCTCCGTTTATCTAGATTCACTTTCCACAAACGGGTTTTCAAATAGCGAAGCAGAAACAGATTTTTTAAGACCTAACATTTCTTATCCTAAAAGTCTCACGATTCTCCCATCGAAAGCAAAAAGATTTATGGAAGAAAACAAAATTAAACAATTTTCAGGGTATCTGCAAGGTATCGTCACAGATGTCAAAAAAAGGCAATGAATCTGACTGGATCGCTGAGGATTCACATTCTAAAATCGCAAAACTAAATCTAATAGAGCTCTCCAAATCTCAGGTTCCTATCGTGATGGTCGGAAGAAGTGGTTGTGGGAAATCGTATTGGATTGATAAGTCCTTAGAGCTCAAAGGTTTTCTTGCGAACAAAGCAAAATATATTTTTGATGGGAAAGAATCTTTTGATCTCTCTTTAAAAGAATTTAAAGAGATAAAACCAAAAAATCCATCCACCGTTATTTTTAGAAACTTTCACCTTGCGGATACATGGATTGCTGACTTTTGGATCCGTTGGTGGGAAGAAACAAAATATGATTTGCCAGAGAACTTTCATTTTTATTGGGAATTACCTGGAGAGCGAATTGAAAACCAAAATGAAAATTCCAAGGAGAAACAATTGTATTCACAATTGCAAGCCTTTCAAATTAAGATTCCAAGTCTATCGGAAAGGCCAGCAGACCTTCCTCTATTCCTAAATGTATTTTTGGAGGAAGCCAATAGAAAGTTAAAAAAATCAATTTTAGGATTCGATGAAGATTGTTTATATTTCTTTACATCCAATGCAAAGCATTTCAATCTCCATGACTTGAAGGAATTGGTTTATTCCCTCGTTGCATTTTGTACATCTAAACGGATTCAATTGCAAAAGTTTCCAATTCATCTATTCAAAAGAGAAAAACTTAAAGTACCTATTCAATCAGGTATCAAATTAGATCTCTATGAAAAGTTAATCATCCAAGAAAATCTAAAAGTGTTAAATGGTAATCGAGCAAAAGTGGCAGAGATACTCGGGATATCAGAAAGAAATTTGTATAGAAAGATAAAGGAATATCATTTAGAAGATGAATGAATCAATTGAAACATAGCTAAAGATTTTTGAATAAAGTATACTCTTCCTTCTTCGTCTCGTAATCCTGATTTAAATTTCATATTCATTTCAATTAATAAATCATACAGTTGGTTGATTGATTTATCGGTGAAATGTTTTGCCTCTGCGAGTAATTGTTTTCTCATAAAGCCCTTTCTTGCTTCAGAGAAAGATCCAGTTTTTAAGATTTCATCCATGATAGGGATAGGCACCTCGCCATTGTGTTTGGATTTGATGATACGTATTTTTCGGATTTCATCAAGTTTATATAAGCAACGTGTCAAGAATTGTAAAATTTCACTATTGTCATCATTGAATTTGGTAAACTCCTTGAAGTAGTCTGCTTTTTTACCTTGCAAGAGACTCTCTACCAAAGCAGTCGCATTCATTTCTTTTTGTGTGAACAAAGCAGAATGAATGTCTGCTAGAGTAAACTTTGTCTTTTTGAAGATAGCTTTTAGTTTTCTGATATTCTTTAAGTAAGCGCCTAAGTTAGCAGGGATTCTATGTAAAAATTCATGGAAGGCTTCTTCTTCCATTTGTACCTTTTCTTGGTCTAAAACTTCTCGAATTACTTTTGGCGCATCCTGCGGGTAAATCGGTTTTGGTTTATAATAAACGTATTCGCCTTTAAAAAGAGTCTGGAATGAGGAAGGTAAATCCTTTTGGTCATAATGAATCAATAAATGTACATTATCTCCCAATTGCGAGATATTCTTTTGGAAACCAACTATATAGTCTTTGAATTCTGAATTTGATTTGGTTTCGAGAAGAGGTTTAAAAAAAAGTGAACCATTCTTAAGAATAATGAGTTTGTCCGGATAGAACATGTCAGGGGTAAACAAGTCAGCAAAGAATTGTTCATATTCTCCCCCTTCGGCAACGATGACAATGATGTCTAATTGATTACCTAAAGATTCTAATTTTTCTTTGTAGTGGTCTACCGCAATCTCGTACTCGAAGGAATCCTCTCCTACATACACAAATACTGGAGGCAAATCGATTGCGGTCAGTTTGAGAAGTTCAAAAAGAGAGGGAAATTCTTTCGGATTTTTTTTTGTTTCCATTTTCTCTGATTTATGTAAACTTTTCCTTATTCAGGAGCGATAATCACAATATGGATATAGCGAGTGCAGTGGCAAGAGTTTCAGGTCTTGGTGAGCCCCTTACTTATGTCGCCCCCACATTTTCAAATCGTCCCGTCGAGAAGGTTGAGTCCATCCAAGCAAACGACTACAGACCCAAATATCCAGATTCTCAAACCAAACAAAAAGCGGATTCTATTCAATCTACATTGGACAATAGTGCAAACTATCGACCAGGAGATTTGGTGAATCTATACGCTTAGTCCTATAAATAGCCTTTCCATACATCGATTTGTGACAAAAATTTCCGCATAGGAAATCCAAGAATATTCAGATAAGAGCCTTCAAAAGACTTAACAGGGCCACCCACATCTTGGATCCCATAACTACCTGCCTTATCGAATGGTTTATACTCTTGTATGTAGCGTTCACATTCTTTCCGACCCCAATCATGGAACAAAACACGACTTTCCTCAAAATGAAAACTTGACCCAAAAGGACCCTCCATATAGCAGCTGGAAAAAACTGAGTGTTGGGTATTCGAAAGCATCATTAAAGTTTCTATCGCATCTATCTCATTTTTTGGTTTGTGGAGTATTTTATTTTCAAAAACAACAATTGTGTCACTAGCCAAACGTAGATCGTCGAAAGAAAATTGAGTCAGTGCTTGGATCTTACTTTTGGAAATGCGTTCCAGGTAAGTTAGATACTGTTCATTTTCAATTTCTGATTCGTCGATATCGGTGGGTCGAATTTCGAACGAAAGGTCTAATGATTTCAAAATTTCTCTTCTTCTTGGTGAACGACTACAAAGTATAAACAAGTTCTTGCCTTTGAAACTGAAAGTCCGAAACTATTACCATAATGTCCTGGCTTGTCCGATTCGTCTTTCTTCTTTCACTATTCAATTTAGTCTCTTGTAAAAACAAAGTGATCCAATTGAGTGAGTGCAATTCATTCGGAGATTTTATGAAAAATCGTGAAATTACCTACGGAAAATTTTTCATCCGTGTTAGTTGCCGAGAAAAGAATGATATCGACGAGTGTAACCCTATCGCTGATTATTATGAAAATGGATCTCATTATATTAGAAGAGATCTCGTGACA
The DNA here is from genome assembly GCF_003114855.1 of Leptospira ryugenii. NCBI lineage: Bacteria > Pseudomonadati > Spirochaetota > Leptospiria > Leptospirales > Leptospiraceae > Leptospira > Leptospira ryugenii. The sequence continues at coordinate 389,426 of NZ_BFBB01000008.1, read as the reverse complement.
GATGACGGAAATTTAGATTATAAAAAACTTTTAGAGGAGACACAACCGGAAAATAGCAATTGTTATCCGGCCAATCACGAAATTAAATGAATCTATTCGATGTAAAAGGAAAAACAGTTTTAATTACCGGCGCAAGCAGGGGTATAGGCAAGTCACTTGCATTAGGTCTATTGGAAGCAGGCGCAATCGTTTATGGTACGGGATCAAGACCTGAGTCCATTACTTGGATGAGCCAATCTGGCATTTCGGGTGAAGTAATGGATGTTCGCTCTGAGACAGATGCATTTCGCATTATCGGAATGATTCGAGAAAAACACGGCAAACTAGATTGTTTGATAAACAATGCAGGCATTGCCACCAATACGCCGGCCTCAGGCTTTAAAGAGGTCGAGTTGCAGGATATTGTCCAAACAAATTATGTAGGAGTCTTTAGGACCTGCCAGGCCTATTACAAACACCATAAAAAAGATGGTGGCAATATTATCAATGTTTCATCAGTACTTGGGATGATAGGCTCAAAATTGGCTTCTGTATATTCGGGCGCGAAGGGCGGTGTGATAGCTTTATCAAAAGCATTGGCCATTGAATGGTGTAATTCAGGATACAGAGTGAACGTTATTTGCCCTGGTCTGATCGATACCGACATGACAGATATGATAAAAAGTAAGGATCACATTATATCTCAAGTATTGGCTGGGATTCCCATGGCAAGATTGGGCAAACCAGAGGAGCTTTTAGGAGCTACTTTATTTTTAGTATCCGATGCTTCATCCTATATGACAGGGCAAACTCTTGTGATAGATGGTGGGCTAAGTGCTCAATAGATGATCGATTATCTTCATCCTGTAAATCCTGAAATAAGGAAACTAAAACAGATCTCAGAAAATCTCAGGAAGGGAAGTGTTTACATATTTCCCACTGATACCGTTTACGCAATCATCGCTGATTCTAGATCTAAAGAGGGCGTCGAATCCCTCTATAGATTGCGAAAACTTCCCAAAGATAAACCTATGTCGCTGCTTTGTAAAGATATTTCAATGGCTTCACAAATGATTGAATATTTACCCAATCCAACATATCGATTGATGAAAAAAATCATACCTGGTCCCTATACGTTTATCTTAAAAGCAAACAAAAATTTACCCAAATACTCCGTTAACCATCACAAAGATAGACACATTGGCATACGGTTTCCTAAACATATCTATCTACAAACTTTGCTGGACATACACGAGGCTCCCTTAACCTCTACTTCTGCCATGACGGATGATGAGTTCATTATAGATATCGATGATTTAGAGAATATCTATGGAAAAGAGGTAGAAGCAATCATTGATGGTGGTATTGTTAAAATAGAACTTTCCACCATTCTAGACTGTACACTGGATACAATGTCCGTCGTAAGGGAAGGTTTAGGAATCGAAAAGATTTTGAATGAACTCTAAAGTCTATTTCTTTCCATAATTTGCTTCCACTTCTGATGGTATTGTTTCAGCTTTAGAACATTTTGCCGAGTCAAATCAATCGGTACTTTCCCATCTAAAAAATCATGAATAGGAATGATTTCATAAGACCCAGGCTTTACCCAAACAGGTATCAAATCTATAGATACAATTTTTTTTTGCTCGCCCGTAATTTCTATGGCTAAGTCTAGGATCACACCTCCATCTGTATAAGGATGATTTTGTGCTGAAAGAAAATTACCTAACGAATAGGCAATGAACTTATGATCTTGCCTCTCGAATCTTTGCACGACATGGGGATGTCCTCCCAATACGATATCCGCTCCATTTTCTAGCGCCAAAGTCACCCATCGTTTTTGTTCATCGTTTGGCTCCTCGGAATACTCCTTTCCAAAGTGGTACCAGACTATGATTAAATGAGATCTATCTTTTTTTGCTTCTGCAAGGTCACTTACAATAAGTTGCTCATCTAATAGACGAACTATTCTTCCTTTTGGAACCTTTATACCATTCGTTGAATAAGTGTAGTTGAAAATGGAAATTTGAAGGTCATTTTTATTGATTTTAACATGCCTACGTTTCGTATAATCGCTCTCCGAGGAAAAAGTGCCTAGAGGAATCATATTTAATTTAAAAATCGATTCTATTGTAAAATCGATACCGATCTCTCCTTTGTCCGCAGAATGATTATTAGCTGTAGACAATAAATGAAATCCTGCCTTCTGAACGGATTCTAAGAATCCAATCGGTGCTCCGAACCGAGGATATCCAGAATAATCGGCGGACTTTGGAACAATTGTGGTTTCTAAATTTCCTAAAAGTAAATCGAAAGATTGTAATCGTTCGGACACATATTTGAAACTTTGGTCGGCTGAAAAAGAATTTGTCTTTTTGTTATGATAAACATTTAGTTGAGAACTGTGGCACATAATATCTCCCACCACTCCTAATCGTATAAACCGAGAAGGATTTCGAAAGGAGAAAGTACCGCATTGTAGGAAAAGGATAAGTACACCTATGAGCCATAGTCGATTTTTATATTTCATAGTAATTTTCCTCACTATCAATCTACACTTAAACTGCCTGTGGGAGAGAGAATACAAAGAGGCAGCCAAGTATTCCATACAAAAAGATACAGATCTGATTTTAGTTCCCTTTCCAAATTACATTTTTGATAATCATAGTAGAGAATCCTTCCAAGTTTCCAATTATAATATTGATGATCTAAAAGATATGTTAATAGAGCATGAAATTTCCTTGGACGACCTAAAACAATCTTGGGGAATCAATGAGGATACCAAAGATTTTTCCAAAGAAGTCAATTATACTTCACATTATACACATTATCCTTATGATTATAAAATTCCAATCTGGATTTATGGACCGAATTGGGTGCGAAGGGGTGTGTATCCTGATGAAATCTACCAACAACATATCCCTGGAATCGCATCAAAATTCCTTGGTTTCAAATTCTCGAATTCCTTGGATCTCAAAAACTATGAAAAAATATTCATAAAAACAAATGAGAAACCACAAATCATTGTGACTATAGTGATTGACCAAGCCGGTACTCAACTTTATCGAACACATAAACATTCCTATCCATTTTTGAAAGAGCTTAGCCTGCAATCTGCCTATTTTCCAAATGCTAAAGTTATGCACTTAGAAGCACACACGGCAGTAGGACATGCCGCAATCGGTACTGGCAGCTTCCCTAAAGATATGGGCATTCATTCAAATGAAGTCTACTTTTTCCAAGAGGGACAAGTGAAGGCTCGCAAGGCTTATGAGGCCAATGAGGATCGTTTGAACTTATCTGACATGCGCGTGAATACTTTAGCTGATGAATGGGATGTGTTCCAAAACAATAAACCAGTTATCATTAGTCAATGTTATGCGGCTAGAGCAAGTATTGGTATGGCTGGTCATGGATCCTTAGCTGGCGGTTCCACTCAAGATGGCATCCAAAGGGATAAAGATATCGTTCTTTGGCAGGATGGAAAATCATTGCAGTGGGCTACTTTCCAAGATGCTTATCAGTTGCCAAAAGTGGTAGAATCCTTTCAACTCTATGAATACTACCTTAAAAATTCCAATCGTATCAACAGCCAATTTCGCGCAAAGAACAGATCTGAGTTTCAACAGAAACTCTCTTACTTTCAAGCATCCGAATACCAAGTAAAAATGGATGGGGAACTTTTTCGAGCAATGATCGAAACGGAAATCATTGATAAAAATTTAGCTAATGATGGTATCACCGATTTAGTTTATCTGACCTTGAAGGCGACGGATGCAGTTGGACATCGAAACGGCTGGGAATCTAAAGAAGCAAAAAAAATATTAGAAGAAACAGACCTAGAAGTCAGGCGCATTTTTGATTTTCTTCGTTCTCATTATGGTGATTCGTTCTTACTATTTGTTACGGCAGACCATGGAGCAGCTCCTATGCCAGAGGTTTCTGGAGCGAGCGTACTTACCCACAAAGAATTTTTCACTCATCTTTCCGATCTTTTACCCAAGGAAGAAAGAAACAGGAGCTCCGTAATAAAATGGGTAACCCATTCGCAAGTTAGCCTAAATAGGGATGTTTTATCAAAATTTAATCTTTCAGAGGGAGAAGTGATCCAAAAAATAAAGGAGATTAAAGTGAATGGAAAGCCTTTCTTTCGAAAGGTTTGGAAGATATCTGAGCTAGACTAGTTTCATTTTTTAAAGGACTTCAATTTTAAGAATACTTTCAATTCTTCATAATCAATTTTATCCAAGGAGACTTTGACTTCATCACCTATAAAAAATATTTTTGAATATTTCTTTGAATAAAAAGAAAAATCATTTTTGATCAATACTTCAAATTCGTCCGTAAATTCTGATTTATCTAAAACACCTTCTAAATTGGAATCAGAGAGTTCTATGAAAATTTGTGATGGTCTGATTCCTATGATATAGCCAGAAAATTCCTGTACGCCTGTTGATTCCAAATAACGAAAGGACTTAATCTTTAAAATATCTCTCTCTGCGTCTGCGGCTCTTCGCTCTTCATCGGAACAGTGTAGTCCCAAAGCATCTATCTCTGTAGGAGAGTAAGGAGGTTTCTCCTCTTTTAAAATTGCATCGAGTACACGATGCACGACTAGGTCCGGATAACGACGAATCGGTGAAGTAAAATGACAATAATCCTTAAAACCGAGACCCCAATGTCCTAAAGATTCACCCCCGTAGTAGGCCTGCATAAAACTTCTCAATAATAAATAATTAAATATTTTTGCTGTTTGACCTTCACCAATAGATTGTAAGGCTTTCATCAATTCTGGATAGGAAGTATCCTTAATTCGGAAATTAAAAGAATTCAATTGTAAAAACTGATTTAGCATTTCCAATTTCTCTTCATCCATTGCCTCATGAATCCTATGGAGTGTAGGGGCACTCTTTTTTCTGAGAAATTCGTCTACTTTAAAGTTTGCTGATAACATTAACTCTTCTATTAAAAGATGGCTTGTTAATCTTTCTCGAATTTCGATTCCCGTTGTTTTATTTTCTTTATTCCATGAAAGGGAAGCTTCTTTTAAATTTAAATCTATTCTACCGGATTGTTTCCTTTTCTCTCTCAATGCATTCGTAAATTTAGAAATTTGATACATCCAATTTTCTGGATTCGCTTCCAAAATTTCTTTTTCAGCCATCTCATACGTATAGCGTTGATTCACTTTAATAATTGATTTGTAAAATTTTGCATTGTAGATATCGCCTGCATGGCTAGCTTCCATTTCGACAGTAAAGGCACATCTATTTACCCCAGAGACTAAACTACAAAGATTTTCTGAGAGAATAGGTGGAAGCATAGGAACAACCCGATTTGCGAGATAGACGGATGTGGCTCGTTCAAATGCCTCCAAATCCAGAGAAGAATTCATTTTTACATAATGGGATACATCTGCTATGTGTACCCAAATTCTGACTTTATTCCCTTCATCAACGAAACTAATTGCATCATCAAAATCTTTCGCAGTTTCACCATCGATAGTCACTGTATATAGGTCTCGTAAATCTGTTCTATGATTCCAATCTTGAATTGTCTTTTCACTAACTTCTTCTTCGAAATGTAAAGGAATATCATCAGGGTATTGTATTTGGTAATCATATTTCATCAAGATTCGCATTAAATCTGGATCTTCTTTGGTGTCCGATTCGAATCGAACAAAAGAAACATCGTAAACATTGTTCTCTGAAGACGCACCATCCTTTAATTTCACAATCAGGACATCATCTAATTGAATAGAATCTATAATATCTTTAAGTAGTGATTTTGAATGAATCACACCTTCTTTAGCTTCACCTAACATATCGAGGAAATAACCGAAAATAAATTTACCAGTTTTTTCTTTCACTTTCAATCGATAGAGCTCTCGTCCTCTCTGGACGATCTGGGTGATTTCACCTTCAAATCGATCTTTTTTGCCTATTCCTAATGGTAAAATTTCAACTTTGTCTCCGCTGATCGCAGTATTGATGAATGGAGGTGGAATGAAGACTTCACTTTTTGATGCAAGACGTACGAATCCCTCGCCGCGTTTGGAAATAGAAATCCGACCAAAAAAACGAAACGGATTTTTCACTAGGATGGATTTTTTGTGCGATTCTAAGAGACCTTCTTTTTCCAAAGAGAAAATCAATTGATTAAAGATATCGGAGAGTTCTTGTCTTGAGGATTTTGGTTTTTCTTTTGTTTTCTTTTTCGAGGAAAGATTTTTTTTGTCTTTGGCTTTTCGTTCAACTAAATCCAAAAATTTATTTTTTAATTCCTGACGGCTTACTTCTTTTCCCGATTTAGATTCAAGATAGGCGATGATATTTTTTTGAAATTTATAAATGTCCATTTGTTTTATTGGTAATCACGTAGCTTGGTCGAATGTAATTTGCATTCAATGCTTTGTAATTATATGTTTCTATATTGGCGTTGGCCAAATCGTTTTTAATCTGTTCTAGCCAAGGTAGAAGATTCGGTAAATTTTCTTCGATTCGGATGGTCTTCTGTTTGAGGTCTGTAGGTATTTTTCCTGAATAATAGATTTCATGTATACCTGTATTCTTGTTTTGTGAGAGAACTTCTTTGATTTCTTCTATATTAATATCTAAAGTTGACGAAAATTGCGTTTCTGTCTTAGTCGAGAAATAATAGCGACTTTGTTTCCCATCGATGAGTATCGCAATGGGCGATTTTGATCTTGCGAAATAGAAACTAGCATAACATTCAAGGGAATTCACACCCATAACAGGAATCTCCCATAACTGGGAGAGATTCTTTCCTGTGCTAACGGTTATCCGAATTCCCGTAAAGGATCCTGGACCGATCGTACAAATCAAAAGGTCTGGTTTGGTTATTTTATTTTTTTGCAGGATAGTTTGGATTTCTAAAATGAGCCGGTGAGATGATTCCTTGGGACAATATTCTTGGAACGTATCTATCTCTTGTATCCTTACTTCTCCAGTCGATATTGTGTGGACTTGGTATAGGGAGACAAGTATCCATTCTTGGCATGCATCAAAACAAAGAACCTTCATAGCTTCTTCTCCCGAAAGATGTACTCTCGCACTTCTGGATGGTTCGAGTATATCAGTATCTCATAACAATGTTCTTTCGGAAGCAAATGGGATGCGCGATCCCACCATTCTATAAAAGAGATACCTTCCTTCCCCCAAAGCTCTTCAAATCCTAGTTGGAAGATTTCTTCCTCTTCATGGATACGATACAAATCGAAATGATGTATGATTGTGTTTTTAGCCTCGTAGGTCTGGTGTAAATTGAAGGTTGGAGAATTGACCTGGTCTTTGGAACCCATCGACTTTAAAATCTCTCGCACAAAAGTAGTTTTGCCTGCGCCCATGTGGCCACTCAATAAAAAACAAACAGTGTCGGTAACTTTCAAAATGTTATCAAGGTAATTTTGAAATGCAGAACTTACCTTTTGAAAATCAGCTTCGGATGCGAGAATATGAACCTCATTCATCTTGAAATAGATTGGATACATCCTCCGTATTAAATTGGTAAGCCTTCTTACAAAACTCGCATGTAATTTCGATTTCGCCCACATCCTCAATGATAGAATCTGCCTCTTTTCTTCCTAAGGATAAAATGATTTCGGAAACTTTAAACCGAGAACAATCGCAATGAAAACCTGGTTCTTCTGTCGATAGTACGACTAGTTCAGCGCTCAATTGTATGGAAATCTCTGATATCATTTCCTCTAAACTAAATTTCCAGAAATGTTCCTTCTTAAACAATTCATCCAATCTATTTTTGACAAAGGCGATATCTTCTTCACTAGCCTCTGGCAAAGATTCAAACATAACACCCAGCACTTGGTTCACTTTGTTAGAATTTGCTAGCCTATCAACTTCCATCCCAAAAACAAATTTGATTTGCTCTGATTCATTCAAATACTTAGCGAAATTATGTTCGAAAGTATCCTCTTCCAAGTTAGTGAAAGATTGGTAAAAGTCAGAATCAACCTGCCAACGGATAACTTTCATGATCCCTTTGCCCAGAATAAACTGATTCCGAATATCTCCTTCTTCAAATAGTTCGCCATAGGCAACCGCCTTGATGTGGCCGTAGCGATCGCTGTAGGCAAGAGCTGATTTATTGTATTCATCTTTCCATTGGATGCTAACTCTTTGTTGGTTTTTGGTCATCTCGGCGAGGAACAAAGCTCCTAAAATCGTCTTTGATAAAAATACAGACATCTCAGGATTTAATTGGTGTAAATTGATGATTTCCTGACAGGTATCGGTGAGGTTTGCTAGAGAAAATCTAAAATGTTTATGGGGTACTATTCCCAAAATCACTTGGTCGTTCATTATTTGATTGAAACAAAGGTTTTCATAAGCAATCTGACCTGGAAGTTCGATTAGGCAATCGTAAAAAGGAAATTTATGATCTTTGGTGTAGATTATTATCCAGAACAATGGACCGAAAAGGATTGGGACGAGGATTTGGATCTCATGCAAGAGATGGGTTTAAGTTCAGTGCGCCTTGCTGAATTTGCTTGGGCATTGATGGAACCCAAAGAAGGTAAATTTGATTTCCGGTTTTTTGATCGTATCATAAAAAAAATTGAAAGTCGGAAGATGACTTTTATATTAGGGACCCCCACCGCTACCTTCCCGCCTTGGTTGTTTGAGAAATACCCTGAAATTGTCCAAGTTTCCAAATCCGGGATTCGGAGGATTATTGGAACGAGACGCCAGGCATCTTTTTCTTCCCCCGCATACAGAAAGGCAAGTGAACGGATTGTGAGTGCCATGGCTAAACACTATGGAAAGCATCCTTCTCTTTTGGCCTGGCAGATCGACAATGAACCTGGTCATGAAGGATCAGACCAAGATTACTCTCTCCTTGCTGAAAAGAATTTCAGAATTTGGTTAAAACAAAAATATAAGACATTAGACTCGCTTAACAAGAGTTGGGGGTCCGTATTCTGGGGGATTATGTATTCCCATTGGAATCAAATCCCAATCCCTGGAAATCACCTAGCTAGCAATTTCAACCCGGCTATGATCCAAGACTATTTTAGATTCCAATCGGATGAATTGATCTCCTACATCCATATGCAAGCGGATATATTGAAACAATATTCAAAATCGCCCATCACTACCAATTTGTTTCCTTCTCCTTTTTTAGCCGTGACTGATATGCATAAATTATTCCAGAAATTGGATTTTGTGTCTTGGGACAATTATCCTGTTTGGGGAAACCAACTCGAACCTTACCCACACCCTTTGGTTACCTCGACACTCCAGTATGCGCGCGGTTTAAAAAACAAATCCTTTACTGTGATGGAACAGTTTTCAGGCGTTCAAGGCCATGATACTTTGGGCTACCTTCCACCACCAGGGCAGATTGGCTTATGGTTAACCCAAGCTGTGGTACAAGGAGCAGACCAGGTATATTTCTTTCGGTATCGGACAGCAAGGTTTGGACAAGAACAACTTTGTTACGGAATTCTTGACCATGGAAAACATAAGACAAAGAAATTTTTTGAATTAAAGAAAACGATACAAGAAATCAGAGAATTTGCAGAGGATGTGGCTGGAGTTCCCTTTCCTGCGCCTGTCGCGATTTTACACGACATCGAAAATGTTCGCAATTACAAACACCAACCTCTATCCGATGGATTAAAATTCGAACCCGTTCCCTTTGCAAAAGTAGGCTACGATATCGAATACGCAACTTGGTTTGCCGCATCCAATCTACTCAATGTAAACACTCATTCCTTGCCTATACGGACTGATGCAGATTTATCCCAATACAAAGTCATTAGCTTGCCGCTATATACGATGTTTGAAGAGGAGCAAGTAGAGAGAATAAAGGCCTATGTCCGAAACGGAGGCATCCTTGTTTTAGGTTACCGCGCTGGGATCAAAGACAAAGAACATTGGATGGTTGAGGAACCAGTTCCAGGAGTATTTCGTGAATTAGCTGGACTGGAGGTACATCAATTTGAGGCTATTGGCAATAACAAAGTTAAATTGAGAATGGGATTGTTTCCTATGAAAGGAAATAAATTTTGTGAATTGTTGGAGCCAAAGACAGCAAAGGTAATTGCAACATATTCCGATGCGAAAAAATTTTACAAAGGTACTCCAGCAATCTGTGCCAATCAATTTGGAAAGGGAAAGGTCTATTATATAGGAACTTCTCTAAGTCCGGAGAGTTTTATCTTGTTATACCGAAGAATTTTAAAAGATGCAAAAGTTCCCTTTTCATTTTTGGGTCGGTCTGTGGAAAGACAGACAAGGCAGGGAAAACGCTTTGATTACCAAATTACCATGAACCACTCGATGAAGAGAACTTGGTTTCCCTTTCCTGGTCTAAAACCTTTTGAATATAGGATCAAAAAAATAGAGAAACGATGATTCCGAAAGAATTTCTACAAATCAATAAAAAACTCTCTGACTTGGACGGTAAGAATAAGGATGGGGAAATTTATGTAGACAATTTACACTCACCTTACATTCAATTTACGGAGACATTTACAGTTCCTTCTTCGTCTTTGAATCGTCCGGAAATGTCCGCTGTACATCAGTTTATCGAAATTTTGAGCCATTATATCCCCGAGGCCATCGAAGGTACGAGTTTACTTCCAGAGCCAAGGCCAAAAAAGGAAACAGGAAAGTTATTTTTCGCAAGGCCAATTATGTTTGCGAACAAACAATTTATCTATATTTTCTCAACCGACATGCAATACTTAGGTGGAGCTTTACCTAATGAGATCAAAAAGCCTGCCCAACAAAACCAAGCGCCTAGTTTCGAGACTGACCGCATCTATTTTAATGCAAAGATTTTCCCCGTAGAGTCAATACTGATCAATAGTGATTATGTAGAAGATTTCAATTCTCATCGTTTTCGAGGTGGAGTCTTCCGAATGGAGGCTGATCGTTCTGCTGATTCAAAACCACAACGATTTGCGGAAATCTTTGATGAGTTGGATTTTAGCGATTTGGAGGCCAAAATTCGAGTAGAACTTGGAATCACTTCTGAAATTTGGCCAATGGGCCGTGTCTTTAGTCCGGTTGGCATTGACTACCTCGCGCTATCTTTGCGTTTTCTAAAGCCTTCTCTTTCAAAAATCATTCGCGAATTTCGTTCCTATTATTCAATCTTGGACCCGGGCCAAGAGGGAGTAGATGAAAAGGTAGTCAACGCCTTTCATAAATATCTATTTGCACATGAAACGACTAGGCTCTCTTCGCGTTCCGGAAATGTAAGATGGAAAATCCACTTTACCGATTTTGTATCTCTAACGGAATAAGGGAATCCATGAGTATCTCCTCACCGACAATCAATTTCCCTCTTGATGAAACTCTAAAACGGATAGAGTTTATTAAGGCGAATGCAACTGGTATTATTTTGGAAGCGAAACGTATCCAAAAGGAAATGTCAGGAATCCGATCCAAAACTGATGCGGATGAATTGGAGCGTATACACGCGGCTGACCGAGTTTTAGGTGATATCTTTATCAAGTTTTTACAAAAAGCATTTCCCAAGGATGGTATTATCTGTGAAGACAGGGAGAGCATCGATTCCCAAAACGACTTCCGTTGGGTATTGGATCCAGTCGATGGATCTATGAACTTTGTGAGAGGTCTACCTCTCTATGCAATCTCTTTCGGCCTTGAACATAGAGAGACCCCAGTAGGTGGGGTAGTATTGGTTCCTGCACAAGATTCTGTCTATTCAGCCGTTTTGGGAGAAGGTGCGCAGAAAAATGGTGAAACGATCTTTACCTCAAGTATCTCCGAATTGAATCGCGCTATCTTTAGCCCAAATTTGCCGACAAAACGTGCGCATATGATCCAAGAGATCATGGCAGACCTTTCAGGGTTCTTAACGTACGCTAGATCCTTTCGTAGGACTGGATCCTTTATCCTGGATGCTTGCTGGATAGCGGAAGGACTTATGGATGCGATTTGGGAGAAGAATGTGAAACATTGGGATGTTTCGGCCATTTCCATAATTTTATCAGAAGCTGGCGGTAAATTAACAGATCTTAGTGGTAAGCACTATTATGTAGGTTTACCTGAGCTTGTAGCCTCCAATGGAATCATACACAATGAAATTTTGAACCTTTTAAAAACTGTTCGGGCTAGTGTCAGTCGAAACTAAATTTTTTGTTTTTGATTTATCTTAGTCAAGCGACTGTCATTTTGGTCATGGAAGGCAGATTTTGAACCAAAATGACATTACCAAAGTTTAAAATTCCTAAAAAACCAACTTATACCAGTGTTCCTTTGCCTTCTTCTATAGAATTCTGGGAAATATTTCGCATTTTTGAATCAAAATTCTCTGTTTGTTTTTTACTAGAATCCGCCGGAGAGAACCAGTATGACTCTAGATATTCCGTAATCGGATTTGACCCGTCACATATCATACAAGGAACCAAAAATACTCTCATCATCGACGGAAAAGAATATTCCGTAAAGAATCCATATGAATCCCTAAGAGATATCCTAGATTATGATTCATTAAGCATAAGTTATGCGGGAGGATTGGTAGGTTATTTAGGCTATAACTCTATGGAGTTTTTTGAACCAAGCCTGAGCATTAAGAGCCATCCCGATTTTCCTGCCATGGAATTCGGACTTTATTTGGATGGTTTGATCTATGATAAATTCACAGATGAGCTCATTTATTTTACAAATGCAGATGATCGTTCTGGACTCATAGAAAATCTACTCAAAGAATCCCTCACAAATGTAAAACCACCAACAGTTTCCATATCTTTGAGTCATGCAGGTTTGGACTCCGAAACTCACAAATCGATGGTCAATGAAACATTAGAAGAAGTGAAGGCAGGCAATACTTTTCAATGCCAAATTGGATTTGAAGAACAATATACAGTATCTGGAAATCCATTGGCTATTTATGAAACACTACGAAAAATCAATCCATCTCCACATATGTTCTATGTAAAAAATGGAGAAAGAGTCATCCTAGGTGCGAGCCCAGAACTTTTATTCCGTCTCCGTCAGGGAGAAATGGAGTCCTTTCCTTTGGCAGGAACGATCCGAAGAGGCAAAGATGCAGATGAGGATACAAAATTAGCAAAACAATTACTCACCGATCCCAAAGAAATCGCTGAGCATAATATGCTAATCGACTTACATAGAAATGATATCGGTCGCGTGGCAAAATTTGGAACCGTTAAAGTTAGGCGAAGATTCGACATTAAACGTTTTAGCCACGTACAACATATTTCAAGTGAAGTCGTAGGTATTTTAAAATCCAAAGAGGATATGTTCTCTGGTTTGGCTGCGTCTTTTCCAGCGGGGACTCTTTCGGGAGCACCAAAAATCGAATCCATGAAAATCATTGAACGGATCGAAAAATCTCCTAGAGGTCCATATGGTGGAGCCGTTGGAACATTTGGTTTAAATGGAGATTGTACATTTGCCATTCCCATCAGAAGTTTTTTTGTAAATGGAAATCGGGGCTTTCTTCGAGCCTCGGGAGGCATAGTCTATGACTCTGTTGCCGAAAGTGAATATCAGGAAATTTTAAACAAGATGGCTTCCGTAAAAAAGGCACTCGAATTGCATAAAAAAGGTACTTAAATGATGAGAGTTTTATTGTTGGATAACTATGATTCTTTTACGTACAATTTGTATCAATATATGGGTGAAATATTAGAAGATTCTGAAATTTCTTTTCAACTCGATGTCGTTCGAAATGATGAACTTTCTTTTTCCGATATTGAAAAGCGAAACTATAATAGAATTGTAATTTCTCCTGGTCCAGGTCATCCAGCAGATCCTGCTTATTTTGGTGTATCCGATGCAATCTTAAAACAATTGGGTAACAAGACAAAAATTCTAGGTATTTGTTTGGGTATGCAAGGAATGGCAACTACTTTTGGCGGACAAGTTGTACGTGCAAAGATACCAATGCATGGAAAGTTGTCAAAAATTGAACATGATGGAAAAGGTGTATTTGCTAACCTAACACAAGGTATTGAAATCATGCGATATCACTCCTTAATTGCCGAGGAATCTTCATTGCCTTCAGAGCTAACAATAACGGCAAGAGTGATGGGAGAAGAGGGAAAAGGGGAAATTATGGGATTGAGGCACACTCGTCTTAACATTGAAGGTGTCCAATTTCATCCCGAGTCCTTCGGTTCAGAAGAAGGGAAAATTCTTTTACAAAACTTTCTTTTAGATCAATGACGATTCAAATCTAATAGAAGAGTATTTTCCCATTGTAGGAAAAAATCATTTTCTGGTCTTACCACTTTGTTTGTGTCAGCACCAAATAAAGAAAATTTGGAAAACATAATTTCAGTGTGAGAACTAATTTGATTCACCTGGAGATTCCCTTTTTTCTCATATACTGCAGATAGATGTGAACCTCCTTTCCCGGAGGACCCATATACAAGCAAATGTAAAGACTGACCTAAATACTCATCCAAATTGCCTGGTATGAAAAAATCAATAATCCCAGTTGGAATGAAATATAAAAAATTACCCTGTAATTTACGTTCTTTGTATTTAGTAAATTTTCCATACAACTGATCGATATTTTTATCTAGTTTCACTGATAATTCGTATTGAAGACCTTTGATGTCATATTGAACTCCATAAGCATTGATTTTGATATCAAATTCAAAGTGAATATGCTTTGGCTGTTTGAAATTTGCATCGGTATTTTTTGGAAAATGAAAGATGATAGATTTTGGTGAGTTAAAAATTTCCAAAGTATCATTTTGGTGTTTATCGATAGTGATTTTTAATTTAAATTTAGATTTTTCCAAACGATTTGCAAACCTTTGGTAAAAATCTGGAAATCTTGACTTTGTCTTTTCTGTGAATTGAAATTCCAATTCAGAGTAACCTTCATTTGTAGCAAAATAGCATTCAAAAGTTTGGCAGAGAAACTCAATACTCGGCGACAATGTATAAATATTTTCTATTTTTTCCTCCTTTTGAACAAGGCTTATAAAAGAATCTAACCATAGAAAAAAATCCTTTGGATAGAATCCATTCCAATTGGATTTTATATTTCTGTCGACTAGGAGTATTTGATTTCCTTTCCACTCTTTTTGTTCAAAGGTTTGTAAAAAAAGATAATCATGTTGCTTCGAAGTATCTGGATACCATTCTAAGTTCCATTGCCCTAACTTTCTATCACCTGCTAAAGAAAGAAAGGATACCGCAGTTTCATTCTTTTGTAATTTTGCAAAATCATCCTTTGCATAATTTCCCGATAAGACTTTGGAATAGGATAGATTGGAATCTAATTTCCTAATTTCCACTTGGAGATTATAATAATCTTTCCAAAAAGAATAGTGTGTCTTTTGAGGCTTAATGCAAGAGAGAGATAGAAAAAGGAGGAAAATTCCTGAGAAATTATTGAATATCACTCTTAAGAATTTTATAAATTGATTGTATGCTTTCATTTTCAATGGATTTGAAATGCTCTGCGTTTAATATATCTCCCTTTTTTCCAAATATGCGGAAAAAAACAAAATCCTTTTTTAGTCCCTCTTTGAGTTCACCTTTTCGATCGAAATAGATAGGTTCGAATTGTTTCTCACGCGATTCTAGGATATAACGTTCTATCATTGAATTGGAATCGGTTAGGTTCAGATAAGCAATAAAATGTACCCTTTGGCTGTCTTTCCAGAGTAAATTTTGTAATTTCCAATAGATCTTCCTTCCAATTTTCCTGCAAAGTTCTATATCTTCTTTTTCGCAGCCCATGAGAACAACGGTTTGGTTCTTTAGATTTTTGGATTGGATGGATTTTTGATATTGATCTTCCAAAGAAAAGTTTGGTAATCTTGATTGTGAGTAGAGAGAAACCTTTGGAAAGATTGTTAAGAAAAGGGCAGCGAATATCCAGGATTTATTCATTTCCGATCCAAATTACCTTCTTTGTAAGTATCGGCCTTTTTTCTGATTCCTGTACTACCGGAACTAGCTTTCAGAAAGACCAAACTTTAGTTGTTGCAGCATCCGATCTTGCAATCTTTACAATCAAAAAATCACAACTTGCAAACATTCTACCCACAAACATCCAAAAATCATTGGTCTCCTTAGATGAGTACCCGAACGTATATGATACACTTCCAATGATTCAAATCAAGAAGAGTATATTTTCATCAGATAATTGGGAGGCTCTGTTTTCCAATACTGTCATAAAAGAAATCGATTCTCTCTTGCGAGAAGCAAAGTTAGGGATTCCTTCTGAAGGTCTACTTGTTCTATACAAAAAGGAAGATCCGCTTTCGCCTTTAACTAAAATATTGCGAACAAGTTTGATCATCTTAAAAACTAATAATGGTTTTATCTTTGTTTTACCTGATATCAACCAGAATATTACTTTTCCATCTCAATACAATTTTGAAGATTGGACCCTTTATAAAATTCCGAAAGTGTTTCCAAGCAATAAAGAGTTACTTAAAATCAAAATCAACCAAATCCCAATGAGTTTCTATGTGGAACAAAAAGGAGATAAACTCTCTCAATACGATAGAATCATGATCATAAAGGATACAGAATTGATATCCAATCCGCCATTCTATCGATTTGTTGATGAAGATGAAACCAATACCATCCTTCCTAAAAAGGATATCCGAGATCGATTTCAATCATTAGAAAAATTGAAAGAGGACGGATTGATTACGCAGGAAGAATATGAAAAAAAGAGATTGGAACTACTTAAGGATCTTTAAATACCATCTCCGTGGATGAATTCTTGGATGATCCTTTCATCCTCTGGTTTTGTTTTGGGAGTGTCTGGGGCAGTGGATTGATTTTCCTCCCATTTTCTTTGTTTTTCAAAGAGTTGGTTGATCAAGTGTTGTTGCGTTTCGACTTTCTCTAGTAGCACAGAAAATACCTTTGCGATCGGGTCTGGCATTTGGTTATGGTCTAACATCTGTTCTTCCATCAGTGCTTGGTCGCTTGCTTTTACAACTTTCCCAGGTATGCCGACCACCGTGCATCCTTTTGGAACATTGCGCATTACCACGGAGCCAGCACCCACTCTTACGTGATCTTCAATCAGAATATTTCCTAATACCTTTGCTCCTGCGCCAATGACTACATTCTTGCCAATCGTAGGGTGCCTTTTGCCAGATTCTTTACCTGTACCGCCAAGTGTGACTCCTTGGAAAATAAGTGTGCCTGAACCGACAATGGAAGTTTCTCCGATCACTACGCCAGTTCCATGGTCTATAAACACTCCACTTTCTATTTGGGCTCCAGGATGAATATCTATGCCAGTGAGAAAACGGGTGAAATAATTGATCATTCTTGGTAGAATCGGTATCTTGCAAAGGTAGAGTATGTGAGAGACTTTATGCAACCAAAGCGCATGCAGTCCTGGGTAACACAAAATGATTTCAAGAATCGACTTGGCAGCAGGATCGTATTTCTTTATGATTTTGATGTTATCGAACATAGACTAAAACTCAACTTTGTCTGGTAAAAATTCTCGACTAATACAGATTAAAGAATCAATTTTTACAAAACTATCTGTGAAAATTGAATTGATTCCATGCTTATAATGTGGCATCGTAGGAATAGCAATTTTCTTTCAATTTGATTCCATTGAAAAAGCAATATTTCCTACACATATTTTTATTCCTTTTCACCTTTCTATCCCTTACCTACAGAGAGTACTTATTCATTGGAATCCTTTCATTAGACTGGAACTTACTTGCATCCGTTTTCTGGATAGAATGGCCTTATTCTGTCTCCTTGCTTCTGGTCCTACTCGCCCACGAGATGGGACACTATGTAATGGCAAGGATTCATCGAGTGGAAGCCAGTCTGCCTTATTTCATCCCCTTCCCATTGGGTCCGATAGGAACAATGGGGGCAGTCATTCAGATTAGAGAAAGGATACCGAATAAACGTGCTTTGTTCGATATCGGAATCGGCGGCCCTATTGCTAGTTTGATTCTCTCTATGATACTATGGATCATTGGAATCTCTCTTTCCGAATTAGTTCCTCTTAACCAACAAAGCAATTTAGAAAGTGTTACTTTTTTTGGAGAGAGCGCCTTTACTTACTTAAGCAATCAATTTTACTTTGGAGGATTTGATTCCAGCCAAATGGATGTAAATATCCACCCATTCGCAAGAGCTGCTTGGGTGGGATTGCTCATCACCGCTATCAATCTTCTTCCTTTTGGTCAACTCGATGGAGGCCACATCATTTATTCCATTTTTGGTGAAAGCTACCGAAAATGGATCTATTGGCTTTACATTGCTTTTTTGTTTTTAGCACTGGTGAATTTCACTTGGTTGATTTGGGGATTCATAATTTTTTATTTCATAAAAATTGAGCATCCTTACATACCTGACCACAAGGACGGCATAGGAAATATACGCAAATTCTTAGGTTTAGGCATTCTACTTTCTTTGTTGATCATTTTTGTGCCAAAGCCTATTATGATAGGCTCACAGTTAAACCAACCGAGCCTACTAGAATACATTTGGAACCAGATTCAATTCTTTTGAGGAAAACATGAGGATACTTCTTTTTACGTTTCTACTCGCTTTCAGTTCGCATCTCTATTCCCAAGAGACAAAGGATTATAAGTTAACTGACAAAGCTTATGGACTTGCCTGGGATGGCATCAATTTCTGGTTTATCGATACGAATCGACGAGCCCTCATAAAAATTAATGAGATTGGTGAGCAGGAAATTTATAACTTAGGATTAGCAAACCTCAGAGGGATCAGTTACGACCAAAGGGAAGGACGGCTTCTCGTTGTAGCACCAAAGATGATCATGAAAGTGGATCCCAACACGGGTGGGATTACCGACCGTATTAGCATTCCTGTTCAGAATGTAGCCGGAGTCGCGAGTGTAGGAAATTTTTATTACATATTAGATTTAGAAAATGCTAAGGTTCAAATTTTTGATAAAGTCAGCTCTATTATGGTGGGTGGCTTTTTTACAGATCGAACTCGACCGCGTGATATCTGTTATGGTCGTGATTCATTGTGGATATCTGATTCAGCGGACAATAGTATCTATAGATACGATACAAAATCAGGTAAGATTACAGGTTCAATCAAAACCAGTTTACGGTCAATCCGAGGGATTTTACTGAGTGGTTCGAAAATTTGGGTTGTGGACCGAGAAAGCCATGAAATAAAAAATATCCCATTCATAGAAACAGAACGATTCATCGCATCTGGTGATGAAGAGTATACATTGGAGGTAAGTTTAAAATTCAAAATTGATACGGTTTCGATTTCAAAAGCTCAGATTGCAATTGCCCATCCACCTTCCAATGAAGGCCAAAGAATTCGCTCGGTTAAATTCACAGACGCAACTTACAAACCAGCTTTTATTCAGAGAAATCGTGTACACCTAAAGAAAATGACAATTGAAGATTCACCAGGTGAACAAGTCGTAAAGTACAAGTTTACTTCGAGAAACCAATTTATCAAATACTACGTAGGCGATGAATACCTAAACAGAGAAGCATCATATCCACCAGACACTTCTTATTTTTTTGATAAAACGAAAGAAAATCCGAAATTGTTTCTGAGTGATTACTTAAATACAATCAAAAATGAAAGGACCACTTCTCAGTCTCTAGACCAATTCCGCGATAGGATGAATGAACTTGCTATTCCTTCTATTCCCTACAGAATGATACGATTTGAAAATAAAAAACCCAAATCGATAGAAGATGCTGTCATGCTATTTCTTCTCGGTTATGGATGGGTTCCTGTTGGAGACCTGTCAATTGCTGCTTCAGCCGACCATCGGTATTTTGAAAAAAAAGAAACTGATTTGATTTTGTACCAAAGTTTTTCCAAGACTCCTGCAGTTTCTCCAGTGTATTTCAAAAAAGATCCTAGCTCAGAATGGGAGAATTTACCGGCTGAAATTACTTATAAGATTAAGTAGTACCCTTTGTCTGGCAATTGCGTTGTTTGCGTGCTTACCAGAGCTAAAAAAGGAATGGAATCGTGTACAGGTTGAACCTGTTCCTTTAGGAGATGAAAATAGACTCAAGTTGATTTCCGAATCGATTTGGTTGGATTTCCCAAAATCAAAACATCAGTGTTCTCGGATTTCGATCGGAGCCTGGAATGATTTTGGTGTCCAAGGTCTCTTTTGTCATTTTCTTCAGTATTTACAACCAAAGAGTTTACGTGAACTTTTGCATGTGCCCATTTATGTAGATGGACCACACTCTGAAAATCTGCTAAATCTCACAAACAAAAAGGATTTTGGGCGGTATCATCCTGAATTTCCTAAGCGTTTACTTAAGTACTTCCTTCCAGCAAAGGAAAACACAAAATTTAGGCTCATTACACAGTTAAATTATGATACCTATCTACGAAGATTTGCGAGAACCTTTTATGTAGTTCACCGAAAGTTCCATTCTGATTTGAATTTTTTCGAAAAAGAAGTCAATCGATATGAAGAGTTATTAAGTGAAAATCGATTAGAGCCATTTTATCTAGAAAAATTTAGGTACTTTATGTACCCTGATTTCACGGACAGTGAAGATATAGAAGAGTCTGCTAAATTCTTTATAAAAAAGGGCGATGAGCTTTACGATAGTAAATTGGTTATGGAAAGTGTAGGGTTTTGGATTCGCCGAACTATCGACGGAACCGACCAAGGATTTTATCAATTTCTCTTAGAAATCCTCCAGACATATGACTCTGAGTTTCTAAGAGACTATCAATAAATGGTTTATTTGACCTGAAAAATGTCCAAGACAGCATCAATCACATCTTGCTCATCTTGTTTTGTCATTCCTGCAAATAGTGGTAAGGATAGAGTTCTTGCGTACATCGTGTTTGCGTTTGGAAATAAATTTCTATCAAATTGAAATTTCTTTTTGTAATATGGATGTTCGAAAATGGGAATGAAATGTAAGCTTGATCCGATATTTCTTTCTTTCAGCTCCTCTGCTAAGGTATCTCTACCAACAAATGCTTTTTCTGGATCGATTTCCACTCGATACAAATGCCAACTATGGATGCCTAACAGATCTTCATTTGGTAATTTGAGGCCTTTGATTTTGGAGAATGTTTCGTTGTAGCGCTTTGCAATTTGAGTACGTCTTTCCCAAAAGGCGTGTGATTCTTTAAGTTGCACGATACCAAGAGCGGCTTGGATATCGCTGAGATTGTACTTATAACCAGCCTCTACCACTTCATAGTACCATCCAGGTCGATTGAAAGCATCTCTGTTAATCCCATGCAGTCTCATCTTACGTATGTGATCCGCGCGACTCGAGTCTTTCATTGTTATCATCCCACCTTCGCCGGTAGTAATGCCTTTTGTCGCATAAAAACTAAATACTGTAAAATCACCCCAATTCCCTATCATTTTGTCTTTATGTACGGCTGGGAATGCATGCGCTGCGTCTTCAATCACATAGAGCCTATACTTTTTTGCAATGGTAAGGATTCTCTCCATGTCGCAAGTGTAGCCAGCTAAATGAACAGGCATGATAGCGCGAACCACTTTGCCTGATTTTTTGGTGATGAGTTCTGAGCCATTCCAGGTACATTCTCGTTCAATGGTTGCCAAGAGAGTTTCTGGAGTTAATAGGTGGTTGATGGGGTCAACATCAGTTAAAATCGGTTCTGCTTTAAAATAACAAATTACTTCTGTCGTTGCGGTAAACGTAACGGCACTCGTTATCACTGCATCTTTTTCAGTGAGTCCGATGGATTCCAGCGCAAGGTGTAGACCAGCTGTGGCCGAGTTTACGGCAATGGCAATAGGAGCACCCACAAAGTCTGCAAATTCCATTTCGAATTGTTTCACCTTAGGACCAGAGGTTACCCAACCAGAACGGAGTACATTTGCGACCTCTTCAATGGCATCCTCTGAAATGCTAGGTAGAGCGAATGGCAAAAAGGTTTTGCGAGTTGTGAGCATATTCATTTATACGACATAATTCGGAAAATTTTCCAGTCTTTTCCGCTCCTAAAGCTTCCATCGGCGGTATTTTTATTCACTGTAGGTTGAAAATGGCCATTTTGAAAAAATTTTCTTGTAGGTAAGGATCGAATTCTAAAAAATTTCCTGGAACATGGAAGTTCCTTTTTCCGAAATCCTCCAAAGGATCTCTGTCATCGACAGAGATATTTCCGAGTTAAACAGACTCAAGAGCCGTCTACCAGCGGATCGGCCTTATTCGCCTTCCATTCAGCTAACCTTTGATAAACAAATCAATACACTTTTGAACGAGCGGGTCTCTTTGATGGATTTGCCCATCTTACAGGCCCCCCATTGGCTCTTTCCAAAAGAGTCAGAAGGACGTCCCGATGAAGTGTCGCTTCTGGCCAGAGAAAGAAATGCACTCTTAGCGGGGGATCTATCATTAGCACATCCTAATGAGCAAGATGTCATCAATTTCATTCGCGAGATACCTAAGACCGAGATTCATCTTCACTTGGAAGCTTGCGTGAACCGAGAGACCCTAAAATATCTCTATAAGAAAAACGGTATTGAGGTCACAGACCAAGAATTCGAAGAGAAATATAACTTTAAGGATTTAAATGGATTTATCCAAGTATTCTTCTTTGTCCAAGGTGCTGTAAAGGAAGCCTCCGATTTAGGTTATTTTATCGATAGTCTGGCGGACTATCTTAGATCAAACAATATTGTATACTGCGAAGCCTTCTTTGCACCGTCCAAATTCATTCAAAATGGTTTAGATTTTGATGAGATGATCGAAGTCATGGTGAATCGTATTCGCCAAATTGAAGTTAAGGATAAAATCACGATACGATTATTGGTGGACGTATCAAGGTCATTTGGCCCTGCAAATGCAATGAACAACCTTAACCGTGTATTAAACTTAAAACAGAAAGAAGTGATTGGTATCGGCTTAGGTGGAGCTGAGCTTATGGGTCCAGCGAAGGATTATGCCGAAGTTTTCAAGAAAGCTAGAGAGGCAGGCTTGCGCTGTGTGGCTCACTCCGGTGAAGATGACGGTCCCTGGGCTATCTGGGATGCAGTTAGTCTTTGTAAGGCGGAGAGGATTGGCCATGGGACATCTGCAATCCAAGACCCTGAGTTGATGAAGTATATGAAGGAAAACAAAATTCCTATCGAGATCTGTGTTACTTCCAATGTCTTTACTGGTAAGTATGTTCGTAAAGAGCAAAACCACCCTGTGCGATATTACTATGACCAAGGTATGGCACTTTGTATCAACACGGATGATCCTGAAATTTTCAATGTTAACCTAACCTATGAATATTTCAAATTGTATCGATTTTTGGATTTTTCTTTAGAAGAATTGATAGATTTGGTGCGACAAGGCGTTTATTGCACCTTTCATCCCCAAAAGGATAGCTTGTGGAATGAAATGGAAGAAAAGATCAATCAGATCAAAATAAAATACAATCTGATACAAAACGCTGCGATAGCTGTTTAACAGATTGAACGATCCAGTGCGCATGCCGGTGATTTTCTTTGGACATGGAAGTCCAATGAATGCGATAGAAGAAAATGAGTTCGTAGATGGTTTTCGAATCATCTCTAAACAAATCCCCAAACCTAAGGCCATTCTCTGCGTCTCTGCTCATTGGCTTACCCGAGGAACATTTGTCACTGCGATGGAATATCCTCCGACGATTCATGATTTCGGCGGATTTCCGAAAGCCTTATTTGAAGTCCAATACCCAGCTCCAGGTGCACCTGAACTCGCTAAGGAAATTTGCGAAAGGGTTCAGTCTTTTCCGATTCATCTCGACTTTGACTGGGGTCTGGATCATGGAACGTGGAGTGTCTTAAAACATACATATCCAAATGCGGAAATACCAGTACTGCAAATGAGTATCGATGTCAATCTTAGCCCAGACGAGCATTTTCGTTTAGGCAAAGAATTAGCAAAATTTAGGGAAGAAGGCGTTCTCGTAATTGGGAGTGGCAATATCGTACATAATCTAGGTTTGGTGGATTGGTCTCGGCTACGTGATTCATTTGCTTTCGCTTGGGCCAAAGAAATGAATGACCAAGTTAAGGATTGGATCCAAAGTAATGATTTTTCTCCTCTAATCCACTTTTATGAACAGAGTGAAATCTTTCGAAAGGGCATTCCAACTCCAGAACATTTTTTACCATTGTTGTATATACTCGGTGCCAAGCTCGAGTCGGATCAGATTGTTTTTTTTAATGATGCCCCTGTGGGCGGTGCCTTGACGATGACCTCAGTTTTATTTACGACCCATTATGCCTAAGGCTCTATATCACAAAATCATACATCCTGAAAATTCCCATCCAAACAATCCAATGTTGGTTCTAATGCACGGCATTGGGAGCAACGAAGAAGATCTTTTGAGTCTGGCAAATGACATACCAAATGAATTTCGAATCATTTCGCTACGTGGACCGCTGTCATTTTCTCCAAGTCAATTTGCATGGTATGAGCTGAGACAAGAAATGGGAAAAACGATCATCAATGTGGAACAGCAAGAAAAGAGTTTAGACGCGATACATTCAAGTATTCTGAATTTCCAGAAAGAATATAATACGAGTGCAAAATATACGTTTGTTGGTGGCTTTAGCCAAGGTGCAGTAATGACCTATTCCTATACAATAGAACATCCGACTCACATAGGAGGTTTTTTGGCATTCTCAGGTCGTTTGTTAGATGAATCAAAAAAGAAATTCGAAACTCCAGACTCATTAAAAAAGATAAACGCCTTAATTTCACATGGAACAAAAGACAAAGTAATTTCCGTAGAAAATGCTAAGATGGCTAAGGCCTTTTTTGAAGATAAGCTTAAATCCTTGCTTTACAAAGAGTACCAGATTGACCATCGTATTAGTGAAGCGATGGCCAAAGATATGAATACCTGGCTTAAAAACCGGATTGAATCTTAAGTGATGCCTAGTCTTTCAAATATCAAAGGTATCCTCTCCAGATAAGGCTCGACGCGGAAAATTTCATTTAGGTCAGTTTCTTTCAAGATTGCAGAGCACCTGGGATCCACCTTCAATTTGTCTCTTAAGTTAGCTTTGGGATCAGCCCAAACTGCCATTGCATTTTCTTGGACGATGAGGTAGGCATCTTCTCTGGAAATCCCACCTTTCTCAATAAGCCAAAGTAGTACTTTTTGGGAAAAGATGAGTCCTCTAGTAACATTAAGAGTTCGATCGATTGCATCAGGATAAACATGCAAACCTTTTAAGACAAAATTCATTTTTTCTAATATGTAATCAAGTGCGATCGTTGAATCAGGTAAAACAATTCTCTCTGCGGAAGAATGGGAAATATCTCGCTCATGCCACAAAGCTACATTTTGAAGTCCGACATTTACATTGGCGCGTATTACGCGAGATATACCAGAGATCCTTTCACAAACGACAGGATTTCGTTTGTGTGGCATTGCAGAGGAGCCTTTCTGACCTTTTGCGAAGGGTTCTTCCACTTCTCTGCCTTCTGTTTTTTGTAGAAGACGTATTTCTGTTGCCATTCTATCCAAACTTGCTGCAACCACACCTAAGACTGAAAGATAATGTGCATGTCTATCTCTTGGAATAATTTGAGTTGCAATAGGATCTACTTTCAGGCCAAGCTTTTCCAAAACAAATGCTTCTACTTCTAGATCAATATTGGAATAGGTGCCGACAGCCCCAGATAATTTGCCAACGGCAATTTGTTCTTTGGCATCTTTCATCCTTTCAAGGTTTCTTTGCATTTCCGCGTAGAATAGAGCGAATTTCAATCCGAGAGTCATTGGCTCCGCGTGAATCCCATGAGAGCGCCCGATACAAGGAAGGTCTTTGTACTCTTTTGCTTTTTGTTTTGTCGTTTCCAAAAGAGTTTCTGTTCTTTGGATCAAAAGATCCATTGCCTGCACCATTTGTACACAGAGCGCTGTATCGCCCACATCAGATGATGTAAGACCAAAATGTACATGGCGACCAGCCGGTCCGATGTAGGAATTTAAATTGGTTAGGTAGGCGATCACATCATGGTGGACTTTGGATTCTATTTCGAGGATTTCTTCTACTTTGAATTTTGCCTTGGATTTAATGGTCTCAAAATCTTCTGCGGGAATTTCCCCTCGATTCTTTCGGATTTCACAGGCATAAATTTCGATATCTGTCCAAATCTTAAATTTGTTCTCTAATTCCCAAATTGCGGAAATTTCTGGATGGCTGTAGCGATCAATCATATAGACAGGGTTTCCTTCCAAAGCTCTGGTTCAATTTGAAATTTAAAGTTGCCGAACGGTGTTCTGTGCTCTTTCTTTGTCGCTAAGATCGAAAGAAAATAGAGGAAATTATGTCCAAAGAATTTGAAGGTAAAGTTGCACTTGTCACAGGTGCCGCATCCCCCATCGGACTGGGTCGTGCAATAGCCAACCGTATCGCTTCCCATGGAGCAAGTTTAGTATTGGTAGACCTAAACCAAGAAAAAATAGAAGAGGCAGCCAAGGAAGTTGAAGCTAAATTCGGTGTGAAGGCAATCGGTGTCGCTTGCAACGTAACCAAACCAGAGGATTGTGATGCTGCGATCAACAAAACAAAAGATGTTTATGGAAAATTGGATTTTTTAGTCAATAACGCAGGAGTATTAAAAGACAATTTGTTCATTCGAATGAGCGAACAAGAATTTGACTTTGTTATGGATGTAAATTGTAAGGGTGTTTTTCTTATGATAAAATCAGCCAGCAAACTATTGTTAAAGTCAACTTCAGGTAGAATTGTAAATATCTCTTCCGTTTCTGGACTCACAGGACAACCAGGACAGGCAAATTATTCCACTTCAAAAGCGGGAGTGATTGCACTCACAAAGGTAGCAGCTCGTGAATTTTCAGGACGAAATGTTTTAGTGAATGCTGTATGTCCAGGATATGTCCAAACAGAAATGACAGGCGGACTCTCTGAGGAAGTTCAAAAGAAACTCACGGATCCTGCTTTTATTCCATTAAAGAGACCTGGAAAACAAGAAGAGATAGCATCTGCTGTAAAATTCTTTTTAAGTGATGATGCATCGTATATCACAGGAACATTTCTAAGAGTAGACGGAGGAGCAGCTATCGGGATGTAGGTGGCGTGACTTTTGTCTGGGACCGAGTAGATTTCTTTTTTGAGACCTTCGGTCCCTTATTTTCTTTTTTCGGAGATTCTGTCTTTTGCGTCTTTTCACTTAGCTCTTTTGTCGTTTCTGTTTTGATTGGGATTTCGACAGCTTGCACAGGGGGACTTTCGATTTCATAATCATATCGCACAGTAGAACTCCAATTTCCAGCGAAGTCTCGAACACTTGCAAGGACAGTATGTTTGCCAGGAAGGTAAAGCGATTCCGGTTCAAAAATTTCAACTCGTCCATCCTTAGGAAAATACTCCGCCTTTCCTCTAATTCCATCCACAGTAATATCAAATCCCTCTGGCATAATTCCCGAACCAACATCCTTTGCCTTCAAAAGTAGTGCAAAGTCTTCTCTTGGATAAATTGTTTTTACCATAGATTCATGCAAATAAATGTTAGGAGGAGTTTGATCGGATAGAACTACAAACATCCCAGTTTTTCTTAACCTAACTTTAAAAAATTGCCCCCAAGAGCTGAATGAAGATCCTTTGATTTTTTTTACAGAGCCATCAGGAAGAACTTCATAAAGATCCGCAGAATTTATGTCTTGAGTTTTGGGTACCTTCACATACAAATCATAACCTAAATTAAAATCCTTATACTCTGGTCCAATTTCATAAACAGAGGAGAGTTGGTTTAATCCGTTCGTTTTGATCTTTATCTCTTCTTTTGCATGGATTTCAAAATAGGCCTTAGAATAAACCGCATTTACAGGAAAGAAGAGTTCAACTCTTGTATCTTTTGATTTGAATGTTGTATATCGATCATAGAAAACATTATAAATCCATTCCTTAGTAATGATGTGTTTATAATCTCCTTGGTCTTTTGCAATTTTGAAATACGCGAAGGCTTCTTGGTTACCCTGTCCTGTCGCTTTGATGGAAACTTCTTTTCCATCCTCAGATTTGAAACGTTCACTATCAATTAATCCTTGTTCTCTTTCGAGTCTTAAAAAACCTAAGAGATCATTTCCGTCCTTCGCATGTAAAAAATAAGAGAAAGGATTTCCATCGGGTCTACTCAATCGAGTATCGTATAGTAATACATTTTTACGGGAATGATCCTTCAATATCCTAGATAAATCAAACCCCTGTAAGGTTTGGTTATCGAAGCTGAGATTAAGTGACCTAATACCCAATCGACTATTATTCGATCTTTGGTGGATTGAAACTTGGATTCCAACTTTTCCCTGGATCAATATAGTTTGTGAATCATTCAGATAATATCGATTATTGCCGGAGTGAACAAATGGAATATCGAGGGGTTCATTCTTTCCATTGATAAAGGTGCGTGAAGTTTCTGGTGTCAGTCGCAGTGCTTCAAAGATAATTTCTTCGGCTTCGCGATATCCCAATCCGAAATGAACTGGGTTGTAATATACATTGTCTTTGAAGAGTTCGAGATGCAAGTGAGGAGGTCCGACTCCAGTATCACCAGATAAAGCAATCATTTCACTTTTTTTAACATCGATGGCTTCAGGCAGAACAATATCAAAATCAACCCTGTCTTTGAATCGTCTCGCTTGTTTAGATTTTAAAATTTGTTTGATAATTTTGGGTGCAAATTTATGTAAATGCCCATATCGGGATGTGATCCCATCATCGTGTTGAACAAAAACAGCATATCCAATCGAATTCCATTTTCTTTGCACTCGTGTCACTTTTCCATCGGCGACAGCTAGAATGGGTATTCCAATCCTTCCTCCCGTGGAAAAATCTTGACCCATGTGAAAATGGCCGGTTCGAAATTCACCAAAGGTACCGGTGATTTGAGAGTAGCCTTTGACTGGCCAAGCATAGGCTTCTCTTAGTACAAATCCTGGTGGGAGATCATTTCCGAAAAGTTGCGCACTTAGAAGAATTGTAAAAAGATATAGAAAAAAAACCAGTCCCCGCATCCGATCTCATGATTTTTATCCTGGGCTTACGCGCAAGACTATTCGTTTCTTATTTAAAAACAGGTCTTCGTTTTTCTTTCAATGCAGTCATTGCTTCTAATAAATTTTCTGTGACCCCTGGTTGTTTAAACGCATCAGTCGTTTCTTTTGCATAGGTATCAAGTTTTGCAATCAAAGCACCGTTTAACACGTTTTTTGTGCTTCGATAAGCAGTAGAAGGAATCTTGGATAATGTATCCAATTTTTTGAGAGATAATTTTCGAATCTCTTCTCTATTTGCAGCAATTTCATCAATCAAGCCGATCTGTTTTGCTTCTTGTCCTTTGTAAGTTTTTCCTTCGAGGCAAACTTCAGACCAATAGCTCCCGCTGACACACATTTTGATTTTGTCTATGAAACTTCCGGGTAGAGGCAATCCGACATTCACTTCTGTAAAACCGATTCTACCTTTTCCATCTAACATATATTTAAAATCGCAAGCTACTGTGATCACAGCACCACCACCCATGGCATGTCCTGTTACTTCTGCGATCAAAGGTTTGTCAAAAGAAACTAACTCCCCAAAAAGAATAACAATACCACCAACTTCATCTAATAATTTGTCTTTGGGGGTGTTTAATAGATTGTCTGCATCCAGTCCATTACAAAAGAATTTTTCATTTTCTGAAGAAATGATCACACCTTTTTTACTTGGGTCATTCTGTATCTCTCGAAGAATAGCTCCCAACTCTTTCATATTACTTCCAGTTAGGGAGTTTTGATCGTTCAACTGAAGGTTGATAATCTCTCCCTTTCCACCACTTAGGTCTATGATTTCTCGTTTATAGTTCATGTTTCTTGGTTCTCTTCTAATGCTTCTGCTGCTGGTTCAACTTCTTGGGAAGAAGGTTCTGTTGCCATTGCCTCGGAAGGAGGCGTTTCCTCGCCTGGCGCTGTGGTCGCAGCTACAGGAGCTTTTTCTTCAAACTTTTCTTTTTTCTCTTTTTTACGAGCATCTTCTTTTTTATGCTCTTCTACTTTTACATATTCATCAAATTCGTTCGGCGCCATGAACACAATGATTCTTTCGTCCTCTTGTGCATGTTCGACAAAAGCACCCATATGCCTTCCCGAGACAATAGAAATCTTGTCTTTACCGATAAAGATCTTTACGATTCGTTCAAATACTTCTACTTCTTCTTTTCCAACATCAGGAACAGCGCGTATATCAAAACAGATGTATTCTCCAACGATGGATTTGAGAAAATTAGGTGTAAAAATACGTTTGAACTCTGGGAAAACATAACGTTTGAGATTGGCCCTGCATTGGAAAAAAACTTTTCCATGGCTTCGATCAACAATTACAAAAGAAACATTATCTCTAGTCTTACTATTTTCACCAAATTTATACTCTTCTATCAAGTTATGGATTTTGTCGAGTAACGGCTGTTTGAATAATGGCTTCACCATAAAATCTGTAAAACCTAAAGGTTTCATATTTTGTTTGAACGTGTCATCATCCTTCGGAATCAAAGCTAAGATTGGAATGGACTGTGTGATCACATCTTTTCGCAACTCCAAGACAAACTCTAATTCCTTTTTATCCTTAAAAGAAAGGCCCATCAAAATAATATCGGGATTGGAAGACTTTACGTATTCTTTTACTGTTTGAGTGAATTTTGTGATGACTACCCGCTGTCTCAGCCCTTGAAAAATCAGTTCAAGCTCCGAAGAAGCAATCGGGTCATTTTCGATAGCCATTATGAAATGCATAATTTGTATAAGTTTAGATCAGTCCCGCTTCCAATGCAACGCGGAAAACATTTCCATGTTGTTTTTGTTTTTCTGATAAAATTTTGTCGTTTAGTACTTCTTTCACTACATCCTCAGGAATAGTTTGTAAAAGTTCAAAATCTCGTCTATAATCACTGACCGGCATTTTTCCAAAAAGTATATTTGCTTGGAACTGATAGATTTGGTGTTCCATTAAAAATCTCAAAGTGTCAAAATCCTCCACCGCCTCCGCGGTAATGACTGCTTCTCGGTTATCTGCAAGTCTTTTGCAATAATCAATAAATGCTAAATTATCTAAAAATTTGATCTGATCTTCTTCAATTTTAAATTTAAAACTGATCGGATCTAACTTAAATTCTTTAATCATTATACCTAAATCCAGAACGATTTGGTGGGATTGACTTTTGACTCCAAAGTCATCTGCTGCAAAACTCATTCCATGGTCATAAAATGCCTGGCACACATCTTTCAGCGAGTGTTGCGAATCATCATAGGGCTTTTCAACTAGTTCAAAACGTACGTTTTCAGTGAGGAGATTTTTGTTTCTGATTAATTTGTTTAGTTTGTCTACTTTCTCTTTGCTAGAGAATGTATCTATTAATGACTGAGGAGATATATTAAACTTTAAGAGACCAGGTGCTCCATCGCAAGCTATGATTAACTTTTCTAGGATCAACAATTCTATACGATTGATATCTTGGTCATTGGGTATATCATTGATTAAATCTTTATATCCAAAGTAAGCACCTCCACCAACAAAGACCTCGCCACCTTTTACCGAATAGATCTTTGTTTTTGGATTGTAAATGACAGTCGGTTGTATCATCGCCTCATGAACTGAGCCAGAGATATATGTATTTGCTTTGTTGTAGTAAGTCCAGCTCCAGCGGACTAGGTTATCATTTAAATTCTTTTCTGAGGATTTAAATAGTTCTTCAAAGATTTCGTCACTTGTTGATATAAAGTTGGATTGCGTGCGTGAGACACCAAAATGAAAGACAGCGATTTTTGTGCGGATGCACTCTTGTTGGAACTTACCAACTGAATTTTCTATGTTCGGAAACTTTTCAATGTTCCATTCAAAGAGGGGTGCAATGCCCATCAAAAGAATGCCTTTTTTTTCATAGTAATGAAAACCAAAAGAAATATCCTCCAAATCAAGACAGGAATAAAACTCACCTCTTAAAAGATCTAAAAATGGATTGATCTCGATATGGCTTATGTTTTCGAAACGGATTAGGAACAATGGTTTCCCACGATTTTCATCTATGAATGTTTTTTTAAATACATCCAAATCTTTCATACCGTAGTAATAGGGACCTGTGAAGATTTGATTTTTCAAAACTCGCCTTCAGAATTGATTTACTTCGCAATGCGACTTAGATATGATAGAGCACATTCAAGGAGAAAACAACTCGGATACCATGGATGTAAAAAGTTTTATTCTATTTTTATTGGTGGGTGCCATCGCTGGCTGGCTAACTGGAAAAATACTCAGAGGAAAAGGATTTGGTCTCATTGCAAATCTCGTCATCGGAGTGATTGGGTCTTTTTTGGGCGGTCTTTTGGCTCAATTTATAGGCTTAAGTGGCAGTGGGGTTATAGCCGATATCGCAATCGCCTTGGGAGGCTCTATCGTGCTAGTGTATCTACTCGGTCTGGTTAAGAAATAATGATTTTAGGCCGGCAAAGCACTGCCGGCTGTAATTTTATAATTCAATCCCTTCCCCGAGCTCAAAATTTGCACTCACACTCTGGACATCATCATTCGCTTCCAAATTCTCGATTAGCTTGATGATTTTCTCTGCAGTTTCCTTGTCATTGACTTCCACGGTTGTCATTGGAATGTATTTTATTTCAGATTCTTCCATTGTTAGACCTTTTGTGGTCAATGCGGATTGCACAGCTTCATACTCGTTTGGTGGCGTAAGAATGGTATAGATGCCATCACTTCCTTGGATATCTTCTGCTCCTGCTCCTAAAGCAAGGTCGAAGAGAGCCTCTTCGGAGATTTGTTCCACTTTCAGAGTGATTTGGCCTTTGCGTTCAAATAGGCGAGAAACGGCACCTGAGTTTGCCAAGGATCCACCCATTTTTGTGAGGATGCTCTTAATTTCTGGCGTTGTGCGAGATTTTTTATCGGTGAGAGCATCGACCATGAGAGCAACTCCACCAGGAGCGTAACATTCATAAAGGCATTCTTCATAAACCATGCCTTCCAAGCCGCCGGTTCCTTTTTTAATGGCTCGCTCGATATTGTCCTTTGGCATGTTGGCAGCTTTTGCCTTTGTGACCGCCAACCGGAGTCTTGGATTGCCTTCTACATCTCCTCCACCCTCTTTTGCTGCGACCGATATCTCCTTTGCAATCCGAGTGAAGATAGCTCCCCTCTTTGCATCAAGTGCGCCTTTTTTTCTGCGTATCGTAGCCCATTTCGAGTGTCCTGACATAAGTAAGCTCCCTTTGCACATTTTTTTGAAAGATAGGATTTTTCAACAGATTTACCAACAGATCGAGTTTCTTGACGTTAGGACAATTGAACGAAGTACTGTAAAAAAAACAAGTTAGGGCACCCCATGATCGAATTTTCCATTACCGATGAACAAAAAGCGCTCCGAGATTTAGCGAGAGATTTTGCAAAAAATGAAATGGCTCCCAAAGCAGAATATCATGATCACACGGGAGAATTCCCGAAAGAGATTTTGAAAAAAGCACATGCAGTTGGATTGATGAATATGCACATTCCGGTCGAATATGGTGGGTCCGGTTTGGGAGTTTTGGATGAACTCATAGCCTCGGAAGAGCTTTTCTATGCTTGTTCCGGAATGGCTACAGCTATTTTGGCAAACAATTTAGCCTTAGCACCGGTTCTTTTAGGCGCAAGTGATGAAATCATGAAAAAATTCATCCAGCCTATGAATGATACCTTTACTCTGGCAGCATATGCTGTGACTGAACCAGGTGCTGGATCAGATGTGGCTAGTATTAGAACGACGGCGAAACGTGTTGGTGATGACTATGTAATCAATGGATCCAAGATGTGGATTACTAACGCAGGTCATGCGGATTGGTTTTTTGTATTAGCAAAAACTGATCCGACAGCAGGTCATAAAGGTATGACTGGCTTTATCGTAGATGCAAAAACTCCAGGCATCATTCTTGGAAAAAAAGAAAAGAATATGGGCCAACGTTGTTCTGATACAAGGGGTTTAACCTTTGAGGATGTAAAGGTTCACAAATCTCAGCTTATAGGCAAAGAAGGTGATGGATTTAAGATTGCAATGGGTGCTTTTGACCAAACAAGACCTGCCGTGGCCATCGGTGCCGTTGGCGTTGCAAAGGCTGCCCTCGACCACTCGATTCGATATGCCAATACTAGAAATGCTTTCGGAAAACCCATTTCTGTAAACCAAGGTATTTCTTTCATGATTGCCGATATGGCAAGAGATATTGAAGCCGGTCGTTTGTTGTGCTGGCAAGCCGCATGGTTGATTGATAACAAAATGCGTAACACTTACCAAGCTTCGATTGCAAAAGTCTTTTGCGCTGATATGGCAATGAGAGTGGCTACGGATGCAGTGCAAATCTTTGGTGGGTATGGATTTAACGAGGAATATCCTGTTGAAAAACTAATGAGAGATGCAAAAATCTTCCAAATTTATGAAGGAACATCCCAAATCCAAAGGGTGATCATTTCTAAATTTTTAAATGATGGAGTAGGTATCGAAAGTCCAAATTTGTAATCAGGAAATAACCAATCAATTTGTGATTCTACTCATTGATAATTATGACTCATTCACTTATATACTTTATCAATATATAAGTGAATTTATCCAGGTTCAAGTCATCAAAAATGATGATCCTCTTCCTCCTCTCGAAACGGTCTCGGCAGTGGTACTCTCTCCGGGACCTGGATTGCCTAAAAGCTCTGGATTGTTGATGCAACACATACAGGCTTTGCTAGGCAAAAAACCATTATTGGGAGTATGTTTAGGCCACCAGGCGATTGCCGAAGCCTTTGGCGCACACCTTGAACAATCCAGGGAAATTTTTCATGGCCGAGTATCAAAAATACAACACGCAGGAAATGAAATCTTTAAAGGCATTCCGAATCCTATCCAGGTAAATCGTTACCATTCTTGGATTGTATCAAAAAATAATTTTCCAAAAGAGCTTAAAATAACTGCAGAGACAGAAGATGGATTTATAATGGGTTTTTCTTCGATGAATCTTGAAAATGTGTATGGTATTCAATTTCATCCCGAATCTATCTTAACAGAATACGGTAAAGAGATGATCGGTAACTTTTGTGAGTTGGTATCCAAATGAAGTATTTTTTGCGACTCATGTCATATTCATTGCATTATCGCAATCGATTCCTTCTTGGTTTGGTATTTGCTTTATTAACTGCTATTTTAAATGGTATTTCACTCACATCATTAGTACCTCTGTTTGACTCCTTGGGAGGAGATTCAACAAAAAGGTTACATTTTGAACTTACTAATCAGGAAAAAACTATCTTAGTAGAAGAAATCTATATGGGAGAAGAATTCCTTGATGGTCTTGATCGCATCAAAAGAGTGATTATCTCGATTAAACTACGATTGAACTTTCTTACCAAAGACATGAATCCACGTGAGATTGTTTGGGCTGTATGTATAGCGGTATTTCCATTATATCTGCTAAAGATGCTTACCTATCTAATTTCAGTTTTTTGTATAGCAACGGCAGGATATAGGGCGGTTAGAGATATTCGGCAAGAGCTGTTTGAAAAAGTCCAAAGATTACCATTAACATATTTTTACAAAGAAAAAACAGGCTTAATCATGAGCCGTGTAATCAATGATGCGGAAATCGTTGCAGCAGTAATTTCTAGTAACTTTCGCGATGCAACGATCAATTTCTTTTATGTCATAACCCATCTTCTAATACTAATTTACATGAATACCGAGCTACTAGTGCTAGCCTGCATTACAATACCTCTCGTTATACTCCCTGTTACTTTGTTCACTCGAAAAATTTCGACCTCAACAACTAGGTTACAAGAAAAGTTAGCTGATCTAAATGGACACATCCAAGAATTTATCTCTGGCATTAAAGTGATTCGCACATTCAGGCAAGAAGTATCTGAAATAAAAAAATTCACCCATATAAACGATAGAGTTTTTAAACGGAATTTTAAAGGACAGTTTTATCTACAATTAGCGCCGAGTTTAGTAGAGTTAACTTCCTCTATTGTAGTTCTTGGATATTTTGCACTTGGAGCAAAATTTATATATTCTGGAAAGTTTTCTCAAGGTGAGTTCATGACTTTCCTTTTAATTATACTCTTTCTATTGCGACCATTGACACAGTTGTCACAAATGGTTGGTAAGATTACACAAGCGAATGCGGCTGGAAAGAGAATTTTTGAATTGATAGATCGAGAGTCTGATATCGAAGAAGAAACAAATAAAATCGATCTTACAGAAATAAAACAAGGCATACTATTTGAGAATTTGCATTTTTCATACCCAGGCACTAACCAAGAAATTTTAAAAGGTATCAACTTAGATATAAAATTAGGAGATTCTTACGCCTTCGTAGGTACAAGTGGAAGTGGGAAGTCTACATTGATGGATATGATTCCTCGATTTTTTGATCCCTCTCAAGGAAAAATTGCAATCGATGGTAAGGATATCCGAGAGATATCTTTAAAATCATTGCGTTCCAAAATTGGAATCGTTACCCAAGAAATATTTTTATTCCATGGAACTGTAGCAGATAACATTGCCTATGGGACTAAAGCTTCTTCCAGAAAAGATATCATCAGAGCTGCAAGATTAGCAAATGCTCATGATTTCATTATGAAGTTAGAAAAAGGATATGATACTATGATTGGGGTTAGAGGTCTCGATCTAAGTGGCGGGCAAAGGCAAAGATTGGTAATTGCGAGAGCCCTGTTGCGAAACCCAGAAATCATGATCTTGGATGAAGCAACTAGTGCCCTCGATGCTGAATCCGAAAGATTGGTTACCCGTGCTTTGGAAAGATTGTTTAAAAATCGGACTACTTTTATCATCGCTCATAGACTATCAACTATTCGCCGGGTAAAAAATATCGTTGTCATAGAAGACGGTGAAGTGAAAGAAATGGGAGATCATGATTCTCTACTAGAAAAAAATGGTATATATAGAAAGTTATACGATAGCCAATTTTTGGATGCCGAGGTTCAAATTTGATGAGAGTTCTGATCGTTGATGATAACGATAAATATGCAAATAATTTAAAGCTCTTTTTTGATACTAAAGGTATACAATCTGTGAGAGCACGTGACGCTAGAGAAGGTTGGACCGTTTTTCAGTCAGATCCAAATTTTGATGTCGTGATCTCCGATGTAACGATGGAAACTCAAACCTCAGGATTATGGATGATGCGAAAAATTTATAAAAGCAAATTCCCTGGAGTTATGATCATAGCATCTACTGGCTTCGATGTGGCAGGAGTGATGTTCTTTTCAAAATTCATTTTACCCTTTTTTTGTGGTCTGCATTGGATGATCCCAAAGGTACCACTAAAAAAAGGGGAAGTTCAACTATTTCCGACGACATTAGCTAATAACCTAACAAAGCCTTTTTAGTTTTTGTTTTCGATCGGGTTGAATATATTTTGATGCTTTTTCTTTTTATTAAGATTGGTATACTTTGCTTCTTTATTTGCACCCAAACTTTTCACTTCAATGAGTTCGAGTTTAGATCCGAATATCCAACCATTCACATATTGTCCGCGAGTTCCGGGTGTTGAAGATTCCATTTTGAGTTGGTAGTATTTATCCGTAACAATTTCTTCATTGATCCGGATTGAATATTCTTTTGGAGATTCTTTCAATACGACCGCAATGTCCTTTTCTTTTACATATGAGATTGCTTTGGATCTCTCGTTTGGTTCCAAACGAAGATAATCATCAGAAATTGTAATAAAGGCATATTTTCCAAACGCCTTACGTTTTAAAAGTAACTCACCGATGTAGCCTGTTAACTTGGGATCTTCTGTACTTTCGTTTAATCGAATCAGAGCAAAAGTTGCTGAGAGACTTTTATTTTTTCCAATAGATTCGAGAATTCTTTCAGAAAAATTTGGCTGTTCTTTAAATTCCGTTTCTAATACTCTCAGTGCTTCTCTGCTACCATGGATTGCCAATGCATCAATGGCAGTTTCACGCAACTCATTCTCTTCAGCGGATTTGAGAAATCTTTCAAAGACTGGAATATCACTATTGAGTTGATGATACCCTAGTCCGCGAAGGGAACTGGCAACTACTACAACATATTCTGAAGAGATACCATTTGTTAACAGTAGTTCTCTACCACTTGGATCTTTTGTTTTGCCTAGTCCTTCGAAACTAGCTGCAATCACTTCAATGTCTTCAGCTCGAGTGCCCTCGAAAAAATATGAAATCGACCTTTTGTCACCTATCTCAGATAAGGCTTTGTAAGCAGAGGGACGAACTTGGTATCCATCTTTGTCTATAGCTTTCTGTAAGCTCAACCTACCTGTCTTTAATCGACCCAAAGCAAGTGCTGCAGCCGAACGTACCCTAGGGATGGGATGTGTTAATAGGATTTTTTCCAGATTTCGACCGTTCTTATAATATTCCCATTTAAACACTTCAACGAGGCCAGATCGAATCTTTTCAGTGTATTCATTCTCTCTTTTCTCTTCTTCTGATAATTCATCTTCTACTTGTTTTATTTCTTCTTTGAAGAGTTCTTTGGTGGTTCCAACTACTTTACCATTCTTCTTCAATTTGCTGATTCGAATCTTTGATTTGTTATCTGGTTTATCTTTCTTGTCTTCAGGTAACTTTTCCTCTTGTAGAACAACTGGCTGGTCAACTACTATAGGATCCTGTTTGGTACTTTGGATTTTATCATTTTTAGCTTCTGTTAGATCTCTGTTCTTTGTATAATTGGAACTATCTGATCTTAAATTCTTTAAAGATTGTACGATTCTATCTGATTTTTGTGAAAGCGATTTCAGTTTTGTTTCTATTTGTGTGAGTTCATTTGTAACAGCACCCAAACTAGGCCCTTCAAAATCATTCGGAGCTACCTTAATTAGTTCTCTGCATTTGGACAACAAATCAGGTAATTCTTCCACAGTTTGTGGTAACGATTCAGTAAGGTAACCTGCTGCCGTCATTTCGAGTTTTATATCTTCTCCGAATGACTTTTTGTTCTCGCCTTGTAGTGCTACATTTTCACCAAATTCTAGTTCGCTGATAGCCTTGTTCGCTTTTAGAATAAAGCTATCATACACTTGATTTTTTGACGTATATAGCTGTTGAAGTTTTCCTTGGTTTGGGTCTAGGTCAGTATTTTGAAATTCGGCATATTTTGGCGAAACATCTGATAGTTGAAAAGGTCGAGTACTAGTACAGTCGATGAGGAACAGAAAAAAAGGCACAAGACAAAGAGACCAAATTATGTCTTGACCAAGTTTCGTTTTATGAGATGCTACTTCCATACTCTTTATATCGGTAACGTACTATAAGTAAAATTAGCGGTAACCTGATTGGGCTCAAGCCGAATCAGATAAAAAAGTTAAAATCTCTCTCTGAAAGGCGTTTGCGCTCCGATTCTGTCATCACACACGATTTCGCTCGTGCCTGTGGAGAGGTATCTGTAGAAATTAAACGACAAATAGGCGTATTAATTGACAGATCAGGTTATGTCACCCATTTAATCGTTGGCAATGATCAGTCTATTGAAATCCCACATCTCGACCGAGTTCGGGTAGCACAGTCTCGTCTTCGTGGTCTTAGGCTATTTCACATCCACCTGAAAGAAGATCCCTTGAATCAGGAAGACCTTATGGATTTGGTCTTAAATCGATTTGATTCCATTACCGCTGCGATAGTCGATTCTTCTGGCATTCCGAAGTATTATTATACTGCTTTTATCAATCCAGACCCCGAGTCCGAGACACCTTGGTTATTAGGTGAAAAGGTCTTTCCTGGACAACTGAAAGAAGGCTATTCGGAAGAACTCTTTTCTTTGGAATCTGAATTCACGAAAAAAAATTCAAATTTTAAAAATGCACAATTAACTAACAGAGCATTTTTAGTGGGAGTTTACGAACCACGCAAGATGAAGCGTTCCCCCGAACATTCTATGTCAGAACTCAAAGAACTTTGTAAAACTGCAGGAATTCATGTAGTGGATACCTATATCCAGAAGAAATCAGCAGACCCAAGTACAGTGGTAGGAAAGGGAAAATTGCAAGAGATCATTTTAAAGTCAGTACATAAAGACATTGAACTTTTGATTTTTGATCTAGAGCTTGCACCTGCCCAAGCCAAAAAGATCTCTGATGCAAGTGATCTAAAGATAATTGATCGTACTCAGTTGATCCTAGATATTTTTTCCAAAAATGCAAAGTCTCGAGATGGAAAGCTTCAAGTAGAATTAGCTCAATTAAAATATTTGAAAAATCGACTTTCAGAACTAGATGACAACATGTCTCGACTAACGGGTGGTATAGGAGGAAGAGGCCCCGGAGAAACAAAATTAGAAATAGGTAAAAGGCGAGTGGAAGATAAAATCACCCGATTAGAGAATGAATTAGATGCATTGCGAAAAAGACGAGAGTTGAATCGTAAGGCCAGGGCCAAAAATGAAGTTCCAATCGTTGCTATCGTCGGGTATACAAATGCTGGTAAATCTACGCTATTAAATGCTTTAACCAATTCTACTGTAATTGCCGAAGACAAATTGTTTGCAACTCTTGATCCGACCACAAGAAGGATTCGGTTTCCGAAAGAAAGGGAAATTATTATTTCAGATACCGTTGGTTTTATACATGATTTGCCACCAGATCTATCTCTTGCCTTCAAAGCAACTTTAGAAGAGTTAGGCGATGCCGATCTGCTTCTCCATGTAGTAGACATTTCGAACCAAAACTATAAAGAGCAAATGGAAGCCGTAGATGGCATACTGAATAGTTTAAATCTTAATGAAATCCCAAGGCTCGTGATCTACAACAAAGTTGATTCGATATCCGAAGAATTCAAAGAATCACTCCGAGAGAATGAAGAAATTTTAGTTTCTGCTGCTACGAAAGAGGGTTTGCTAGAATTGCTCGAAATGATTGAACATGAAATTTGGCTAGAGAAAGGCAGTGAAATATTAAACCCAATTGGCTAAGGCTGCATCTCTAGAAGGATAAATTCGGATATGTTTTGGAAGTTCCATCAAACGAATGACATTATCCAAAAAGTGGTTAAGACCACCGATGTA
This sequence comes from Leptospira ryugenii, assembly GCF_003114855.1. Classification (NCBI taxonomy): domain Bacteria; kingdom Pseudomonadati; phylum Spirochaetota; class Leptospiria; order Leptospirales; family Leptospiraceae; genus Leptospira; species Leptospira ryugenii. The sequence continues at coordinate 348,409 of NZ_BFBB01000008.1, read as the reverse complement.
CATCTTTCCATTCTTTTGTTCGACCGTCTTGATCATTCCTAAAAGAGTTGCGACACCAATGCTGTTGATGTATTGGAGTTTTGAAAGATCTAAAATGATGTTATAAACACTTTCTTCAAATATCCCGCTAATTTTCCCGTTGATATCATAGGCGTTCATATTTGTGATTTGCCCATCGAAAGAAACAAGAAGTACTTTCTCCTTGGAAATTTCAGTGTTCTCTATATGTATTTTTAGCGAAGAAAATTCTACTGTTCTCATTCGATTTGCTTTGATTATAAATGTTCTAGTAGACGAATGGCTACCGTTTTTTCTTTGATCAGGCTTTTAAGATCATCAATTTCTTGGATAGATTTTTGAAAATCTCCTTCTTTAGCTTCATGAGTCACAACAATGACATTCACAGGCTCACTTTCTGATTCTTTTTGCTGAACAGATGCGATCGATATATTGTTTTTGCCTAAAATTCGAGCAATCTCTGATAACACCCCCGGTCTATCGATAGTCGAAAAACGAAGATAATAGCGCACACGATTGTTTTCAGGAGTTGGGACTTGGGCAGGAGGAAAAAAATTCCTTTCTATTTTGGTGGATCCTTCGCTGATTTTAGAGCCGTAGTAAATGATATCAGAGAGAACTGCGCTTGCTGTGGGAGTTCCGCCCGCTCCTTTGCCAGTCATCATACCTGCATCGGCTTCCTGAGATTTGTAAAACACAGCATTGGATTCATTCATCACATTAGCTAGAGGATGTTTTAAAGGAATCAGTGTCGGGTGGACTTTTGCAAGAATCCCATTCTCGTATTTTTTAGCGATTCCAAGAAGTTTGATTCTGTAGCCTAAAGATTTACAGGCTGTTATATCGATGTATTTTAATTTACTTATCCCTTCTACACTAAGTTGGCGGAAAGAAATTTTGTTTCTAAAAGCAAGGCTTGCCAAAAGGGAAATTTTATGTGCCGCGTCTATGCCTTCCACATCAAAGGTAGGATCGGCTTCGGCAAAGCCCAATTCTTGTGCTTTCTTTAATGCGATTTCATAATCCCAATTTTCTTCTTCCATTTTTGTGAGAATAAAATTGGTAGTTCCATTCAATATTCCGCAGACCACTTCGAAATCACAAGCAGCGAGTCCATTCCGCAATGACCGAATGATCGGTATGGAACCTGCGACTGCAGCTTCAAAGCCAATAAATTTTCCTTTCTCTTCTGCTAATTGGAAGATTTGATCACCGTAATCGGAGAGTAAGGCTTTATTTGCAGTGATCACTGATTTGCCATTTTTTAGTGCAGTTTGCACCACTTCCAGCGCTGAGGTTGTTCCACCCATTAGTTCAATGAGGATATCTACATTCGGATCGTTTGCAACGGCGAGTGGATCAGTGCCTATGCTTAGCTTGGTGAGGCCTGCAATTTTTGAGGGTGTTCTCGTAGCAATCGCATGCATCTGAAGCTGTATTTGGTGCAGACGTTCAATCTCTGCTTTTTTCTTGTCCAATAAATTGAGCAAGTTGGATCCTACGACCCCCGCTCCAACCAATCCAAGGCGAATTTGTTTCATCTCTGTGCTAATTTTCGAAGAGAAAGGCAGAGCACACATAAAAAAAAGAAAAAAAAAGTAAAATTGAGAAGAACTTCTTAAGCAATTTCTGGAAAATTGAGATAACTAATATATACATTGTTTCGGCAATAAGGATATTCTATATGGCAACTAAAAAATCATCTTCTGCCGCTAAGAAAAAGGCTGCTCCTAAAAAACAAGCAGCTAAGAAGAAAACAACGAACGCTCGTACATCCAATGCAAAGGAGAGCCAAGCATCTCTATTTGCTCATGATGAATCCGCTCAAGTTTCTTTGCAGGCGGCAACAACATCAGAAGCATCGACATCTGACAAAAGTAATGAATCGAGTGGTGGATTGTATCTATTTCTTGTATTAGCAGGAATTGCAGTACTCTTTTACGTAGGTTATGCGAAATACAAAAGCAAACCATCTGAAGCAAATGTAGCACCAGCCGCTCTGGAAACACCAGCTCCGAAGGTGGAAGAAACTAAACCTCCGGAAACCAATGTGGAAGGCACAACCCCTCCAGAAGAGGCAGCAAAAGCGAGTGATTCAAAATTCCTAACCGATAAAATCCAATCTGGTAAAAAATGGGATGAGGCTACTACCTATTGCCAATCGCTTGGAGCGAACCTTCCCTCAAAACTAGAGCTAGCAGATTTTTCGAAAAGTGCGGATAAGGAATTGAAGACCGATGATCAGTATTGGACAAAAAATTTCGCAAATGCAACTAAAGCATATGCCTTTAGTTTTAAGTCCGGGAAGTCAACTTCGGCTCTGAAAACGGCAAAACTGAAAGTACTCTGCAAAAATTAATCAAATCGTTTGCATAGGTGCTAAGATTTGTGCTCGTATCCTCTCTGCTAATGGGGAGGATGCGAACATCCCTCCTTGGACATTTGTGAGAAAGAAACTGTCTCTTGCCCTTCCCGTTTTCGGGTCTGTCTCAATCGTTGCTGATACAATATTGATTTGGTTCTCCATAAGGATTCTAGAAACGTAGTAAAGAAGTCCTCGTCCAGCACTCGTTTCTAAATAGAGGCAGGTTTGGTTTTTATCTAACAGGTCAGTAAAGATAAACTCCGGACTTTCGCGGAAAAAAGTACTCACTGCTGGTTCCTGGATTTGCAATTTTGATAGAATTTCCTCAAATTTCGCATTCTTTGAAAAGAGAGAATCCATCATCACTCCCAATTGGAAGGCCGCCTGGCCAAGGGCACCTTCATCTGCCTGCAAAAGGAATGAATCTACTGTATATTCATGGCCGTTTTCAATTAGGGTTTTAAGCTCTCCAGAAAGAATGTCTAATTTTAAAGCATAAATAATCGTCGCTATGCGGTGAAAGGTACCAAATTGAGTCGCATCAGTTTTTAGCGAAATTAAGATATTTTGTTTCTCTCTTTTGTACTCGAATTCTAACAATTTGATATCTTCCTTTCGGGAAAGATTCTACTAGGCTCCCAAAAAAATTCAATCAAAAGGTTTTTGAATAATGGACGATAATAAAGAAAGTGATGCTTAGAAAAACAGCGCTATTGCTATTTTTATTCTTTTTTTTGTTCGGGATTCTGTCCTCTCAGGAAACAGAAACCTTGGACGAGGAATCTCCATTTTCAAAGACAAAGAAAAAAGTGCAAAATTGGAAAGGGGAAATCACGGCTGTATACAAAAATCGACTTTGGATAAAAATCAAAATCATTCGAAACAAAAAACTTTCCCAGCTTAGTTTAGATGAGTGGAAGGAGCGATTGAAAGAGAAAAAGGAATACATCGTTTACCAAAAAGACACAAAGCTGCCCATTGGAACATTCGTTGTGAGAGACACCATCTTCCAGGAAACCTCAATCCCAAAAACGAAAGGCTATTTTGATGTCATTTTTGAAGGAGACTTTCGTTCTGATCCAAATTCAAAAATTAAAAGCATAACTACAGATTCCTATATAGAAGATACTCGAGAAGAAGATTTCTATGTGGAACCAGATCAGTTCTATAAAGGACGTTATACAAAACCTAGGGAATCCATTTTACATCCAAAAGACAAAAAAGAAATGGTCTTTGTTCCCAGAGGCTTGATGATATTTGGACAGGGTAACGATGCAAGCCAGGATAATTTTAATCCTTCCTTCCTTGGCCCTAAGGAATCCAATCTAAAAGAGATTCCTTCTTTCTATATCGATAAGTATGAAGTGACGAATTCCGAATATGAATATTTTCTCCTCCAGACAAATACGAAACCACCTAAACATTGGATTGGCGGCCGTTTCCCGGTCGGAGAAGAAGATCACCCAGTTATTCACCTAACGTATAGGGAAGTGGAAGCTTATGCCAAATGGGTGGGAAAAAGATTGCCTACTGAATTTGAATGGGAAAAAGCAGCGAGGGGAACCAGTTTAACGAAAGTTACAAGAAGAGATGAAACAATAGAGTTCAAAATTAATTTCACTCGTTATCCTTTCGGGGATGAATATGATTCACTTCTTTGCAATACTCGTGAGTCCAATATAAACAAAACTGTATCGGTATATGAACTTTCAAAAGAAGGTGCTAGTCCTTATGGTGTTCTAGGTATGTGCGGAAATGCAGCTGAATGGACCTCTAGCTGGTACGAAGTGTATCCCGGACATGAAATCAAAGGGTTCGCTTTTGGAAAACTGTATAAGGTCATCAGAGGAGGTTCTTATTCGGAATCTGCAAAGAGTGCAATGTCTCACCATAGGTCATATGGTGGCATTCCGAATTTGAGTGAGGATAGAAAAGCAGGCTTTCGCTTAGTTATGGACTACAGAGAGTAATTTATTCTTCTTTTTTCCCTAACTTTTTGCAAATTCTTCCCAAGGCCTCATGCTCTTCAGCACTCAATATAGAGAATTCGTTTGTGATACGCTTTACGTGGTCTGGAAAGATTTCCTCGATCAGTTTTTTGCCTGCATCTGTAAGATGGACAGTGATGAATCTACGATCCGCAGTGTCTCGAACCCGTTCGACAAGGCTTCGTTTCTCCAAATTATCTATCACCAAGGTGATGTTTCCCGTACTCTTCAATATCTTATCACCCAGGGACTTTTGGCAAAGTGGGCCCAAGTGGTAGAGTGACTCTAAAACTCCGAATTGGCTCTCCGAAATGTTTAGCTTATTGAATTCGGAGCTAACACGGGAAGAAATGGTCTCAGTTGCTCTCTTCAACTTTATAAAGGAGTCTAGAGCCTGGATTTCTCGCTTCGAACCTTTGAATTTTGTGCCCATTCGTTTAATATCAAACTAATTAAGTTAAAATTATTTGTCAAGCATTCTCTAATATTTCGTTTCAACCGTGTATTCTAAATTAACGGTTTCACCCGCTTTGATGGGGATGTCCACAAAGGCCTTAGTGGACGATTCTTTTTGGAATTTGTGATTTGACTTTGTGATATTCCATTCTCCATAGAAAGATGCATAGAATCTAATTTCGATATCTTCTTTTTTACGATTCCGGAATTGTGCTGCATAACTCGCCTTATAGCCTTCTGAAAATTTAAATGCTTCGTAAGAGGTCCTTTTGCCGTTTGCAACAACATCAAAAGCCTGGCCCGTTTTAATTTTTACATCTTCATTTTCGGGTGTATGGTCAATGGTATCTTCGCCTAATAATTGTTGTCTACCTTTCGAATCAGCTTTGAATACTCGGACAGTACCTGCAGGGAGAGGTCTACCCAATCGATTGGTTTTGGAATTTTTGAAGATATACCGAACAGTTGCATTATTGAAATTTTTCTCATTCCCTTCATACATAGGTAAGTTTTCAAATACGAAATATTTTTTAATTTCTAATCCTTCTGATTGGAATAGTTGAACTTGTTTTGTCTGGTTGTATCCTATCGTGGTCGGTTGGTCCAAAGTATATAGATAATATTCGGATAGATTTTCTTGGTTAAATTCAGGTGTTGCTACATCCGACATTGTTTCCACACCAGAATTCTTTCGATACACTTTCGGACTCGGTCTGTATTGGTTTTCATTGGATAACAATTGGATTTTTCCTGCTACTAGCTGTAATGTAGCGTTTGCGTATGCTGTTCCGGAATGATTGGTAAGTGTTACCCAAGAGTTTAAGTCACAAGATTTTTCGGATTGGTTTAGGATGAGTATATAGTCCGCAGACCAATTGATTCCTTGGGTTTGGTAGGAAACCTCAAGCTCTTGTTCCTTTTCCGTTTCGTTCTTTAATTTCCAAACAAGAGTCGGCTTCGAAAATAAATTATCTGGTATTGTGGGGATTGTAACTCTTCCAAAGTAACCAAGAGAGATTTCATTGCCAATTTTATAGACGGGGGAACCATTATTTGATACCAGTGTAGCTTTGGTACCTTGGTCCTTATCGTTGTTGTCTCGGTAGATGGTGACTTCTTTGCCTATGTATTTGTCCATCAACCTTTCGTGAGATATCAAATCAAATTCATAGTTCTGTTCAAACACTCTCAATAGGTCTGCATTTTCCGCTTTAACGCGAACGGTTTGAGGTATGATCTGAGAGGCAACATCTTCAAACCGCAAAGTCCGAATGCCTTTTTTCAAACTAATCTTTCGTGTTTCTCTGACTAAACCCATTCCACCATTGTATATTGTTATACTAATATTTTTTCGATCTTGTTCTGTTGATGTGCTATAGGAAGGATCTGCGAACAACTGCGCGGTAAAGAAAATAGGGATTAGGAGTAGGTGCTTGTTAAATTTTTTCATGGTAGATCACAACTTTGAATTTAGAAGTCTAGGCTAAATTGTAAAAAAACGAATGCAACTAAAAAGAGTTTTTTCATTCTGCAAATAGAGAGAGGATTGTATGGACAAAAGTGTTAAGATCGGAGTGATTGGAGGGACAGGACTTTATTCTTTGGACGGGATGGAAATCAAAGGAGAAGTAAATCCTGAAACACCATGGGGTAAACCTTCCGATCTGATTACGATTGGAGTTTACAAAGGGAAAGAAATCGCATTTTTACCCAGACACGGAAAAGGACACTTTCTTAATCCATCGGAGGTTCCCGCGAGAGCCAATATTGCCGCGCTCAAAGGTTTAGGAGTAGAAGAGATCATAGCATTTAGTTCTGTCGGAAGTTTAAGAGAAGAGATCCATCCACGTGATTTTGTTTTGCCTTCCCAAGTGATTGATAGAACCAAATCTAGACCAGCAACTTTTTTTGAAAACGGCGTCGTAGCCCATGCTCCTTTTGCAGATCCTTTCTCCCCAAGCCTTAGCCAAAAGACAATAGATGCTGCCAAAAAAATCGGACTCAAAATACATGAAAACAAAACACTCGTTTGTATGGAAGGCCCTCTATTTTCGACGAGAGCTGAATCGCATATGTACAGGTCTTGGGGTGCTGATGTAATTAACATGACTGTTTTACCAGAAGCAAAACTCGCAAGAGAGGCAGAAATTCTATACCAGATGATCTGTATGTCGACAGATTATGACTGCTGGAAAGAAGATGAAGAGCATGTCACACTTGAGATGGTATTGGGAAATTTGAGCCAAAATGCAGAGACAGCCAAACGTTTGCTATCCTCTTTGATTGATTTCATTGGTCTAGGTGATGACACTTCTCTAAAGGGAAGTACAAAGTTTTCTGTTGTGACATCAAACGAAAAGAGAAATCCAGAACAAGTAAAACGACTAAAGTATTTATTTCCTGAATATTTTTAGAAGCGACTAAAATGACTTTGCTGCATCTTCTACTGAATCAAAGATTTGCAGCAGATTTTTTAATTTTGTGAGTTCTAGAACATAACGCACTTTCTCTGACGGAGAAATCAAACGCAAGAATCCTTGTGTTTTTGAGAGTTTGGAATGCACTCCCAAAAATACACCAAGGCCGGAAGAATCAATATAGCGAACCTCTTCTAGAACCAGAAAAAAATGGACACGACCCTGGGATAACAATCTCTCCAAGGTTTCGCGAATTGCTTGGGAATTGTACAGATTAATTTCGCCTGTTATATTAAAAACGATCGCTGAGTTGGGCATAGTAGACATGTAGGATTCTATCACCTCCATCTTAAACTCTCCCGATTCAACTGTGTACTCATCCCATTGTTCACTCATTCGCTTAGATTTCCCTGACACCGTCTGATATTTTAAATTGATAAAAGTCTACAGGATACCCAAACTTTTGTATGTATTTTTTTTGAAATTCTTCCTGATTCTGAGAAAAATTTCCAATTTTATCCAATACCAGAATGCAACCTCCAAATCCTCCACCGATCATCCTTGCTCCTTCTACTCCCATTCGTTCCAATTCGGAAACTATAAAGTCTGTTTCCTCACAAGATACTTCGAATAGTTTTGAAAGTGACCAATGGGTTTCAAACAATGCCTTTCCGACTGATGTTAGATCTCCATTCTCAAGACCTCGGACCACGGCTTGTGTTCTGTTTTTTTCACCAATTACGTGTCTCACTCGTTTTTCTTCCGCAGTACTGAGGCCAGCAAGTTTGAGATCATCTTCTTTTGCCTCATATAGTTGGCTTATATTTAAGTTTGCACTTTTAATTTTTTTTAAAGCAGACTCACATTCTAATCTTCTCTGGTTATAATCACTATCCTTTAAACTATGTTTAACGTTTGAATTGATCAAAGAAAACTCATAGCCTTTCAGATCAAAAGTATGGTAAGAATATTCAAGTGTCTCGGTATTTAATGAGATGCAATGATCCTCTTTTCCGGTGGCGATGATAAATTGATCCATAATACCACATTTTGTTCCTACAAAATGATTTTCTGCCGCCTGTCCAAGTAAGGCGATTTTTTCCCTACTGAACTTAAAACCAAACAAGGAGGAAATAGCAAAACCTGTAACAACCTCTACGGAAGCCGATGAGGAAAGGCCTGCCCCTTGTGGAATGTTGCCAGTAAGGAAAGCATCAAATCCAGGAACATGAAAACCTTCCTTCTCTATCTCAACGATAACTCCAATCAGATAATCTGACCATATTTGAGAACTCTGAAATGGACGTTTGATTTTCACTAAACTGTCAAAATCGAGAGAATACAAATTGAATTGATCACTTTTGTTTGGAGAAATCCAAAGGTGAACTGAAAAATCAATGGCTGCGGGTAGAACGATGCCCCCAAGATAATCTACGTGCTCGCCAATGATGTTGATCCTACCGGGTGCGGAGAAATGGCGAAACTCTTCCATTGGTTTGCCGAATCGAAGCAAAAACTGTTTTGACTCAATGTTAAGATCAACCATAAGCAGACAAAATTCCTTTACATAAATTGGATCAGCAAAGCAAAATACGAATTCACACCAACGGAAGAGCTGGTATCCAAAATGAACCTAACTTTAAATGACCGATTTGTCAAAGACTTTGTTACCGCAAACGAGATGGAGAATTTTCTCAAGAAAGCAGAAGATGCCAAACAGACAGTTCTCAATCGAAATGGCAAAGGAAATGAGTTTCTAGGATGGTTGGATTTGCCTGAGACTATCTCAGCGGAATCTTTAAAAGAAATTCGAGACACCGCAGAACAAATCCAAAGCCTTGGCAGTTACCTCGTAGTCGTCGGAATTGGGGGTTCCTATCTAGGTGCACGTGCGGTCATCGAAGGACTTTCCTCACCATTTCATTTGCTAGAACCAAATCGTAAAGGTGTAACGATACTCTATGCGGGTCATCATTTGGACTCAGACTACCATAGCAAACTCTTGGCTTTCTTGGAGAATAAAGATTTTTGTGTAAATGTTATCTCAAAGTCAGGTACCACAACGGAGCCTGCGATCGCATTTAGGCTATTGCTTTCCTTACTCGAAAGAAAATACGGAAAGGACGGAGTTAAAAAAAGAGTCTTCTCTACCACTGATAAATCAAAAGGCGCCTTAAAGAAGTTATCTGATGAATCAGGATTTAAAACATTCGAAATTCCTGATGACGTAGGTGGACGTTATTCATTTTTAACACCAGTTGGATTGTTACCCATTGCATGTTCAGGATTCCAGATCCATCAACTAGTAGAGGGAGCTAAATCAATATCCAAAGAATTAAAGGAGAATAAAGATCCGAAATCCAATTTAGCTATACGTTATGCGGCGGCCAGAAATGCTTTATATTCAAAGAATAAGAAAATTGAGGTTTTGGTATCCTATCATCCAAATCTGTTTTATACTTTAGAATGGTGGAAACAATTATTCGGTGAAAGTGAGGGCAAAGAAGGAAAGGGAATTTTTCCTGCATCTGTTCAATTTACAACAGATCTACATTCTATGGGCCAATACTTGCAGGATGGAGAACGAAATTTATTTGAAACTGTTATCCAAATTGAATCTGCAAAATCGGATATTTATCTTACAGAAAAATCTGACAATGGTGATGGATTAAACTATTTAGCAGGAAAAACACTTACAGAGGTAAACCACCAAGCAACCCTTGGCACATTGATAGCTCACCATTCTGGAAATGTACCATGCTTAGAATTAAATCTAAAATCCTTATCCGAAAGCACGATGGGAGAACTTATGTACTTCTTTGAGTTTTCCTGTGCAATTTCTGGTTATATGTTAGGCGTAAATCCCTTTGACCAACCTGGAGTTGAGGATTATAAAAACAATATGTTCGCTTTGCTCGGGAAAAAGGGATTCGAGGAAAAAAGAAAGGAATTACTTTCAAAGCTTATCTAGTCAATTGCATAATCAGCGACAAATTGAGAAATTTTTTCTTTGCTATGTCCAAATACGTTTTGATTTAGATAACGATCGAATAACTCTTTCGTGCCAAGATCCAATGTAGAACCTTTGAATTGTTCGCCAGTCAATTGGCCTTTTTCTGAAAATTCTTTTATCATTGGAGACAAATCGAAATATTTTCCGAGTTCAAGGGACTGTAAGACACTTGGATCTAGCAATGCTAAACCAATATAAAAAAAATTACCTTCATCGATCTTTAAATAGCCAGTCTCACTGATTGAAAATGTAGTATAATTGCTGTTTTCTGGAGTGGGCATTAGGTACAAATGCATTTTGGAATTTTCTGGCAATGACGTTCGCAAAGTAAATTCATCTGTAGGGAAAAGAAGAGTATCGGGATTAAATAATACCAAATGCGAAGATAACGAAGTATTTCTCAATGCAAATCGTATACCACCTGCCGTACCTAATATTTCATCCTCCTCATTAGAAATCTCTAAAGGAAAATATCGAAATTTTTTTAAATGTTGCTCAATTTTATGACCAAGATAGTGTACATTGATCCAAGAATCTTTCGCACCCCATTGATTTGCTAGAAATAAAGAATAATCTAAAAAACTGATGCCATCGATTTTGAGTAATGGTTTGGGTGTATATTTTGTCAGATCACCCATACGCTTTCCGAATCCCGCCGCCAAAAAAAAGAAATGATGTTTCATTCTATATTCTTTTGAAATTTATCATTTTTGGTGATCTCATTTCTTAATCCTCTCACAAAAATATAGAGAGCATCTGAAAATAATCCTATTTGAATGATTTCTTCCAATTGTTCTAAACAAGATAATATGGAAGGTTTAAACTTATACTTTTTCTCGTCCACGACCATTCGAAAGTATGTTCCTAAAGCCTTAAAAGATCTTTGTAATGCTTGCAGATAAAATGTTTCTTTAAATCGATTTGAACCACCTATGGTCTTTTTTTGAAAATAAGTTAGCAATTCCTTTCTTATTTCAACTGAAAGTGGATAGTAAGCATCGTAAAGAATGCTTGCCAAATCATATTGAGGAACTCCCATACGTGCGTCTTGGAAATCGATCAACACCATTTCCTGCTTATCATTAATTAATATGTTGCGACTATGAAAATCTCTATGTGTAAATACATTTACCGGATGTTGATCCAAATATGCTATCGTGGATTGCAGAAAAGCTTTGCATTCAGTATTGAATTCAGTTTGTATACCGTAAATCTGCCTAAATACGTTGAATTTATCTTCAGTTAATTGAATTTCAAAACCAAGTTTATCAAGATCAAACCTTCGTGTTTTGACAAATGAGGGAGGATCAAGTTTTTGCAGTTTTAAAATCAAATCAATAACATGGGGAAGAGTCTTAATGTAGTCTTGGAGTGTGAATGTTCCCAAATCTCTTTCGCCTTCCCAAGATTGTATGATAAAATTTAAATCACCATTTGAATACAATACTCTTGGAACTCTGACATTGTTTAGGGAAAGAAATTCTGAAAGTTGTATAAAGTCATGATTTAAACTTTGGTCAGTACATAGGACTTGCCTATCGCCGTTCACAACGAAGGAATAGTATCGTCTTGTGGATGCTTCTTCTTGCAAAGGTATCAATTCTATCTTTGTTTGATACATTGCTTCTATAGATGATTGGATTTTTTCTATGATTAAAGTCATTAATTTGCCAATTTAAATCTCAATTCGAAAGTTGTTCCAACATTCTCTACGGAATCAATTTTAAAATCAATATTGTGTTCATCGATAATTTGTTTTACTACAAAAAGACCTAATCCTGTTCCTTTACCTAATTCTTTTGTGGTAAAGTACGGCTCAAAAATTTTTGCTTTTATCTCATCATTCATTCCTATTCCATCATCTTTGATCTGAAGCAAAACAAAATGAATTTGAGGTTCAACAAGAATTTGTATCGTTCCAGCGTTTTCAGTCGCGTCAGCAGCATTAAGCAAAAGATTTGTAAGTAAAACATTGAATTGATCAAAATTCATATGAATGTTCAACTCATCTGTTGGTTCTTGCCAAATAATCTGGCAATATTTCAATCTTGCTGTCTCTTTAAAAACATCTAAAATAGAAGTTATGGATTTATTTAAATTTATAAATTCACTTTCCTTTGAGGTGATAGATTTTGATTTTCCCAATAAAAGTAAATTTGCAGTTAGAGCCTGTAATTTTTGCATTTGGTTCATTGTAACCTGAAGAGCTCTATTTTTTAGTTGGATATCCGCATTCTCTTTAATGGCCATCTCGGTAAATCCTTGGATGGCAGTGAGCGAATTGTTAATTTCATGGCCGATACTTGCTGCAACAGTAGATAAAAAAGCTCTACGCTCAGAATCAATCAATTGTTGCACCATAATTTTCTTTTGTGTAACATCTCTTATAACTCCGGTGAAGTAAATATCTCCATCAATTTCGTAACTACAAATTGCGATGTCTGTGAGAAATGAATTGCCGTCCGATCTTATTAAACTCACATCTGTTAAATTAATTGTTTTCTTCTCTTTTTTTTCCTTTACCACAAGTTTTATTTGATGAAGATATTTTTCTCTCTTTTGCTCTGAAAATAACACTTCTACTTTTTGACCGATAATTGCATTGTAATCTGGATACTTAAATAACTCCAGGGTAGAATTGTTGATCGAAATGATTTCCAAATTAGAATTGATGGTGATTACAGAGTCGCTGGTCGCATTGATAATCGCTGCATTCTGGCGATTGAGATCTAGATTTTGGGATCTCAGAACCTTTTCCATGAGTTCTGATTGGTGGTACCTTTCAAATTCTACATCTTTCTTGATTTTAGAATCGATCGCACTTTTAACCACATTAATCAATTGGAGTCTATCTACAGGCTTTGAAAGATAATCAAATGCTTTGTAACGAACTGCAGATTCTGCTGAACTTAAATTAGGATTGCCAGTCATCAAAATAACCGGTAAATTTTGTTGCGATTCAGATATATGTTTGATCAAATCAATCCCACTTAAACCACTCATGAGAATATCAGAAATTACCAATGAAAAGTTATCTTCTTTATTGATTAAATTGAGACCTTCTTCCACATTGCTACAATGTTCTATCTCATAGCCTTCGCGTGAAAGGATTCGTTTCAAGGCAATGCGAATCTCTTCTTCATCATCAATGATCAGTATTTTACTCATAGGTATCTAGTTGAACTGGTAAATATATTTCGATTTTAGTTCCAAGACCATCTCTTGATTTGATGACGATATCTCCATCATGGTCATTGATTATTTTTTTGGATATGGAGAGTCCTAAACCAGTTCCTTGTTTTTCACGTCTGGTTGTAAACAATGGTAAGAATGCCTTATCTAAAACCTCTTCGCTCATGCCTGGACCATTGTCTTCGATGGAGAAGACTACCCAATCTTTTTTATTATTTTTAACAAGATCGATTCCGATTTCAATCTTAGGCGATTGCCTAGGTGGATTCATTTCTGAGAGTGCATTGATTGCATTTACAACGCAGTTAATGAGCACCTGCTCTATTTCTTGCCATCGAACGACAATGCCAGGAAGGTTTGGACCGGCATGTCTTTTGAATTCAATACCCTTTTTTTTGCAACTTACCTCCAAGAGCTCACTTGATCTCACGAGAATATAGTACGGGGATACCAAATCTCTAGTTCTACTTTCTACTCTCCCTAAATCTAATAGCGCGAGAACCAAATCGCGAATTCTTAAATTGGCTGCTTCGATTTTTTTTAGAATTTCCTTTTGTTCACTCGGATCCTCGATGCCGACAACTATTAATTCATCTAAATTGAGAAGTGCACTTTGTAAGGGATTGTTAATTTCGTGCGCAAGGCCTGCAGCTATCTCTCCTATACTTGCAAATTTCATTGATTCAACTAGTTGACGATCTAAACGATTAGCTTCCGTTTTGTCGGTATATATTAACATTATTAATTTTTGTAAGTTTTCGGATCGTCTGATGGGAATAAAGCGAATATCGAAATCATAATCATTCTCAAAAATCCGATATGTGAAATGTTTCGTTTTTACTTGCATATGAGAGAGGCATTCTTTCAAAGTATTTTTATATTCTGTGATTAAATCTTTATCCAAAAATTCAAAGATAAAGTCTCCTTTTTCAATCGGGATGAATTGAAACAGTAGAAATTTAAAGATCGGTGCTATGTCTTGAACGATTCCTTCTTCATTCACAATCACAATGCCATTGTTCATTGTTCCAATGATTCTTCGCAAAGATTCATTTTCTTTGGAGATAATCTTAACTTGGTCATCTGAATTGGTTAAGAATTGATCAGATATTTGGAAGAAGAGATACGATAAGTTATCTTCCGGATCAGATAGTTGGCTGAGCTTAAAATTAAATCTTATTAAGCTTCTGTCACTCCTAAGAAATTCCCAATCGCAAAGAATACTCTCATTGTTAAGAGCAAAATTTAATTCTGCAAGATACTCATCTTTTGGTTTTGGTAAGAGATCAAATATACTGATCGATTCTGATCTTGATCGCTCCAAATGCAGGATGGAGACTAGTTTTGGACTGATAAAATGCAAATGGAATGTTTTAGAATCGACGAGTAAGAAAGCATTATCAGATGATGAAAATAACTGTTCAAGAAATGCTTTTAACTTCGGTTTCATTTTTTACTAAAGACTGATTTTATTTATGAAAAGTTTTCTCTATCGTTTACTTTACAAAGTTTACCAATTCCAAAGATGTAAGGCAATGAAAAATATGGGCGCTGAACCTCATTTCATTGATTTGGATGGGATTTCTCTCTTTTATTGGAAATTTCCTGGCAACCCTAAAGATCCTTTGGTCTTTCTCCATGGTCTCTTGGACGAAGGGTTTAGTATGCGCCGCATCATAAAAGAAGTGTTAAGCGAAAAAAGAGAAATATACGTTTTTGATCTTCCTGGATATGGCAAAAGCCAACTTCCAAAAATTAAATATTTGTTTCAGATAGACGTTTGGGCTGATTTACTTTTAGAAGCAATTACAAAGTTGCATTTGACTCAAATAACTTTGGTTGGTCATTCCATGGGAGGGCTGATTTCACAACATATTGTACTCAAATCGGAAAGAGACTTAATTCGGAAATTAGTACTTTTGGCTCCTGGAGGCATTCCTCACCCAGATAGAGAAAGAATGCAAAGAATTCTCTTTCCAAAATCCGAACGAGATGTAACCGATTTGTTAAAATTTTTGTATGGTGCAGAGAGCCCAGAGCCTGGTTTGGTTCTGCGTAAGACACTAGTTAGTATCTGGAATGGCTGGGAAAATCTCTTTTTGCAGGAAAATACAATTAGGCGGGAGACTTCCATTTTCCATGGTGCAGCCATGAAAGGGATTCAGATTCCGACACTAATACTGGCTGGTGACCAAGACGAAATTACCCCACCGGACACAATGAAATTGATCCATCGTTATATTAAAAAAAGTAAGTTAATTTGGATTTTGGGAGCCAAACATGCGATACACCTTGAGCGACCGAAAGAAATTGCAAATGCTCTAATTAAATTTTAAGAAGAGAATATTTTACTTCTTTCAAAAGCGACCCTAAGAAAATACTGTCTGTATGCCGAAAATAAACGTCCTCGTAGTAGAAGACGAACCGTTTCTTGGTTTAAATATTAAGCAAAAAATAGAATCATTTGGTCATCATGTCATCGCTGTTGTTCCGTCAGGTGATGAGGCCTTTCAAATCGTTGCAGAAAAGGTACCTGATTTGATTTTGATGGATATAAATCTAGAAGGTTCTCTGGATGGTATGGAAACAGCGGATTCTTTGAAAGAACGATTCTCAGTCCCCATCCTTTTCCTGACTGGAAATTTAGATGAATCTCACCAAAAAAAAATAAAAGACGTTCCGTCTTATCGGTTTTTACCGAAACCTTTTACTACAGAGCAACTCAGAGATTCCATTTCTTTTTTTCTTACTAAGCCTTCCAGCACCATCTAAGCAAAAATTCTCGATTTCCGTCCATTCCCGTAATTGGTGATTCGCATAATCCCATAAATACGAAACCTGGGTTTGTCCATTTTACTTTCCGCCAAACATTCCGAACTGTCCTAAGTTGCATACGCCTATCTGTCAAAATACCAGATTCGAGATGATGTCCGGCCACTTCAAATTGAGGTTTAACCAAACTCACTCCCTGCCAATCGTCGGAATTTGATTCTCGGATGAGACGCTCAATTTGTGGGAATACTTGGGTGAGTGAAATAAAGCTCAGGTCCATCGTCACAAAATATCGCTTTGCGATTGGGTCTAGTGACTTCCATTGCAAGTCTTTGATATGAGTTCTATCCATTACTCTTACCTTTTCATCATTTGCCAATCGCTGAGCAAGTTGCCCATACCCTACATCAATCGCATAGACTAAAGGAGCACCTTTTTCCAATAAGACTTGGGTGAATCCACCAGTTGATGCTCCCAAATCCAAACAAATCGAATCGGAACAACTTAAATTTGGAAAATATTCGAATGCTTTTAAAAGCTTAAACGCCCCTCTGGAAACATATTCTTTGATCGCTGGCCTAAGCCTTACATGGTCACCCTTATGAATTAGTGTTCCCTTCTTCGTAACCACTCTATCGTTCACTAATATGGATCCTGAAAGAATCAGAGAGTCAATCTTATTCTTATCTTGAATCAAATCAGAGAGTTTTAAAAATTCATCGAGTCTAGTTTTTTCTTTTGGCAATGTATTCTGGAAATCCAAGAAAGAAAGGGCTAGCTGTTTCACCTAATTGTTTTCCTAGGTTGATGGCCTTTTCCTTTGATTCATCTCTCAATTGTTTTGCTTTTTCTAATCCAAAAACAGATGGGTATGTTAATTTCCCGTTCTTAGCATCCTTTCCGGATGTCTTTCCTATGACAGTAGATTCACCTTCCACATCTAAGATATCATCTGTGATTTGGAAGAGCAAACCTATTTCCTTCGCATAACTTTTGACAGTTTCTTGTCTAATTTCAAAATCAGTACGCAATCTATTTCCAAGTAAGAAACTGGAAACAATGAGGGCACCTGTCTTTTTTGCATGAATCGATAATAGTTTATCTACAGGATCTGTATTCTCAGCTAACAGAGAGCGTTTAGCCTTTCCTTCCTCTTGAAGGTCTTCCATTTGCCCAGAAATCATTCCCGGTAAACCCACACCATCATGCAAAATTTGGAAACAATCCTTTACAGTCCTTAAATCTTGTTTGAGCAGACTCAGTAGATAAAATCCTAAACTATTGAGAGCATCTCCAGCAAGGATTGCCGTCGCTTCATCATACTGAATGTGATTGGTTTTTTTCCCGCGTCTCAGATCGTCATTGTCCATACTTGGTAAATCATCATGGATTAAAGAATAAGTATGCAAACATTCAAGACTCGCTCCAATCAAAAGAATATCTTCGTAATTTTTATCTTTTATTAATTCTTCAACTGAATGTAAATAAGGCGCATAACTGTTTATAGCTATGGAAGGTCTGATTCGTTTACCGCCAGCCTCCAAACTATAGAGGCAAGCCTCACTAACTCTTGAGTCGCCAAATGTAGAGAATAGGGACTGTAGTTTAGGTAAAAAATAACCGTCGAAAGCCTTTCGGGAAATCTCAATCGACCGGTGAAACTCTTCCATATAGTTCATATTAGCCGACCCAAAGTCTAGGGTCGGCCATAAAGGTGCTAGTTAAGTTCGTAACCTTTGAAGAAAAATGCAATTTCCTGGAGTCCGTTTTCCACCGAGTCAGATCCATGAACTGCGTTTGCTTCTTTGCTCTCAGCAAATAATGCTCGAATGGTACCTGCTTTTGCCTCTTTTGGGTCAGTGGCCCCGATCACCTCTCTCCAGTGAGCCACGGCATTGTCACGTTCCAATGCTGCAGCAACGATAGGACCAGAAGCCATATAATTGCAAAGGTCTGAATAAAATGGCCTTGCAGCATGTACTTTGTAAAACTGTTTTGCATCTTCCAAACTCAAAGTTAGGAATTTTAGTCCTAGGATTTTAAATCCTTCTTTTTCAATTCTTTGTAAGATATCTCCGACGTGTTTGTTTTTAACAGCGTCCGGTTTTAGCATAATAAAAGTTCTTTCCATTCTTCCAGGACTTCTTTTCTAACCAAAAAAGCAATCCAATCTTTATGTATGTAAGAAGCGAACGAGTAGGAATGAGGTAGGAAGTAAATCAAGCTTTTCAAACTCATTTTCTTCCCAAAGTCTGATATCTATGATCACGAGGGAGAAAGGCCTTAATTTTGCAATGGAGATCGTATCAGGATTTAAGTCAGTTTCTGGCTGGATCAAATCCGACATCCGGATTTGGGTAGATTTGAGTCCTTTTAAACTCCGAATCTTTTCTGAAAAACGTAGAATTTCATCGGAAGGATCATTATAAATAATGGCCACTCGATCATAATTTTCTAAGCCCTGATCTATCAAAACACCAACCGTGGCAGTCGAGTAGCTTAGGATGCTTTTGATGCGTCCACCGGTATAACTTCGTGAAAAAAGAGGTTTCGCAGCACCAATCAAAAGAATTTGAGAATCGATTTGTTTGGTAAAATTTACAATTTCATAGGTGATATTATCTGTAATGCGATATTCTAAGCGTACGTTGAGTCCGATTTCTTTTGCAGTATCCGTTATACTTTCGAAACTCGTCTCTTTGTATTTTTGCAATTCATCGGAGGATAATGTATCATTCGGAGAAATATGCAGAGCTGTTAAATTTAATGATTTTTTTTGGTTTCCCGAAAGGGCATAGGCAAGCCGAACCAAAACTTTGCCCATGCGGTCCTGGGCAAAAGCTACGACGATACCTAGTTTATTTTCCGTTTTTTGAGGTGAAGATAAAGTATTTCGCGTAAAAACATTTTGAATGAGGTCGAGTACTGGGCCAGTGGACAATGTGGTGATCAATGCCATCAATACAAAGATAGAAAAAATCTCTGGGCCAAGGATCCCCAACTCATAACCGATATTGAGTACTACAAGCTCCATTAAACCTCTCGTGTTCATCAAAGCGCCAATCGAGAGAGACTCCTCCCAAGAGGCACCGGAATAACGAGCGGCAATGGCACTACCAAAGAACTTTCCAATTACGGCGATGAGAACAACAAGACCTAAGGTATACCAAAGATGACCATCATTTAACAAGGTGATTTGCGTTCGAAGTCCAGTGATGACGAAAAAGACAGGAAGAAATAAAATCACGGCAACATCTTCTATTTTTTCTGCGACAAGTTTCTTTAGGTTGCCTTCAGAAGGCATAACAACTCCGGCAAGGAAGGCACCAAAGAGAGCGTGTATACCTATCACCTCTGTGGTAAAAGAAGAACCTAATAGGATCAAAAGAATCATCGCGACAGCAGTTTTGGTGAGATTTTCGCGAGAGATATAGATAGTACCGAGCCTTGCAAGAAAGGGAGCTACCACAAAAATCATCGTAAGTATATATACAATGGAAAGGCCTATTGTGAAGAGTGCAATTCCAAGGCTACCTGCCTTTGCGATAGTGACAATGATTGCCAAAAGAATCCAGGCTGTTATATCATCGGCTGCCGCACATGTAAGTACCATCGCACCCAATGGAGTACGAGTCAAATTTCTCTCTTGCAGTATCCTTGCCAAAACAGGAAAAGCAGTAATGCTCATTGAGATTCCAATGAATAAAGAAAAGGACAAAAAACTTATGTTTTGCGGTGCAAATTCTTGGTAAATAAAATATGAGAGAGCCATGCCCAAACCAAATGGGAAAATGATACTAGCATGGCTGATCAAAATTGCAGAATGTACTTTTGACTTTAATACCTTTAGATCCAACTCCATCCCAATGATGAACATAAATAAAATGAGACCAACTTGGCTAAATGTTGAAAGATTTCCCAAACTAGAAGGTGGAAAAATCTCATTCATCATTTCTGGGAAATAATAGCCGAGAAGAGAAGGCCCAAGCATAATGCCAGCAACGATCTCTCCCATAACATTTGGTTGCTTTAATTTACGTGAAAAAACATATCCCAAGATTCTAGCAAACGCTGCCACAATCAAAATTTGAAGGAACAATAAAGCAATGGGATGTTTGACTTTCTTTAAAATTTCAGGAAGTAATCCATCTTGGTTTGGGTTCAGACTCAAAATAGTAGATGGCTCGAGAGTTTTACCTAGTTGTAAAATGAAATACGCAACTAGCAAAAATAGTAACAAAGTTGCTAAGTAGGCTATAGTATTCATTGAACGCATATTTTTACTCAACTATTCTCGAATTTTTTCAAAAGTGCTTCATTTACTATATCGGGAACCTGGTTTGAAACAGCTTTTCCATGTCTTGCTACTTCTTTGACTATCGTAGATGAGACAAAAGAGTACTCATTGTCTGCCATAAGGAAAAAAGTCTCAATTTCTGGTGCTAATTTTTTGTTCATTAGCGATATCGCATATTCATAGTCAAAATCGGTAACGGCTCTCAATCCTCTAAGGATGACACGTGCTCCTCTAGACTTACAATAGTCCACTGTTAGTCCTTGAAATGTATCAAATTCTATCTTATCCCAGCCTTTGAATACTTCTTTGATGAGAGCTAATCTCTCTTCGGGAGTGAAGAGAGATGATTTTCGAGAGTTAATGGCAACAGCAATGATGATCTTTTCAAAGAGAGGATAAGCTCTGCGAATGATGTCTAGGTGACCATTTGTTAAAGGATCAAAAGAACCAGGATAAACTGCAATCGATTTCATTTATTGTCTAACTCTTGCCCATTCTTTCATGGGAAGTCCAAATAGATTTATGAAACCTTCGGCATCCTTTTGGTTATAAAGCTCCTCTTTTTCAAAAGTAGATAAACCCGCATTGTATAAGGAGGCTGATGACTTCCTACCAACAACGGTACAAGTCCCCTTGTAAAGTTTAACTTTCACTGTTCCACTCACAAATTTTTGAGTATAATCAATATAAGCACGCAAAGCATTCATTTGGTTAGAATACCATTGTCCATTATATATGTAGCGAGCAAATTCATGAGAAAGCTCATCTTTCTTGTGTTGTGTATCACGATCTAAAGTGATAGATTCGAGATCTCTATGGGCTATATGTAAAATTGTTCCACCTGGAGTTTCGTAAACACCTCTGGATTTGATTCCAACTAATCGGTTTTCGACGATGTCTACTCGACCGATTCCATTTTTGCCTCCGACATCATTGAGTTTTTCCATCACTTGGAGAGGATTCATTTTTTGCCCGTCGATTGCGACACAATCGCCTGCTTCAAAATCTAGTTCCAAATAGGTGGGTTTATCAGGTGCTTTTTCGGGCGAAGTTGTTAAGAGAAACATATCCTCATTTGGTTCATTAAAGGGATCTTCGAGAATTCCTCCTTCAAATGAGAGGTGCATTAAGTTCCGATCCATGGAATATGGTTTAGCAGCTGTTACCGGGACTGGAATTCCTTTTTTCTTTGCATATTCAATTAAATCAGCTCTACCTCCAAATTCCCAAATCCGCCATGGAGCAATGATTTGTAGGTTTGGGGAAAGAGCTTTGAATGTGAGTTCAAAGCGAACTTGGTCATTCCCTTTTCCGGTGGCTCCATGTGAGAAGGCATCTGCATTTTCTTTTTTAGCAACTTCAACCATTGCTTTGGCGATGAGCGGCCGCGCCAAAGAAGTGCCAAGCAGATAACGCATTTCGTAGATGGCAGAACCTCGAATTGCAGGGTAAATAAAATCTCGCGCAAATTCTAATCGTAGATCTTCGATGTATACTTTCGAGGCTCCGGTTTTTTTTCCCTTTTCTTCGAGACCAGTGAGCTCTTCTTTTTGGCCAATATCTGCACAAAAAGCGATTACCTCACATCCGTAAGTATCTTTTAACCATGCTAAGATCACAGAGGTGTCTAAACCTCCAGAATACGCTAAAACTATTTTTTGGGGAGATTTTTTTGCATTCATACTTTCAGAGTCAAAGTAAAAGAAAAATTGTGGAAGACAATTAAATAATCAGAGAGAATGAAACTCTTTGTAAGTTCACTATGCATTTGATCTATCTGATTTTCACTATAACGGCATTTTTTGGCTGCTCAAAGACTGAGCATTTGCCAGTTGAGTATCAAAATGCGAGCGAAAGCCTAGAGATTGAATTTTTGCAGACCAATAGATCGCAAAAGGGTTATTTCTTGGGAATGGAACCATACTTAGACCAAAGATCTTACCAAAGCGAAGAATCTTTCTACCAAATTCTGAGAAGCTACTTTCTCTACGCGAAGAAACAAGAAGTTTTGCTCACTGAAAAAACTATCGTAGTTCTTCCGGAATATATAGGAACTTGGTTAGTTGCCGCTGAGGAGGATTCAGCAGTTTTTCTCGCTCCTAGTGTTTCGGATGCAATGCAATCTTTAATTTTTGAACATCCCTTGCAATTTCTTTGGACATACATATATTACAAAAGTTATGCGAATGAAAAATTGAAAGAAACTCTCTTTCGAATGAAAGCCATTCAAATGGCAAGTATCTACCAGAGCGTATTCTCTAGACTTTCTTCTGAGTTTAAAGTTGGGATAGTTGCAGGAAGTATTGTACTTCCGGAACCGAAAGTTATCGAGGGAAAGATCGTGACCTCTGATGGTCCTCTTCAAAATGTAAGTTTTTACTTTAGATCAAATGGAGAACTAGATCCCTCGATCGTCCGAAAGAAATACTTATTAGAAGAAGAGAAAACTTTCCTTTCTCAAAATAGTGAGAATCAATTTGCATTCGCAACGGAAATTGGAAAATTACAAGTTTTGATATGTGCAGATTCATGGTATCCTGATGTTTATCTTTCACAAAAGGATTCTGCAATTTCGTTTATCGCAGTTCCATCTTTTGTATCCCCACAAGATTCATGGAAAAAACCATGGAATGGTTACAATGGATTCCAGGCTCCGAATGATGTGAAGCAATCAGATATGAAAAGGATTTCTGAACTGCACGCATGGCGAAAGTATGGGATGTTAGGAAGAGCAAAACAAAAGACAGTCAATGCTTCTATTAATGTCTTCTTTCGGGGAAGGCTCTGGGACCTGGATGCTGGAGGTTCTGCTTTTTTGATGAAGAATGGAAAAGAAGTAGATTCCAAATGGAAATCTGAATCATACAAAGGTCGGATCTATGCGATTGGGATTTAATTTCCGAGTTTGATTAGCTTCTCGTTTTTTTCTTCGTAAAAACTGCTACTGCTTCCATATGATCGGTTCGCGGGAACATATCTACAGC
This sequence comes from Leptospira ryugenii, assembly GCF_003114855.1. NCBI lineage: Bacteria > Pseudomonadati > Spirochaetota > Leptospiria > Leptospirales > Leptospiraceae > Leptospira > Leptospira ryugenii. The sequence continues at coordinate 324,907 of NZ_BFBB01000008.1, read as the reverse complement.
TTGGAGAGACTGAAGGTAGTATCCTTTCGTAATAAAATTTGAATCAAACCTAAGAGTTTTTGGGTCGCAAGACACATATACGATCTTCTCAAAATTGGATTCGGAAAGTAAGTCTGATAATTCTTCCCCCAAACCGACCCTAGGTGGGTCAAGGACTAAGACATTGAAAGGTTTGTGTAAGAGGCTTGGGAGAATTTCGTGTACCCTTCCCCTCCTGTAACGAACGTTTTTGATCCGATTTACTTTTAAGGACTCAATGGCAGCCTTATATGAATTCGGATTGTCTTCGATGCCAATTACTTCCTTTGCGACTGAAGAAAGCCATAAGGAGATTGTCCCAATGCCTGAAAAGGCATCGATTACACTGTCTCCTTTTTGAATTTCATCTAAGATTAAATTATAAAGGCTAACCGTTTGGGACGGATTTGTTTGTAAAAATGTAGATAATCCAACTCTAAATTTATATGCGCCGATTTGTTCGTGAATGTAAGGTCTTCCCCATAAAAGGTTTTCTTCCTTTCCCAAAGCCATGTTTGATTGTTTTGTGTTGATGTTTTGAATGATTCCGACTAATTTTCCGAATTTACCTGATTTTCCAATTCGATCCGTGATAGCGCTATGCAATCGCTTTGAAGCATCTTTAGCATGAGGAAGATGGTCTTGGTTTGTGACGATACCAACTAAGATTTCATTGCTCGAGAATGACTTTCTTGCGACTAAGTATTTTAAAATACCCTTTTTGGATTTTTCATTGTAGGGGGGCAAGTCTTCTCTTTTTGCCCATGCCTTTACAGCTTGTAATATTTCTGAGAGTCCGGGGTCTTGTATCTTACATTCCTGTTGATCAACAATAAAACTAGAGTCACGATTGAACAAACCCAAGATGGTTATCGTTTTATTCCCAATATTTCGCCGACCAAATGGTACTTGGAGTTTAAATCGATAGTACTCTTTGTCCGGACTCGCTAAAATGGGGCGAAAGTTAACATGGCGAAAATCTTTAAATAAACTTTGGAGAAAGTTCTCCTTCTTTTTTAACTCCTTTCCGTATTCTTGGTCCAGATGAGCACATCCACCACAGAGACCAAAATGTTTGCAAGTAGATGGATTCATTTTTCTTGTTTTCCGATGATCTCTGAAATATGGGAATGCCCATGTTTGATTAAATAGTGATCAATTTCTGAACATATCTGACTTGGTAGCATTGGACCTTCATAAATATAACCTGTATACACTTGGATTAAATTTGCACCAGACAGGATCATTTGTAAAGCTCTCTCACCATTATGAATGCCACCGACTCCAATGATCGGTATTCTTCCTTTTAAAAACCTATATGCGATTTTTACCATATGCAAAGATTTTTCGAAAAGAGGGTCACCTGATAATCCACCTTCTGGAATATTGTCTTCCTCTAGACTGGATTTATCAAGAGTTGTATTTGTTAAAATGACCCCATCAATTTTTTTATCTAAACATACTTGGAGATTTACTAGAAGATCTTCATCAGTTAAGTCAGGAGCAAATTTAAGAAAAAGGGGAATGGGAAACTTTGGTCCAAATTCTTTTTGGATCCCATCGATTAGACTAACTAATGATTCCTTGCTCTGTAAGGACCTCAGACCAGGTGTATTCGGAGAGCTTACATTGATAACCGCATAATCCGCATAAGGCGAAAGTTTTTTTAAAGTGAAATTGTAGTCCTCAGCTGATTCTTCTAAGGGGGTAACCTTTGACTTACCGGCATTGATCCCCCTTACGGTTATTTTTCTCTGGTTGAGCAATGTCTTCTCAGCTTTGATAGCTCCAGGGTTGTTAAAACCCATTCGGTTTACCAAGGCTAATTTTTTTGGAAAACGAAAGAGCCTCGGTTGTTCATTGCCAGGTTGCTCCTTGGCAGTGATTGTCCCAATTTCTACAAATCCAAATCCCATATTTGCTAGGAAGGGATAGAGTTCTCCCGTTTTATCGAATCCTGCCGCCATTCCGATTGGGTTTCTGAATTCTATCCCCCAAATGGATTGTTTTAGGCGGTCCGACCGGTATTCTAGAGCAACACGTAATGCCGTAGAAAAGAAAGGTATAGTCCTCGACAATTGTAACATTGAGGCGGCGAAATGATGAGCCGACTCTGGATCCAACAAAAAGAGAATAGGTTTGATCAGATTTTGGTAGAGCACGATATCGATCTTCCAATTTGGCTCTTTTCTTGCCAGAAACTTACAAATTCTTTACGAAAAAGGATAAACTTAGATTGATTGTGCACAAAACTGGTAGATAAAGAAATAGAGGCAAATCTTGGAGCGAATTTGGCAAAATCCTAGCTTATTCTCAAAAGAAGAAATTCTCAGAGAATTAGAAAGTATCCTTCGTTCCAATCCAGACTACTGGATTAAATTCACAACTGACGGAACCATCGTTGACCATAAGCCTTCTCGTTATCTCCGACAAAATTCTTTATCAGAGGATATGATTGGCAAACAGTTATGGGAGGGTTTGCCAGAGTATTTGAGTCGTATCGCAGAAGAAGCGATTGGATATCTAAGCGCAAGAAAAAACCAAGTATTTTGGAAGGAGTACGAATTTAAAAATGAACATGAAACAAGATATGCTGAAGTTCGTTTTGTAACTCTTTACGATGGTTTCATCGTTTCTACACATCGAGATATTACAGAGCGAAAAAGGTTAGAGGCTGCCTTCTTAGAAAGTGAATCTAGATTCTTATCTATGGCCCAAAATGCGGCCGACTCAATCGTCATATTTAATGAAAACGGAAAGATTCAATTTTTTAATAAAACCGCCGAAACCACATTTGGGTATAGCCAAGAAGAGATGTTGGGCCAATCGATTTATAAAATATTACCTGAACACTTAGATTTGATAGGTGATCATCTTCCTCAGTTTTTTAATTTATCGACAATCGACCAAATTGGCAAGGGCCAAGAGTTCGTCGGACAAACAAAATCAGGACAATGTTTTCCTTGTGAAGTGTCTTTAGGGATGTTTAAGACAAGTGCAGGTAAAATGTACAATGCCATCATACGTGACATCTCGTTTCGAAAATTACAAGAAGCAGAAATCTTTCAGTATCGAAATCATTTAGAAGATTTGGTAGAGAAACAAACTTTAGATCTCAAAAATGCTAAGGAAGTTGCTGAAGAAGCTTCGAATATGAAATCTCTCTTTTTAGCAAATATTTCCCATGAATTGAAAACGCCTATTCATGCTATATTAAGTTATGCGGAATTGGGGATAGAGAGAGCGCCGAATGCAAATCCAGAAAAAATAAAAGAGTACTTCCAAATCATAGATTCATCTGGAAAACGACTATTGGATCTATTGGAAAACCTTCTCGATCTATCCAAATTGGAAGCAGGGAAAATGAAATATGTCTTTGAGACAAATTGTCTTAAAGACACAATTCGAAACGTCCTCCAAGAATTGAATGCAATATTGGAAAAAAAGCAGGTTAGTATAGAGCTAGAAGATGATGGGCATAGATGGGAAGCTGAATTTGACCTGGAAAGAATTCAGCAGGTCATTAGAAATATCATTTCAAATGCCCTCAAATTTGTACCTGAAAAAACCAAAATCGAAATTAAAAAAATCAAAAGGGAGTATATTCCAGTAAAAAAGGATATTTTCATCCAAGGAATTGGTGTTCAAATAAGAGATTACGGACCAGGGATTCCTGCTGAGGACTTGGACAAAATTTTCGAAAAATTTATTCAATCAAAACAAGTGAAGGCAGGAACAAAAGGTACGGGTTTAGGTTTGTCCATCTCAAGAGAAATAGTAAATCATCACCAAGGCCTTTTGTATGCCGACAATCATGAAGAGGGCGGTGCGATTTTTACTTTGATATTACCGATTTCTTCGGGAGAAAATGTATGACAATGAACTTGCTGGCAGTAGATGATGAGTCCATCAACTTAATGATCATTGAAGAATCTCTTTCAGAGAAAGGATTCAATATAATTAAGGCAAGAGATGGTGAAGAAGCCTTAGCTATTCTGAATCGAAATGAGCATAATTTTTTTGCAATTATTCTGGATCGATTGATGCCAAAGATGGATGGAATCGAGTTGCTTAGGAAAATAAAACATGCAGAAAAATGGAAAGATATCCCTGTTATATTCCAAACTGCCATGAGTGGTGTTAGTGATATGACAGATGGTTTAGATGCTGGTGCATTCTACTATCTCACGAAACCATATTCTAGGGCTCTTCTAGTCACAATTGTCCAAACTGCAGTAGAGCATTATATAAAATTACAGAGAGCAAAAGAAGACCTTCACAAAGGTATGGGTGCCCTTCGTCATTTGGTGAAAGGTGAATTTTGGATACAATCTATAAAAGAATCCCATGAACTCGCACCTATTCTAGCAAATGCATGTCCAAATCCGGAGAGAGTACTGACTGGGATTATGGAAATTTTAAACAATGCAATAGAACATGGAAATCTCGGAATTAGTTACCAGGAAAAAACAGAACTTCATGATAATGATAAACTCATGGAAGAGATCATGTTGCGATTGAATTTACCGGAATATAACAAAAAATATGTGAAAGTGTTATTTGAAAAGAAGGAAGATAAAATTCAAATTACTATAAAAGACGAGGGAAAGGGATTTGATTGGAAACGATTTTTATCCATCCAGGCTATGACCAAAAATGCATTTAAAACCCACGGAAGGGGAATCTTTATGGCGCGCAGATTATCATTTGATGATCTCACTTACGAAGATGATGGATCAAAGGCAATCATAACGATAGATTTGAAAGCCAAAGAATCAGATCCTCTCATTGATAATTGATATTCATACAAAATAAAAAAATGAAAAAAACAGCAATCTATACAACACTATTCATATTTTATGCCCTTGTTCTCGAGTTTGTCTTAACTTTATTTGATCCAGAAGTCGTTTTTGTAAAATCATTTGATCGCAATCTTTTGTTTTCTATGTATCCAAACCGAACGGGTATCGTTGTCTCTGAAGAGTATAAAGTTAAGGTAACAACAAATCAATATGGTAGCAGACAAACAAATCCGAGTTCACGGCCAAATGTAATTCTCTTTGGTGATTCTTTTTCTGAGGGCTGGGGTGTAGAAGAGAATGAAATGTTTTCACAGATTGCTAACCAAATTCTTGGACCGGAAAATCAAATTTTAAACTTAGGTGTCCATGGTTCAAATCCAGCATTAATGTATCTTCATTTAAAACATTATCTCTCCCTCTTTCAACCAAAGATCGTTTACATCCAAATATTCGATAATGATCTCGATGATTTAGGAAAGTTCGAAACTTTTTTAGAAAGAATCGAAAATGAAATTCAGCCAAAAGTCCCCTTGGCGGTTAGAATCTTTGGCGAAACTGTTTACAATGTGTTCAAAGAAAGTAGCACGTTTCGATTGGCTCGAAGGATCATAAAAAAGTCAAAAGGGCAAATAGATCCTATCCTATATTACAAAGAGAACAAAGTACCTGACTTAGCTTTGTTAAGCCACGAAGACTCCCTTAGAAAATTTGGCCGTCTTTCGCCACTTCAAAACGAGATTGAAACCAAATACAATGGTCAGTTTGCATTTTATCGGGATGCAGAACATTGGCAGAACCTTTTAAAAACAGAAACTGATTACCTGGAAAAAATGTTTGCACTCCTAAATCAAAAAAATATCAAAATGGGAATCATTTATATACCAGCTAAAGAATTTTTTGCAGAAGGTGGGATACTGGGAAACCAAAAGAAGAGAGAGCTAAATCGATTTGTACTAGCGAACCCACATCATATGAACCTTAAAAGTTTCTGTGATACTAAAAAAGTGGATTGTATGTTTGTCTCAGAACTTTTCTGGGATCAAAACCCAGAAAACCTTTATTTCCCTTTTGACGCCCATTGGAATCGCCAGGGAAATAAAGTATTCGGAGAAATATTGGCAAAGCAGCTAGAAAAGCTCCCGTAATCTCCGCAATTCAGAAAAGTGTGTAGATGAAAGGTGCAATTGCGGATCCTTGAGTGAGGACCAAAAGAGCACCTAACAACAGAAGGATAATGATAATTGGGGCAAGCCAAAACTTCTTTCTGATCTTTAGAAAATCCCACAAATCTTTGATTAAATCTAACATATCTTTCCTCTAAAAAGGTCTCTCCATGTGTTCCGGGCTTCGTTCGGAACTTAAGACACGATACGAAACCGAATTGGTTTCTAATCTTCTATTCATGGAGTCTTTACCTAGCAATCTCCTTAAGAGTCCGATCGGAGTAAATAAAAAGAAAAAAATGACAGAAAGAAGAATCCTTGTGTTTATGAAACCCAATACTAATCCAATTAACATCCATGCCTTATAGGGATATAGAAGTAATTTTGGAAGGAGAAGCCCAAACATCAATATCACAACACCGATTCCTATCAAATAGGTGTTGAATGAGCCACGGTTAATATAAGGAAAAATAATTCCGAATACAATCGATGTAACTCCACCTACAATCCAGGAGAAAGATCTTAAATCTGAAATGGTAGGTTCAGCAGTTTCTTTTTGTATCATAATCAATCCAATTCAAATTCATTTTTCCAAGAATCATCTTTTTCAACTTCAGGCTGGTCTTTCTTAGATAGCAAACAGTCTTCTAAGACGAGATAATCCATTTCAGTTCTCATAAAACAACGGTAAGCGTCTTCAGGTGTGGATACGATTGGCTCTCCGCGAACATTAAAGGATGTGTTCACTAAAACAGGGCATCCAGTCAATTGATGAAACTTTGTTAAGAGAGAATAGAACTTAGGGTTTGTCTCTTTGTGCACTGTTTGGATGCGGGCTGAATAATCCACATGAGTAATTGCGGGTAGGGAAGATCTAGGTACATTGAGTTTTTCAATGCCAAATAGTTTTTGTTGCTCTTCAGTCATTTGAATGCGGTGTTTTTCTAAAACATCTGCAACGATAAGCATATATGGACTTTTTGATTTGATATCAAAATAATCCGATACATGCTCAGCCAAAACTGCCGGAGCAAAAGGCCTAAAACTTTCTCTGTATTTAATTTTGAGATTCATGACTGACTGCATCTTTTGGTTTCGAGGGTCACCTATGATGGAGCGACCTCCGAGAGCTCTAGGTCCAAATTCCATTCTTCCCTGAAAATAACCTACAACGTTACCTTCGGCAAGGATTTTGGAAAGTTGATCGTGCAATGTGTCAGAGTCGTATAATGTATATTTTGCGCCTGCAGAATCTAATCTCTTTTTAATCTCGTCATTTGAATATTTTGGACCAAGATAGGAACCCTTCATTGCATCCAATGGATTTACCTTTCTTGGCTTATTTTTATATTCATAATAAGCAGCCAAAGCAGCTCCTAATGCTCCGCCAGCATCCCCTGCGGCTGGTTGGATAAAGACCTCATTAAAAATACCGGCCTTTAATATCTTTCCGTTGGCAACACAATTGAGTGCAACACCACCTGACAAACATATGTTGTTTATACCTGTTTCTTTTTTGGCGGTCTTAGCTAATCGTAACATCACTTCTTCAGTGACTTCTTGGACAGAACGAGCCAAATCCATCTCTTTTTGAGTTAAGGTAGATTCACTTTTTCTTGGAGGGCCACCAAACAGCTTATGGAACTTCTCATTTGTCATGGTTAGTCCCTGAGCATAGTTGAAGTAATCCATATTCAATCGAAAGGTTCCGTCTTCTTTTAGATCGATTAAGTGTTTGTAAATAAGATCTACATACTTTGGCTCACCATAAGGGGCAAGTCCCATAACTTTGTATTCACCAGAATTTACCTTGAATCCCGTATAGTATGTGAAGGCCGAGTACAACAAACCAATAGAATGAGGAAAGTCAATCTCCCACAATGGTTTTAACCGATTGCCATCTCCAATCCAAGCTGATGTAGTCGCCCATTCACCTACGCCATCCAGACAAAGTACGATAGCCTTTTCGTATGGGCTCACAAAAAAAGTGGAGGCAGCGTGTGCTTGGTGGTGTTCGGTGAATAGTAGTTTAGGGGATTTTTTATGAGCAGAGAGTGCAGAGAATTCTTTTTTGAGCGTACTCTTAAGAAAGAGTTTCTCTTTCAGCCAGACTGGCATAGCAGCAAAAAATGAAAGTAAACCCTTCGGGGCATAGGAGAGATAGGTCTCCAATAGCCTTTCAAATTTTACGAGAGGTTTGTCATAAAAAACGACGCAGTCTAGATCATCTACGGATATATTTGCTTCGCTGAGACAGTATAAGATAGCATTTTTAGGAAACCGAGAATCATGTTTTTTTCTGGTAAATCGTTCTTCCTGGGCGGCTGCAAGAATTTCTCCATCCTTGATCAGACAGGCGGCACTGTCATGGTAATAGGCGGATATGCCTAATATATATTCACTTTGCATCTATCTGAAATACTTCCATAAAAGCCATTTTTGTCAATGAGATTCAGGCCTAGTCTTTATTCCGAAATATAACGGATATTTGGTGGTAAATTTGACATAATTTTCCAAATCTGCCGTTTTTGTCTTTTAGAAAAGGCTTTTTTGAGACCTATAAGATCGACTGTAGGTTGTAAATCATAACAATACTCAGTACTACAAGCCAACTTGGGAATTTAAGTTGTTCCAGAAATACAAACCCCAAGGTAGCAATCGAAATATCCAAGTTTGATTCTATTGTTTGTTTCCAGATTGGATCGTAAAGTGCAGCAATTAGAAATCCCAAGACGGATGCATTGATCCAATATAGCATTCTCTTCACCGAATCAATTGATTTGATTTTTTCCCAATTTGGCAAAGTCCCCCAAATGAGAAGAAAGGATGGGATGAATAGGAAGACTGTGCAGAGCGTTGCAGAGAGCCAGGAATTGATTTTGGTTGGTACCAAGAACCCCACAAATGCACTGAAAGAAAATAAAGGACCTGGGACGATATTTGCTAAACCGTAGCCCGCGAGAAAAAGGTCTTTTGTCAGCAATCCGTTTGAGACCAATTCATCCTGGAGTAAAGGTAGGACAACATGACCACCACCAAAAACTAAAAAACCAGTTCGATAAAACAAACTTAAGACGGATAGCAGTGGATCACCATTTCCAATCGCCATTAGGAGAAAGAAAATCGCAGTTAATATGAGAAAAAAGAAAAGACTATTTTGCTTAAAAGAGATCGATTCTGTTTTATTCGACTCTGAAGAAGTCTGCGGACCAAAATAGTATCCACAAAAACCCGAGAGAAAAATTAAAAGCATAGGGAGGAAGGGAATCTGCACAAGCCAGAGTAAAATTGAAGAACACAAAGCGATTATTATGCGAATATGATCACCGAATGTTTGTTTGGACATGTTCACAATTGCTTGTAGTATGACTGCAACAGACCCGACTTTAAGACTGTGGATGAATAATGGCGGTAAAAAAGAGGCAAAGGAATTGATTCCCATAGCACAGAGACACAAGAACAGAGCAGAGGGAAGGGTAAATCCTATCCAAGCTAAGATAGATCCCAAGTAACCTCCTCTGATAAACCCAATGGCTAAGCCCACCTGAGAGCTTGCAGGACCAGGCAACACTTGGCAGAGAGATATTAGATCCAAATAATCTGATTCTGAAATCCACTTTTTTCTTTGGACATAAACCTCTCGGAAGTATGCTAAATGTGCGATCGGACCTCCAAAAGAAGTGAGTCCTAGTCTTAGTGCTGTGAATAAAATTTCTGTATACTTCATAAACAATACATCCACACAAAAAAAAGAAGGAATTTTATCCCACTATAGACTGTTCGCATTGTGGGATAAAATAATAGAGTTAGAAAGATTTCATATATCCTAAAGAAACATTGAAAAATAAACCTTGGTCATGTGCTTTATGAATTCCTAATAAACCAAATTGGCTCTCAAAGGCAACTTTTTCTGGGGAATCTGCCCATACATTTGGCCAAAATCGAATCGATGGTTCTAACATAAGTCCTTCCTTGCCTCCCATTGGAAAGTATCGGTAGTACAGACCTAGTCCTACCGATCGAGTGCGGTATCTATGAGTGCTTCCTGGAGTTATATATTTTGCTCCATAAATTAGTTCTGAAGCAATTGCTTTTTCGACTGTAGCTTCCACAAAATCTTTGTTAGGATTTTGTCTGGGTAGCCAAACCTCTGCTTCATTTCCTAGAAGAGGAACATCAGTTCGCAATCCTATTGATTGAGATAAAAATAAATCATCTAAACCATTTTCAGACTGCACTCTATAAAAATGTTCTTTAAACTCCAGCCTCAAATCTAAGTTAGGTGTAAAAAGGTAACCAAAACTGAATCCAGTTGTGTAGGGAAGGTTGATTTTTAGTTTCTGTGCTTTTTCATCGGGAGTAAGTGCAGCCCCGTTTCTCGCGTCAAAATTCAGATTGGAGCCGTGGGAATAACCGAATAAAAACTTTTCTCCATAATATGTCCCAGCAATATTCCATCCTCCTATCAACGGTTGGCTTAAACCACTCTGGACCGAAATCGAATCGGAAAAGAGAGATTGAGTTTGTGCCACAAGCAATAGTGAGAAAAGCGAAAGTGTAAAGATTCTTGACATAGATTCTCCTTGTTATAGCCTCCAGTTTAGCCCAAACAAGAATCGCTGTCGCACCACCCGATCGGATGGAACCAATTAATTCATGATACCTCCTCTATTTATTTCTATATTTCTCGGATTTGGCTTATTCCAATCTTTGCTTCTATTTGTTTATTACCTTCGTTTGAGTGATTGGAAGGTAGGTTCGGTTCCAATGGCAATTTCGTTTCTGATCCTATCTTTGGTGTTCGGCTTCTCGATACTATATTTGAATGGGCTGGCTTTAGAGTTTCCTCATATGGCAAGATTAGGTTTTTTATTGGGTGCTCTGATTGGACCGACATTCGGGATAGCGATTCGCGCACACCTTGGTTACCCAAAAGACTTTTGGGGAGAATTGATACCTTTTTTGGTTCCGGTAGGCATTCTTATCTATTCATTTCCATTTTTCCTACAAAGTTCAGCCGATAAATTAGCCTTTATCCGAGCGGATCTGATTGCTCCTCATCCTGAATGCACATTTATGAGTTTGTTTGCCGTTTTTTCAAATGCCATCTCCTTTGGCCGCGTTTATTTCAGATTGAAAGACTTTGAAGATGAATTTCCCAAGGAATCTTTGCAAGAGGTAAAATTATTTCAGAACTATCTTCGAACCTCTTCCATTGTCTTCTTATTTGTTTGTATCTTTTATGTATTCGTAGAAGACAGGAGAGTTGATACTGTTACAAACATAGCCATCGCGATTTGGGTGCTAGGCTTTGCTTGGTTTCGATTTTATTCTGAATCGAATCTGGATCGGCCTGTTGCAAATGTTGATTTGTCAGAACCAAACAAAGAACTAAAATACAAAAAATCATTTTTGTCCCAGAATCAATTGGATGAAATGGGAAAACAGATTGTAAGTCTGTTAGACGATAAAGAAATGTACAAGGACGCTGATCTTAGTTTGGACTTGATCGCCAAATACCTAAAAACAAATCACCAAACGGTATCCCAAGTTATCAATCGTTACTTCCATAAAAGTTTTTTAGAGCTTATTAGAGAGTATCGAATCCAAAATTCAAAGGAGTTACTCATTCAAACGGATCATCCGATCCTACGCATCGGTCTTGATGCTGGATTCAATTCAAAAACAAGTTTTCTCCGTGCCTTCCGAGAAGAGGTAGGTTGCACTCCCAGTGAATTCAGAGAACGACACTCTGTCCCAAACCAAAAGCGTACTTGAACCTCGCCTAAAACCGAAATTTCTAGAGAAAATTCCTATTGACAAAAAAGTCCATTAGTTAGTAAATACTTACTAACTAATGGAGGCTACTAAAATGAAATCTTACTCTATCTTTATTCTAAGTCTGATTTTGATCTTTCCCCTTACCATCTTTGCATCAGCAGAGGATAATATTGTAGAGATCAAAGTACCGTTTCAAATCAAAACCAAGAAACAGGTCGCTTTTGAAAGGATCGTTCCCATAGAACTTTCGAAAATTTTTAGACCATACGGTCGATTGCCTGGTATCAAGAGCACAAATGAAACTGAAAAATGGATTAAGGCTGGTCTCACAAGGAAAGTTGAATTTGAAGACGGGGATACAGCAATTGAAACACTAGATCAGGTGAATCCTTCACATGATTTTTCCTATCATATCGAATCATTTACATCTCCCTTACGATTTTTAGCCAATCGTATCGAAGGTGAATGGATTTTTTCTGATACAGAATCGGGAGCAACAGCGGTGCATTGGACGTATCGCGTTTATTTAAAAAACACATTCGCTCGTGGGATCTTTAATCTATTTGTTAAAAAGGATTTGGAAGGGATGTTGAGACAAGCCTCTGAGATCATTACGCAAGACCTGGAAGGGTAGTCTTTCACTTCGAGATTTTTTTTCCGAAGTGCTTGTGGAGGATTGCATCTTTGAATCCAATGCCTCGCAAAACAAACAATAATGTATCCTGTTTTAATTTTGATTTGGATACTTTGTACAGGCTAAGAGATGGTGAGGAAAAATTAAAAATGGAAAAGGCGATCAACAGATGGTGAACAATCCAGCCATTTTGCCTTTTTGCATCCATATGCTTCTCTTCTAGCTCACCATTTTTCCATGCAATTTCATAAGATTCGCTGATGATCTCTTCCAAGGCTGACATCTTTTCTGTAAAATATCGTTTTGCAAATTTGCCATCGGTTGTTAAACTTTTTAGAACCAATTTATGCGCATATTCTAAGTCTGGATTTCTATTTGTGCTTAAACACTCACTGAGAAAGAGATCTATCAAACTTGCCAGGAAATTAAATCCCTTTTTATTTTCTGCTATTTCATTCCAGCCGGATTCTTTGATGGCCAAGGTATATTCGAGTACGCCTTGAAACAGCAATTCTTTGGTTGGGAAAATTTTGTATATGAGCGCATCTGTTACTTTTGCTGCTTTCGCCAATTCTCTTGTTTTAGTTCCATCCAATCCTTTTTCCGCAAATAAGGGAAGGGCAGCTTGAATGATGGAAAGTTTTCTCTCTTCGTATGTAAGTCTTTTATTCAAGATCTATTCCTTTCTTTCGTACTACCGAATTCTAAACAAAAGATAGTTTCTCCTTATGATCTGTAAATTAGGAATCATTCGTTATGAAAGTTTTGATTAAGAAAAATGAATCTGAATCAAACGATCAAATGCAAAGTCGATGGTTTTTGAAATTGCCGCATCATTGAATTTTTTAGGATCGGATAGATGTTGTAACATCAATCCTTCACCTAAAGACAGTAACATGACAGTGATCTCATATGAACTTAAAGCAGGTTTTTCTTTGCTATCATTGAAAATATGATCCACGATAGAGGCAAGTTTTTGATTGTACACTCGATTGATCTTTCTTATTTTTTCTTTGATTTCGTGAGAACGAATAGCGAGCTGGAAAAATTCACTCATGATCAGAGCAAACTTTGGGTTCTGAGCATTTTTTCGGTAATAGGTGCGGATATGGTCTAGTTTTTGATTTGGTGGAAGCTCTGTAGTTAAGATCAAATCAAGTTCCATTAAGATTTGATCCATCCGGCTTTCCACCAATTTCAAAAAAAGATCCTCTTTGCTCTCAAAATTTGAATAAAACGCGCCTCTGGAGTATCCTGCTTCCATGGTGATCGTTTCTACACTTGCAGCATGGAATCCGTAGTCTGCGAAATTTTTTTCCGCTGATTCTAAGATTCGGGAAACAGTAAGTTGCTGGCTTTCTTTTCTTTTCATAAAATCCTTTTTTTACTTGAGATACATTGGTGTATCTGAAATATTTGGATAAAATTCGGATACATCCATGTATCTGAAATAGAATAGAAAGGTAGGTACTTATGTCAAAGGAAAAATGGGCATTGATAACGGGAGCATCTTCAGGGATCGGTAAATCTTATGTGTTAGAATTTTCAAAAAGAGGGTACAATGTGGTCCTGGTTTCTAGAAATCTCTCATCTTTAAACAAGGTTAAGGAAAGTTTGGGTACAGAGACAAAAAGCTTGGTTTTGGCAATAGATCTTTCAAAGCTTGATTCTGCAAAGACTGTATTTGAAGCCGTTCAAAAGAGCGGAATTGAAATCCATACTTTAGTCAATAACGCAGGCTTTGGCTCGTATGGTCCTTTCCACTTAAGTTCCTATAACGAAAACCAAGACCAAATGATACTGAATATCGTTAGTCTTGCCAATTTGACGCATCTATTCCTCCCCGGAATGGTGGAAAGAAAGACAGGTACGGTAATCAATATCGCGAGTACAGCAAGCTACCAACCCGTACCTTATATGGCAATCTATTCGGCTTCCAAAGCATTTGTTCGGTTTTTCACGAAAGCGCTCTGGGCTGAATATTCAGAAACTGGTGTTCAATTTTTAAATGTAAGCCCTGGGCCCGTAGAAACCAATTTTTTTGAAGTTGTCAATGCGAAAGAGGCATCGGTAGGAAAGCGAGACACTCCAGAAAATACAGTCAAACAGTCGCTAGATGCTTTGTCGAAACGAAAAGCCTCTATCATCACAGGACCTATCGGGAACTTTATACTTTCCAATCTCTCGAGAATTGTGCCAACTCAGATAGGGCTAAAGATTACGAAGAAAGTAATGAGCCCCAAAAACTAAAATTTTGGGTAATGGATGCCATTGAACCAATGGCATTGCGAACTAAATCGAGCGACTTTGGAGTTTTTGTTTATATTCCTTGGGTGATACAGATTTGATTTGGCGAAATGCTCTGAGAAAAGCTGATTTTGATTCGTAACCAACTTCCATGCCGATTCTAAGTACAGTCCAATCAGTAGTCGAGAGATACTCCAATGCTTTCTCGATCCTTTTTTCGCGCAGATATTCATAGAATGTTTTTTGGAAATAGCGATTGAAGACTTGCGAGAGGTCATGGTTAGAATGTCCGAGAGCAATTGATAATTCCTCAAATGAAAAATCTGAATCAAAAATTCGGTCAGACTCGGAAAAGAAGGCCTCTATCTTCATACCTGCCTTTTGGAGTTTATCATCTACCAGTAGAGATTTTTTATATTTATCCTCAGATTTTTTCTGCTGCTTCAGTTTGAATTCTCTTTGGTCCGTAATCAGTCGAAAATAAGAAAGACCGATGGTCCAAAAACAGAATCCAATATTGATTATGGCTTCTTCTGTGCGACTAGGGTGCAATGCATAGATGCAAATTCCGATCAAATGCCAAACTACCAAAATCCAAAGAGAAATCTGCAGAGACTGCTTTGCGCCAGGCTCATCAAACGATGATTTAACACGGAATAAGCGGTATGAAAAAAAGCTAAGGAAAATAAAATTCGATACCAAGACATAAAGCATGAGTTGAAATGGTTCTCCCTGAACGAGATCAGCTTGGTTTGCATTCAAAAAATGAAGTTTGGTTTCCGTATCTGAAAAAAAGAAAGGAAGTTGGTAGATCCCCAAAGCTATGCTCGGCAAAAAAGCAGAGATTGCGAACTGAGGAGAAAATAAATGCAAACGATAATAATTGCTGATACCCAAGAGAAACAGAGGAGGGGCTAGCACTCCCAATAAATAACCTAATTGGGAGAAATGTATGAATACTTTGATCCAACCGGATATATACAAAAAGTTACAAAAGAAGGTAAAGGCTAAGAAGATGAAAAAGAAAACGAATCCAGCTTTATCTTGCATGGGTCTGTCTTTCAAAAGAAAATAAAAGGCAAGGTGTAGGGACTGCAAAAAGGCAAAGCCTAGGATTATACTGCCTATTTCCATTACTCCTTTGACGTTTCCCTGTCCTCAAAGGGAATATCTTTTCTTTTTTGGTCTCACCCCATTGGGAGAAACGACAAGCGAGTAAAAATAGCAGAAACTAGAGAATGTGAAACATATCAGAGCAAGTTTTTTCATCTCTCTTTTCTTCTTATTCGGAGAGTCAGCTCTATTCGCGAATGAGACGAAGGGTGGCTTTTCAAAGGAAGAAATCGGATTCAATTTCTTTAGAGCGCCCTCCATAGGTGGTGAATATCGGTACGAACAGTTTTCTATTCATGCCGGCTATTACCCGACTAATTTCGAATCAGGTGTCACCACACAGTTTTATAAACTTGGGGTCGGCTATTGGTTTTTACCGAGCGAGCTTTCGAGCGATGCCTATCATCCCTCCTCCTTTTATACTTACCTATCCTATGGAAGGGGTATCAATCGCGATTATGAAAACAAAGATACTTTGATGTATGAGCTTGGCTATCGATGGATGGTATGGCGGGGATTGAGCTTTCGATTCGGTGCGATCGGTCTATTTGCAGAAGGAGAGTCTGCAAAATTAAATCCAACCCCATCCATTGGGTATTCTATATTTTTTTGAACAAACAGGAGACAATATGAACCAGAGAATTTTAGCAGGTTGGGGATTTATTTTTGCAGCCGTGGCAATCCAAATACCATATACATATTTAATTTTGAACTTTGATTATCCAGATATCTTAAGGAAGGATACAGGTGAGATCCTGAGCAAATTCCACCAAGCCGGAGAACCATTGGTGTGGGCTTGGTTTGCATTTGCACTGTTGGGATTGCCCTTGTTCTACTCATACACGTATCTGAATGAAATTTTTAAAAAAGACAATTCTCTTCTTAGCAATGTCGGAACATTTTTCGGCCTTAGCGCTTTGCTCTTTCAAATGATAGGTCTTTTGCGCTGGGTTTTTGTTGTACCTTTTCTTGCAAAATTGTATGTTCAGAATTCAACGATCGAAACTACGCGAGTAGCTATCGAGATTTCCTTCCAAACTCAACACCAACTATTTGGAGTATTATTGGGAGAGCATATCGGACAACTATTCACCGTTATCTGGATGTTTTGCTTTTCTTATCTATTCTTCCAACAAAAGCAAAGAAGTTTTCTTATTTCGACTTTTGGATTTTTATCCGCATTTGTATATCTGTGTGGTCAGACAGAATTACTGACACTAGTTACCAATATTCCAGAAATTCCACTAACAGGATTTTTGGGTAGTTTGGGTTGGCTTGTGTGGATGATTGTTGTCGGTGTGGTCTTAATCCGACAGGATGGAAAAAACAAAGGGATATAGCTGTAGTAGGAGTACATGACAACCAAGAAGAATCCTCGGTTGTCATGTTACATTATGTACTTTGGTTCTTTCCTAGGAGAATGCCTTTTATATTCCCAGAATTTTGAAAGCTCAGCCAGATGAGGTAGGGTGCAAAGAATAAAATCCCGAGGACACTTGCAACAAGGCCTAAGGCGATACTTTGCGGGCTAAATTGATTTCTCCACATGATCCAAAGCCCTGAAAGCAAAAGATAACAGCTAAAATCAAAGTGGAACTGGCCTGGCCAAGTCAATGAGATTAATCCTTGGAAAAATGGAGTCAACAGATCCCATCCATAGCTTTGAGAAGCGATTGCGGTATACGCAGTAATGCCAAGGAACATACCAGTTAATAAAATACGGAAAAAAATCATAACCAACCTCAAATAGAAGAATACTTGATAGTGTAACAAAGACCAACCTGCTTTGTCGATTACCAGAGAGGTAATAAGGTAGCTTTTTAATCGGAAACTTCTTTTTTTGTTCTAAATTCTGTCTATTTCCTAGAGAGATTGAGGAACTATGATCGTTAAAGAGAAAGAAGAAGTCTCCCTTTTGAAATTGCAATCCTTTGGGGATTCGCTTAAATTTTGGAGGGAGTTGCATCGAAAAACTCAATTGGATTTGGCTATGGATTTGGATGTTTCAGCCAAACACCTAAGCTTTTTGGAAAATAACCGATCCACTCCGAGCCGACAAATGGTTCTGAAAATAGCGGAAGTCTTACGATTGCCACTCCGCCAAAGAAATTCACTTCTACTTGCTGCGGGCTACGCTCCCGAGTTTAAAGAATCTGCCTTGTCAGACCAACAAATCCAGTCTGTTGCGGAAGCCTTACAAAGATTGATCGATAAACAAGAGCCATTTCCTGCCTTCGTAGTAAATACAGAATATAAAATTTTAAATTATAACCAGGGTTTCCGAAAACTAATCTCTAAGTTTGTGGGAGATAAGGCACTGCAGATCCATGAGAATGCGATCGAGATTTTGTGCTCAGAAACTGGTCTGAAGCCATATGTTGAACATTATGAAATCGTAGAAAATTTTTTGAAGAGAAGACTTTTTGATGAGATACTAATCTCACAAAATCCCAAATTATTGGATTTGTATCAGAAACTTTTTTCAAACAATCCTATGAATGAACTTTTGCCTTTAGTGGATATGCAAATACCTATCTTAAGTCTGCGCCTACGGAAAGAGAATCTTTGTGCAAATTTTTTTTCAACCATTACAACTTTGGGCACTCCTCTTGATGTAACTCTACAAGAATTGAAGATAGAGTGTTTTTTTCCCATGGATGAGGAAACAAAATGTGTACTAAGCGAACCTTAATGAAAAATCCATAGGATGTTTGGAGCCAATCAATTTAAGATCGACCATTGGTTTGTTTCTATGCTCTCTTTGCATTTTTTCAGAAAATCCTGCCTTGATTGAAAATCAGGTCCTTGGGAATAAATTTCTGCCGCTTTTCGAACTGTCCTTGAGGCCATTAGAAGTGGCTTTGGTTTCCAGGTGCCTTTTTCTTTCATGTGCTCAGAGAGTTTTAAATAGGCATCTATTCGTTTTGATTTTTGTGAATAGGCAATACGATTTTCACACCGACAGGCGTTAGATTCTTTTGCTAATCCACAATGTTTGCCTAAGAACTGGTCCATCTTTATCCGAGCTCTAGATAACCTTTTTCTAAAATTTGCCTCCGAGATATTCATGATCCAGGCGCCTTCTTCGCTACTCACTTGAAAAACTTCACCTAACAAAAAAGCAATTCTATAACTTCTTTTTAAGCAAAGTAAAATTGCATGAGTACATGCAGCTTGCACATGCAATGCAAGATTTTTGGTTGATTCATTGGTCTCTGAGGGGATAATATTTCCTTTCGATAGCTCTTGTTCGACTTGGCGAAAGCGAATTGATTTTTGTTCTAAAAGACTTCTTTTCGAATTGATTAAATGATTACTAGCGATGCGGTATACCCAGGTACTCAATTTACTTTCTTTTCGGAAGCTCCCTAAGTTTGTAATTACCTTGATGAGGATCTCCTGAGTAGCATCTTCTGCATCCTCAGGATTCCAAAGAAATTTGAGTGAGAGAGCAAATACTTTTGGCTGGAAAAATCGTACTAAGTCCTCAAAAGCCTTACGGTTACCTTGGATACATTTTTCCCAGATATGTAAATGCGGATCTTCCATTTATTTTCGATTTGCAAGTATCGTCATACCTAAGGCTAGTAATGCGGGTGCCCCTTGGGTGAATAGGATGGAAAACTTAGCAGTCGCTGATC
This sequence comes from Leptospira ryugenii, assembly GCF_003114855.1. Lineage (NCBI taxonomy): Bacteria > Pseudomonadati > Spirochaetota > Leptospiria > Leptospirales > Leptospiraceae > Leptospira > Leptospira ryugenii. The sequence goes on along the minus strand of NZ_BFBB01000008.1, from coordinate 305,508 downwards.
CATATATTCCCGCTATGACAATGCAAACCAAAAAGAATACAAGAGTTTGGTATTTCGAGTTTTGGTCTTTGATAAAGAAGAGGGCCCAAAACAAACCGGCTGCTAGAAATCCATTGTACAATCCTTGGTTCTTCGCAAGAGTCGCGGTCGTGGCAGCTGTTTCTGGTGTGAGTTTAAATGTCCGCATGCCAAACTCTGTTTGCCATAAGAACATTTCCAGAACAAGGATAAATACGTGTTCCACTGCAACAAATCCGCTTAGAATGAGTGATGCTATTTTCATAAAATCTCCTATTGCTTCTTGTGACAAAGTGGTTTTCGAATTGTGACACTTTTTCCAATTTTTTGCTCCTATTTTTAAAAAAATTCATTTTTTCTTATGCCTTTTTGGAATCAATTCCAGGGAAATGTTTGGAACTTGTCTAATCAACAGGCCAAACCATGACAAAAGTGCAAAATGCCAGCTATCTGAGTCTACCCAAACTTTTTTATAAGACCAAAGGTAAGAGTCAATTTCCGTCTCCAAAAATGATTTTCTGGAATGAAGACTTGGCTCAATTTCTACAGCTTGAAGAGGAAAACCAAGATAAGGATTTAAGTGCACAGTATCTCTGTGGGAATTTGGTCTATGAAAATACGGAATCAATTGCATTAGCTTATGCAGGGCATCAATTCGGCCACTTTACTATGTTAGGTGACGGTAGGGCGGTTTTATTAGGAGAGGTAGAGGCAAAAGATAAGATCAGCTATGATTTACAGTTGAAGGGATCAGGAAGAACTGCATTTTCCCGAAATGGAGATGGGCGAGCTACTCTAACAGCAATGCTTAGAGAGTATTTGATCAGTGAATCTATGTTTTATCTAAAAATACCAACAACACGAAGTTTGGCGGTTGTGGAAACAGGTGAATTTGTTACAAGAGAGATGACGCAACCGGGTGCGGTATTGACACGCGTCGCGAAAAGCCATCTTCGAGTTGGAACATTTGAATACGTGTACCAATTTGGAAATGAAGAGGATCTGTCTGCACTTTTAGCTTATGCGACCGAAAGACATTTCCCTTATTTAGAAAAGACCGACCGGTATGCTTTGCAATTTTTGAGAGAAGTAATGAATCTACAGTCATCATTGATTGTGGATTGGATGAGAGTTGGTTTCATTCACGGTGTCATGAATACTGATAATATGAGTATTAGTGGTGAAACCATTGATTACGGTCCTTGTGCATTTATGAATGTTTATGATCCTTCCACTGTTTTTAGCTCAATTGATAGTCAGGGTAGATATGCATTTGGAAACCAAGCATCAATCGCACACTGGAATCTTGCATGTTTGGCGAATGCACTACTTCCCCTCATACATAAAGAAGAAAAAAAATCAATAGAACTTGCACAATCAACTCTGGATGAATTTGCAAAAATATTTATGGACAAGTATTGGTCCATGATGGCAAAGAAGATTGGATTTCCAAAAGCAGATGAAGATGTTCTCCAATTGGCAAAAAGTTTGTTGAACATTATGCAAACATACAAATTGGATTATACAAATACATTTATCAATTTAGAAAGATCGGATTTTGATCAAAACAAAATAGACCCAAATCTTAAGACTTGGATTGAGGATTGGAGACTAGTCCTCAATCAAAAGAATCTAGATTGGAACCAAAGTTTAGCATTGATGGAAGAAATGAACCCAAGTTTCATACCGAGAAACCATTTAGTGGAAGAAGCATTGGAAAGTGCGCGTATGGGAGAGGGGGAAAAAATAATGTCTCTTCTCCAAAGGCAGAAGTTTCCTTACGAAAGAAAGGACATCCTGCTGCTAGAAAATGAAATTCCAAAAGGGGGTGACGCTGGCTATGTTACCTTTTGTGGGACTTAAATGATTAGCATTTCTACAAATCTTTTAAATTCTCCTTTGATGCCCCATTTGTATAACGTTTTATTCTACTTTTCTAAAAGAATCTGATTCTTTGTTTCTCGAGGAATCTCAATCTTAATTGCGAGTGTAGACTCTGATTTGGTTATCTAAGAAATAAGAAATAACAAGAAATCTATTGTCTCTAGAGACATCTAAACCAGTTGTCTGATTCCCTCTTTCTCAAGAATCTACCTTGAGAAAAAGTCCTCTTGGTAAACCAATCTTTGGCTGTTTACTTTGGTATACTCTTTTGGCTATTATCAGAGTTGCAATCGTTATCCTCATATCCTTTGGAAAACCAAAACCTTATATGAATTAACATATTAAATGATACGAGGTTCTCAAAAGCGATATTATGTGAGGTCTTAATGAAAAAAATTCGAGACAAAGCAGAAAAGAAGTTTGCTTGCATGGACGAACTAGTAAAAAAATTGCTGGATGATCTGCTTTCAAAATCTGTATACATATTTCGCGATAGTCTACCTATCTTTTTTTGTTTGCTTCTGTCGTACATCACAGCCAGAGCACTTGCGAAAGGTAGTTTTAAAAGCTGACTTCAAGGCCTCAAACCAAGCAGTCGTTTTTGTTCCTGGAATCAAAGGAAGCATCTTAGAAGATTCTAACGGAAACGTTCAATGGTTGGATGCTACCCAAGCACTTGGGTTCTCTACTCCTGACTTACGCTTGCTTGGGAATTCCATATCTTTGAGACCCCAGGGAGCTTTATATCGAATCTCGGCCATTCCATATTTAATCGAGGTGAACGTATATGCCCCTTGGATAGAGAAAATGTCGAAAGAAGATGCTTTGGATTTTTATGTTTTCTCTTATGATTGGAGAAAGAAAAATCTTAGCACCAGAGATCAGCTAATCCTATTTTTAGAAGAGCTAGGCAAACAATATAAAAGTAAACCTATCCTCATTGGCCATTCAATGGGTGGGATGATCTCCATGTCCGCAATCAATCTCAAGCCTACTTTGGTAGATAAAGTAGTGTATGTAGGAGTTCCATTTCGGGGAGGGATTGGTTATATGAAAGATCTTCATGTAGGAGTTTCTACAGGTCTGAATCAAAAAATACAAAGCCCTTGCATGATAGCACGTTATGAAACTGTATATGGTTTTTTTCCAAGGCTAAATACTTGGGATTCTAAGGATGTGGTAGTCGATTCCAAGGGACAAACTTTACATTTGGATTTATACAATGCAAAGACTTGGAAAGAGAATCGACTTGGATTTTATGCAAACGAATGTAAAACAGAAGACATTCCTTTAGAAGAGGAATTTCAAAACATTTTAGATGCATCCAGAAAATTTAGAGAAAGCCTTACTCCAACCAAAAAATTACTGGAAGTATCAATGCCAACTCTAGTGGTTCATGGAAACAATTTACCGGTCCGCAAAGCAATGACAAAAATAGAAACCAATGTCGGGACAACTTCAAATAAAAGTACTCCACAGTGGGACCTCGAAAAAGCTCCGAAAGAGCTGGGGGATGGATCAGTGTCTTATGCCAATTCAATTCCTCCTGAACCTATCATTTTTGAATCTTTCGTGAGCACATATGAACATAGTGTACTCTTAAACGATCCTAAAGTTCAAGAGGTCATAATTTCGTTTATTACTAAGAAGAAGGTTAAGTAAATATGATATTGGCTTTTTTACTTTCGTAGCCTATTGATATGCCTTGTTTTCATGGGCATCAATTGAAGAGACTGTCTTGGTTAAACATCAATTTTCTCTTGAACATTTGAAAATAATATAGGTTGCCAAAAATGCCTCAAATAAACTCAAAGGAATAGCAATGGGTAAAATTCCGAAAGGTAATACACCCAAATTCCCGATTACCAACCACATAAGAGCAAAAGCTACAAACCAAGAAAGTAAAGTAGTCTGAAGAAACGTGTATTTTTTGCTGAAGATAAAAATGAGATTGGCAAAGCAGAAGGACCAGATACCCCAGACAACCCCGTTGATAGGTGCTTCGGGGAATGTTAATTTTAAATTTTGGTAGTGTTAAATCCAAAGTTCTCTCAATAAATATGTGTTACGAGCAATTTCGGAAATACTAATCCAGACTGTTGCCAATACAATCGATACAGTTGTTTTTTTAATCCTTGTCATTTTTCTAAACCAGAACTATTTCCTTTTTATAAATCTATCTCTATATTCACCGGGACTCATTCCTACTGTTTTTTTGAAAACTTTTTGAAAATGAGATTGATCCTCGTAGCGACAATGATAACACAAATCCGAAATTCTCAAATTTTCTTTTGATAACATTTGCTTTTTGGATACGTAACGTCTCTAGATATTTTTTTGGACTTAGGTTCAATTCTTGCTTCATCTTTCGAAACAAGGTTCTAGGATTCATATTGGTAATTTCTGCTAAATCATCAAAGTGCAAAGGGTAACTTAAATCACTTAATAATTTCCGATCCAACTTCAAAATCCTAGTGGCCTGAGAATTATGAAGCCATTGCTTATAAGGAGATTGAAGTTCTCTCTTAGGATCCACAGCTAATATATTCGCAACCGATTTTGATAGGATCTCTTTGGATGTATCCGTAAGCGAACGCAATGCAAAGTCAATCGAGCTAAACGCTCCACCTGAAGTCGCAATCAAAAAATCTCCTGAAACAAATTGTCCCAACTTTGATACATTAATTGAAGAAGTACCATTCCTGGATTAAAGTACTAACTGAACACATTAGAAAAGTGTTTTATCTATTGTTTTTCCTAAGATTTGGTTAGTATGTATGGCCTAGGCATTTAATTTTTTTGCCAAAGAAAATAGGAGGCAAAAATGGCCGATAGTGGGAGAATCATAAACAATACTCTTGGATCAAAGTGGCCAGCCATCAATGCTGAGTAAATCGCTCCTACTATGTCGTAAACGAGGCCAGCATAGGCCCATTCCTTTAATCGCTTTAGGTTTGGCATTAAGATCACTATGCAACCTAAAATTTTAGCAATGCCTAAAAATGGCAATAAATATGAAGGGTATCCAAGTTGTTTAAATACTTCAAGCCAATCCTCCGTTTGCAATATATTCATAACAGATCCTGGTAATAAAAAAAATAAGACCAGACCAGTTGTGATCCAATAATAGAATTTTAAGTTTTTCATTTATTTTACCCAATTATCTTAAGTTTTTTTAAAAGAAATCCAATCTTCAGAATTAATACCAGAAGGAATTTCTGCTCTCAAAACTTTCGTTGAAAGTTATAACTTGCAAGAACAATTTGCACTCATATTGCCAGATATGACTTGGGTTTTCGATTCAGTTTGTTTCTTTATGTTCCTTATGCGAAAGCTATATAAATTCTTTGCAAGATTCCATGGAGATGTGAGATGAAATGTCGCTTTAAAATTTGAGAATTGTATCTTCAATGATTTGAAGTGCTCCAGACAATGCTTTTCTATGCTTACATAACTGAATTTCTTTTTTGAGGCAAGTCGTATACTTCTCTAACCAAATAATTTCTTCATAAATGAACTTCTGGGTAATCCTCAATATAACTTTCGCCATTTGCCCCAAAGTAGCTTACTTTACGCTCTAAAAAGTTAACATCATAGCCTACTACACCGGCTTCCCATGTTTCCTTCAAAAATTCAAGAAAAGTACTTTCACCATTTTGGTCTTTGCGAATCGCTTTAATCAATTTCTCTTTCTGAAATATTGGAATTTCATGAATACCGGTTAAAATAGGAGTCCCTTGTTGGATAACACAACCACCTTGCATCCGATAAATGGATTGGCAAGAAGGTAAATTCCAGCGATTCATGATAACCCCGGCTTGACTTAATACTTCGGCGAGGACCGGAAATCCACCGACCTTTGGTCTGATGGACATTGCATGTTTTTGTGCTTCTGTAAGCCTTGTTACTAGGTTTGACATCCTTTGTTTCCTCTTTCGATTGGGTTTGTATTTAAATTGTGAAAGTCTTTTAGTTTGATCAAAATTCTTCTCAGTTCAGTTTGCACTGGTACGGATAGATTTGATACGAAAGTTATTATTTATGGCATATATCGAATGATCAGAGCGCCTGAGGAAAGTGAAAGGGTTTCGATTCTTTTTAGCGGAAGGCTAGGTATTCCTGTTTTGAAAAGTTTTCTTCCTCTACCTAGAAAAAGAGGAGCGATACAGAGTCGATATTCATCAAATAGTCCCGCTTTCATTAACGATGCTGATAAAATCCCGCTACCAAACACAAAGATATTTCCAGTTCCGCTGGTTTTCAATTTGGTAATCTCATTTTCTGCCTCACTAGTGATAGTAGAGTTTTTCCAATTGGCCTCTTTGATAGTGGTAGAACAGACAAGTTTTGGAAGATTGTTCATGAACTTGGAAATTTCTCCCTCATCCTCGGAAGCGTTCGTCCAATACTCGGCCATTCCTTTGTAAGTATTCGCACCAAAGACGAGATAATCAGCAGTTTTTAATTGACTAAGGCTAAAATCTTCCAATTCCTTACCCCATACATTTCCATGAAAGCTTAGGTCCCAAGGTTTTTCACCTTCGAAGTAACCATCCAATGTAAGCAAATTCCACATGATTAACTTTCTCATATTTTCCTCTCACGGTACGTAAAAATATAAACAACCGTTTTGATTTTGCAGCCTATCGGAGAATGATAAATAAACTTTTATTGGATTCGAAATTTTTTTCAACTCTACCATACTCATTTGTAAGCATAATGATAGTGGGAGATTTTCATTGACTCTAAGACTTACTTGTTGAAGTGAAAGAAGACTAAGCACAAAGAGCGCCATTCTGTCATCGTTTTCGCGTTCAAAAAAAGGGAAGATCTCCATTTCGAAAATACTCCCGAAATCATTTCTTCCTCCTTCCCTATATCTAAAAATACGAGTAGGATTAACCTTCTTCAAAAAAATCCTTTCCTTTCTTTGGAGCTATAGTAGAAAGAATACGAGTCCAAAGAACGTGAAACACCAAACCAGCTTTTCGATTGAATCTAGAATCCAACTTGCATCCGCACTTGCGGAAGCATCCGAAATCGAACACAATTTAATGTGTTTGTATTTGTATGCCATGTTCAGTTTAAAACGATCTTTGGACGAAGGTGTCTCGGAGAAGGAACTTATGGCCATCAATCGTTGGCGCAAAGTGATTTTAGGAATCGCTTTGGAAGAAATGAACCACTTGACACTAGTTTCAAATTTAATGTCTTCCATCGGTGGATCGCCAAATTTTATGCGTCCAAACTTTCCGACTTCACCTGGTCCTTATCCTGCGGGGATTGTTATCGAGCTTGCTCCATTTAACATGAGTACTATCGAACATTTTATCTACTTAGAAAGACCGAAAGATCTGAATTTAGCTGATGGCTCAGAATTCCTTCAAAAGTACAATTATACACGCGTATCTGAACGTGGTAGACTTATGCCAACTTCCGGTGATTATGATACAGTAGGAGCTCTTTACGAAAGCATCCGCTTAGGATTTGAGGATTTATCCAACTCTTTGGGCGAAAAGAACCTCTTTTGTGGCTCAAAGGACTTACAAATTGGTCCTTTGGACACAAGTTTGCCTGGTTTGACCTTGGTAACCTCCAAAGAAGAGGCTCTAAAGGCAATCGATACCATCATAACACAAGGAGAAGGCGCAACAGATGTTGAGGACTCTCATTTCCAGAAATTCATGGGTATTAAAACTGAGTATCTGGAATTGTTAAAAGAGAATCCTAAATTCGAACCAAGTCGGTCTGTTGCGAGAAATCCAGTGATGCGTAAGCCTATGGATCTAGAACCTAGGGTCTGGATAACGGATCCTTTGGCAGCGAAATTTTTAGATTTAGCGAACACATTGTATGTTTTGATGTTACGTGTTTTGGTTCAGGTTTATTCAATACCAGATCGAAACAAAAAAGCAAAGAAAATTCTATTGCAAGCATCTTATACTTTAATGAAAGGTATGACAAATACCGCCGAAGCCTTAACCTATTTAAAAGTTAGTGAGGAACGAAAAGAGCTCCTCGCCGGAATGAGTTTTGCAATGGTTCGGTCCTTGGCTCCTTTGGAAAGAGATACAGAAAAAATCTTACTCTTAGAAAGAGTACAAGAAATACTCTCTGGCGTTGAGAAGATGCAAATAGACCTCAGCCAAGAAACACTTCCCTCACATTTATTAGAAATTTGTTCCAAATCTCTACAAATCACCCAAAGAGATCTCGCCAATCTCAGAAATAGCCTTGAAGAGTTGCCAACGGACTTTGTGAATATTGCTGAGAAGGATAGATCATCTGCTATATCGACTCCAAAGATTGATCTTTTGCCAAGTAATGGAGCCCAGCCATCGCTCAGTACTCCAGTTTCTGAGTCGTCTGGAATCGAAATTTCTGAGACCGAATCTATCCGTTTGGAATTTGAAGGTAAAAAATGTATCCATTCAAGGCATTGTGTGACAGAACTTCCTTTGGTTTTTAAAGCAAATACTCCTGGGAAGTGGATCTTTGCTGAGAATGCTGACCCAAATGTATTGGCAATGGTAGCGAGAGAATGTCCCTCAGGTGCTATTCGATTTACTCGAAAAGATGGCGGAACTGAGGAGCCCTTGCCGGATGTAAATGTTATGCGGATCCGCGAAAATGGACCTTATGCCTTTTTAGGGGAATTGCAGATTGATGGTAAGCCCATGGGATACCGAGCCACTCTTTGTCGATGTGGTTTATCAAAGAACAAACCTTTTTGCGATGGAACGCATGCGGAAGAAAAGTTTGCCGCGACTGGTGAGCCAAATACCGTAGACAATACCGCTTTAGAGTCAAGAGCTGGTGTTTTAAAAATAGATAGGATACCAGATGGACCACTTTCGATCAAAGGAAACGTGGAGATTTGTTCAGGAACAGGACGAATTGTACTCAGAACAGAGGAAGTAAAACTTTGTCGCTGCGGACAATCTAAATCGAAGCCTATCTGTGATGGATCTCATATATCCTATGGTTTCCAAGACCATTGATTGCATTCCTAACATCGCATAAATATTTGATGTTAGGAAATCATTGTCTTGTTATTTTAAAGTTCCGGTTCTCTTTCTACGCATTAAATACCATTCATATAAATTTTGTCCGGTTTCCACCCAGACGAATTCCGCATAATGGTAGTAAGCTCCATCGGCAGCGTTGAACGTTAACGCAGAATAATTTTTGGGATTCTCGTATACACCCTTTGCAATCTCAGCTGACATTTCGGTCACGGCTCCAGTAGCAATGTGTTTATATTTCGTTAATATTTTACCATCCGTTGCTTTCGCATTTGCATCCGTAATTTCGAGCTTTTTCATTCCTTTAGATTGAAGGTATGAAAAAAATTCGGGCTTTCCTTGCGATTTTTTTGCTTCGGCGGACTCCCAAATGGCATTTTTCCCGGAACTATTGTAAACGTTCACCTTGGCACCTGCCTCTACCAAAACCTTTACCAAATCAAAATCCGATTTACGGACTGCATTCAATAGAGCCACGTCAAAGTCTGGCGCAAAAGTATATTCACGGTAACCCGCGATGTTTGGATTGGCTCCTTTCGCTAAAAGTAATTTAGCAATGGTTGCATTGGCTACGCGGTCAAGAGCAGTTCTTGCACCCCAACGAAATCTCATTCGGAAAGGTCCAATTTGATCCGTGTAATCACATTCCTTGGATCGGTTCTCGACTTTAGCTCCTTTTTCTAGAAGAAGTTGCACAAGGCCTTCATCACCTGCCATTGCTGCAATGGTGAGAGGGTGAAAACAGTCTGAACTATGGTTAACATCTGCACCATCTGCGATCATTTGTTTAGCTTTATCAAATTTTCGATCTTCAATGGTATAGGGCAAACTAGAGCAAGAGAAATGAGCTCCAAGCAAAATGAGAAGGATGAGTTTTTTCATTGTTTTATCATATAACAGAAGATAAAAAGACAAGAATTAATTTTTATATTGGGAAACTTCGTGAGAGTTTTTCAACAAATGTAACTTAATACTCTGGAGAGGATATTAGAGTTTCTAGATAACTTGTTCATACGAGAGGGCAAATTAGCAAACTAATATGTAGATTTACAACTGTTTGCTGGATTCCATATCTGCAAGACGTGCGTCGCGTACATTTTTTTGAACGGCTACAGCTGCATACATACTTAGAACAAATGAAATACCAAAGAATCCTTTTTCACTCATAGAAAGTTCCGCATTCCAAAGTCCAATTAAAAGAAGCAAGAGAGAGAGTATCACTGAAAACCAGCAAAGTCCAAAATAGATTCCAGTTACAAATAGCCCCTCAAGTTGGTCTCGGACTGTCTTCTGTAAAGATACAGAAGAAAAAAGTCCATACATCAGGATTGTAAGGTAAAATCCTTTTTCGCTGAGCATCATCTCAGAATTCCAAATGCCAATCATGAAAGTTCCCATACCGATGAGAAGGGAAAGCCAGGAAGCTCCTACGAATGCGACAGAAGGTTTGGAAACAGGAGTGGACATGCTGTCGGTTCTCTCTTGGAAAGCGTTTGTTGTCAACTCATTCTAAATTTTGTTAACGTTTCCTTTCTTTCTTGTGATTTTTTTTTGTTTTCTTGAGAATTTAAGAGTGAAAAGATTTATGATAATCTATTTGTTTAATTTGCTTTTACAAACATCTTTGATCTTTACTCAATGTTCAAGGATCTCAAGTTGGAAACAAGTTCTGAAAATCTCTCAAAAGTAGAATGTGATCTTCCAAAGTAGGATCGTTTTTGGAAGTCGATACCAAGTAAGGATGCTGGTTTTGATTCCGAGGCTCACTGTTGGTTGCTTAATCGTTCAAATTTAGAAATCGAGAACTTACATTCTTTGCTGATTGTAAAAAATGGAAATATTGTTGCTGAAATTTATGGTTTAGGATGTCGTAGACCACATAACAAGCGATATGGTTGACGTTTCACCTATGAAGAATAAAAAAAATTTTAGGCTAAAACTTACCATGGTGTCAGATCCGTTTCGAAAAATATAACCTCTCTTATTTTTGGAATTGCAAACGAAAAAATTCTCCTGCCATCTATCGATTCTACTGTTTGTTCCTTTCATCCAGAACTTTCTATCAATAAGGAAGTTCCACAAAATACAATAGCATGGAAGCAAAACTCCTCTTGGAATTTGGGAAGGAAATCAATGTCCAGACTGCTAGCTAGTCATTTTTTTAAACCTCCACCTCTTAAGAATTTGAAAGGAATTTTTAAAAGACAAAGCCTTCAGATCCAGAAGGAAAGCTTAATATTTGCGCACAATGTCCGGTAAAGGTGGGTATAGTTAAATTTTGTTATATGAGTTCCATACAAATCTGTCCCCAGAAACTCACCGTATGGTTTGTAAGTGGTGTGACTCTTTCCGCATCTTTTCCAGCAGTCTATGTTTAATAAGGAAAAAATAGATATCAACCTAAATTAAATAGATCAACTAAATGATTAGAGCTAATATCTATTAACCTACGAGAGTTAGATTTTGCTTTTGTGAAAAATTCTGCACACTATCGATACTTTTATAAATAACTGATATTTAACTGCAAGGTACAAAGCATCTATAGCATGCTTACACATATCTAGATAACGAAATTCTCTCTTATTGTTGGTTCAATTCCTTTTTTTATGGTTTATTTATGCATTTACGATAATCATTGATTTCTACTAAACAGATTTCAATAGCAAAAACTGGAGTAGCTCTTGACCCATCGGTTCTTTGAAGAAGACAAGCTTGCAATACTGATCCTTCTGCATCTTTAATACATGATGCTTCTCTCTGACTCTTACAATTCATTAACAAAAAGATATTTAATAATAGGAGCAATTTAGTCATCGTTTTAGAAAGTTTGCTGATAATCTTTATAATTTTCCGTTTCATTGATATTTCTACCGAGATACTACTAGGTAGCGAAGCGGCTTATAGCGTCACAAAAGAATCGACTAATGTTTTAAGAGAAACTAAATTTAACCTGTAGAATATTATTCTTACTTTTTTATTTTTATTTTACTTAAAGAGAATCTATTCAGTTAACCTACAATAACCCGACTTATCTAAATTTTTGGAAAACTAATTTATTTTGTGGCGACAATGGTGACGAGATCTTAGGGAGAATCAATAGCTGTCTTTTTTCCGGTCATGGATTTTCTAGAGATACTAAGAATCTTTAACGTAAAATAAAAATTCGGCTGTACTCCGCAAAGGGATAAAAGAAGAATTTCTATTGAAGGTAAATAAAAAATTTATGAACCAGTTGATACATAGTCTACTAATCCTTTTTGTCTTTTATTCCTCGCTTTCGGCTCAAGACAAACAAACTCCAGATTTGCAATCTGGAATTCCTGAAGACAATCCGAAGAATCTTCCGAAGGCAAACGATAAAAAACCAGAATTCGGTTTTAGTCAATCAGTGGCTAATGATGTGTACGTTTTGGGAAATAGTCTTTTCGGCGAGAAACTAAGCAGAAGAAACAACGAGTCATATAATTCTTTTTCACAGGGTCTGGTATTAGGTACCTTTGTAAATTTTTTCACTCCAATTCCTGGGTTTAGACTGAATCTCATAATGGCGAATCCCTTGATAGGACGTTCAAATACCGATAACGATTTTTTTTATCAATCTAGTTCTGGTGGCACCGATGAAACAAACAAGGTTTTGCAATCTATTCAATCTGGTCAGTTGACGTTTGATCCAAACCAGATTAAACCAAGAAAGGAAAAGAATGGACTCAGAGATTATTTCATAGGACAGATTCTTTATGAATGGAACACATCAATCGGGCAATTCTTCACCGGCTTCTTGATTGTGAATAGTGCGAATTATCCAACCAACGCAAGCCTATTCAATTATACTGTTGGATGGAAGCCTGGTTTTTTGGAGTATCTAAGGCCAGAATTAGTATCCAATTATAGAATCTCATCCGAGTCCAACGGACTCAATCAAGGAAACAGTCACCATAGAGCCACGCTAAGTCACGAATATGAATTGAACAAGGACTTCAAATTTATTCCAAGCATACAAGTTGGTTATCAATATTTTAATAACAATACCGATCGAAGATCTGGAGTAACAGATATCACCGCAAAACTACAGCTCAATTTTAGAGAAATGAATGTTAGCGTTAGCGACGTATATCGTCCAGATATATACCTCTTCGACAACGATCGAGTGTATCCGAAACCAAGTGGAATACAAGCGGATACTAATGCAGATGATGGAAAAGTAACAGATCCGTCTAAGATACATGGAACAGCAAATCAGACCGTCGCTTCAGCGATTCAATCTTTACCGTGGGATACCAATTCAAAGAATTATCTTCTCAATACCTATCAGCAACAACATATTACAAAACATCACTTCGTGATCAATCTCGGTTACGTTACTAAATTTTAAAAAATCTTCATTAACCGAGTTCTCAGGCATGTGCGCGGGTGTTTTTGACGAGTAACTTACCGGGAAATACCAATCCATCATTAGAAATAAATCTTCCAAAACCTGCATCATAAAATCTTGCCTTATAATAATAAAGTCCAGTTTCTAGATCTTCTTCCTGTCCCGTTTACTTAAATTTTATTATATCAGGACCATAAGAATCAGATCTCAATTTCTCAAAGTATGGTTTTTATGTTATATGACTCTTTCCGCATCTTTTCCAGCACTCTATGTTTCTTCTGAAACAGGAGTAGACTATTTTTGAAAAAAGGTAGTTAGATTTAATTTGAGACTTATAGAATGGAGGCCATTATATAAGGAGATAAAGCGACCATACTGAATGAATTTTTTACTAGATTTGAAATTAATTAAAATAATCTTGGAAATCGAATTGTTGCAGTCCTAGTTTTTAAGTCAACCGTTTCACAATCGTTATATAAAGAGTCTAAGGAATTGCCTCCGCATAATAAAAACTGTCCATCCGAAGTTAAATCTACTGTAGAGTAAATTCGAGGCTTAGTTAAATTAGTGAAATGAGAGAATCTTTTAGTTTCGATGTTAAAAAGTAAACAATCACTAAAGTGTTTCTTGGGTGAAATATTTCCGTTCACACCACCGCAAATTAATATTTCACTATTTGTTATTTTTTTTGCATTCACGTGTGCTCTTGGTTCCTCAAAATTTGCAACAATCTCCGACTCGTTCCGAGACTTATCAAAACGCTCAATAGAACGAAGGTATCGATCTTTATTTTTATCTCTATTTATTCCTCCTATAATGAATATATTATTATCATCAAAGTAGACGATAGAATGGTACGACCTAGATTCTTTAAGCTTTCCATTGCTGGAAATTGTTCGAAGACGTGCATTAAATAATTCAAGATCTTCAATTGTATCCGAAAAATTTTCACCTCCAATTCGTAAAACATCTCCATTACTCAACAATTGAGCTTTATGCCTATATCTTGCATAATTCAAAGTTCCTTTTTGTAGATTGATTCCCGATTGGGTATTAACCACTTGCCAAGAGTCACTGATTCTTTCTCTGACTCCTATGTTACCTCCAGCTAAAAAGACTTCGTTATTTTTCAATAGAGTTGCGGTGTGCCGACTTCTTTCTTCTACCATTGGAACAAAAATTGAAGATTTATTCTCTTTTGTATCATAAATTTCCGTTGTTGACATAGTATTATAGTCGGCTTTATCTCCCCCTGCAATGTAAATCAATCTATCGTCTATTGCAGTCATGCTAAAGCTTCCGCTCCTAGGCACAGATAAATTTGATTTTCGTTTTCCTTCGTCGTAAGAAAAACATGCCAAGTCAACATTCAAAAAGTTCGATGCTGAACCACCGCAAAGAAAGATATCACCGTTTGGCATCTGGGCGGAACCCATACGGCTAAAGCCGAGGTAGCTCTCTCTAATAATGACAAGTGAAAGAATGTCAATCGCTTCGCTCTGGTTTTTTGATTGGCTTTGTGAGTAATCGTAAATGAAGAAAGCAGGTATTACAATGAACAATTGGAATAATCTTTTCATTTTTTTATCATTTTGCCTTAACAAAATGTAATACCATGCAAAAGGATAAATGCCAAGCAATTATTTAAATATCAAAAATTTTCACAATTCTTGATCTCTTTATTAGTTTCCAGAAGCTTATAGAAACAAATTCCATATGCTAAGTTTCGAATGTCTCTAGCTTCAACTTCTGTCAATCCTACCGTGTTATTCGATACTTCTATATTTTTAATGCAAAGTTCTTCCACCGAATTTCTTAAATTATTTTTACAACCAGGATATCTGGAACAATTTTGTAAAAATACAATTGATGCTATCAGAATAAAATTAATTAGCCTTTTCATGTGTACTCTCGATTCATAACCCATTGCCAATGTTTCTAGGCATTTCAACCGTTGGCGTATTTTGAGGATTAGCGCACGGTTTTGGTGTAACATTATCATAATCTCCACCTCCGCATGTACTGAACACAATATGAAAATATTATAAAGTATCTATTGCTCAATCAATTTTTGCAGATTGCATAAGTCAAATACTACTTTGTGATCTTAATTACCATAATCAGCAATAAGTCTATCTATGAGTTGGTTAAGGATACTTTCCCTACAATGATCACCATAATCAAATCTTTCCCCTTCTTTATTATACTCTTTTATTGGCTTAGGTTGATATATATTATATTCCGTTTCGCAATAAAGTGTAAACAATCTTCTTTCAGAAATCAGCATTTCTGATGTTTCCCAAGTTGTATCGATTTTTTCCTTAACAATCTTTCCACCCAATATTAGAAAAACTCCTCCAGTCAGAAGCGACACTAAAAAATAATGAGGAATTACTTGTAATTTATGATCATATCTATTTAGTTTCAATTGAATATTCTTCTGTCGAATATTCTCTTTACTGATAGCTTTATAATTTATTCTTTTATTTGTTTCATATAGTAGTTTATTGCTTTCACTTTGTATGTCTTTTACTTCAAATTCAAATAATGTTTTATCGATCGTAATTATATTTGAAGTAGTTAATTGTCTAGAATCACCACTAAAGTGGTCAGGTTTAGATATTATTAAATCATATTCTAGGCTTCGGCACGAAGAGAACGTCAAAAAACAAGCTAAAAGAAATGCTTTTGATAAATTAACTGGCTCAGGATTTATGTCCATTATCACTTTCCTCATCTACTCCAAAATCACCTCCTACAGCGGAACTTGTAAATGTCATCGTCCCACTAACTATAAAAGAAACACCGATATGGATAAAAGGAGTGAATAAAAGAACAATTCCAATAGCAACTAACGTGACGCCAATAATCATACCTTGAACCTGTCCTGCAGTTAATTTCCCCATTTTATAACGATTTTCTTCAACATAGAACCTATTTGACCTGACAAATTTCCATCTATCCAATGTATTCGGTAAATTTTTAATATTGTTCTTAATTCTCGAAACAGCTCGATTTATAGCCATTGGAATAGCTCTCTTAAAAAATTTATCCACTGCATTGATTAATGGCTTGGGAAATCGAGAAATCAAGCCTCGCGATAGGTTATGACCCGATTTATCAGTAAAAAGCATCGGATTCCCTTCAACATACATTTTACGGTTCATCCGTTGTACTTTTCTATGGGAACACCATTCCATCATTAGAAATATATCTTCCAAGACCTGCATCATAAAATCTCGCCTTATAATAAAAGAGTCCAGTTTCTCGATCTTCTTCCTGTCCCGTATACTTAAATTTCGTAATATCTGGTCCATACGAATCTGTCCTCAGAATCTCACCGTAGGGTTTATAAGTGATGTGACTCTTTCCACCACGTTCACCACCAGCCAAAACATTTCCATTGCCATCCGTTATCATCGTTATGCTACCTAAATGGTCTGGATGATAAAAATACATACCTGTTATCCTTGTGCTACCAGACGAGGAAGAGCCTCCTCCCCCACCACTCGATGTCTCATTTGAAACGGAAGGCGTATTTGCAGGAACCCCATTTCCAATACCGAGAAGCCAAACAGGAGTTCCAGACTCACCTTCTCCAGCACCCATTAGCAATGGAAAACAACCTGCTGTTGTGGTGAAGGTGAAAATAACGATAATTAAACTTGTGCCATATCTCGGTAAAGATAATGCGTTAAACTTTTATTTATATAGATTCTGATAATGTTTCAATTCTATTTCACATTCAAGAATCATCTCTGAAAATTTGTCATCTAAAATAGGTTCATTACAATTATCTTTTCTAAATAATTGGCTTGAGAAGAACAAACATTGACCTGAATCTTTCACAATATATTGCCAGAGAAAGTAATTCGGTAAACGATTCGAAAATACATTCTTTTGGCAAAAAGCAATTTCACTAGATTCGGAATCATTTTTGAACTTTTGAATGGATACCCTTACTTCAGAATTTATATGGAATCCACTTTGTGTGCGATAAAATCTCCCAGACGTTTAATAGGCAAAACCAAAATAGATTACTTTGTCTCAATTCGACGGCCTACCCAAAAAAAAGCCATAATCCGATGGCTTGGTCTCTATTTGTCTCATCCAAAATTATGTCGAATTTTTTACGATTTTTTAGCGAAAATATATTCGCCTTTAAGCCGACTGGCTTCCTATAAAGGGCATTGTGTCGAGCATAGGGAACAACCATTCTGGATTTGGGGACTGGTTATTGGAAAAACTCATACCAATGTCCTATGTAGTAAATCATAAATTTTGTCTACGGGAAATAGATTTTAGAACTGTCCAAAAGAGAAAAAAAAAGAGGCATCAATAAAAAATACGGATCAGGCCAATAGAGGGAATTTTTTCCTATATTGGCAAATAATTCACCTCTTTTAAAAAAATCCAGATCAAGTCTCTGAACTATGAAAGAGAATGAATAAAATCTCAAGTTAGTGATAAAATTTTGTAGACCAAAACAGTGCATATACACTAAATAAGCAGCACGGTTAAATTCAAGATGAAATATTCGCAAAATGAGATAAAACGAATCGGACTCTCCTGCTTGAATATCAACTTGAGAAAAACCAGTAGACTGATTACCAATTATTATGACTCGATGCTCAAGCCATGTGGACTTCGTATTACTCAATTTACGGTTCTTGCTAGTATTGCCTACGAGGAAAATCAGAGTATAACCGATCTCTCGCGAGTAACAGATATCGATAGGACAACTTTACAGAGAAGTTTGGAAATATTAAAAAGAGATGGATTGATTTTGATGGAAAAAAAAATCTCAGGCAATGTCAGCTGTCTATCTCTTACGAAAAAAGGAGAACAGCTTTTAACAAAAGGGATAGAGCTGTGGAGAAAAGCTCAAGATGGAATCACTGAACTCATGGGTAAAACTGAATTCAAGCAGGTACTTAAAATGCTGTCAGATGTTAGAAAATTACCGAACTTACAAGAAGAGAATTAGGTTCTATTTCAATCTTTAGGTTGAGCCGCGTATAAATAGTGTATATGCACTATAATTTAGGGTTGCAACTTTCTGTGAAGAGAGGAAAATTAGTTATTATGAGGTTTATCAAATGAAGAATTTATTTTTGGTTTTTTTAATTGGATTTTCGATCAGCATATCTGCCGCAGATTTCCAAGTCACGAGTCCTACAATCAGTGAAGGTGGAACACTAAACAACAAACACGTATTCGATCAGTTTGGATGCAAAGGAGAGAACCTATCTCCATCACTTAAATGGACCAATGCGCCTCTCGGAACGAAAAGCTTTGCGGTTACTGTCTTTGATCTAGATGCACCAACGGGCAGCGGATGGTGGCATTGGACACTTGTAAATATTCCAGCAAACATTACTGAATTAAAAGAAGGAGCAAACAAGAAAAATCTTCCAAAAGGCGTTGTGGAAGGAAGGACAGATTTTGGTAAACCAGGGTTTGGTGGACCCTGCCCTCCCGCAGGAGACAAGCCGCACAGATATGTCTTCACAGTTTATGCATTAAAAACTGCTAAGTTAGATATTAATTCGGATTCTTCAGGCGCCTTAGTTGGATACAATATTGGTTTTACTTCACTAGCCAAGGCTAGCATTACCATCAATTACGGTCGCGTAATCGAAAAATAAGCGAGAAGGCGCAATATATGGTGAATTTCGAGCCTGACTCACTTGCTGATTTTAATATGGAGAGTTTTCATTTCGACGGTATTACAAAAAATGTATATATTTCGGGTGAGGGTCCAGCAGTCATTGTCATGCCCGAAATGCCAGGGATTAGTCCAGATGTTCTCCGTTTTGCGAGATGGGTTAGGGAAGCTGGATTCAGTGTATTTATACCTTCCCTGTTTGGAAAGGATGGAGCTGTGCCACTAGTTCGCGAAGGAATCGTTGTTTTTAAAAAAGCTTGCGTAAGTGCTGAGTTTCGAACTCTCGCATCCAGTGAATTTAGTCCGATTGTAGACTGGTTAAGGTCCCTAGCAAAATTTGCTCATCAGAGATCAGGTGGTTTGGGTGTAGGAGCAGTAGGGATGTGTTTTACTGGAAATTTTGCTTTGTCAATGATGCTTGAACCATCGATGTTAGCGCCGGTTATGTGCCAACCTTCTCTACCTCTAGATGATCCGTCTGGAATCAATTCAAGTTTTGAAGAGTTATTAAGAATAAGAGAAAGGTTAAACAAGGAAAATTTATCTGTTCTAGGTTACAGATTTGCTGGAGATTTTCACTGTAGAGCTGAAAGATTTTGTTCCTATAAAAGGGAATTGGGTGAACATTTTATTGACAGAGTTTTACCTGACACGGCGGCAAATCCATCTCCTCCGCCATTTTTTGAAAAGGTGATAGGCTCACCACATAGTGTAGTGACTGCGCATCTCATTGACGAGGCGGGTCAACCGACAATTAAAGCAAGAGATGAAATTTTGGAATTTTTGAGATCTAGATTAAAACAGGAAAGCTGATCAGGAATTTTGGTACGAGATGAAAATTACAGATTCATATTTTACTCTGATTCCAAATTAGTAGGAAACCAAGGAGCATTCCTATGAAAAAAACAATCCCGATTGCAGTCAAGGCTGATCAAATGCCACCACGTGTCAGAGCAACAAACTACCCAGAGCCATTCGCTTCACGGATGATAGGAAGGGAAAAAATACCATTAGGTGATCTGTTCGAATTAAGTAATTTTGGAGTAAACCTAACTCGTCTTGCACCGAACGGAATGTCAGCTCTGCGTCACTCACACAGCAAACAAGATGAGTTTATCTTTGTCTTTCAAGGATCACCTACCCTAATCACCGATGAGGGTCGTACATTGCTACTACCTGGTATGTGCGCGGGATTTAAAGCCGGAAACGGAAATGGTCATCATTTAATCAACGAAACATCGGAAGATGTAATTTATTTGGAAATCGGCGATAGGACACCAGGAGATGAAGGACATTATCCAGATGATGATCTCAAAGCCATGCTAGTAGACGGGCAATGGAAGTTTGTTCATAAAGATGGTTCCCCTTATTGAGGAAATTTATGATGTATGTGTTGATTGTTCATGAGGTCGCGTCCTATCCTGCTTGGAAACGAGTATTTGATGGAGCTTATGATATAAGGAAAAGGGCTGGAGAGATCAGCTATCAGTTGCTTCATGATGACCTTGACAGTAATAAAATTGTGCATATTTCGCAATGGTCTTCCCTCGAGAAGGCTAGGAATTTTTTCGAGTCACCGGAACTTAGTGATATAAGAAAGAGCGCCGGTGTCATTGCTCCAGAATTTCATTATTTGCATCAAATCGAAGCTAGAAGTTTATAATCTTTAAATTCCATTTTGCGATTAGATCAATTAGGAATACCCGAGAATTAGGAGAATCTAATGGAGATTTTTAGAATTGATGCGAAAAAACTAACTCCAAATCAATTTCCCGAATAGAGAAAAGGCTACGAGCAGTTCGTCTTCGGGAATCAGAATATAAGGCACTCTGGCAAAAACATTTTAATAATTTTATTGCCACTTACCCCGAAGGATTCGAATCCAAAATATATTCGCCTTTAAGCCGACTGGCTTCCTATAATGGGCATTGTGTCGCACATAGGGAACAACCATTCTGGATTTGGGGACTGGTTATTGGAAAAACTCATACCAATGTCCTATGTAGTCAAGATTTTTTAGGTCACGTTCATTCTCACCGACAGTAGAAAGTTCATACTGACCACAAGAGAAAAATAAGAAAATGAAAAAGATCACATTTTTTTTCAATATCATTTGATACTCCAACTAGCAACACAAAGTTGTGTTTATCCCCAGAGGATCACATGACCCTTCTGCAAAATTTAACTCAAATCAATAATTGATTTCGCAAAGATTTATTTCTCCACTTGTAAGAGAATTTTCAAGAAAGATAACTTTCTTTAATTTACAAAAGCGATCTACAAAGTCTTGGAATGCAATCGATAGTTCAGTTTGATTTTTGACTGAGAATCGATTTGCTAGCAAAGCTCCCAGACATACCTGGAAGTCCTTTTTTTTATAATTTATTTTTCGGTCACATCGCTCACTAGGTTCAAAGCTAATTGGATAAGGTATTGCATCGTTTGGAAAGGATTCAAGACTTTTTAAAATAAAGATCCTAGAATAATCCCGATCAGCATCCCTTTGTGAAACTAAATCGCTACCCTTTAATTCTTCATTCTTAACACAGCCAATGAATAAACTTCCAAACGTATACAATAGAAGGAAGAAATTGATAATATGAAATACGATTCTTCTAAGATTCTTCATTACAGTTAATATCCACGGAGTCACCTGATTACGTTTTAGCAGACACTTTTCTAATTCATTTTAAATTCAAATTTTTCAGGACTCACATAACGTAGAAAAGGAGGAGATCTCTGTCGAATATAAAATAGCTAAATCTAATCAAAGAGGATGTTTTTTTGCGTCCTTTAGATTTTGAGAATCATTGAACTCGATTTCTCTTTTTAAGAGGGAAAAAAAGGTTCGGAAACTTCTTATTTTGTAAATTTGCATGATATGTCTCGCGTCGAGGATTGTTCTTTAATCGTGGTTACGTATTCCATTCCTCTGCTCATTTGCAAAAAAGGTGTCCGTTTTTATGCAATCAGGCGAACATACTTGGGGATAGCTATCATTATTTCAATAAACAAGTATCCGTTTAATTATTGTTTCGCATTGATCTATTCTCATCGTTATAACTGCCTTAATAAAGGTAATCATTCATCTGCCTCGTTAGTATAAAATTATTGCTAGAGGTTGACAGAAGAAAAAATAAGGAAGTGATTCTCTCTTTTTTCTTTATTGCATTTTCATATTCATTCAGAGTTACAAATTCACTTTGATAACATAAGGTTATCAAAGTGAGTTCTTGGACGAAATATTGATTCAGCGTCGTTTTTGATCCCCTTGGGCACCAGATTGTTTGGAATTGATTTCTTTTTTCGATTTCAACCCCTCTAATAAATATTTCCAAGGCATCACTTTTGTTACCCATGCCAATCCGAATAGAGAGGCAATGAGATATTTAATATTGGAAAATAAAATCGGCAAAAGAGAACCGAAACCGACAGATCCTGTTTCTGGATTGAACTTGAGATGGATCTCTTCTCCTGGGTACTTGTCTTTTCCAATCCCTCGAAGGGAATGCTCCATTCTTTCCCCGGTTGTCGGATGGGAGAAACGATAGATATATAGATATTCCTTTTCATGATCCAACTTGGTGTCTGAGTAGATTGCAGAAGATGTTTGGTAATCAGCAATGATATCGATCCCATTTTTTAATTCATAATACTCAGAAACTACAAGATACCATGGGCCTACTACCCAGATAAAATGAACTACAATAAGAAAGATCCATGCGAAAATTGAAACTGCATAGTGATACCATTTCCATTGGTTCTGTGTTTTTGCCATTTTTAGCTCCAAGTCGCGCAGATTAAAATGTTTGTAACCTTAAAAAAGTTTACAAGTATCTTAATTCGGTATCGTTTTTTTCTTTTTAAAACAATTCCTGTTAAGAGAGACTGCTTGCACTATCTGGGAATCCAATAAGCCTATAGCTGACATTAATTTTAGCCTATTCAAAAATCGCTACCGAATGAGCTCTGAATTTAGCTAGTGCGATTTGAAGGCAAAGGATAAGGAAATAATTTTTGGTTCAAGGACAGATTCGTCCTCCAAAAAGAATCCTTACCCCAATCAAAAGGTTTATGCGGTTAGCTTCAGACCTATAACTGAGCCAACCAATGTAACCAAAAAAAAGATTCTCATCACGCTTGCTGGTTCTTTAAAAAACAATATTCCAATGAAAACCGTGCCCACAGCACCAATTCCTGTCCAAATGGCATAAGCTGTGCCAATCGGAATCTTTTCTATAGATTTTTCTAGAAAATAGAAGCTAAGAGTTATGCTAATGATAAAAATTATGGAAGGCCACAGTTTAGTAAAATTGTTAGATAATTTAAGTGTTGTAGCAAATCCTATCTCAAATATTCCAGCTAACATCAAGTATATCCAACTCATATATGTTTCTTCTTTTTTGTAGGATTGCTATCTGATAGTTTTTTTACTAAGGTTTCAAGCGGACCAGATTGAAATTTTTTGGACCAAAGTAGAGAATAAATACTAAGAATGAAAAAAGCACAAATGGTATATATCCACATGAACTCTATCGATTCTGTTCCATATACACTATAGAACTCCTCTTCCGTTGGTATTCCTCGAATGAGTATGTAAAGGATGATCCCAAAATAAATATGAAACAAATAAATTGTATGGGAATACGTTCCAATTTTAGCGATGCTGTTTACTACTGTTGATGACTGATATCTATCCCCAACGGAATTCATAATGATGATGATCAAGTTTGCAAAACAGATCGACATAAAAAAGTACAAGGGGAGTGGAGGAAGTTGATTCACAGTAAAAATATTACTCTTTGCGTATGAACCATTCAATACGACAGGATTTAGAATTTTTAGAAGATCAGAATTTAAAGAGAGTAAAAATAAAACCAGTAAAAGGACTCCGGAGATCCAAAATACTTTTTTTTGATTTTGATTCTCTTCGATAAGATAAACACCAAGATACATCCCCCAAAAAAACAATCCGATCCAAGGAAAAATTGGATTCCAGCCATTGAAAAATAAACTTTTTAGGAAACCAGGAATTGTCCAAAAACCAATATAAGAATACTTCGTAAAGTTCCAATCTTTCGAAAAATCAAATAGGATAAAAAGTAAAGTGAAAACAAAAATAGAAAATAAAGAGGCGAATAGATAATGATTCTTCTTCCAATGTAAACAAAATGCTCCAATAAAAAAGAATACGCCGTAAGATCTTAGGATATCAGCCGGCCAATAAATCGAGTCAATTGTTCCTATCACAAACAATAAAAGACTTCGAATGAGTATTGTTCGACGTGAATTTAATACTAGGTCTTTATCAGTAGGATTGGACCTAGTTTTTTTTTGCAAATAGAATGAGTCCCATTCCTGCTAATATGACAAAGGTTGCCGATGCTCTTCCATTGAAGAAATTTGCAATCTCTAATAGTATCTTATTACCCTGAAAGGCCCCAAATCCAAAATGGTAATTTACTACCATCATTCCAAAGATACTGAAAACTCTTGCTAAATCTAAACCGATTAATCTATGATTCATGATTGCCTTATGAATCATACATAGTAAGGCGAAAGCAAAAACTTGATCATGAGAAAGTTTCTACATTGATCTAGATCAAACTCTTTTTTTCAGGCCTATCAAAGTCTCTAGAGTGATTCCCAAATACGAGGTAATCTGTCCAATGGGAATTTTATCTAACAGATGTGACTCTCGATGTTAGAACCACAAGAAACTTACTTTTGCGGTTTTAAAATGTAGAGAATGTAATCGATCTTCCAATTTCAGAATCTGGTATTCAAGATTTGAGAATTAAGGCATATTTGCAAACCTCGACAATATTTAAAAGATAGGATTTTTTTGGATCATACGCCCACTCTAGAATACGGGACAAAAGTTCAAATACTTCATCTGGAATTCTCGCCTGAAATTCATCTATCCTACGAATCTATTTTTTGCAAATATCCTTGATATCATATCTCGACCAAATTAGAAATTCATAATAGTTATATCACTGCCAAGGTCTCACATCCAGAATCGTATCACGTTCTCCGGGACAGATTATCTATTACTTGCACTGAGCATGTCGGAGTGAGGGAATCGAATAGGCTTAAAGGTGACTATAATTTTTATCAAAATGACATTTTAAAAGTGTTTTCCAACGGAAGTATTTATAAAGCTCATCCAGAACAATTGTCCGAAGAGCGACAAATAAAGGACTATATTTTGAATATTCCTTTAACTTTAAAAGTAAAGTATCTGGTGCAAATGAATGGAGAAAGGAAGTTAGATACTCTTTGTATTCTGCCAAGTCTCAATTATAAGGGTAAAGGATTTTTAAATATCTTTCAAAAAGAATTGTCAAAGATATTTAACTTTGAGTTAATTGGTTGAAAAATTGAATATTTTAAAGCTGATGTTGGAATTTTATGAAAAGTCTACCATATTTATTACTTGTCCTACTGGTTAATACAAACTGTATCCTCTCTTCATTATTTGATCAAAAGATAAAATCTAGTGGAAATAGTGTTTCCAGTATGATGCTTCTGGCACTTGGCGGTGTGAGTAGCAATACTAATGGCAATGTGTCAACGGCAACAGTGTCTGTATCTGGTGGTACTTTGATGTCGACTGATGGGAGTTTTTCCCTTGATATACCTGCTGGTGCACTTAGTGAAACCCGACAAATTACAGTGACAGTCGATGCCTCACCGATTGGTAGCATTCCTCAGGGATATGCAAAAGTTACGAAGATTTTAAAATTTGAACCAGAAGGACTCGTGTTTTCAAAACCAGCTACCCTAACAATTAACTACGAACAAGGTGAGATGGCTGAGGCGGGGTTGGAGGAAAGAAGTATTGCGTTCTATTATATCAAAGACGATTCCACGCTTGAAAAGATGAAAATGGTCTCTATTGATTATACTCAAAATAAAATCAGACTGGAAGTGGAGCACTTTTCCTTTGGAGTTGGATTAACTATCCAGGTTTGGCTCGTCAATAATGGCATTCTTACAAATCCAGTTCCCGTTTTAAACATTGCAAATAACGTAATCGCCGAACTTTCAAGTTTTGCTTCCGAAGGTTATGGGAGTGTTAGTGCGTATTTTCAAGCACAGTCAACCATACTCGGTCCATTTTTGAATAAATTAGTTACCTACCTCGGCTATGATCCGATCAGTGCGGCTTTTCCCAATGAAGACTTTAACGGCAATGGCATTCCAAATAGTGAAGATCCATTCGTTGCCTCGACAGGACCAGTTGTAAGTTTGGTTTCCTCTGGCTCCATATCTGTGAGTAATAATGCGGGAGCGATAAACACCACTCAGTTTGTTTGGCAGTCCACGAAATCCGGAAACTTTACTATTCGATCCGGTGCGACAAATTGTACCAATGGTATTGTTGTTACATCAGGTTCCGTTACCGCAGGTGCCAACCAAACATTTGGGCCATTGAATGCCTCGGCCATGAGTCTCGGGACCACCTCCTATCGTGTCTGTGTTATCAATGCGGGCGTTACAGGTGCCATGGTGCATTCAATTACTCGCGATGATACAATCCCAACGGTTTCTGTTAATCCAGCCTCTGGAAGTTATGGAAGTGTGCAGAATGTTGCTCTTAACTGCGGTGATACGGGAGGAGCTGGCTGTGCTGCTGTTGCTTATACCACAAATGGAAATACCCCTGTATTCTCATCCGCTTGTGCGGTTACGACTGGTTCATTGTATATAACACCGATTGCGACACCAGACTCTAGCGTCACAACGATAAAATACAAATCTTGCGACAAAGCCGGAAATGTTTCAACACTGTACAGTCAAGTGTACACAGTTGACTCTGTCCTCCCGTCCATCACAATCAACTCAGTTTCTCCAGGAACGATCATTAAAGCTGTTAATGCTGTAGTCAATTGGACTTCGGATAAATCAGGAAGTTATAGCGTTGTAATAGGATCTAGTTGTGGTTCAGGAACCCTTGCGTCAGGTTCCAATGTCAGCGGTAGTGCGACTGGTGGGGTGGCCGTCGCAACGACAATTACTGCGGGTACGCAGTTAAGTGATGGATCCAAAAAAATCAATGTCTGTGTGAACAATTTGGTCGGCAATGTGGGGACTTCCTCGACGACCCTTACTATAGACAGTGTTGCGCCAAGTCTTTCTCTAACTCCCGCTCCTGGCACATATGCGACACCACAATTAGTAACTGCTAACTGCAGTGATGTTACGACTACCTGCCAAAAAGTGGCCTATACGATTGACGGAACTGATCCTGCATTTGACGGTTCGGGATCGATAACTAACGGGAGTTTGTATTCCGGGAGTTTAACTTCGCCAAATGATGCGATTACCACATATAAGTTTATTGCAAGAGATGTAGCGGGCAATGTTTCTGGAATCAGTTCTGCAATGTACACTGTTGGTAACACGACTGTGGCACTTCCAAGCTTCTCTCCCGCGGCAGGTTTTTATAATACACCACAATATATTACGATTTCCACGACCACCAGTGGGGCGACAATCTATTTCACTACAGATGGAACAACACCAACGACAAGTTCCAATGTCTATTCAGCTCCAATACATATCTGGAGTCTGGCTGGTAAAACGGTGAAGGCCTTTGCAAAGAAAGCTGGCCTATCGGATAGTTCGGTTGCTACTTTAAGCGGGGTTTACAGTTATCCCCCTTTGAAAAGTGGTGCGGGAGCAATTGGGGGATACACATTAATCTCAGGCGAAGATGGACTAACGCAAATCGGTGTAGCGAGAAGCTATACAGGACCTACGGCACACGCGACGTATACTTCCGATTATACCACAACAGACAATGCAACAGGTCTTGTTTGGAAAACATGCACACAAGGACTCAGTGGAGCAAATTGCGGAACTGGAACAGCAGTGAGCTTAACATGGGCAAATGCAAGTAATGACACAACATCTGGGTGTTTAGCTTTAAACTCTGCCAATAGTGGAAACGGCTATGCGGGAATCAAAACATGGCGAGTACCGAGTAGACAGGAATTGGAAACCTTACCTGATTTTGGCTCATTTAATCCAGCTATAAACAGGACAGCATTTCCTGGGGACTCTGCTGCTTCTTGGACGTCAACAGCATACGCACCATTTCCTGCCGCTGTGTATTATCTCGCTTTCATTTCTGGTTCCATGCCTTACGCCAGTCAAAATACCGCCCTATCTGTGCGTTGCGTCTCTGGAAACTCGAAAATATACAATAGCAATTTTACAGATAACAATGATGGGACAGTCAAGGACAATACGACTGGGCTTGTTTGGCAGAAATGTTTTCTTGGTAGAAACAATGACGCAACTTGCTCCGATAATCCCAGTGTTTCCGATACTGCAACATGGGCAAATGCAATCACGTATTGTAATGAACTCAGTTTTTCTTCTAAGACTTGGCGGTTGCCGCAAATCAACGAGTTAAAAACAATTGTCGATACTGCAACAACTACAACACCAGTAATTGACAAAACATCTTTTCCATCTACAGGTACCCAGAGTTTTTGGTCATCTACTACAGTAAATGGTTATTCTGCTGCGTGGTACGTCAATTTTTTGGATGGATATCTTTTTAATATTGCTAAGACTGAACTCAATAGCGTCCGCTGTGTGTCGGGACCGTAGGCGAAAAATAGATACACCTTTCCCAAATCTGGTTACTTTGCCCTTATAAAACTGAACTAAATTTGGGATTTCGGGAGAGACTTGTACTTATCATTCTTTTCGAATGACAATTAAAACCAAAACTTCCTTTTGATTTATTGGTGTTGGTCCAAGAGAAATACATACCTCAGCCAGTGGTGTGAGTACAGCAAATAAATCAGGTATATCGACAGCGTTGAGAGACCCCCACATTTTCTCCCTACCTCTTGATTTGTATAAAAATATTGTTTAAAAAAACACAAGTATGCGGGTTTATTGATAAACCAAATCTCACGATGCGATATCTCCTCTTTCTTTGCCTGCTTACCTGTATCTCTTCCTGCAAATTGGATCTTGACCAGGCCTACGATACCCGAAGAGCAGAGTATTTTAGAACGCAGTTGGAGATATGCATTGTCCAACAATTTAGAAATTGTGCGATACCCGGAAATACAACCGCTCCTTCTAATTTGAGTTATGTGGGAAATCCGTTTGTGTTCACTAAAAACGTGACCATCACTCCTGTTAATCCAGTTATCAATGGTGAGGGCCTTACTTATTCCGTTAACCCTTCCTTGCCATCAGGTCTTTCTATCAATAGCGCAACAGGTCAATTGTCTGGAACTCCACTAGCCGTAGCAAACCAAACAAATTATACTGTGACTGCTTCCAATGCAAATGGCAGTACAAACTTTGACCTAACAATTACTGTAAATTTTAACCCCGCCACGGTACCTGGATTAAAGTTCTGGGTTCGTGCAGAAGACCTTGCACTTCCAAATAGTAGCAGTGTTAATAGTTGGGCTGACTTGAGCGGGACAGGAAATACAGTCATACTTGGGAATGCTCCTACCTACTTTTCTTCCGCAAACACAATCAATGGAAGGCCTGTCGTTCGATTTGTCCATAATACAAATAATCTAATCAATACTGCACCTATTGGCGTTAGTTCTTCTGATTCTGCGAGCATCTTTTTTGTCTTGAGATCCGTGACCAACAACAATCACAATGTTCTCTTCATTGGACCTCCAGCATCTGGAGGTAGGCAAATTCAAATCGTAATTACTACAGGTGTTTTAGAGATTAATAAATCGAACGCTGCTGTCGCCGCATCTGTCGCCGCAAGTTGGACAGTAGGCGTGATCAAACAAGCCGCCATTCTTCAAAATGCTTCGACAAACATCACTTTTCGGCTAAATGGAATTCAGGTCGGAAGTTTAACTCCTAATCCTGGCGCGTCCGGTTATACAGCTGGAAATTTAGGCATTGGTATCAATGGAGCCGGAATTGATCTCGCAGAACTTCTCTATTATGACAACCGGATCGCGGACAAGGATGTGATCGATATTGATTGTTATCTGGGAACCCGTTATGGGACGAGCACTTGCCCATAAATGCAGAATTTTGATATTTGGAGTCTGCTCAATAGAGAAACCCAATGGAGCACGCATAATGGTCGGGAGTTTTCTTTGGAAACAATTGGGACCTGGCCTAACAATACAAGGCGATGTCATGCTTAATCTATTTACCAAGGACAAATCTTTAGGCAATAAACATACCGCAGGAGACTTACTCGACCACCACATAGGAATTTCCTAAGAGTTTTCCTCAATCAAATCCCGATATCCTGAATCACTTTAAGTCTCCGGAACAGATTGATCATTTCTTGCACTGAGCATTTTGGAGAGAGGGAATCGAATAAGCTTATTGGTGAGATTGTTTATTTGCGAAATTCGAAAAAAATGAAGGTGTATTTCTTTTTCAGCTCCCTCTCTTTTCTGGATACCTAGAAAGAATAGATAACCTTCGAAATCATTCCGTTTATGTAAACGGGACAGGCAAGTGGATCCTTTATAGCAAACGAAGATTTGATGGCTTCGGCTCACGTCGATTTCGACGCGATACAATCAATTTTGATTTTTCTTGCAGATCAAATGAATATCCTTTAATAACCTACTGACTTTTCGTGTTTGTTGGAATCCACCTTTTGAATTTATGTTAACTTTAGGGATTGTTTCAATTGGTGCGCAATCGTTAAAAAGAATGAGTAAAAATATTGCAATCGTAAATCTCATTCTCTTTTTCGATAATCATTTTGATTTAAGATTTTTAATCAAATGTATCCGTCGGCTATTGAAATTTTGTGAGTATCCTATCGATACCTATCAGCTGCCGATCCAAAATATCTTGACGGGAATACCGAATCGATTTTCCGGTGATTGAATCTTCGACATACTCAATCTCTGATATCTTCCCAGCAGATATTTCCGCCTTTGTCTCCAAAGCTCTTTTTCGATAGTTTTCCAAAAATGGCTTACACTTGGCAGAACATGCTTTTTCTGCCTGTTGAATTACCTGAAGATTTTCCGAAAACAATACAATTCTTGAGTAATTCATAATATTGAGTAATTCAATGACTAGCGATGGCTCATTGAAGCCAATTAAACTTTTATACGCATTAAACCAGGCAGTACTTTTACTTAAGGCTACTTTCGTAAGAATCTTTGTCGTACTAGGAGTAGGTAGAAACAGACCAAGTGATTTAGCGGCAGCTTCTGCTGGATTTGGAATGTCAAATGATTGTGATGCGACTAACTTCTCTAAAATCGGCCGAGTCTGAATTAGCCCCAGTTCACCTGCTAAGGATGCACCTAAATATCGCATCGAAAGTTCTTTGTGTTTGAGAGCCCAAAGAACAGGTGGATTTTTATAAGCACGAGAAACAACTACTAAGAATTTTCCAATCGGTCCATCGCCCCGAAAACTATAGGACCAAATCGGTTCCTCAAAAGGTGCCTCGGATTCATGCTTCATATGCTCCTTACTCTTGAATTCGAAAGAAAGTAGAGGGGTTCTAGTCAATGAAAATGGTATAGTTTTTTTGCTCCCCGCAATTTGAAAAGTAATGTCTCCATCAATTTGAGTGCCAGTATAACGAGTTAGGTAATCTGTTCCGGAACCGTACAATTTGTAATTATACGGTAGTCCTTTCCCTCTCCAATCGACAGATATCTGGAAACTCGATTCGGAATTCTCTTTCAAACCAGATGCAGAGAGAATGGTTCGCAAAGCTTTTCCCAGTCCTGGATCGGGAGTTTTTTCAGGTAGTAACTTATTTTCGATCAACTGAAAAGTTGTCTGATTTTGCATTAGAATTATGAAGTCATCTGGTTCCTGAGATTGCTTTTTCATTCGAGAAGAGCAATTGATAAAAGAAATTAAGATCAGTACGTTGAAGATATTGGTTTTCGCCCGAAAGGAATGAATCATAAAAAATATACACTCTCTCACTAATTTAGATGAAATTAGAAGAATTTATTTCTACTGTCCAGATATATTTTAACCAAGTACATAGGAACTTCCTAAGAGTTTTTTCTACAACCATATCCTTTATCCAGAAATGACACCAGTTAGGTGGGACAGATTGTCTATTATGGGAATCGAATAAGCTTATCGGCGAGTATTCTTTTTGCGAAAAATCGAATCGTTTGCTTCTATTTTCCCGACTCGACTCTACTCGGAAAATCGTTCGGTTTGTTTACTCTTGCTTTACGGAATTTTGGAACCGTGACAACAAACTTATGGAGTGAAGAAAACAATCGATGCATTAGCGGGACTTTGCATAACGGATCACTCCAGATTGATTTTCTATTATCTTGGTGATTCTCACACATGTTCCTTAGAGATCCTGTGCTTAAATAGAAAGGCAAT
Source organism: Leptospira ryugenii (assembly GCF_003114855.1). NCBI lineage: Bacteria > Pseudomonadati > Spirochaetota > Leptospiria > Leptospirales > Leptospiraceae > Leptospira > Leptospira ryugenii. The sequence continues at coordinate 273,185 of NZ_BFBB01000008.1, read as the reverse complement.
TGCGCAGATTAAAATGCCATTTAACAAAATAGCAAAGAAGAAAGTTGCCGCCGGAACGAAAGTTCCGGAAATATAGGCTGTAGCTTTGCTGTCCAAATCCAGATGGACTGTATAATTGCCTGGAGTCCATGCCACAAACGAGCTGATCGGTACAAAAACCGTATCGCCGAGTTCGTTTGCGTGATTGCCATCCTTTACTATGCCACATTTGCCAAGATCCCTTGCTTTGGCGTATCGCGCTGGCGCATATACGCAATAACGATCAGGTATCCATACGAATATTCGATTTGTATTCAACGGTTCCAGTCTGGCCGTACTCAATGCTGTAAATGTCGCCAATACTGTCGCAGCCAGAATAAGGACAAATTTTGACAATGTAAGCTCATTCAAGAAGAATTTCATTAGAGTTTTATCATCGCCAAGTTGTTGTATGCTGAATCTAAACCTTGGCTACAGGATAAATTGATCAATATAGAATTCCATTTGAAGCGATAGGCGACTACTTTTTTTTGCGAAAAATCGAAACGTCTGTTTCTATTTTCCCGACTCGACCACACTTGGAAAATCGTTCGAACCCCAGCAAACGTTTGTTTATTGAGATTATTTTGTGAAGATCTAGAATAATTTTTGGAGACGCTGGGATTCGGTCTCCGGTGCCTTCCCATCCGGGTCATGCAACCTCCGACCCGTCCCACTCGAGGCCTCAGGCATCCTGCCTTCGGCAGAAACAGCTTCACGCTTCCTATGGGTCGCAACTGTTTCTGACTCTCGTGGTCGTTCGAACCCCAGCAAACGTTTGTTTATTGAGATTCGTTTGTGAAGATTTAGGATAATTTTTGGAGACGCTGGGATTCGAACCCAGGTCCTATCGTCCTCAAATGCGGCGTCTACACGTTTATGTTGTATATAAGGTTAAGAAGGACTGGACCTACAACCGGGGGACTCCTTCCGAGCCTACTTGGTGTTCTCTGCCGCTAAAAGTAGACAATTAGCTGGCAAAGTCCTTTGAGAGGTGTCGGTTCCTTAGCCACCAAAGGAAACAGCCAGAGGAACCGTAGAGCTTAAAATTAAGCTGCTAGAGCAAATTCGTTATTTGCAGTTATTGTTTTGAAGGTTTTTAAGCAGGACCCCCACCTCTACGTGCAACCGAATCCAAGACAACGACAGTCGAAACCAATGTCGCCCCCGATTCATTAACTTAGACGATAGTTTCCGTACGGAAATAAAAGGGAAAACAAAAAAAGTATGGAATGAACTTAGTAAACTGCGATTTTTGAATAATCTCCAATGAAACCAGTGATTTGTTCCGCCCAGTCTATCTTAGTCTCTATACTTTTTCTCGTTGGCTCTTTTCATTGCAAAAAATCTGAGCTCCCATCCGAACAGGTCATGAGGGAAGGTCTCTGGGGTAAAGATAGCGAAAAACCTTTGCGTATCCTTGGATCGAAACAAATCAATTTAGATGAAGACCCGTCACTAGAAATTTTGGTTCTTAGCCAATCAGGCCAAAGTGAGGCTATCTCCGCTTATAAAAAGTTAGAAGGTGAATGGAAGTTTCTTTGGAAACAAGAGTTTAATCTCATGAGTATGGGAGAAAACCACTACGAGCTATCATCACTGAATTGGAAAAGTGGCCAGGCACCAGGAAGAGAACGCAAAAGTCTAGAAGGAGACTGTATCAAAAGGATAGTTGTATCGGAATTACCAGGAGATGGATTTAATTCAGTATTCATGGAGGTCCTTGTAGATGAGCCACCGATAGGACTTTTTTCAGTACCATTTGTATACCGCAAGGGATCCAAAGTTTTGGATGGCTTTCAATTGAAAGAGCACCCAGAACTTGTTCGTACAAAAAGAATCGACTTTGATTACAATGAAAAGGAGAAAAGCTTCCGTATCTTTCCAACAAATCCGAATTATGCGCAAGAATTTGTGTTCAACGGTTTTGAGTTTATCCCTAATGTGCCTATGCAACCAGTTCCTTCTTTAGTGTCGGTTTCCGTTGAACCAAAATTTGAACTTGGTAAAGAATCAAAAGTAATTCTCTATTTTAAAAACAGAGGCAATTTTACTTCCGTGACCTACCTTTCACTCAGCTTTCCCGAGGGAGGAAAGTTTAGATTTTCAGAAACGTCTCAAGGAGTGAAAATCTACCAAATCGGTCAAAGTGTCTACAATACGGTTTTGAGAAAGTTAGTTCCTGCAGAAAAGCCATTATTGGAAGCTACGAAAGAATCTTGGAGTACTGGTTTCAAATATGGAGTCAGTTTTTATTTTATTCCTGAATCAAAAGAAGAATTGAAGGTTTTATTGAGAACATCCTATCGTTTAAATCGTGATGTGTTTACTATTCCCAACCGAGATAGTATTTTTAAAACGGAAATAGACCAACAAGGATTTCCTTCCTATCCATTGGTGATCAAATAAATGAGTAAAGTTTTGAGTCCTGAGCTTAGAAGTGCACGTACTGAAATCGTAAGAGTTCAAATCGAACGATTTCATTTATATTACTCTGAATATTTTAACCAGAGTGAAACGATTAAAATGGCAGAATATTTTTTTGAAACGGTTTATAATTTGGAAGGCAAAGAAGAATGGGAAGCTTTAGCACTAAGCACATATGATAAAGTAAAACATATGATGAAAGAATCCAGCAGAGAAAATATCGAAAGGTTAATTTTCTTAAATCAAATCACAGACGAGCTCGATCTTCGTATGGGTCAATTACTCTTAGATAAGAACTGGAAACAAGGGACAAAGATATCCCAAGATGAATACTTTACCTTGTACCAGGAGCTTGGTTATGCTGACCAAAGAAAGAAGCAATTAGAAGTTGTGTTATTCAATCTGCGAAAGTTCTATGATCTGGCACAAAAACCAATCGCTGGATATGTGATCAAACCTGCCGCAGCTGTTGCAAAAATGTTAGGTGTATATCCTTTATTTGAAAAAGTAGAGCAAGGTTATTATGCAACCATTCCCGTTAAAAAATCCACATTTGAAGCGTTCTTTAAAGAAGTAGAAAAGAGAGAGTGGGAGTTTTTGATGAGGGCATTTCCAGAACTAAACTAAATGATCAGAAGAAGAAGATTCCCAAAATCAAGTATCGAAAGTGAAGAACTGCATAGCCAAGAGCGATGGCTTCTTACATATGCAGACATGATTACCTTATTGCTCGGATTATTTATCATTCTCTATGCCATCAGCAAAGTAGATACAAAGAGACTCTCTGAAGTTGCAAGCGACATCAAGAAAGGATTTGGACTCAATGTGTCTTCTTTAGGTCTCATCGTTGAAGGCGGTAGTGGTGTTTTAGAAGATGATCTATTGCAAGAGAAGTCAGCAATTTATAGACTCTGGGAAAGAATTGGATATTCATTGAAGGCTTTGAAAGAGAAGGCAAAACTCAAATTAGGATTAGCCGAGACAGAAGAACTCAAATTAACATTTATTACCTCTGACCTATCCAAGGGAGATATCTTAGGAGATGATCCAGACTTGCAGTTTGTTTTCCAAAAATTGGCTGAGCTTTCGCAAGGAATGGATATAGATATCATAGTGAGAGTGCAGATTCCATACGAGGCAAAAGTCGATAAATCAAACTTCCAAAATTCTTGGGATTTCCATTCCCATCGAGCATCTTTAATTGCAGAAAAGATGGTTTCGCAATATGGAATTCCGAAAGAACAGATTTCCGTCCAAGGTTTTGCCGTATTTCAAAAGTCGAATGATGGTGAAACACCAGAAAAAAAAGCAAAAGATGAAAGGATTGAAATTTTGATTCGGAAACGAGAGGCTGTTGAAAAATGAAAACCTTCACAAGATTGAACATAGTTTTGATGTTTGTCTTTGTTTTTTCCTTTGCAGATTGCAAAAAAAAAGCCGGTATAGATTCGATCGAATGGAAAGATGAATCTCTAAAGTTGACTGCGGAGATTTGTGAAAAGTATAGAAAATGTTCTGAAAAGAATTGGTCAGAGCTACCTGAAAAAACAAGAGAATTGGCAAAATCTCGATTGGACGAAGCCAATTGCCAAAAAGAATTTCGACAAAGCAATCTCTATCGCCTGGCAGGTGACGACATACCCAAGACCATGGATGCGTATCGAAATTGTCACAAAGAGATTATCAAATCCAATTGTGAAGATTTACAAGCTGGACTGGTTGATATAAATGTAGATTGTAAACTTGTGAAAAAGTTTCAAATAGACTAAACAATGTTACGTGGATTAAGACGACTCAATCGGTATGAAAAGAGAATTCTAGACCTCGTCCGATTGGGTGGTGATTTAGTAAGAATTAAACAACTGGGTTTTTCGAGTAAAACTCAGGAAGGGTTCCGATTTCCGATTCATATGTTGGAGATTGGAAAAGAGAAAGCCATTAAAAAAAATCCTGTTGGAATGGTTGCTGGTGTTCATGGTCTCGAGACAGTTGGAATTCGTATATTACTTGATTTTTTAGAGTACATTTTGTACAAAAAAAGCCCAGGATATGTTTCTGAAATCGCCAATGGCAAAATCGGCTTAGTAGTAATTCCTATCGTAAATCCTGGAGGAGTTGCTTTAAAATCTAGATCCAATCCCTCGGGCGTAGATCTAATGCGCAACTCTGGAGTGGAAGCAGAAAGCGCACCTATTCTTTTTGGAGGGCAAAATTGGACCTCGAAATTGCCCTATTACCGAGGAAAGACTTTAGAACCTGAATCAAGGGCAGTCTTTCGCTATATCAACCAATACTTCTATCATGTAAAAGATTCTATATTACCTGTGATTGATATCCATTCCGGTTTCGGGACGATCGACCATGTGTGGTGGCCGTATGCAAGAACAAAAAAGGAATGTGTAGATACAGCTCTCTTTGAAAAAATCGCAAGTTATATGGTGGAATTGCGTAGGCATAAACGGTATAAGTTTGGACCACAAAGTGAAACATATACGACGCATGGAGATCTATGGGATCGTTTTTATGACCATTTCCAAGAGAAGTTTTCCCATACAGGCTCTCGCTTTTTGCCATTTACTTTAGAAGTGGGTACCTGGTCAGATATCAAAGAAAATCCAAGCAAACTGTTTCGTAAAAGGGGGATTTTTAACCCTGCCAAAGAAAATAAATTTGAAACAATCGTTACCTATCGAGATTTCTTGCGAGACTTTTTATTCCTCTCAGGTACAAAGTTAAAGGACTGGAAGTAATTTTAGCAAAACAACTGCTAAACTAGCTCCACACAAAGGAGCAAGAATTGGAATCCAAGAATATTTCCAATTGGAGGGCCCTTTGTTTGGAATCGGCAATATAGTGTGCAATAGTCTTGGGCCTAAATCACGAGCAGGATTGATCGCATAGCCGGTAGTTCCACCCATCGATAGACCTATTGCCCAAACAAGTGCTCCTACCATTAAAACACCTAACATGCCATTAAGTGGTTCATGGTAAGCATGGAAGATCACATGTATGCCAAAGATCAACATAAGTGTTCCTAACATCTCGCTTAAGAAGTTTCCGATGGGATGGTCGATAGCTGGATCTGTGGAATGGATCGCTAAAATTAAGCCAGAGTCTTTTGTTTCTTTCCAATGCGGCAAATGGTGTAAATAAACAAGAAAGGAACCGAAAGAAGCCCCCAGTATTTGTGAAATAGAATAAGGAATCAATTTGGTAAAATCACCGTTTTGCAAGCATACCGATAGGGTGACAGCTGGATTTAAGTGTGCTCCACTGCTACCAAATGTTTTTGCTGTTAGGATTCCAAAGACAACACCCAAAGCCCAACCTGTTGTAATGGAAATCCATCCACTGGCTTTCGCTTTGGAACGTTCCAGAAGTGCACCAGCTACCACACCATTTCCAAAATAAATCAATACACAAGTACCTAAAAACTCACCAAGACAGGTTTGCCACATGCGATCATCCTTTTTCCATCTGAAATCCTATGGGACATAGAGACTGGATCGCAATCATATTCTCCTTTTTTTTCGCAGATTTTATTCTAGGATTTTCTTAACTAAGGAAAAATCTGGAAAAATAGACCATGAAACACAAGGCCCTAGAGTACCATTCACGTTTCCCTAAAGGGAAAACGAAAATTGTTCCCACAAAACCGACTGAAAATAGCGAAGATCTATCCCTCGCGTATTCTCCGGGTGTTGCCTATCCTTGCCTTGAAATTGAAAAAGAGCCTTCTTTGGTCTATGAATACACAAACAAAGGCAATTTGGTCGGCATCATCACCAATGGTACAGCGGTTCTCGGGCTTGGTAACATTGGAGCAGCAGCTGGAAAACCAGTAATGGAAGGGAAAGCAGTTCTCTTTAAAAAATTTGCTGGGATTGATGTGTTTGATATAGAAATCAATGAAACAGATCCAGAGCGCTTTATCCAAATTGTGAAATCCTTAGAACCAACTTTTGGTGGAATCAACTTAGAAGACATCCGAGCACCAGAGTGTTTTCATATCGAGAGAACTCTCGATGCCAATATGGCAATTCCCGTATTTCACGATGACCAACATGGAACTGCAATTATTTGTACGGCTGCCTTGCTCAACTCCTTAGAATTGATAGGGAAAAAGGCTGAAAATCTTAAAGTGGTGATCAATGGTGCAGGTGCTGCGGCCATTTCCATTGCTGAAATGCTCACTAGAATTGGTGTTTCGCATAATAACATTTATATGGTGGATTCGAGAGGTGTGATCAACGAGAGAAGGACTGGATTGCACGAATCTAAACTTCCCTTTGTTCGCAAAACAGATGCCAACACTCTCGAAGAAATTTTTCCGGGGACTGACCTCTTCATTGGAGTCTCAGTTGCCAATGTTGTGAGTCCGCAAATGTTAAAGACAATGGCAAAAAATCCAATTGTCTTTGCTCTTGCCAACCCAGATCCAGAGATCTCGTATGATTTGGCTGTGAGCACACGTGATGACTTGATTATGGCAACAGGTCGCAGTGACTTCCCCAACCAGGTAAACAATGTCCTTGGCTTTCCTTTCATCTTTCGCGGAGCCATGGATGTCCGAGCAAAGATAGTAAATATGGAAATGAAACTAGCAGCGGCTTACGCTCTGGCGGAACTAACGAAAGAACCTGTACCTAATGAAGTAGCAGAGGCATATGGACTCTCAAAAATTGAATTCAACAAAGAATACATCATTCCAAAGCCATTGGATGCACGAGTTCTCTACCATGTTGCGCCAGCCGTCGCAGAGGCAGCTGTAGCCACAGGTGTCGCCCAAGCGGCATACCCTGGCAGAGAAGCCTATCGTGACATTCTAGCCAATATCATGGCACACCAACGTGAAAAGCTAATCGGTGCCCATTCTTAAAAAAAATCCGTTTAACTCCTAAAAAAGTACTTTACAGAAATTGTGCATCGCACAAGATTGGATTGTGCAATGCACAATAGGTGAAAACAACCAGGAGCAAAACAATGGAAAAACAAATCATGGACATCCTTAATGCCGGAATCGGTATCTTCAATTCTGGAAAAGAAGGCTTAGACAAAGCAAAAGTTCAGTTAGAGCAAACTTACAATGAATTGGTCTCTAAAGGAGCATCTGACAATTCTGAGCAATCCGTTAAGGTCCGCCAAAGTGTTGATAAAATCCTAACAGACATTAAAGAATTCTCTAGTGTTGCTGGAAAAAATTACGAAGAAACTCGCACTAAGATTGTAGAAAACTACAATAAGATTTCTGAAGAAATCAAAGCAAGAATGCCAGAAGGAAAGATTGAGTCTGTAAAAGCAAAGATCAACGAAGTTGCTGAATCTATTAAAAAATCAGGTGCATCTAGCGCGAAAGCGTAAGCACTTGACACAAGAAAATTTTTCAAGGCTGGCTTAGACCAGCCTTTTTTATTTATACGCATTGACATTGTTATCTTTTTCACTCAGATGGAATTAGATGAAAGCATTACGGAACTTAGCATATTTTTCGATTCTTACCATACTTTGCTCATGTAAACTTGCAGATCTCAGACCGAAGGAATTAGCCCAAACCGGGATCAATCCCGACTTAAAACAAAAAGGCTTAACCATTATTACAAATCCAATTGAGCCAGCGATGAAACCAGATGATTGGAAACGCTACAAACAAATCCAATTTACATTGAAAGATGTATGGCATTCGAAAGCAGTCCGGTTTTTCACACCCATCAAAGAAAATGAACAACGAATGAAAGTGTTTTTAGATTTTGAAAAAGACTCAATGGAGATCGAGTTATTAAACGGAGTCAACAAAGGGATCTACTATGGATTGGTAAAGAAGGACGTTTACCAAATTTCGCCAGATACTGGAAAGGTGTTTACCGGCGATGATGAAGTCAGGGTTTACCTTGAATCACTTCGTTTGTATTTATTGATGGTTTGGAATCTAAAAAATTATGAGATCATTCAGTATGCTGGTGATATTCAATTATTAGGAAAAACTTATGAACGAGTCTATTTGACAAATGTTCAGGTGGATGCAAATCCAGATGTTGACCAATACCTTGCTTATTTCGAAAAGGAAACTGGTGCTTTGGAGTGGGTGGAGTTCACCTATCGAGAACTATTTTCTTGGTACAAAGGTACACTTAAGTTTGGCTATTATGAAAATTGGGAAGGAAAGCAGTTCCCGAGAAGAATATCCATCCTAGATAAATTTGATGATCCAGACTTTGTGCATGAAATTCGCATTGAGAGGATAGAGGTGCCAACAAAACCCCTTACTGAGGAAAAAGCCATCCAGGAACAGAACTGAATGGCTTTGTTTTTTAGTTTAGCGTAAATCGAATCGGAACCAAAACTTTTACAGTGATGGCCTTACCTTCCAAAATAGAAGGGGAGAAACGTTTCCTCTTGTAGGTAGCAATGGCTGCCTGTTCCAAACCAGCACCCAAAGTCTTTCCGACTGAGCGCACTCGGAGCACTTCGCCCGTATCTGCGATCACCACTTCCAAAGTGAGCGTTCCTGTGATCCCTTGTGACTTTGCTTCGTCCGTATACTCTGGCCGGACATTCGGTGTTAAGTCAACTGGTGAAGTAGCACCAGAAACAATCGGATCAGAGGCACCGGCTACACGAGGATCCTCTTTTTTCTCTTCTTTCTCTTTGTCCGTTAGGTCGAAGTCTCCATCAGTCGGTTTTGATTCCGAAACCGGCTCAGTAATCTGAACATTGTCGATGAAGGCAACTTCTTCGATAAGATCATCAAGACTATTGCTTTCAAAACTTGGAGTGTACCAAAAAAAGAGAACAAGTAACTGTATAGTAACGGAAAGTGCAAGGCCGACTTCCATTCGGTATCGGTCAATGAACCGATGCACCATCTGTCGTTTCGAGCGTCTTGGTAAAGCGATGGTATTCACACTATTTTCCTGTTAATCCACCACCCTGGGTGGTCTTGGTAACCAAAGAAACTTTTAGAGCACCAACTTCTTTCAAGAGTTCGAAGGTGTTATCGATTTCATTGTAAGTCAAATTTTGATCTGCGTGAATCAAAATCTTTAAGTCTGGATTGGTGCTGAGTTTTGCTCTGATGTTGTTGATTGCCTCGTTCATCGGCATTTGGATCGAATTGAAATAAACAGTTCGATTTGCATCAGCGCTTAGATAGAGATTTGCTATTTTTTTGTTTAATTGTTCTCCACCAGGAACATCTGGAAGATCAATAGGAAGATCTGGGTCAGAATCAAGAACAGATGTTACCATAAAGAAGACAAGAAGCAAAAAAGCAATGTCAGCCATCGAGCTAACAGGCACACTTGGTGAAACTCTTTTTCTCTTTAACATTATTGTTTCTTCCTTACGGAGATTTTTTCAAATCCTCTTAACTGAACGGCAGATAGAGCATCCAACATCTTACCATACTTTGTATCACCAGTTGTTACAATCAGAGCAAGTTTGTTCGGAAGATCAGGAATTTCCATTGCGTTCAATTCTTTTCTGAATTCTTTAAGGTCACTGAATTCTTTCGTCCCGAAAGAAGAGTTTCTCATCTTAAACTTGTCTTGTGTTACGAGAATCTCGTAGACGTTCTTTCTTAAGAAAGGTTGCGGCTCCGATTGTTTTCTCGGAAGGCTGATATTCAATCCTTCCTTAACAAAGAATACTGCCGTGACCATAAAAAATACCAAAAGTAAGAAAGCGATATCCGACATTGACGCTGCCGATATCTCTTCTAACTCCTGTTTCTTTTTTAACTTAATCATATGAGGTGCCTATTAAGCTTTTTTGCCGGCTTTTACTTTTAGGTATTCTTTATAAATTTTATTTGCTGCTTCTTCTACTTCTGAGGTGAAGAAGGAGACGCGACCTTGTAGATATTGGTAAAATGTCATTGCAGGAATGGCAACTATCAAACCAGCAGCTGTGGTAATGAGAGCTTCTTTGATACCACCAGCAACAACTTTCGCGTTTACTTGGTCAGCATTTGCGATCGCATCGAAAGCATTGATCATACCAGATACAGTTCCCAAGAAACCTACTAGAGGAGCAATCGTTGATACTGCCGCCAATACCGTAAGACCTTTTTCTAATAGAGTGATAACCTCTCCAGCTTCTCTTTCAATCCCAGATGCAAAAATTTCAGGATCATTTTGCGATACTTCCATTCCATTTTTGAGAACCTCAGTGATCCTTTGTCCTTCGTTAGCACTGAGGAATTGAGATACACCGGTTAGACCATTGGAATCGATTGCATCTTGGAGGTCCTGGTTGAATCCTTTTCGAACTAATTTTGCCGTGAAGAAGAAATAGATTCTTTCGAAGATCACTCCCAAAGCCACAAAGGAAGATAGTAGTAGGGGCCACATGGACCACCCACCAGTTTTGAATAATTTAACTAAACCAATTTCTGATTCTTTTTCAACAACAGGTGCTTCCGCTTTTTTTTCCGTTTCAAGACTAGGCGGAGGAGTATCCGTTGGCGGTGTGTCTTGTGCGCTGAGTTGAGATATGGTAAGTGCAGAAAAGAGAAGTGATAATACCAATAAAGAGTTCATTTTCTTGTATGGTAGCTTGAAGAGAAAAGTCATGGAGTTCTCCAGATCAGATTATTGTCAAAAGCTTAGAATTTTTCTGTTACAAAATGATTACAAACAGATGACAAAGCTACTATTTCCTGTGCGAAGATTCCCGAGTCTCGGACGCTTCGGCTAAGGATAAAGTTTGGATCGGATTTCTGAGATAATTTCCCTTAGTTTCGGAATCCCATCCGTAAACAGCGCAGGACCCGGCTGGAGGATGATGCTTGGGTCCATCTCAAAGATTGTATCCTTTTGGACGGCAGTGGTACTTTGCCATTCTGGGTGGTTTCTCACCCAATCCCAATCCATAGGTTTTCCACACCAGCAACCTATAATGCCATCGGGATTTGTATCTGCTACGGATTTGGCAGTAATAATTCTATCCTTTGCTGCCTTCTCCTCACCTAACTTTGGAAAGACATCCTCACCACCAGCCAATTGGATGGCTTCACTTACCCATTGTATACCTGAAATGATAGGATCGTCCCATTCTTGGAAGAAGACTTTGGGGCGCTGAGTTTGGTTTCGACTCTCCTCTTCATAGGTCTGAAGATTTATCTTCCAATCATTGATGAGTGAAGTTACTTCTTTTTCTTTACCTACAATCGTGCCGATCAGAAACATAGAATTTAGGATTTCAGCAATGGATCGTTGGTTTGTGATGAGTACATTTAAACCCAAAGAAATCAGATCCTTTGCTAAATTGGCTTGAATATCAGAAAATCCGATCACCAAATCAGGGTTTAATGATTGGATCTTTTTTAAATTTCCTTTGATAAAAGCGGAAACTTTAGGTTTCTCTTTTTTTGCTCTATCTGGCCTTACTGTGTAAGCGGATATGCCAACGATACGGTCTTCTTCACCTAAAAGATAAAGTAGCTCTGTACTCTCTTCTGTTAAACAAATGATTCTTTCTGGGAATGACAAATTAACCTTCCAAAAATTTGGTAAGAGAGGTTTGAGATGCAAAAAGCACTAGGACATCATTCTCTCTGAGAGTCATATTTCCTTTTGGAATACCCAATACTTTCTCTTGTTTAACATCCGAAGCTCTTTTATTTTCTTTTGCTTCTTGGGGGCGTTTGATTGTGATGATGTTGATCTCATAGGTATGCCGAATGTCAGCCTCTGCTATCGTTTTTCCTACGTAGCGTTTTGGAACATTTACTTCCACAACATGGTATTCTTCCGAGACTTGAAAATTAGCACGCATACTAGAATAACCCACGATCTCAGCCATAGATTTGGCGGCCTTTTCTTCCGGATTGAAAAGATTTTTGACACCTAATAGGCTTAGTACTCTTTGTTGTAATTCTGTTTGGTAACGAGCATAGATGCTGACTGCACCGCATTTTTTTAAAAGATCTGCGCAGATAACAGAAGTTTGAAAATCATCTGCAAGAGCTATCACTACAATATCCATTTCATCTATTGCTTGTGATCTCAGTGCATTTTCATCTGTTGCATCCAAACAAACTGAAACTGTTGAAAAATCTTTTACAGCATCAACCAAATCTTCTTGGAGGTCAATCGCTAGTACCTCATGACCTTCTTCAAATAGATATTTGGTAAGCATAGTACCAAAACTTCCCAAACCGATAACTGCTATCTTTTTCCGTTCCATTTCATCCTACCACAACGTACTCTACAGGATATTTATAAGCATAATTCTTTGTCTGTCTAGTAATTGCGATCAATAAGGTTAAAATACCTACTCTACCTACGAACATAACAAAGCATAAAATAATCTTACCCGATGAGGAGAGAACGGGTGTTAAGCCTCGCGTTAATCCTACAGTACCAAAAGCAGACACAACTTCAAAGCAAATGTCGACAAAAGGTGCCGATTCACAGAGCAACAGACTTAAGATAGCTGAGAATATAACAAATAATGATAAAACTATGGACGCACTAGCTCTTGCAATCGTACTTGGGGCTATGGAGCGATGAAAGATTTCTAATCTTTCCTTCCCACGTATCTGATCAACAATATTCAAAAATGAAATCGCGATTGTTGTTGTTTTGACTCCACCACCAGTCGAGATGGGAGACGCCCCAACCCACATCAGGAAAAAACTAATGAATGTTATGGGTAGGCCCATTTGTGCAATATCCAAGGTATTAAATCCAGCAGTTCTTGTTGTAATGGAATAAAAAAGCGAATGTAAGATTTGCTCACCTAGACTCTTATTCTTTAAAGTAAACTCCTGTTCCAAATAAAAATAAGATACAGCTCCGAAGCCTATCAGAGAGAGAGTACTGATCAAAACAAGTTTAGAGGTAACGGAAAATTTTTTATGGTGGTTTGATCGAAAAGAAATAAGCATATACAATTGGTTTACGACGGGAAATCCAAGTCCACCGAGTACGATTAAGAACATAATAGAGGACAAAAAGGAGACATTTGAGGAAAAATTTGGATCTGAGAAGTTAGATGGCATCAGACTAAAACCCGCATTGCAAAATGCAGATATGGAATGAAAAACGGAGTAGTAGATTTTTTCGGCGGTACCCAAGCCAGTTTCTTTGGGAAATTGCAGAAATAATAAAATTGAACCGATCAGCTCAATCCAAAAGGTTAGAAATGCGATTTGGGTTAGTAAACTTTTTACCCTTCCAATGGATTCTTCAGATAAAAGGTCTTTAATCATTAGTTTATCATTCACCGTTGATTGGCCGGCTAAGATGAATGAGAAAAAGGAAGACAATGTCATCAATCCCAATCCACCAATTTGAATCATAAGAAGGATGATGAGTTGTCCTGTTAGGGTAAACTGTTCTGATATATTGATGGTGCTCAAACCAGTTACACAGGTCGCAGATACTGCAGTAAAGATGATATCTATGCTTTTTACATTTTGGTATGAGGCCTTTGGAAAGTGTAGGAAAAGACTTCCTAAAAAAATGATGAATGCAAAAGAAGATATAAAGATAAAAGAAGGGTTTAACTTTTTTGCTTTTGAAAATTTTGAAATTCTATAAAAGTGAGCTAAGTTTGCAAAGGTAAAGAGTATCTGATTTGTAGAGAGAAAAATTAAAGTAGAGTCTGATCCTGTAACATGGTACTGATTTAAGAGATTCAGAATGTTTTCTTCAAATAAACTTTCGAGTAATATGAGAACTATAATGACAACTTGTATTTTATGTGTTTTTAAGTAATGTTTAGGATCTTCATGGCTAAATAGGAAAGACAGTATCTCATAAAAGAGAAAGTAATATACCAAAGAAGAGACAAGAAACTTGACATAAGGTATCCAATTTGTTGGATAATAAAATCCATATTCGAAAATCAAAATAAAGAAAGATACAATCCCTGAAAGAATGTAAAACGATCTACCGAATGTTTGTAAATGGTCTAGATAAAACTTTCGGATGTTTAGGCGAAGGACATCCAACTCTCGAATAAAATAGGCTATCTTTGCCTTTTTGTAGGTTTGTTTCACTCTTCTCGTTGTTTTTCTTTTTTATTTTTTCTATGCTCTTCTAATCGTTGTTGGTCGAGATATACATTCGTACCAGAAAGCCCGATGGAACCACTCAGCATAATAAAACTTCCAATGGCTGTTTTTGCTTGGAGTAGAGATGCTGCAAGAGCTGCGGAAGCACCCAAAGCAAATGGAAAGGTTAGAAAAAATATAATATAACCGCGTCTAAACTTCGTTTCCTCATAAACTGCTTCCTCATCAAACTCCTCACGAAGCTTCTTTTGTATTTCTTTTTTGTTTCTACTTCGGTTATTTTGGTTTTGGAGGGCTTGGGGGTTGATTTCCCCTGTCAGAGGGTTTATTGGTGAGCGGGTGAGAGCAGAATTCGTATACGGATTTTGTGAGCTGGTAGTTTGGGTTTGAGAGGGTAGAAGAGCACCTGCACCTGGGATGGAAGCGATGGGATCATATTTTGTGCGAACGTCCTTTGGGCTGGCCAAACTTGGTTTGCTGATACTTGGAGGCTGTTCTACATCTCGTAACACTTCCGCTTCAGGATCGTAACCAGGGAGGTTTCTGAGGTCGTAGTTGTTGGTGTCGTAGAAGCCATCCTTAGTTTGCGACATAAGTTCGCCCACGCCCATAATAGAAAACAATGAGCCAAACAAAGCCAAACTGGCAGCGAACGATTTCATAGGATAGGATCTAGGCTGATCCGCCTATGTAGATTGGTCAAGGATTTCCCTTCCAGATAAAATAGGGGAGGTGTATTGGAAGGAGAGCTTTCGAATCGCTTCCAATTCTTCCGGAAATACTCCTGCTTCGTTTGCTCTTTCATACTCTATCTTTAAATCACTATCAAATAATCCAGGATCATCCGAGCCGATGGTTACTCGCAAACCACTGTTCAGAAATCTTCGCAAAGGATGGTCTTTGATTTGCTCTAACATTCCAATGTAAAGATTTGAAGTTGGGCAACATTCGATCACGGCCTTGGTCTTGGCAATCATTGCCATCGCATAATTTTGAAAGGTTTCTAAATACTTTGTCTTTTTAGAATCCATCATAACTAAGACATGATCCGAGAAAGGCTTAGAGAGTATCTCCTTTAAAGAATCTTCTAATTCTTGCTTCGGAAAGAAATTTCCAAATTGAGCAATGGTTTCATAATTTTCAATTTCATATTTGAGTTGATCTATCCTTTCCGCAATTGATTCTACTCTTTCCTCACCTTTAAAGAAATCCGGATCTATCCCCAAAGCAAGTGCATGTCCCAGGCGATGAGCACCGTATTGGGCTGATTCTAAAACCCACCTAACGGCTGAAAAAGGAGTTTTGTCTCGAAAGCTTTCTCCCACATGATATAAAATACTCAGCGCAGTAGAAGTCTCCGCTCGATTATCCGATAAAACTTGTTGGAAAAAAGATTGTTTGTGTTTAGGAGAATGGCCTTCTTCTATATGGCAGAAATCGATACCGACTAATTTGTCTTTGATGGTCTTTTCCTTTTCCATCCAGTTTTTCATCCAATCATACTGTCTTTCGAAATTTAGGTCTCTATGTAAAGACATTGCTAAATTTGCGCGAATGGGAAAACCTTCTTTTTTGGCTACTTCTTCACCTAGAATCATTCCTTCGCAAGCGGAGATCAACTTTCTAAAAAAACTATCTCTCGGCTCATCTTTAGGAAACATTAGCCTGTATTCTACATAACTCACGTTTGATTGTGCATGAGATAGAATGACGTCACGAGAAACTTCCTTTATTTCTTTCTCATGAAATTCAATGAGTGCTATGATGAGATTGAACTTTGCTTGAAAGTGCAAAAATGGAGCTTTTTCTTTGAAATGATATAATTGTTTAAAAGAATCTATATCTTTAAAGTCCTCAAAAAAGCTCGAAGTGTAGATCCTCTTACCGTACGCTTTTTCGTAAGAATCAAGGTAGATGTGCCACCTAGGGTTTGGATTATTTTTTCCTATCCGATATAATGTTTCTGCAGGTAAACAGCCATAAAGGTGGTTGTGAAGATCGCAATACATTAAAAAATGTCCTTATAATGTTCCATAAAATAAGACGGGTCTTCCACCTCTCTCGACTCAATCAAAAGATATTAAATATGGCAATTCCAGTCTTTTTTGGGATGATCAGCTATACTGCGATTATGATTTCTGATACTGCCATGGTAGGAAAACTCGGAGAGATTCCTCTTGCCGCAACAGGATTTGGTGGGATGGTTTACTTTGCTGTATTTGCTTTTTTAATGGGTGGATCGATGGCAGTTCAGATCATCGTAGCAAGGCGGTTCGGTGAGAAAAATGAAGCGGGAGTTGGAAATACTCTAGTCAATGCTATCTATGTATCCTTTTTACTAGGATCTATTCTCTCCATTTTTGGATTTTATGCCGCTCCTACCATTATGAACGCATTAGGTGATGATCCCGCTGTGATTGAAATGTCTGGCGAATTCCTAGCCTATCGTTTCCTCGGAACTTTACTTTTTTTCTTAGGGTTTGCGATCAGAGGATTTTTTGATGGGATTGGAGTCGTGAAGGCAGGGATGTTATCCTCCATTAGTGCGGCACTTTCGAATATCTTTATGAATTGGATTCTAATTTTTGGAAATCTGGGATTTCCCGCTATGGGAGTCAAGGGAGCAGCGATCGCATCTTCCTTATCGTCGATACCAGCACTTCTCATTATGTTTTTCTTTTTCTTCCGAGAAGACATATTAGTCTTTTTTAAACATAAAGTTTGGGGACCCGATTTTATTCTCATTAAAGAGTTGTTAGTTGTTGGATTTGCTCCTGCAATTGAAGGAGCAATGACAAACCTCTCTTTTGCTGGATTCTACAAGATTGCTGGATTGATCAGTACGACCACATTGGCTGCATCTAGTGTAGTCATTTCCTGCATGAGTTTGTCCTTTATGCCTGGAGTTGCATTTGGCGTGGCTGCCACTACGATACTAGGCCAAGCCATGGGTCAGGGAAAGATACGACTAGCCTATGAGGGAACAATGAGATCTGCTACTTTTTCTGCCCTTGTTATGGGAAGTATGGGTATCGTTTTCATCGTTTTTGGAAAACCTTTGCTTGGTTTTTTTACGGATGTTCGAGCCGTCATTTCCGAAGCTTACCCGGCTCTTGTGATTGTTTCTTTCATCCAAGTAGGAGATGCCTACCATATGGTTGTTGGCTCTGCATTGCGAAGTGCTGGTCTTATGTACTGGGTGATGTTTGCCTATATCGTCATTTCTTTTTTGGTCATGTTGCCTTTGGCATATTTATTCGGGATCGTACTAAAGGGAGGATCTATCGGTATATGGATCGCTTTTTTTATCTGGATTTTGGCACTTGCTTTGTCATTTATTCGAAAATTTCGTAAGAAGGAATGGATAAACATACGACTTTAATATAGAGTCAATACATGAAGCGCAGTGAACAAGAAAGGCAGGCGATTTTAAAATTCCTAAAAACTGTAGAGCTGTTTAAAAAATTGCCTCCACAGGTGATTGGAAGGATCGCCAACAATATTGAGGAAAGACTGATCCGTAGCCACGAGGCTTTGTACTACAAAGGTGAGGCTTCAGAGCATATTTACATAATCCGGTATGGAGAAATCCTTCTTGAAGAAGTTGCCAACCAAGGTCCTGTCTACATCGGAAGTGGTCAGGTATTAGCAGAAAATTCACTCATATCAAGTTCCAATCATTCTACTTCTGCGATTGCCGTAATTGATACTCTTGTCTATGTTTTGGATGGAAAATTATTCCTGCAGTTAGCCGCGCAGGAAAAATCATTAGCTCAAAATATTATTTATATGATGGGCTCGCGAATGAGAGAGCACATGGACAAAAGTTTCACCAAAGCACAGTTCGGTGGACTCAGAAGGCTCTGTGTCCATATTCCCCTAGAACCAGAGTATGATTTTGGAAAGAAGATCGTTTCCTTTCTAAATAACTATAGTGAGAAAACCAAATCAATGTCCACGGCGATTCCCATTTCAACATTTATGGGGATGGATACGACAAAGATATCAGAATATCTAACAGACATTCGTAAAAAAACTCCTTTAGTTCATCTCTATTTTGATGAGAAAGTAACAAGAACCGATCTTTCCTTTCTGGTGGTTCAATCAGATTTTTTAGTATTTTGGGAAAAAGATCCAGAAAGATTTTTTAAAGAAAAAGAAGAGATTTTACAATTTTGGAAAGGTCGGATACGGAATTTCCAAGGCCGTGCACTTCGTTTAATGGAGGAAGGTGTTGTCAAAAGTTATATCACCTCCGAAGAGAATCTGCGGAATTTTTACCAGGAAGACACTCTTGCTCGTTTTCTTGTTTCGAACACACGTGGATTGACTTTAGGAGGAGGTGGAGCACGTGCACTTGCTCACGTTGGTCTATTAAAGGTCTTACATAGAGAAGGAATCAATTTTGATTTTATTTCTGGCGCCTCCATGGGTGCCGTGATTGCTGCTCTATATGCAAGGAAAGAGCCACCCGATAGAATCGAAGAGTTAATCAAACAGTTCTTTGGTGGACTAGAGAGCGCATTTGATCCAACTTTGCCTGTGGTTGCCTTTTTTAAAGGGAAGAGGATGAGGCGCATGTTGAAGGAAGCTTTTCGTGACCAGAGGATAGAAGAGTTACCTTTGCCATTTGCTACATCGGCTGTAGATTTACAAACAGGTAAAGAACATATCTTTGATCAAGGCCCGATCACTGAGGCACTCACGAGTGCTATGAGTTTACCAGGAGCATTTCCTCCATATAGATTGGGAGAAAAGATCTTAGTGGATGGGGGAATGATCAACAATGTGCCTGAAAGTTTGATTCGATCTAAGGGCGCAGATGTTGTATTAGGTGTAAATGTCTCTCCTTTGCAGGAGATCGTACCCGTAAAATTGTTTGAAGATAGAAATAGTACTGAAAAAGGATTCTTTCGCTATATTTGGGATACATTAAAATATCCGCCCATTCTGCAAATCATGACTCGTACGATTACGCTCGAAGGAAGGGAAATCACTCGATTGAAACGACCGAGATTGGATTTATTTGTACACTTTCATTTGGAGGAATTTCAATTGTTTGATTTTGTGCGATACCAAGAGATTATTGATAAAGGTGAGAAGGAAGCAGAACAAAACCTACCAGAAATAAAAAAACTCTTTCTTTGAAAGAGTTTACATACTTAATTTTTTTGCCCATCTAAAACTCAGGATAGCGATTCCAAAAGCAATCATAGGAATTAGAAATAACCAAGTCTCAAAGTCCTCGGCTTGGTTTGCATAGTCTATACTCGCCACAATTGTTAAGAATACTCCAAAGATAGAAAACATAATTGTGATCGAATAGAGTAAAGTTCTCATCAATTTCTGCAAAAGGGAATTGGGATCATTATTCTCGACAATGGGCTTCGGTAAAAAGCTATCATTTGGAAAGAGGATTATGTGATCTTTTTCCAAGGATGCTTTCGTATACCACCTAACTATAAATAATGGGCTCAATACAAAAACTGGAGCTAAGTAAAGCGAAACGGATTCAAATTGGAGTACAAAATCAAAACCACCGTGCAGAAAAGAGCTTATACCAACACCTACAAGAAGAGCCTTCCAGGGTGAAAGATTCTCCATTTTCTCTTTCGCAATCCAATGGCCTACAATGGCACCCCATAAAATATGACCAGGAACGGATAAAAAAGCACGCAAAACACCCACCGCAAAGCCATGGTCCAAAACATAAAAGATATTTTCGAAGGTAGCAAAGCCTCCGCCTACACAAGCACCATACACAATTCCATCAAAATGTTCGTTGAATGCATCGTTCTTGTATGAATAAAATCGAATGGCTAGGTACTTTGCTAACTCTTCTGAAAGTGCGATCACAATGAAGTTATGAATCGCAATTTCAGTTATGGACTCTGATTCTCCCATAGGAATCAATGATTCAAAAATACCAACCGGTATGACTAAAGCTGCACCCCAAAAAAAAGAACGTAAGATAACTACAATTGGTTCTTTTTGGAGATGGTCTTTTGCATAGTACCTTTGAACTACAATGAAACCTGGCAATATAGCCAGTGTTAGGAGAGCCATTGTTGTCATAAGGAAGAAAGGATCTCCTTTTTCTTGGCTTCAAATTCTTCATTGCTGATTAGGCCTTGGTCTAAAAGCCCTTTTAACTTTGCTATCCTTGCTGCTGGATCACCGCTTGCGTTTGTATTTCCTTGGGGATTTTGGTTCATCATATTGCCCATCATCTGTCCCATGTTCATTCCCATACCCATGCCCATTCCAGTGCCCAATGCACCACCACCTTGGCCTTGGTTTTCCGCGGCCGCTTGGCCAATATCAAACATCTTCTTTTGTTGGTATTTATCACCTAACATATCTATCTCAAATTTGTCAGTGATGATTTTTTGGATCCTTTGGTAATTTGGATCGGCCTGGTCAAAATTCACCGATGCAAGATTGAATTCAGTGAGTTCTAAACCATATTTGTCAAACTCTGGGGTCAGTTTCACTCTTCCAGCTGTAGAGCTTTCATCCCTAAATTTATTGATTTCAACTACTGAGGTATTGTTATTGAGAATGACCTCTGATAAAAAATCCCCAATGCTTCGAACTATATTTGGTTTTAAAAATTCATCGATTGCTTCATTGGTAGTGCGATTCCCTGCTTTAACCACATGGATTAGAAAAGACCTTGGATCTTTCACCCGAAATTTATAATCCCCAAAAGCACGGATATTCAAAACGATTTTGTACTTAGGATCTTCAAGCGGAATAGGGCTAGGAGTCCCCCATTTCATAGCAAAGATGCCTTTGTTAATGTAGAAGACTTCAGCAGTGAACGGTGTCTTTCCTCCGAAAGGAAGGTTGACCAAAGCTTCTAAGATAGGAATGTTTCCGGTCTTTAAGGTATGTGTACCTGGACCGAATGTATCTAGAGCTTTACCTTCTTTGAAAAAAATAGCTTCTAAACCTTCATCAACAACCAATTGTCCTGCGGTGCTGATCTCATCAGAGGGATATCGCCAAACGATGTCATTTGGTCCACCTTCAAATTTAATTCTATCTATTAATGCCATGCACTCTCTCCTATTTATTTTTTCAGAAAAATATTCTTTCTTTCTTCAAACTCTTTTTCTATTTTTTCAATGCTTGCAACGACATTGGAAATGGCGGATTCAGGATTTTCTGCAAACCAAGTATTTAACTTTTGGGTAATTTCAAGTTCTAAGCTACTTAATTTTTCTAATATTCCAAAATCATGGTTCAGTAATTTTTCTATTTCTTCTGCGCTGGCTTTGAATCCTGTACCAAGTCCATTTAATCCATACCCTGCCGCTGTGATCTTATTGATCACTCTTTCTAATGTTTGTAAAGCTGGGTTTGTCTTTCCAATGTTTTGGATTTGTGCCTTTGCAACAAAACCCTCTTCTAGTTTTAAGAGCGAGTCTTTTAAGGGAGTTAATTTTTTTGCAATTTCTTGCCTAACCAATGCATCTGTCTTGTCAAACTCCTGGTTTGCAAAGGCCTCTGCAAATAGACTTGCTTCTTTTAAAAATTTTCTAACAGGACCTTCCTCCGATCGGAATCGTTCCAACGTTGCATTTAACCAATTTTGATCCATTTGTATCTTCTCCTATTCCGAAGTGGGTGGTTCTATACTAGTTAAAGTGTCACAGGTAATGTAATTAAAGATAACACTTTTTTCAGCTTTGTATTCCTTTCCTGGTACGAAATGTTTCCACTTTGTTTGTTCAAATTCACAATCATGCTTTTCACCGCGGGTCTCACCACTTGATTCAATAAAATGTACGGTATATACTTCTTTTCTTTGGCCCAGTCGTTCGCAGCCTATACTTTGTCCACAGTCATTAAATGTTGGGCTAGGCCAGAAAGGCTCTGGATCAATACCATCACCGCTACTTTTACTATTTCTTTCAAAGGTCCAACGATCGACAGTGAAATAACATTTGTCATCGTATTCTGGTTCACTTCTATATTTTGTGCTACAGCTTTCACTTTCAGAATAGGTTCCATCACCGCGGTCAGAGCGAACTGTGTGACATTCTTCTCCATCTGCAACTTGACGGTAACTTCTCACTTCCGATCGTCGGCTAACACTGTATGCATCCATTGGCATAGAGTCACACCAGGAGGAATCAGAAACGGGTTTGAACCTTTCAATCTCTATCGTCCTCTCCCAATTTTGTTGGCTCACCTGCAATGAAACAACCTCAGTCCAAAGAACCCCCAATAAAAAAAATCCAATACCTCCGACGAGAGTGGAGAGTAAGGTCCACTTCACCCAAGTGGGTGTCTTTGCATGAGGTTTGATCCATTTTGAATCAGGAAAGGCAAGGTCTTGTTTCTCTTCTGCATTTTGCGATTTTTGTTGTTCAAAATCTGTTTTGGCAGCTTGGACAGAATCATTCGCCTGCCCAACAATCTGATCCGAACGCCTTGTTACTTCTTTTGCTCCATCCAAATCACCTCCACAATTTCCACAAAACTTTGCATTTGCAGAATTTGGAGTTTGGCAAAATGGGCAGACCCGATCGGCACCATAATAGATATGATCTACAACCGCTACTTTTTCCGATTCCGATGGAAAGTAACGCCTAGTGGGATCTTGTGCGGCTCCGCAATTGGGACAATGCCTATGAGTTTTTCCGAGTAGCTTTTTGGAGCCACAGAACTCACAATCCCAAAGCATCTCATAAATTTTCTCTGAAGACATCGAACGAAGTTTTATTCGATAAATTCTGAATTTTGCAAGAAAAATATTTTAATTAATAGAATTCATGTGTATGATTCTGGTCTATGTCGCGAATCCATTTCCTATTTATGACAATGATTGTTTGCATTGCATCATTCTTGTACATATACCAATCACCGACAGATGCCAAAGTTTCCGAGCATCCTATTGACCAGATCTATAAAAAATACAGTGCTATTAGCCAGCCAGTAACTGATAGTATCGCCTTGCGAAGGTTAGCTTTACATACAAAAGGTACCTTACCTTCCCTTGAGGAAGTCACTGATTTTGAAAAGGATAAATCAAATGATAAGATTCAAACTTATGCAGTCCGCTATTTGAAAGAAGCTAACTTTGCTGAATATTGGGCTATTAAGTTTACAGCATTGTTTCGAGATCGTGCTAAAGGTAGAAAACTCCAAACAGGAGCATTTTTTCGCTATATTGCAAATTCATTACATGAAAATAAACCATATCACTTATTAGTGAAAGAGATGCTAACAGCAGATGGCAATTTAGCAAACAATCCTGCCGTAGGCTTTTATTTGCGTGATGCTGCTGATCCTTTACAGATCGCTGAGTATGTTGGTCGATTATTTTATGCACAGCGGGTTGCTTGTGCGAGGTGCCATGATCATCCATATATCCAAGATTACACTCGAAGAGACTACTATGCATTGGCATCATTTTTTAGCCAAATGTATTACCGGGATGGCTCCTGGGACAAAGATAGATACAAAGGTGAAGAGATAGTTTATGTGCCACGTGAGATTGAGGAGCATTTGCCAACAGAGGATGCAAAAAAACTAAAAGATAGAAATAATGAATGGTCCAACGAGAATTGGAACCAGTGGTCTGCAGACCAACGAAAGGAATTCCAAAAGAAACATGAATTAGAACATGCCACCATCTTCTATGAACCAAAAATTGGATTGCGGTTTCCTCATTCTGATGATGCACCAGGAGGTGATTTAGTTCGAGCAAAGTTTCCAGATGGAAAGGAAGCCAAATTTAAGTTTGGCGATGACAAACGCAAGGTATTTGCGGAATGGTTAACACATCCTGAGAATTCTCGGTTCCGAAAAGTGATCATCAATAGGATTTGGACTCATTTGATGGGTTGGAGTTTTTTCACTCCTTTGGATGATTGGAATGAAGATACAAAACTACAAGGAGAAGAAATCCTAAATCATCTCGACACTTACTTCAAAAACAATGGATACCGGATCAAAGATCTGATTCTATATATTGTTACTTCAAAAGCCTATATAAGATCGGCACCAGGACAATCCAAAGATACACAGCCTATGAAGTTTTTTTATGCGCAACGATTGGATGCAGATCAGCTTTTGAATTCTTTACTCAAAGCTTCTCAAACTTTAACAATTGGCAATTTACGTGAACGCCGACTTCCGAATCTTCAGCTTGGTTCTCAAATAGATTTAAAAGGAATAGGAAACATACGATTTCCAAAAGACAATCCCTCTGAAGTTTCGAGTGCCGCAGAAGTGGAACATCCTGCACCCTACCATAATTTTCTCTCTGTTTTTGGATCCGGTCCACGAGTTGATATTGCTGATGACTTTAATGAAATCACCATAGAACAAGTATTAACACTTATGAATGGACGAGTTACTGGAAAATTGACATGGGATTTTGGTGGAAATGAGTCGTCCATTAAAAAGAAATTTGACGAAACAAAGTCTATGCTCAAGACCATTGACCATGTTTACCTTAGTCTATTGGGTAGACATCCAAGCCAAAGAGAATCCGAATACTATAAATCTAAATTTATAAAAACGGAGACTACCTATGATCGAGAATTTTTACAGGATTTGAGCTGGGCAATTATGAACAGCCAGGAGTTTTTACATGTTAATTGATTCAGATCGTTTCGACAGAAAGAAATTTCTTTTCGCAAGTTTAGCAACTCTAGGCCTACCTTACATCTTCTCCACCGATAATGGCTTATTTGCAAAAGAAGAAGAAGGGGAAAACGCAGAAGATATCAACGTTGATCCAAAAATTAAATCTGTTGTTTTTATAAATATGGAAGGAGGGATGAGCCATGTTGATACACTTGATCCAAAAGCAAATAGTGTTTTTTCAACAGTCTCTTCATCTATCAGCAATATCCAAGTACTAGAGCCATTTGTCAAAACTGCTGCTCAACTCAAACATATCGGCATCATCCGAAGCACTTGGAGTGAAGATGGTGACCATGGTTTTGGCCAGTATTTGCTCAATACGGGTTATCGTTCTACGGAGGGCATGGGTTTTCCTGACATCCCGCATATTGGCTCTGTCATTGCCTTTGCAAAAAGGAAAAAAGTACAAAAAACATATTTTCCAAGTTATGTGACAATGGGCGGACGTAGTGGACGCATAGGTAACTCTGGTTTTCTGGGTATTCCATATGCTGGGTTTCATATCGGAAATTTGGACCAGCCTGTGAACCATCTAAATCCATCCTATGGAAAGTTTAAAGAGGAGCGACTGGTGCGTAGAAAGGATATGCTTAATTTTCTAAATGAAGAGTTCGGAAAAACCAACCAATCTTCGCAAATCAAACTTTGGGCAAAAATGGTACATGCTGCGGAGGAATTTCGAAACTCGGATGAGCTATCGAGCTTTGATCTTAAAAAAGAATCTGAAGCAAATCAAATGCGATATGGGAAATCTTGGCAAGGGAAGGCATGTCTCTTAGCAAAACGTTTGGTTGAGAGAGAAACACCTTTCATACAAATTACCATAGGTGGCTGGGATACACATGGAAACAACAAAGCGCAAATTGCAAAGA
The DNA here is from genome assembly GCF_003114855.1 of Leptospira ryugenii. NCBI lineage: Bacteria > Pseudomonadati > Spirochaetota > Leptospiria > Leptospirales > Leptospiraceae > Leptospira > Leptospira ryugenii. Next base: position 247,184 of record NZ_BFBB01000008.1, on the reverse strand, counting down.
TCATGTCAGAGACCGATGCAGGTTTAGCGGCATTGATTGAAGACTTAGCTGTTTCTGGACTACTGAACCAAACCATCTTCTTTTTAAGTTCAGAGTTTGGCAGAACACCAGATGTTGGAAGTCGTGATGGGAGAGATCATTACCCTAAAGTGTGGACATCTTTGTTAGGCGGTGGAAATTTACCCCGAGGCTTTGTTTTAGGAGAATCTGACAAAAAAGGAGAGTCCCCTCTGAAAGGATCAAATGCGTATCACCTCAGGGATTTGATCGCAACTCTGTATCTAGCATCTGGAGTGGATGCGGAAGCTTCACTGACAAACTCTTTTGGAAGACCATTTCTTTTGGTTTCTAAGCAAGCCAAGCCTCTCGATGAACTGATGAAATGAGAATAATTTTTAGCTTCATTCCTACAATTTTCCTTTTCGAAATTGTCTCTCGGCTCATTTTGTTCCTTACAATATGAAAAAAGCGCTCATCACTGGAATCACAGGCCAAGATGGCTCCTATTTAGCCGAATTGTTGCTTGGAAAAGGCTACCAAGTTCACGGGATCGTCCGAAGAACGAGTCTTTTCAATCGTGGTCGGATTGAACACCTACACGAAGATCCAAATCTTTTCCTTCATTACGGAGATATGACAGATTCTTCTAATTTAAATCGAATTTTGGAAAAGATAGAACCAGATGAGATTTATAACCTAGCCGCACAATCACATGTTCAGGTTTCTTTTGAGGTTCCCGAGTATACGGCAGAGGTGGATGCTGTTGGAACACTCAGAATTTTAGATGCAATTAAACAAACAGGAGTCAATTCCAGATTCTACCAAGCCTCAACTTCTGAATTATATGGATTAGTCCAAGAAGTCCCACAAACTGAAAAAACACCATTCTATCCCAGGTCTCCGTACGCCGTTGCAAAGTTATATGCGTATTGGGCCGTTGTTAATTACCGTGAAGCATATCAAATTCATGCCTCCAACGGCATTCTTTTCAACCATGAATCCCCAAGACGGGGGGAAACTTTCGTCACAAGAAAGGTCACATTGGGCGTATCAGCTATCAAAGCAGGCAAACAATCTGCCCTCATCATGGGAAACATTGACTCAAAACGAGACTGGGGCTATGCTCCTGATTATGTTGAGATGATGTGGATGATGTTACAAAAAGACACGCCTGATGACTATGTTGTTGCAACCAACGAAACCCATACCGTTCGAGAATTCATTGAAGAGTCCTTTCGGATCGCTGGGCATGAGATTGTGTGGGAAGGAAAAGCGGAAGCCGAAGTAGGCAAAGACAAAAAGTCTGGCAAAGTCCTCGTCAAAATTGACCCTAAATACTACCGTCCCACAGAAGTAGAACTTTTGATTGGAAACCCTGCCAAAGCCAAACGTCAGCTAGGCTGGGAACCAAAAGTAAAATTCAAAGAATTAGTAAGGATCATGACAGAGGCTGACCTTGCGAGCCACGGCTTAAAACCGGAGGCTTAAGGTCACTCCGGTTTAAAGACCGAAAAACTGGTCTAACATCAACTTCTTAAGAGTCTCTTTTAATTTGTCCTGGATATTGATGATCTTTACGGTCATCCTTTTTTCATCTGCCTTGTTCTTAAACGATAGCAGTCGTGAGATTCCCAAAGAGCTAACAATGACTACCTTCTCCATATCGAGAAGGACTTCTGTGGCAGATTTTTCCAGAGTATTTGCCAAGGTCTCACGTAGCTCAGCCGAGTTACCGTCCAAGATTTGGTCCATAAACTTGATATGGATGGTATTGCCCTTTTCTTCGATTTGTATTTTTTCGTTCATTCTAGTTCACACAATAAGACAGGCTATTCGATAGAAAACGCAAGAAGAAATTATTTCAATTTCTTAAGTTTGTTCTCCATACTCGCCTTTTTATGGTAGAATTGGACGAGTTTTTCTAACTCTGCCATGTCGGAACATACGATTTTTCCCATGTCCAGGCGAATAAATTTGTTTTGTTTCATAATGTCTGCAATGAGTAGTTCGTCTTTCGGATCAGTAAGACCCACCATTTTAAGTAGATCCTTAGTACCTATCTCAAAGTTGTATGCCTGTTTGGGGGCAATCTTGACTCTATTTTTTTCGCTCAATGTGAGGAGTGTGTCCACAATCCTAGCTTGGGAGTCTTTTAACATAAGATTGGCTAATTGTTTGTAAGCTGTCCAAATTCGCTCGGAGAGAAGGGTAATCAAACGAGTCGCAAGTTGAGGCTGAGCCTTTACCATCCCCTCGAAGTTTGCTTTGTTAATGGCTAACAATTCCACATCTCCAGAGGCAATCGCGGACGCAGATCGAGGCTTATTATCCAAAATAGCCATCTCTCCAAAAATGTCGCCCGCTTGTAATACAGCTAACATCACTTCGTTTTGGTTAACGATTTTGGAGATTTTGACCTTTCCGGCCTGTAAAATGAACAATTCCTTTCCAGGCTCATGTTCACAAAAGATCATTTCATTGTCTTTGTAGGTACGATTGAATTTTGTATAATCGATCACCGCGCCTTGGAAAGGCTGGTTCATGGTTTGTAAGCGAAGTTTGGCCTGCGGTACAAACTGACCGCTGGGTAAGTGTTTCAAATAACTTTGGTAAGCAAAAGTCGCATGAGACATATTTTGCTGTTGGAAATAGTACTCACCGATTTTGAACAATTCGTTCGGATCTTCCTCAACGGCATTACGAAAGGAAAGTCGAGTGATGGTAGTATCGAACTGACGGAGCTTCATCGAAAAAAATCGAATGATGTTCATCGCAACCGCTGTCGACTTTTGGATGAGGGTTCCAAATTGGTCGTAGCTGACAGAGATTAAAGATACATTGGTAAGCGATGTGGCGGATTCGATTTGAGCATGTTGGCTCATGGCTGCGACAACACCAAAAAAGTCTCCCGGTCCAAGAACCTGGTTAGGATCCTCTCCGACAACTGCTGTTTCTCTTGTAATACGTACCTTCCCTTCGCGAATGATATAAAAATTATTCGCATCTTTCTTTCCCTCTACAATGATGTAGGAGTTTGCTGGGAAGGTAACCATTTGAAAAAATGACATTGTTAGCTTTTCTCTACGTAACCGTTGACTACTTTATTATCGGAGATCATAGAGGCAATATTTTCCTAAAAATTACTTATTTTTGGATTCTTTTAAAATTTCTAATTGGGAAAGTTCCAGTTCCGCTTCTTGCGCAATTTTCGACGAATAGGTATTTTTCGTTATATCCAACAGAATATTTTGTGCTTTTTCTTCCTTTCCAAGACGGATCCAAGCACGTGCTGATTCGAGATATGCATCGAGACCCTCCTCAGTATTCGGATAATCTTTGTACATTTGTAGCTCATTTTCTGCCAAAGCTAAGAGATCGCCCCTCTTTTTGTGAGTCCTAGAGAGCAATTTCCTCGCTTCCCACTCTTTTGGGTGCCGGAGGTAGAGAACCAGAAATAGCTTTAGCTCCTCTAAAGCCTTTGTATAGTTTCGATCTTCAAAGCTTTCTAGCGCTCGTTTGTAATGGAGTTCCCCTGCTTTTCTTTCCTCTTCTTTGAAAACTTGCCCTACCTTTTGGTTCGTTTGGGAAAAGAGAGCTTGGTTAGAGCAAAATAGGCTAATCGAGAATACTATGGCCAGCAACTTCATACTTATTATGTCGGTTTAAGGCTGAAAGTTCTGTAAAAGATTTAACTCCGATTTTGCCATGCGGGAAGGAATCCCATGCATATCCCAAAGTTCCATTTGCGCAAGCGAATCGATCGATTTTGCTAAATGTAAGACAATTTTCCCACTACCTTTGGATTCAGACAAGGATTGCACTTCTAATTGGATTAAATCCGAAGGAGGGATTTGGTTTAGGACACTTTTCTTTTCTCTCGGAAAGACCATCAACTTCGCCAAGTATTCTTGGTGCGAAAGAATTCCTTCATATTCGTATCTTACAATGTACGAATTTGATTCAGAATAGGGTAAAATGCTTACAATTTTGATTTTAGGTTCACTAGGTTTGGGCGAACTAACAACGGTTTCTATTTTTACCTTTGCCTGCTCAAAACTTTGGAAGGCTATCGCTATGTCCTCCCTTTCTCGAATCGAAAAATAAGATCCATTGCCCGCAAGACTTAGGGAACGCATTTCATCTTCAGATCTGGCATCCAATGAGATTCCTAAGACATGGAGTTTGAATTTTTTTCCGCGCACCTTAATGCGTTGCAAGCTTGCAATCGGGTCTCCATCACAGCTTTCGATTCCGTCTGAGATCAAAAGGATCTGGGTTTCCTCTCTCTCATTGAGTAGATGTTCTCCCACAATATCGATCGTAGAGGCAATGGGAGTAGAGCCAGCCGGTATTAAGTTTCCTAGTTTGCCCATTACGGAAAAACTACTTCCTCTACGTATCGGATGGTAAAGACGAGCGGAGTCGCAGCCAGGTATTCGGTTGCCATAGGCAACTAAGCCAACTTCAGCATCATAGGGAAGTTTACTTAGAAATCGTTGAAGTTGTTCCTTTGCCAAGGCCATACGAGAGATACCGTCTAACTTTTCGGCCATTGAACCACTCGCATCTAATATTATCACATATCTTTTATTAGGCGTATTTGGCTGGATCATCCAAATCGGCAAACAGATGAAAAGTAAAAAGATAAAATATCTGAATGGAGGAAGTGAATGGATCACACTATGAATGTCGGCCGATTCAAAAACTTACCTTAGTTTCTTGGGGGGCGGAAAAAGGGAGGAGTATTGAGATTTGGCTTCACGAGATTTGGCTCACGTTGGAAGGAGGCATAATGTCTTAGGAATCGGAGAATCAATTCACATGTGGCCCCCCAAAGCAATCCTTCATCTAGATCAAAATAGTAAGCCGTATTTTCTGGCCCACGGTTGGGGATTTGAATTTGGTAAAAGGGAGCATTCCAAAGACTTTTGATTGGAAGGAGAATCACCTTTTCTACTTCATCTCTATTATAGGAAAATTGGAAATCACCGGAATAGATCCCCAAAAAAGGAGTAATATGAAATCCTGTTCTGGTTAGCAGATGTTCATGCTTTCCTATGATTTCGATTTGAGTGCGAGAGACTCCCATCTCTTCCTCCCATTCTCTCAGGGCACAAGACAAAAGATCTGAATCTTCGGGATCCTTGACTCCACCTGGAAAAGAAATCTGTCCCGGATGAGATTTGAGGTGTTGGGAACGCTGGGTTAAGATAAATCCATGTTCGCCTTCTTGGGTATGGAAGATTGGCACAACCACAGAAGAAACGATTTCTGTTGTATTTGGCAGCTCATTCCATCCTTGGTTTAGTTCAGAGCGGATGCGTCCTAAGTCGAGATTCATCCTTCTGCTTGCTGTTTGGCTTGCTTTTTTTTTCTTTTTGCGATGAAGGCTTCTTTGGAACGAATCGGTGTGAGTTTTTGGAGAAGACTATCATAATTGGAACCACTTAAAGCGGCAATCAGGGAAGGTCCATAATTTTCAACTTTCCAGTCAGAAAAGATTTTTAAACCCCTGAGCTCTTCTACATTTTGTGGGTTTGCTTTTAGAATAGCGATGAGCTGTTTGTTAGACGGAAGTAATGAATGTTCCATCCTTCGAATCCTCATGATGCGCAGTCGCCATTTCTTAGCCAATTGGAATTTTTTATCTTCTTCTTCATTTAGATCTTCACCATGTCGTTTGGTAAGCTCGGAAGCTTCGATAGGATCATTGTATTCACTGATCAAAAGTTTATAAATCTCTGCTCCATCTTTCTTTCCAAACCATTCCATACATTTTTCTTCGTTGGGTTCTTCTTTTACAGATTGTGCGAGTTTATCATTTCCAAAGACTCGAAAGCTGGCTTTGTTTATCCGCTTTGCTTTTTCATCGCGGTAGCGCAAAAGCTCCAAGATCTTTCTCCTTTCAAGGGGAGTAAAATTTAAGATATCGGGAAACTTTGCGAGGGAAAATCCCTCTCCTTCCTTTGCCACATAGGCTTCCTGCGCTGTGAATGCAAATTCTGACTTTGCTTCGTCTAGCAGATTTCGTTTTTTCAATTCCTCTTCCATCTTCAGCCAAATCGATTCCAGATAAGCTGTATCCGAAGCCGCATACCTAAGCTGTTGTTTTTGTAGAGGTCTCGTCTCCCAATTGGATTTTTGTTCAACTTTGGAAAGAGTAACTTTGTGGTAGTATTCAACTAAGTACGATAAGGAGCTTTGTTCCATGGATAGGAGCCTAGAGCTAATCATTGTGTCCGCAACATTGACAAACTCATAGGAAAAATCTCTTTTGAGAGCTTTGATATCGTCTTGGGCCGAGTGAAAAATCTTGAGAATCTCTGGGTCAAGAAAGAGAGGCCCGAGAGATGACAAATTCGAGATCCGAAGCGGGTCGATTAGGTAGTTTTTTCCCCGAGAATTGATCTGTATAAGGCAAACACGTGGATAATATGTGTAATATCCGGAAGATTCGGTGTCAATTGACAAAACTTTTGACTGCCTGAGATTGAGCAAGGCTAGTTCTAAAGCTTTCGGCGTATCAACAAGAATATAGTTGGAATTGGTTTGCATCTAATGGTGATTTTAGAAATACTGCAATTGTCATTCTAACAATGATTCTTCAATCTGACAAACCAAAAGAAGAATGTGCCATTTTCGGCATCTACAATAGCAAGGAAGCGGCTAATTTCACGTATCTCGGATTGTACTCCATGCAACACCGTGGTCAGGAATCCAGTGGGATTGTTTCCACCGATGGAGCGCACCTCTACCGATATGCGAACATGGGTCTGGTTGCCAATATATTTACCCAACCTAAAATAAGAGAACTCATCGGCGAGGCAGCCATAGGACACAATCGTTATTCCACAACAGGTGCTAGTTTTCTCCGGAATGCGCAACCTGTGAGAGTCGAATCTCACCTAGGTCCAATCGCCCTTGCGCACAATGGAAACTTAGTCAATTCTTGGGACATCCGAAATCGATTGGAAAGAGATGGCTCCATTTTCCAAACCACTATCGATTCAGAAGTCATCGTACATTTAATGGCAAAAAGCCACAAGACAGACCTCTTAGAGGCGCTCTGTGAATCTTTATCACAGGTTAGAGGAGCCTACTCACTTTTGGTATTAACCCCTCGCTATTTGGTTGCGGTTCGTGACCCAAATGGCTTTCGCCCTTTAGTGATGGGAAAACGATCAGATGGTGCGATTGTGTTCGCTTCCGAAACTTGTGCTTTTGATATCACCGAAACCGAATATGTGCGCGATGTAGAACCGGGTGAAATGATTGTCATAGACCATACAGGTATGCGATCACTCTATCCATTTCCAAAAGCAAAACCAAGTCTTTGTATTTTTGAATACATATACTTCGCAAGACCAGACTCTTACATTTTTGAAGAGTCTGTCTATAAGGTCAGAAAATCTCTCGGTAGGCAGTTAGCGCGTGTTATGCCAGTCGAGGCAGATGTGATTATACCTGTTCCAGATTCTGCTAACATCGCAGCTTTAGGATATTCGGAAGAATCTGGGATTCCTTACCAGAGTGGTTTGATTCGTTCCCATTACATCGGTAGGACCTTTATTGAGCCGGACCAAAAGATTCGGGACTTCGGCGCAAAAATCAAATACAATGTGGTAAAAGAGGTCGTTGATGGAAAGCGCGTCGTCGTTATCGATGATTCCGTGATGCGTGGAACCACAAGCCGAAAAATTATTAAAATGATCCGTATGGCTGGCGCAAAAGAGATTCATTTTCGAGTTTCTGCTCCACCAACTGTTTCTCCTTGTTATTACGGCATTGATATTCCGACCCATAAAGAATTGATTGCAGCTACTCATTCTATTGAGGAGATCCGTAAATACCTACGTGTAGATACGCTTGCATACCTTACTTTGGATGGGATGCATGATGCCGTTGCTGGTCATAAAGGCGGTGGATTCTGTGATGCTTGTTTTACATCCAATTACCCAGTCGAATTTCAAAACCACGTAGGAAACCAAAAGTCTCTTTTCACAGAATACTCTACGGAAGAGTGATGATGGAAGAGATCGAGCTCGAAAAGACATTTGGTTTTGAAGCGGCCCATTATTTGCCGAATGTTCCAGAAGGCCATAAATGTAGAAGGATGCATGGCCACAGTTTCCGATTTTCTGTGTGTTTGAAAGGCCAAATCGATTCACATACTGGTTGGTTGATGGATTTTGCTGATCTCAAATCTGTTGTAAAACCTATCATCGAAAAAGATTTAGATCATTATGTGTTAAACGAGGTGAAGGGTTTAGAAAACCCAACGAGTGAAAAATTGGCTGTATGGCTTTGGAATCGCTTAAAACCTGAACTCCCATTACTTTACAAGATAACTGTTTTTGAAACATGTACTAGCTCATGTGTCTATTACGGTCCCAAACAGCCATGAAAGATACAAATGGCGCGGTTGTACTTTTATCAGGAGGATTGGATTCAACAACTTGTCTTTATCTAGCTGCACATGACTTCGGTTATCCGAAACAGAAAAAGCTTCCCATATTAGCACTTTCCTTTCTCTACTCACAAAAACATAAAATCGAAATAGCGAAAAGTAAATTGATCGCTGAAAAATTAGGAGTAAAGCATCTGGTCCAAAAATTGGATCCAGAGTTTTTTTTAGGAAGTTCTCTGACAGAAGAACGTTTGAAAGTTAGAAAAAATGTTCAGTTGAACCAATTGCAAAAGGACAAGGAGATTCCAAATACATATGTCCCTGGGAGAAATACTTTGTTTTTGTCTTTTGCTTTATCCTTAGCGGAAGGCCACGGATATGATTCCATTTATATTGGTGTAAATGCACTCGATTATTCCGGATATCCTGACTGTAGACCCGAGTTCATCCAAGCGTTTCAGACTGTAGCAGACTTAGGAACAAAAACGGGCGTTAGTGGAAGAAAAAAAATACAGATCAAAACTCCCTTGCTCAAACTGAACAAGAAGGAGATCGTTTTACTCGCAAATCGTTACCATGTGCCTTTCGAGTTAACTCACTCTTGCTATGATCCTGTGAAAGGAAAGCCGTGTGGAAAATGTGATTCCTGTTTGCTTCGAAAAAAAGGTTTCGAGGAAGCAGGTATCTTAGACCCTACTGCATAAGACAAATCATTGCGATTTTTATCCTCGATTCTCATTATATCACTCCTTGTACATTGTAGCCAGAAATACAATACTTACGTTGCTTCAAAACCATCAAAACCCAAGTTCTATTTAGAAAAGACAAAAGTTGGAATCGATATATACTTTCTTCGTTCCATTAGCTCGCAGATCGCAGAAGGCGAAGCAAAAACAAAATTGATCCAAAAGATAATGGATAACCATGCAAACTGGTTTGATGTTAGGCTAAGGCGATATCTCCTGGCGAACGGGGTGCACCTTGTAAACGAAAGAGAAAAAGCAGATTTGGTATTGGAAACAACTATCTTAGATATGGGGGAGGTAAGACCTAAAATATTCATCCAAGGGCTTTCGGTGGGTTTGGTTTTTGGATTTATCATAGGCGAGGCGACGGGAGAGCCAGAGGTAGGACTTGCGGTTTTTATCTGGGAAGTAATTGAAGAAATCATCATTATCTATCTGTTGAAATCATTTTTTATGATTACAACAATTGAGATGAAGGTGAGTACTCCCTCCAATGAAGTGCTGATGGAAAAGGAGTTTACCTCGTATTCAAATGAAGAATTTGAAGAGACATTGCCAGATTTTGCGAAAAAGCTTCGAGAAAATAGGGTCCGAGGGAGTTTAGAAAGCAATGCCCGAGATATTGCGGACTATTTAAAGAAGTAAACCCAAGGAAAAATTGTTTTCCAAAAAGACGAAAGATTCCATAACTACTTCAAGCCTATGGAAATATTTGTAACTGCAGTCACGATCTTCGTTTTAGCAATCTTCGTCGGATTTGAAATCATCACTAAAATTCCTCCCATCCTTCACACACCACTTATGTCGGGTTCCAACGCAATCTCTGGCATCACTCTGATCGGTGCTCTGTATGCAGCCGGGATCCAAGAAAGTAACCTCACAAAAATCTTAGGATTTTTGTCCGTGATCTTTGCAACCATAAACGTTGTGGGCGGATTTTTGGTGACGCACCGTATGCTTGGAATGTTTAAGAAAAAGGACTAAAAGCAAACATGCAACTCAGCCACTTCTTAAATCTTTCTTATCTTTTGGCCTCTGTTCTCTTCATCGTTGGATTAAAACAGTTAGGCACCCCAAAAACGGCAACCAGAGGAAACTTATTGGGAGCTATCGGGATGTTGATTGCCGTACTCGTAACCCTTCTGGACCAAAAAATCCTAAGCTATGATTGGATCATTCTCGGGATCTTGATTGGTTCTGCAATTGGTGTTGTCTTAGCCATCAAAATCCAAATGACCGCAATGCCACAACTTGTAGCTATCCTAAATGGATTTGGTGGGATCGCCTCGGTCATGGTTGCTGGTGCCGCTTTAGAACTTTCGATACCTACTTATACCTATGTCGTAAATTACCAAGAGATCATCTCCATTGTCTTCTCTGCTATCGTCGGCGGGGTGACTTTCAGTGGAAGTTTTATAGCCTTTGGTAAATTACAAGGCTTTATCACAGAGAAAGCAGTTCGTTATTCAGGAGACCAAGTTGTCAAAATCATATTCGGGCTTATCATTCTTGGTCTAGGAGTTTTCCACGTCATCAATCCAACTGATGAAGTACTCTATTGGGTACTAAGTGCAATCAGTTTGCTTTTAGGAATTTTATTGGTAATGCCTATTGGTGGAGCTGATATGCCTGTTGTGATATCACTTCTCAACTCCTATTCAGGGATAGCGGCATCTGCTACTGGTTTTGTTTTAAATAACAATGTTCTGATCATTTCTGGCTCCCTTGTTGGTGCTTCTGGAATTATTTTAACTCAAATCATGTGTAAAGCTATGAACCGTAGCTTGGCAAACGTTCTATTTGGTGGATTTGGTGCCATCGCAGAAGAGTCCAAACAAGATGGAGATTTCTATACAGGAAAAACCAAAGCAACAAGTCCTGAAGAAGTGGCAATGTTACTAGATATTGCAAGAACTGTAGTGATAGTTCCTGGGTACGGAATGGCCGTTGCACAAGCACAACATGCGGTTAGGGATTTGTATCAACTATTGACTGCGAAGGGTATTGATGTAAGCTTTGCAATCCATCCTGTCGCTGGACGTATGCCGGGTCATATGAATGTCCTTCTAGCAGAAGCAGACATTCCGTATGACCGATTAAAGGAAATGGATGAAATCAATAGTACATTTGAAAATGTTGACGTGGTGATCGTCAATGGAGCAAATGATGTTACGAATCCTTTGGCAAAGACCGATCCGAAATCACCAATTGCGGGAATGCCTATCTTAGATGTAGATAAGGCAAAAACTGTAGTGGTCATTAAACGGTCGTTAAGTCCTGGTTTTGCTGGAGTTCCTAATCCATTATTCATCGCAGACAACTGTTTGATGTTATTTGGTGATGGAAAGAAAGCAACTCAAGAGATGATCAACGCTCTCAAAGAATCGTAAATGGATTGTTAAATGAAGAAGCAGGTTTATATCGTAGACGACCACCCACTAGTTGTGGATGCTCTGCAAAATTTAATTTCTCAGTCGGAAGACTTAGATTGTATCGGGTCCTCAGACAACATAGAGAATGCATTCTTAGAAATTGAGAAACTAAAACCTGCTTTGGTCTTGGTTGATATCCAATTGAAACAGAATCAAAGTGGATTGCAACTACTCAAGAAATTGCGCACTGCTTTCCCCGAAATTGCTGTGATCATCATCAGTATGTTGACTGACGATACATTTGTAGACCGGGCATTTAAATTGGGAGCTATGGGCTATGTATTCAAAGAAGATACCACAACGCAAATAGTTGAGGCGATCCAGACAGTTTTGAAAGGTGACTATTTTGTGAGCTCTTCGCAAGCAACAAGGCTTTTAGGTCACCTATACAAAAACTCCCAAAAAGAAGAAAAGGATCCAATTGACCGACTTTCCAACCGTGAGTTGGAAGTCTTTCTAATGATAGGCGAGGGAATGCCAGTAAAAGAAATCGCAGCCAATATGGGTCTTGCACCGTCTACAATTGAAACTCTCAGATCCCGGATTAAAACAAAATTGAGTATCTCAGAAAATGAGAAGTTAATCCGAGTGGCCGTAGAGTGGAAGTATACACAAGCAAAACAAGACCAATCTGCTACTTAGTATCTCAGTTTGAAATAATGGTAGAGTAGGGTTTTCCCTTCTCTACTAGATAGTAACATTTTATAAGTGTCCGTGACATTTGAATTGTTGCGGTCTTGTTTTCTTGTAAAATGGAAAAAGTCATTTGCTTTCTCTTCCAAACCCAAGTTCAATAAAAGGTTTAGATAAAAACTCTGGTCAAATTCATCTGCAAAGGGGGAGTATGCTATGGTTCGAAACAAGGCTTCTGATTCTCTCCACTTGCGAATTTCGAAGTAGCAGCGTGCATAAATTCTCTTTTCCCGCCAGCCTAGAATTTTATCATTCTTAAGATATGATAATGCCTTTTTGGGATCACGGTCCATTTCATAAATTGCACGACCATATAGATTCGAAGCGACTTGGTTTTTTGGTTCGATTTCTAAAATAGACTCTAGTTCATTTTTTGCATTTAAAAGTTCACCTAATTCGAGATATGTTTTTGCAAGAATAATCTTTGCTTCAAGGTAGTTCGGTTTGTACTCTAAGGATTTGGATAAAGATTCAATCGCTTTATCATATTCCGCAAGAATATAATAGGATAATCCTAAATTGTAATGATAAAATGGATTGTAAGGGGAAATTTCAATCGTCTTTACCCAGACTTGTTTTGCCTGTTTCCAATTGTCTGCCTGAGCAAAAATCATTCCGAGCAAAAAGCTAGATGCCTCATGACTAGGTTCGAGTGATAGTGATTTCTGGAGAAATTCTTTAGCATCTTGCCAATCTAAACGAGAGTACATCAAAGCACCTGCTAGATAATAGTATTCTGCTTCAGTTTTAAATTCTTCAGCTTGGATTCGTTTCCATTCTTGGTCAGCAAGCGCAAATTTACCAAAGCGTAATGCATTGATGATATTTCTCCCTGTCTTTTCTAATTCGATTTTTCTTTGGATGAGAGCAATATCCTCTGTCGCTAGCGTCTCTTGTGCCGATTGAGTTTGGAAGGAGAGAATGCTTAGGAGAAGGAATGATAGTATATGTCGTAAACTTTGTTTCATAAACCTGCTAGCCATCTGATTATTTTTTCTTGGGCAGTGATTTCAATCTTTATGTTTGGATTGCGTTCATTTAGCATTTGCCTTTCGAAATTTAAATGTTCTACATTTCCAAGATAAGGGACTGCATATTGTTTAGAGAAAAAAATACCTAAACGGTCATGCACAGGGCCAATGCCATATAAAAGGGTTCTTTTTTTCAAGAAGAGTGATTCTAACATTCCTATTCCATAATAGGTTATAAAAAGAGAGGCTGAATTGAGATACTCATAAAATACACTTTTTTCAATTCTTGGATAGTACAGAATTTCAGAGGCTTTCGGTTGGGCTCCTCCTATTCGGATTATGGCTGCTTCTTTTGAGAGTGGTAAAACTCTTTCGATAACAAACTTGTCCAACAATAGAGATTGATCTTGTGCTAATGAACCAGCATAAACTAGAATATGATTATTTTGTTCCTTCATTGATTGAAAAGTATAGAGCAATGGAGAGGTATAAAATGATATTGTATCGTTTGGCATTTCTCTTAGTTCAGGGTGTGGTAAAAAGAAAACCTTTTCCACATCTGCATCTAACTTACCTAAGTGATCGATAGCCAAAGCTGGCTTTTTTGGGATATCGCACTCTCTTGCATCATATATATAAGCATCAAATTCACTCTCTTCCAAAGAATTGCAAAAGATTAAATAACCTTTCATCTGCAACTCAATTGACAAAGACTTACATCGCTCGAAATGACCTGTCCCATACGTAAGTGGATCTCCGTATGAAATATGGATTCTTTTTTGATTTGGTTTGGCTTTAGGCAAATGGAATTGTATTTGTTGTACATTTCGATTCACCCTTGTTATTTCCGGATGATCTTTGTGAAATTGAAGAACCTCGGTTGCTCCAAAAAATGGATGCGTATTTTTAAAGTGTTTCCATAAAGACCGAATGAATTGCAAATCTAAGATTTCATCAACTGTGACTCGAATTTCATTGGATATTTCTTGTTGATGAAGGGAAAGATGTGGTGGAACCAATCGATAGATTTTATTGACTTCTAAATTTTCTTTTATGTGTAGACTAACATGTTCTTGGTGGCGTTCTTCATTCCATTCTAAGTTTTGATAGCTAAGTGATTCAAAGGAAAAACATTCACAACCCATACCAAGTGGAAGTGAGTTCATGGATAGATTATAGAACCGAGTGGGTAGGTGAAAAAGAGCCTCCTTCATCAATTCAATACTCGTTAGATCAACGAAAGGGTTATCAGCAGTGAATCGAAATATATCCTTAGCATTTACAGTTTTGGCCGCTTGAATGAAACGATCTCTTACGTTTTCAAGAGATCCTTGCAAAAATGGAATCTCCTTTTCTGACAAAAAATCTGCTAAAAGTTTTTCTTCATTTGGTATCAGGAAAAAGATTCGGTTTGCGGGAAAAACTTTACTTAATCTAGAAAAAAGATGTGCGATGATAGATTCATTTGAATCCTCATCGATACTCATCAATACCTTTTGGTTTAACCGAGAAGAGCTAAGTCTTGCTTGGATAAATGCAAAAGGATCAGGCGTTGAACGTATACCACTCATCACAGTTTAAGCATGGTGCCGGTATCGATTCATGTTTTCCAATCAATGAGTTGTGAAAATGAGCATCGCCTCGTTCCCAAATTTCACCAAACGAATCATGGATTAAGTTGCCAAGCTGGTGTTTCCACTCTTGTTTACAAAGATTTACATTCCCTCTCACATCAATGGAGAGATCTCTATTTAAATGCCAACAAAATTCTCTGTGAATAGGAGTTAAATCGCTGACACGCCGCTCTTTTAGTTTATGAGCAAATGTATTGTATTTCTGAAGGATGACATTGATTTGTTGTTTTTCAAAAAAGGTAAAGTATGAATCTACTTCATCGCCTACCTCAACCATCTTTATCATTTGCACATACAAAGAATCTTTAGGAACAAGATCTTTAAGCTTTAGCAGATTGCCTAGGACAGTGTCATATAAATCTTTTCCATATAAAGATGCATAAACTTCTTTATTTAAGGTACTAAGATTCACTATAAAGGACAGCTTTTTCTTTTTCTCTTCGCTAAGAGATCCTAACCATTGGAATAATGACTCAACATTTTTATACAGAGCAGTCTCTATCATCAATTCATTCAGTTGACTTGATTCTAGGATTTCATTCGTTATCTCAAAAAGTTGAGGGTGGAGGAGTGGTTCACCATTTCCTCCCAAACAAATGCTAAAGGAAGTGTGGATGTTTTGGTTTAATTTGGAGACAATTAGTTTTGCTTCATTTACGCTTATGTGCTGGTTATCAGAGTCTTTTTCTATCAATTGCCTTGGACAAAATGTACAATTCAATTCACACCCGCGATATATTTCCCATTCGATAAACGAAGGAGCAATCCTAAATATCTTCGGATTTTCTTTGATTTTGGGAAGAATATCACGATAGGAAAGATTTTGATCTACCGATAGAAGGGACTGTATGATTTGAAAGTTCCGCTGCTGATTCACCCGAAAATCTAGTCGAAATTGTCGGAGATCAGGTGCTACAAAAAATATATCTACATCGTATTGGTTTATATTCTTTAAGAAAAAAGAATGCACATCACTAGAAACTGCCTCAGGCAAACTCGAGAGAAACTCTCTAGTAATGATAGTGGGAATGATTCCTTCCGGAAGATTCTCACTATAAGAATATTGGCTAAAGAATTTTTTATGTCGAGAAAAAGACTCCTTCATCAAATCTACATCGAGTAGGGGTGTTAGTCCTTTTAAATATAAAAAATTTACTTCATCCCAATCAGGATCATTCCATTTAGAAGGTGGCAATTTTCCGCCAATCTTTCTTAAAAACTCTAGTTCAGTCTCTACATTTTCCAACTCAAGCCGATTTAAGAATGGGAAATTGGATGATTGGAACTTGGAAAATAGATCTTTGTCAAGACCAACAATGATCTTAATATTTGGGTAACAGTGATCTATTTTTTTGATCATAATGTCCCAAAGATCTTCTGTGAGAGTTTGATAAAGGAATTTAGAGGAACTCGGATCTAAATAAACAGCCGTTAAAGAAGGCAAATAATCAGTTTTCTTCATGGCGCTTCTTGTGAGTATTTCTCTTCAGGATTGGAAATACTGTTTTCCTTAATGTAAATAGGATCGAAAATTGTGATAGAGGTGGTCTTTCTGGTATTGGCTACCCATTCTTCAAAGTGCACTTGTTCCTTGTCTCGGAACAATAATCCTTGGATTCCTTTTCGAACGGCATCCAAAGGTGTGGGTCTCATTCCTTCAACAAACACCAAACAGTATCGTTTTCTCTCATCACGAAACACCTCAGACACTTTGCCTTGTTGCACCTGTGCAAGTACGGATGCTGTCGTAGGATGCGTTTTGTACAATTCGAAGGTGGGGATCCAATTGACAAGACCACCGTTCGCACGGTTTCTGCTTTCGTTTCTTGGGCCTGATGCTACCAGTTTAAAAAAAGAAGGATCAGCCATCGATTTGCTTCGGATCTCATTTAGCTCCTGGAAAACTTTACTTTCTTCCTCGATCGAGGTGTTTGTAGGTGAGAAGATGAGTTCTCTGAATTTGTACTCAAAGCCTACCTTCGCTTTATTTTTGTTGTACCAATTTTGTACTTCTTGTTCGGAAGGTAGAGGAGGAGAGATTTTTATTTGGAGAAGTTGAGCTTTTTTGATTTGGAACGGTAATTCTTCGAGCCATAGTTCATAAGGCATATTAAACTGTTGAGAAACTGCTTTTTTGAAGTACTCCATGTCCGTAATTCCTTGGGCTTCCATACGTTTCTGGATTTCTGACTCGATACGCTTTTCATTGACCTGTATAGATTCTTCATCTGCAGCAATGTCGACAA
The DNA here is from genome assembly GCF_003114855.1 of Leptospira ryugenii. Taxonomy (NCBI): domain Bacteria; kingdom Pseudomonadati; phylum Spirochaetota; class Leptospiria; order Leptospirales; family Leptospiraceae; genus Leptospira; species Leptospira ryugenii. Next base: position 230,055 of record NZ_BFBB01000008.1, on the reverse strand, counting down.
CGGCTCTATCAATCAAAAAATCTAAGATTTGAGAATGCAATGAGCCTTTCTTTCTCGTGGACGGCACGAAGCGAGATAACATTTTATATTTCTCGGCACCTTTCTCAAAATCGGATTGGGAAATAGCAATGTTTCCAACAATGGCAACAACTTGGTTTAAGGTTTCATAACCGACCAAGGGAAGATTCAAAGCTACTAACAAAAAAATGAATGAAATAGCTCGAATCTTCATAGGTTGGATGTTTAATCGATGAAAGCAGCATGAAGCGCTTTAACTGCCGCTTCCGATTCACTTTGTCTAATCACACAAGAGATTTTGATTTCTGATGTTGAAATCATCTCGATATTGATTTTATTGTCGGCTAATGCCTGGAACATTTTTGCTGCTACGCCAACGTGAGATTTCATCCCAACGCCAACTGCAGATACGATTGCGATATTTTCATCGATTTCGGCAGTTCCATTCCCGTTTGTTTTAGCATAGGCTTCGATGATTGGTTTCGCTACCGTAGTATCTTTTTTGGCAATCGTGAACGAAATGGTATTGATACCATCTCTTGGAGAAGATTGAACAATTACATCAACAATCACATCTTTATTAGCTAATTGCGTAAATAGATCAGCTGCAATGCCAGGTTTATCTTTCACATCCGCAATTGTAATCCGTACTTGGTCACCTTTCGAAGTGACACCACTAACCTTCATCTTTTCCATTATTTTTTCCTCACTCATAACAAGTGTTCCTGGCTTTTCGTGAAAGCTGGAACGAACATGAATTACAACGTTGTAATTCATCCCTAATTCAACACTTCTAGAATGCAATACACCAGCACCAAGTGACGCTAGTTCTAACATTTCTTCATATGTAATTTGTTTGTGCATCTTTGCACTTGGGATTTTTCTAGGGTCTGCTGTATATACTCCATCGACATCCGTGTAAATTTCACATTCATCTGCCCCTAAGGCAGCCGCTAGAGCCACAGCTGAAGTGTCACTTCCCCCGCGTCCCAAGGTTACAATATTTTCATCTTTGTCTATCCCTTGGAAACCTGCTACAATCACCACCTTTCCCTTGTTAAAGGCTTCATCAATGCGTGTCCGATCAATCATTTCTATCTTTGCATTTGAAAAATTTCCATCGGTCAGAATCTTTACCTGAGAACCTGTAAAGGATTGGGCAGGAACACCGATTTCATTGAGAGCAATCGCAAGGAGAGCGATGGAAACCTGTTCCCCAGTGGACAGCAGCATGTCCATTTCGCGTTTGGGCGGATTTGTGGAAATTTGCTCCGCCAAGTCTACCAGTTCATCGGTAGTATGTCCCATTGCCGAGACAACAACGGCAACCTTATTGCCTTGCTCATGGTACTTTTTGATCCGATTGGCAACATTTTTAATTTTGGTGGTATCTCCTACGGAGGTTCCACCGTATTTTTGTACAACTATTCTTCCAGACATGGTTTGTAGGGTCAGCTTGCCCTAATTGCGATTGGAATCAAGTAGAATGAATTTTTTTGCAACCGCTTCTGATTCTTTGACTCTTATTCGTCATAGGATATTTTATGGAACCTTCTACAGCTACTATTGAGCCTATTGTGAAACACAAAGCTCCCAAGCTCTTTCTCATCTTGTTTTTTTTGATCCAGGCAACTGTTCTGACCGTATTGACAGTTCCTTTTACTTGGGAACTCTTTTGGGTTGCTTTTGTATCATATTTCGTTCGTATGTTTGGAATTACTGGCGCTTACCATCGTTATTTCTCTCATTCTTCCTTCAAAACTTCTCGGGTCTTCCAGTTCGTACTTGCATGGATTGGATCGATGGCGATGCAGAAAGGAGTCCTCTGGTGGGCGGCTCATCATAGAAACCACCATAAATACTCGGATACAGACAAAGACATACACTCACCTTCAAAGAAAGGCTTTTGGTATTCTCATATGCTTTGGTTTTTACGAAACGAGTACAATGATTATGAAGCAAAATTGATTCCTGATTTTTATAAATACCCAGAGTTACGCTGGTTGGATAGAAACCATTGGGTAGCCCCCCTTAGCTATTCCATCTTTCTCTATGCAGTAGGCGGTTGGGCATGGCTGGTCTACGGCTATGCAGTGGCAACCTTTCTGTTGGGCCACGCGACTTGGACGATCAACTCACTTTCGCATGTGTATGGGTCGGTGAGATATGATTCACGAGATACCAGCAAAAATAATTTTTTCTTAGCAATTTTAACTCTGGGTGAAGGTTGGCATAACAACCACCATTACTATTGTTCGTCGGTCAACCAAGGTTTTTACTGGTACGAGGTAGACATCACTTACTATATCTTGCGTGTTCTTTCTTGGTTTGGCATTGTATGGGATTTGAAAAAACCACCAGTCAAAGTTCTCGAAGAAGGCCGACGCAGAGACTTGGCAAAGAAAATGGGAATGGAGGCAATCAAACCAAATCTTCCCAAAAAGAATACCACAAAATCCGTTGCCTTAACTTAGGTAATGTTTGCATCACAGCCCGATTCGTTTGCGGATATGGGCTGGGATCTCATTCATGCTACTGTAACGTTTCTTTTTGCCTCCCGGAAGAGACACATAGTAAAAACCATTGATCATCTCTAAAAAATAATCGTTGCCCTTTTCGCCCAAAGAACGGTTGTCCAATTCTTTAATCATTTTCTGGTAGATAGGAGGAAGTAAGTCCCAACTTGAATGGTTGGTGATGACACCTTTGTCATTTACCGTGTAACTGCCATCTTGGTGAAGGATTTTGGTTCCATTGTAATCAAATACTTCCATGACTTGTAAATTTGGTGATTTTTTGGAGGAAGTATTTCCATTGCCTATTTCTTTAGATTCAGTTTCCTTTGGCTTTCCTTTTGGTTTTGATTTCAATCGACTAACATACAACAGTAGAAGCCCAAAAAAACCTAATAAGCTGAATAAAAAAATCTCCGTTGGCGATAATGTGAATAAATATCTCAACATTAGTTCAAAATATAATTGATTCTTTTGCAACTGTCAGGAGTCGGATTGTCAGCCTGCCATGCTGTGCAACTGGTAATTTCAATGGCTTTAATGCAACGATTCAAATCTGAAATTTTGACCCTACCAAGGAAAACTGTTTTAAGAATATGGCTCTTTCCACAACTTAAATCTTTGAGAGCGTATGCCTGCACTATCTTTGCATTTGCCTCAGCCGGTTGGTAAAAAATCTCATCTTTATTTTGAGTGCAAAAGCAAAGAAAGCAAAGTAGACAAATATAAAAAGAAGGCTTCATTTCTTTAAAAGATCAATTGTCTGAGTTTCGGATATGGGATATTCTATGCTTCCTATTGGCGAATGTATAGAAATAGTTCCTTGGATCTTAACCTCAGCTTTTTCTCCTCTTAGACTAGCACTCATAAGTGCAAAAACAACAGACATGAGGTCCGCTTCGAATCCATTATTGTTTTCTGAACGAATAATAAGAGGAATCTCAAGATTAGAAAACTTTGGAACGATTCGGTTTTCCTCATTGATGATGTTACCTAAACTGATCTCGCCTTCTTTTTTCGTAAGCAATGAACTTTTCAGTTGGAATTTGTAGATTTCTACGTCTTCTTCATTCGGATTTTCTATGGATACAATAGGAATCAAGGTGATCTTTGGAATCAAGCCACCACCTTGCTCTGTTTTTAAAAAGATCTGTTTGATGATGAACTTACATCTCTTTAGATTCTCTAAATTTTTTTTGTGAGTCCAAAAGCATGAGGCTAATAGACTCCCAACCAACAGCAAACATAGAGTTTTTAAAAAGAATGAGTATTTATTTGGGAGCAAAGACCACCTTACCTTCAGTCATGTGTGCTTTGTAATATTCTAATCCTTCTTGGAACTCTTCTAGCGGATATCGTTTGTTGATCTTGGTTTGGAAAATTGTTTTTAGATATTTTTGGGCTTCTTTTGCTTGTTTTTGGAATTCTTCCAGGCCTATAGAATAGATCCAACTTGTTAGCCAATAACCTTCAATTTTTTTATTTTGGAATAAAATCATACCAGCGTTAATCGGTATATTTTGCTCAGATAGGGCACCATAACAAATTAATTTTCCGCCATAGGGAATACATTCAATTACCTTTTGAGCCGTTGTGCCAGCAACGGCATCAATTGCATAAGTAGCATTTAATTTTTTTGCTGTTTTATAGAGTTCTTTCTCGAATTGAGGGGTTTCTGAATTGATGACATACTCCGCACCTAAGGCTCGCAAGCTGTCTTCCTGCTCTTTTTTGCGGACAATGTTAATCAATGGTAATTGTTTTTCCGCACACAATCGTACGACCATCTTTCCTAAAGCACTCGCTGCTGCCGTTTGTATCATGGCGGGGTGTTTTTCCTCGAGTGCCTTGGTAACCATCGCCCATGCAGTCATAGGGTTTACAAAAAAACAACATGCTTCATCCAAAGTAATTCCCTCTACCAAAGGTAGGCAATTTTCTTCTGTGGTGAGCATGTATTCGGACCAAGAACCGTCATTGTGGCCCGATACGCAGGAAACCAACATATTTGGTTTTAAGAACCGAATCTCTTTTCCTACGGAAACAACCGTTCCACTCGCTTCAAATCCTGCCGCAACGGGGGCCTTTTTTTTGATACCATAAAGTCCCCTAATGAACATTAGGTCTGAAGGATTGATTGGCGATGCATGGATTTTAATCAAAACTTCGTTGTCCTTCGGTTCCGGCATTTCCTTTTCTCTCAGCTCAAGGATAGGGGAGGTTTCGTCGTATTTTACGATCGTTACAGCTTTCATGACCTCCCATAGTCTGCGGTAAAAACTACTTGCCAAGCTTTTCTTTGGGAGAGATGGATAAAGAGAGTTTTTCCGATGAAAAAACCTAAAAATTTAGAAATTGCAATGGGTCTTTGCTTTATTGGAACACTCCTTTTTTCGTTTTTTATGACGGTAATCAGGCAAGACTCCAAGTCCAAGGATTACCCCTATCGGCTATCTCTCTACTATTCAAGAATCGATGGACTAAAAGAGGGAACAGAGGTTCGAGTCTTGGGCGTTCCCAAAGGCTACATAGCACATATCTCGGTAAAACCAGTGATCGAAATTTCAGACCGAAGGCATTTGTCACCTAATGAGACCGATGCGATTGAACTATTGATCGCAATGAAAGAACCCATCACGTTATGGGACAATTATAAAGTGGATTTTCAGACGATAACTGTTTTCTCAAACAGAGTCATCAATATAAATCCTGGTTCTTCAGAAGGAAAGACACCATATTTCAATCCAACTTTCCGAGAAGGAGAAAAGGTCCCAGATTATTTTCCGTCAGCAAGGTATTTTGATGATTTCTTTAAGGCGGCATCACAAACAATTGAAGAGAATCGAGAAGATATCCGATCCATAACACAAAATACGAGAGAGATCAGTGACAAATTAAATGGAAAAAAAGGTACAATCCCGCGGATCATCGGATCGGACGAAATGTACCTAAGTTTAAATGAAACAGTGACTGATGCAGAGAAAATTGGCATTGAGGGCAGACGATATATGGAATCTGCTAGAAATTTGGAAACCTCGATGCCAATTCCATTCTTTGTCACACTCTCATTTTATGGACGGACGACACTTCTAGGGAGAAGGATCGGTCCGCAAAATTAGGAGATATGATTTGAAAGTTGCAATCATTCATGACTGGCTGACTGGTATGAGGGGAGGAGAAGTTGTCCTCGATGCGCTTTTGAAAGCATACCCCGAGGCTGACCTCTTTACATTATTTTATAACCCTGGCAAACTGAATGCTCGTATCGAAGAAAGAAAGATCACCACTGCCTTCACAAACTCTCTTCCAGGGAAAGAACGTTACTATCGTTATTACCTTCCTTTGTTTCCAACAGCTATCGAATCATTGGATTTAAAGGGTTATGATTTAGTTTTGAGTTCATCCCATTGTGTAGCAAAGGGAGTCATACCACATCCAACAAGTCTGCATATTAGCTATATCCACTCGCCAATGCGCTATGTTTGGGATATGTATTATGAATACTTTCCAGCAAGATCTGGATTGAAGTTCTTTCTTTTACAAACTATCAGCAATTATTTGAGAACTTGGGATGTTGCCTCTTCTCAGCGAGTTGATTTCTTTACCTGCAATTCGGATTTTGTTGGCAAACGCATCCAAAAGTACTACCGACGTGAGTACCAAGTTATCCACCCTCCTTGCTTACCCGAAGGCTTTCGCGTGCAAGACCACTCTAAACAAGATTATTATTTGATGGTTTCTGCTTTTGCTCCTTATAAACGGATTGATCTAGCGATAGAAGCTTTCCGGAAGAATGGCAAGAAATTGATTCTGATTGGAGGGGGCCAAGACGAGAAGAAAATAGCTAAAATGCTCCCTCCGAATGTGGAATGGAAAAAGGGCTTAAGCCGCACAGAGGTGATTTTCCATTACAAACACGCGCGTGCCTTTCTATTTCCAGGTATGGAGGACTTCGGCATCACCCCAGTTGAGGCCCAGGCCTACGGTACTCCTGTCGTTGCCTATGGAAAAGGCGGTGCCTTAGAAACGGTTTTGGAGGGAAAAACAGGGGTATTTTTCCAAGAACAGAGCCCAGAGGCAATCAATGAGGCCATCCGAGAATTGGATAAAATAAACTTACGCCGGCGAGATTTCCAGAGGTCAGTAGACAGATTTACCGAAGAAAAATTCATCAACGAAATTCGAAAGACAGTCGATAGACATAAGTAGAAATCTCATAGGGGGATCTCTTGGTCATCCTACATCGACTCAAAGGTGCAGAATTCGTTCTCAACGCGGATTTGATCGAAACGATCGAAGCAAATCCCGATACAGTCATCACTTTGACCAATGATAAGAAATACATTGTTCAAGAGACTGTTTCAACTGTAATGGATTTAGTTTTATCTTATAAATCAAGAATTCATAGCAACCCTAAGATCCAAATGAGTAAGGACGGAAACTGAAATGGATATAGCAACGGTAATTGGTTTAGCGCTGGGTCTTGCACTCATGTTGCTTGGGGTTGTATCTGGTGGTCTTTCATTGACAGACCTTATCGATATTCCTTCCGTTATGATTACGTTTGGTGGTGCAGCGGCAGGTACAATCATTTCCTTCCCTTGGACATCGACTACGGGAGTTGGGGCTGTCACCAAAAAGGCATTCCAAACTCCAACATTCGATTTACCCAATTTGATCACTACACTTGTGAGTTTCTCTGAAAAAGCAAGACGAGAGGGATTGTTAGCACTAGAAGATGACATCAATGAATTGCCAGAAGAGTTCTTAAAGAAAGGGATCCAATTGGTTGTCGACGGTACGGACCCAGAGCTAGTTCGAAATATTATGGAAACAGAGATTAGCAATACCGCACAAAGGCACGCTTATGGTAGGGCTTGGTGGGATGCTTACGCTGGTTTTGCGCCTGGCTTCGGTATGTTAGGAACACTGGTTGGTCTAGTGGGGATGTTAAAGAACTTAGGTGGTGGAGATGCCAGTGCGATCGGTCAAGGTATGGCAACAGCTTTGATCACAACACTCTATGGTTCCTTGGCACAGAACTTATTTGCTGCACCGATTGTTCGTAAATTGACAAGAAGATCAGAAGACGAATTGGTAATCAAACAGGTGATGGTCGAGGGAACTCTTTCGATCCAATCTGGAGATAACCCTCGTATCGTAAAAGAGAAATTAGCTAGTTTCTTAACTCCAAGTGAAAGAGCTGCTCTTAAGGATGATGGAGACTAAGAGAGACAATGGCTAAACAAAAATGTCCTGAATGCATACAAAAGGTGCCAGAGTTTATGGCGACCTATGGGGATATGGTAACATTACTCCTTTGTTTCTTCATCCTTCTTTATACGACAGGAAAAACGGACGCAAGGGAAATGCAGATCATTTTATCTGCATTTAAATCAACAACAGGATTTTTCACCGGTGGCCAAACGCTTTCTAAAGGTTCATTGGAAGAAATGGGCATGCAAATCGAATCCTTACCTTCCCAGGTTGTAGGACGTAACTTGTCCAAGTCAAAAAAGGATGCTCAAGAGGTTTTCAAACCTGAAATTGAAGCTGGGAAAGTCAAAATTTCTGAAAACGAGAGAGGTCTAGTTATCTCTCTTGTGGGAGCAGATTATTTTTATCCTGGTTCTGCGATCCTAACACCTTCGATACGAGAGACTCTTGCCAAAGCTGCAGGTTTGATCAAAGGATTGGAAAGATTTGTGCGAGTAGAAGGGCATAGTGATGATGATGCCGTAAACCCTGTCAATCGTCCAGGTCGAGAAGAACGCGAGTACATCAATAATTGGGATCTTGCTGCAGCACGAGCAGTAAATACTACCGTCTTTATGATCAATGCCGAAGAAATAGAACCAAGTTGGTTCCAGGCAGTCAGTTTTGGTTCCTATCGTCCACGTTTGGTTGAAAACGATGGAACCCCGGAAGCAAAGGCATATAATCGTAGAGTGGACATCATCATTTTAACAGAGAAGTCCACAAAACGCAAACCAGGTGAGAGTAACTATGGTCTACCTGATTCGCGTTTACCAAACACTGAAACTAATGTAGAAGGAGATAACTAGAATGGGTGACCGTGAAGTAGATGAAGAAGAAGGTGGATTAGCCGAAGGCTCGCCTGCCGCCGCGGGCATGTCTCCCATAGTCAAATGGTTGTTGTATGTGGCAGCAGCGATTTTCGGTATTATCATTGTTACCGTCATATCAATGTTTGTTGCTCAAAAAACTGCGACTAGTGTATTTAAACAACAAAAGAACATTTCTCTTGTAAAGGCTCCTCCTCCATTAGAGGTATACACTTTCCAAGAAGAATTTAGGGTAAATACATCCGACGTGGGAGAGTCTCACTTTGTGAAGTTAAAATTATCTCTGGGTTTTGAGTCTGGGCAACCTGCTCTTTCTCAGGAATTGGCAACACGGGTTGCGCAAATGCAAAATATAATCAATCTTGTGATTGCAAGAAAAACCAAAGATGAGTTAAAAAATATCACGAATCAATTGGATTTACGTGAAGAGATCAAGGCACATTTGAATCACATTCTGACAAATGGTAAGATCAAAGAGATATATTTCACAGAATTTTTAGTGAACTAGAAATGTCTGAGAAAGTTCTTGGTGTCATACCTGCACGATACGCAAGTACTCGGTTTCCAGCAAAGCCCTTGGCAAAGATTGGAAACCGAACTATGATCGAATGGACCTACATTCATACAAAAAAATCCAACCTTGTCGACAGAGTTTTGGTAGCAACAGACCACCAAAAAATCTACGATGAGGTGATATCGTTCGGTGGTGAGGCTATTCTCACGGATGAAAAGCATCCAACAGGCACTGATCGCTTAATTGAAGTCTCAGAGAAATGTCCAGACTTTGGTATCATAGTAAATATCCAGGGGGATGAACCTGGAATAGAGGCAAACTTAATTGATGGAGTGGTTGAATTAAAAAAGCGCCATCAAGATTGGGAAATGACAACTGCTGCTGTTCCATTTAGCGAACTTGAGAACCCTGAAGATCCGAATCGAGTAAAGGTTGTCTTTGATGCAAACGGAAAGGCAAACTACTTTTCTCGCTCCCCGATTCCGGCCTCATTCAAAAAAAAAGCAATCTATTACCGTCACCTGGGCATCTATTGCTACCAAAGAGAATTTCTGCTTTCGTATCACAACTTGCCAATTTCTGATTGGGAAGAATCAGAATCACTTGAGCAACTTCGTGCGTTACAAGCAGGTAAACAAATTGGAGTTTACTTAACAAAAAAAGCCAACCTGGGTGTAGACACACCACAGGATTTGGAAATCGTAATCGCAGAGTTTAAAAAGAAAGGACTGATTTCTTAAACTTTTCGCAGACTATTTGTAAGATAGTCATACAAAAACTCACCAGTTATCACTCCTGGAACTATTACTTTGTGCGCACCTGTGCTCACCAATTTTTTGGCATCTTCTGGCTCGTCAGAAGTTAAAATCACTTTTGCATTTGGAGCAAGTTTGTTCAAAGTCGCCAACAAACGAGCATTATTTGTACCTTTTAAAAAACTATCCGAGATTGTGCAGATCACAAGAGAAGCATCATGGAGTCCAATATGAGTCAAAGAATCCGGGTGTGCTAAGTCTGCGTATGCCCATCTGAATCCTTGTTCCGTGAGTTCGTCTTTAAACGCAGGATTGTAATCTGCGATGATAATTCTCTTTGCTAAAGAAGGTGTGAGATCTAGAATATAATGTACGATCGCTCTCGCAATTCGGAAATAACCCAAAATGATGATATCTCTTACTTCTCCATCTCCATGACCAGAAGCATGTCCATGTGCACCATCTGCCGATTTCTCTTCTTGGCTTTGGTCAGAAATTCCAAATTTACCCAAAATGCGCGCAAAAACGGCCGCGATTGGGTGATTGAACATAATGATATAAGTAGAAAGCACAGACGCGATAATAGTCGCAGTTAAAATAACGGCCTTTAGCTGGCCTGTTATATGGTCAAATCCTGCACCCAATGCCATAATCACTAATGAGAATTCGGAGATTTGGGCTAGGTTTAAAGAAGTTAAAATTCCATTTCTGACTCCCTTCTTCAAGCTGATGACAACTGGAGCAATTGTGATCAACCGAACAAAGAACATCAAAAAGATAATTGCAAAAGAAATGACGATCACTTCCAAACTTGGAAGAGGTACTTTCAAACCCAGTGCGACAAAGAAAAGAGTGACAAAAAAATCTCGAATCCCAATCAACTTTGAAATGACATCAGCTCCATAGGGAAATGCGGCGATGCTCATTCCTGCAACCAATGCACCCATTTCTTTGGAAAGTCCTACCTGTCCAGCGACCCCGCATGTCACAAAACACCACATAATTGAGGTTAAGAGAATCAACTCGGGGCTATTGGCACAGGCCTTATAAACTCTTGCTAAAAGATATTTGCTGAGTGTAAAACTAAGTACGAGAATCGCAAAGATTTTAGCAATGGAAGCCAAAATTTTGAGTATTTCAGGATTGTTTAGATTTGGCTGCACACCCATAAAAAGGATAGCCCAAATATCTTGGAATACGAGAACACCAACTGTAAGTTTTCCCGATAGTGTATTGATTTCTACCTTGTCCTGAAGGAGTTTAACAACGATTAGAGTGGAACTTAAAGAGAGGGCGACGGCAATATAAAGGAGATCAAATTTCTCCTTACCAATGGGCAGACCTAAGTAAGGGAAAACACTCAATATGAAGGCAACAGAAAGCGTGAACTGAAGAGAACCCAAAAGAAACATCGCCTTTCCCATCTTAGCCAATTCAGAAAGGTTGATTTCGAGCCCGATGATAAAGAGTAGTAAAATGAGTCCAATTTCTGAAATTAACTCAATGGATGCCTCATTGGTGACCAGTGAAAAACCCATCTCCTGGCCTAGTAAAGCCCCACCTATGATATAACCTAGGATCAACGGTTGTTTTAAAATCCGAGCGACGTGGCTGAGTACAGTCGCAAATACAATGCTAAGACCTATGTCGTTTAATAATGATTCTTCACCGTGCATATCTATCTCTTTCTGTGGTGATTATGGATTCCTAGGGATAGGGGGGAATTCTTTTTTTTTAAAACAAGTGATTTTAAACTCAGGGGGACTTTTCATCTTGCAATGCTTTTGCAGTTGCCGCTTGAAAATTTGCTAAAGAACTATGGTGATCGAGAAGGGCTTTGATTTCTCTGATTGCAGCTTCTGATGAAGTTTGCTCTCGTATGTTAACGAAAAGAAGATTGGAATCGCCCAAAAAGAAGCGTTCTCTCTCTAAGGTTTCCAGTTTTCTAGCTAATTCCACTTCTGACTTTGTAACGCCTACTCTTTTGTATGAGGTGATGACTTCAGAAAGTGCATCCTGTACTTCTGTGCTGATCTTATCTTTTGCAAATTGCAGTTCTTGGTCAAGTTGCGCCATCTTTGCTTCTGCCGCACCGATTTCACCACGTGGTCTGCGTGTTTGTACTGGTAAATTTAGAATCAGTGATGCTTCTAGCTCCGGTTTGGCTCGGGTAATTGATCCTGGACCAAAGTCTTGTGATGTCGCTACTACTAAATCAACCTGAGGTTTTGCCGAGTTGTAACCTAACTCTCTATCAATGGCAACCTTATTTCTTTTATGCTCATATTCTAATACTTCTGGTCGAAATAGAAAGGCTAATTTGAGTGACTCTTCCAGTGACAGATCACGAGGAGAAATGGGTTCCGGAAAACCTATGGGCAATCGATCTTGGTTGGGAAGGATCATCGTACCATCAGGTGTTCGCAAAAATAAGGAAAGGTCTATTGCTGCTTTTTGCAACTCACGCTCTGCTGTCACTAATTGGGACTCTCTTTGTAAGATCGCTCTATCGTTTTCCGTTGCCTCAACCTTGGGTAAGTCTCCTAACGCAATTCGATCTGCAACTTGTTTCTGCCGAACTTTCGCAATGGCCAAAAGATCTTTATAAACTAAATACTCCTGCCCCGCACCTACCCATTTCCAATATCTCTTTGTCGCCTCTCGGATAACTTCAATCTTTAACTTTCGGATGGACAGTTCAGCTAACTTTTGGTCAATTTCTGCTTTTTTGATATCTGCTCTATTTTTGTCGATCTCTCGGTTTCGTACAAGTGGTACGATAGCTCCTGCCCGAATCTCACCATAATCATTGGTTGCCCTTCTTAAATCATAGGATGGGAAATTTCCCCTCCCCATTCGATATCCAGCAAAGAAGGAGGTCCCACCCAGAGGAGTGGGCTTTTCAAACATTGCATCTCCCACGTTGTTTTGGTAAAAACCAAAGGGTTTCGTTGTGCCCATGGACTTAAATTGTAAATCGAATGCTCCCTGGGCAGCTAAGTACCTATATTCTGCTTCTGTTAGGATTTTTTCAGCGGCCAAAACCAGAGGATAGGATTTTTCTACAGAGCGTAAGAGTTCACTTAAAGTAAGAACGCCTGGCTGACGGTTGATAAAATCTTCTGCAAAAATATTGGGTGCATGGTTTTCAATGATCGTAATTTTCTTTCGTTGGTCACTTTCCACTTCCGCAAATACGTATGTGGCAGGTAAGAGAAAGAATGTAGAGATAAAGAATTTAAGAAAGCGTTTCATATATTATTTTGATTTTTTTTGATCTGCTTTCTCAGCATCTTCACCTTGCAAAGGTAATGTGGGAGGAAAGTCGTTGAGTTTTCTCCACAATTCGTATCCCAAACTGACACGATTTAAGAATATCCAACCTTTTACCCGGACTCCTTGACGAAGATAATTGTCCGTCGGCCAAGGTCGATCACTTTCATCGGGTACAACCAGTACGCGGAAATTTCCCGAGCCATCGTCAGTGACATCTACTAACTTTACAATACCACCAAAAGTTCCTACAGCTACTTCGGGCCAACCACTGAGTTGGAGTACTGGGTAACCTTGGAATTGCAGACGGACAGACCTTCCTTCATTCACAAGAGGGATATCGTTTCCATTCACATAGAGCTCCACGGCTTTGAGCTCGGAATCAGGGACGAGAAGTGCCACACCGTCACCTTCTTTGACCTGCTGTGTGTCTGGGTTGACAAGGATTCTCATGACAGTTCCATCTCGAGGAGCGAAGATATGTTGGTTCTGTTGCCTGGAGAGCCTAGCTTCTAATCTAGGGAGGTCTTCAAGTACGCGTGCCACTTCCGCATTGGCAGTTGCTAAAGAGGCACGTGCATCATTGATGGCAGCATCCACATCATTGCCAATTCTGCCAGTATCTGCAAACATGGCCTTCTCCTCTTTGATCGCTGCCTCCAAGTTTGCCTTGGCTCTGTCTAGTCCAGTGGCAGCCGTTGCATGTTCCAACTCGGCGAGTTCAAGATTTCGCTTTGAGGTTAGGCCCTTTTCCAATAACTGTTTTTGACGTTCCAAATTGATAGTTGCTGTTTTAAGTGCCGCCTTTGCAGCATCTACAGCTTGTTCGCTGGCAGTCACTCTATCGATTGCCATCATTCTCCTCGAATCTGCTGCCGTGTAGGCATTCGATTTTGATGACCTGAGCGCTTGGATGCGCGACCTTAGACTTTCCTCACGATCTCTCGCCGCCTCAAGCCTTAGTAACAGAGCTTCTTTTTCCTGTTTGATTCGATTGATAAATTCGGGGTCATTATCCGAGATATCAATGATAGGATCTCCTTTTTTGATTTTACTACCTTCATGGACATACCATTTTACCACGCGGCCATTGACGGGAGACTCTATCAATTGTTGGCGGTCGAGAGGCGCATAGGCAACAACTCGGCCATAGCCTGTGGTGGTTTGTTGCCAAGGTAATACAACCAAAAAGAAAATGGTAATCACAAACAAAAATAAAAGGAGATAGGCTAACGTTTGTGCAGGTTTTGCAGTCTGCACAAGTCGATAAGCAGGTAAACGTTCTAAAGAGAAAGATTTGTATCGAGTATTCATGGTTTTTATTTTCTCTTACGTACAGGTTTTGGAGTGATTGTATTGTCTTCAATACACATAAGTGTCTCCATTCGTGAAAGGACAGCTTCCGATCTCGAGGCAATCAACAAGGTCCATGGGCGTTTTGGATCCAATAAGATTTCAAAGATTGGCTCCAAATATTGCAATGGAATACCATCTAATATCCGATCGACGACCAAAAGTCTAGGTTTTGAAAGGATGGCTCTTGCAATTTGTAAAACGCTCTTCTGGATCGTATCAAAAGGATTGCCAAATGTATTGAGCTTGGTATGCAATCCATCGGGCAATGTTTCAATAAATAACCAAAAATTCATTTTTTCTAAGGTTTCTCTAATTTCAAAAAGGGAGATATCATTTCTACCGAGACAAAGATTTTCGTGGATACTACCTTCAAAGATTTCATTTCCTCTGAGTAGTACTGTATCCATAAAATTCATTTTGTAGTCGGATTCATGCAGATCTTGCTGGTCAAAAAAGATGCTACCTTTTTCTGGTACGCGAATGCCTGCGACTAAATCAAGAAATATGCTAGATATTTTTGGGTCTTCACAAGTAATTCCCGTTATGCTACGTGGTTTGAAACAATGATTAAATCCATTGATATCGATGAAGGCTTTGAGCGACGAGTATTTGATGTTTGACATCTCAATTTCCAGAGGACCTTCTTTTGGAATAAAAGGATGTGGTCCTCCTGAGGATAACGGAAGGCTTAAGACCGCGTCAATTTTGTCCACGGCTGCGATCATGTAGTAAAAGCTACTAAGCTGTTTTCCAAATTTTGCGATATCGCTGAGAACTTTGGCAATTACAAGCTCTGCGGCCACCAATTGTCCAATCGTCAATTCTCTATTGATTACAAGATAACCACCTAAGCCCAGTACGATGGCACTAGCAATTACTTGCAAACCTACTAAACCTGCGATCTGAAGTATTAGGTTCCGGAAATATTTTTCTCTAGAGTATAAATAGTCTTTTATTAAGGTATCAGCTTTTTTTGCCCCGTATTGAAGACCAAACTTTGATTGGAATATAGCTGAATGCCTTGCGATCTCTTCAATCCAAGCAGCTACTCTGTATTTTTCCTTAGAGACATATGTATAAGCAGAAACGGTCTTTTTGCCTAAGCGATAGATAAGGTAATAAAATCCAACGACCAATACAAAAAGATCAAATAGTAAAAAGATAGGATGGTAGATTCCGATAAGAACAAATCCAATAATGGTAGTCAGTAGTACGGAAAGGCCTTCCACAAGCAGAGTATTCACTGATTTTTGGATCGTCATAGTATCAAAAAATCGATTCGCTAACTCTGGTTTGTGGAGATTTTCCGTAACCTCCGCCTGGATGAGAGGGAATTTTACAGCGAATTCTGAGGCAATCCTCACAAAAACTCTGCGTTCTAAAACTTCTACGACATAGGTTTGG
Source organism: Leptospira ryugenii (assembly GCF_003114855.1). Taxonomy (NCBI): domain Bacteria; kingdom Pseudomonadati; phylum Spirochaetota; class Leptospiria; order Leptospirales; family Leptospiraceae; genus Leptospira; species Leptospira ryugenii. The sequence continues at coordinate 214,136 of NZ_BFBB01000008.1, read as the reverse complement.
ATGATTTGCATAGCTCCTGCAAAACCCAAAAAGAACATCACTAGAATCGTTAAAACGATGACAGGTTGTAACAATACTCCAAAAGAAACGATATTAACGAGGGAAGAGGTAGCAATCGGAATCACAAGTGATAGGATACCAATGCCTATACCGTAAATCACTACAATCCAGATATCTCTTCTTTCAAGAGAAATCAATTGGTATACAATATTCAGGACGTGCTTGAGTCGGTCAGTAGATTTGGTTTTTTCGACACTTCCTGTGAATTGGTAGAGAGGCTCACTGATAAACCAACGAAGTCCTATTCGTGTATTTTTGATCCCCAGAATTTGGCAGAGATCCTTCTCGGGAATCCACTCTTCGGTGTGGTCAATGGAAATTGTCTCAACCTTATATTTGAATGACTGGTACCCAGTAATTGAGTATGCGATGAAGTTAAGTCCATCCCTACTTTTTCTGATGAATACAAAAGGAGAGTTTGGCGTGATAAAGTTTTTGATTTGTTCTAGAGATTTGTGAGTATAGTTTAACTTTACTTGAAAATGAACGGATAACTCGATCAAAAAATCTTCAAAATTGTCTTCGGTAATGTTTGGGTAACGATACTGATAACGATTCAGTATCTCATACATAATGCTTGGTTTGAGTTTTCTTCCGTTTATGGAAGCAAAATAATTGAGTAGGTTGAGCCAAAAATTATCACCTAATTCTCTTGGGCTCTCAACTCTCGACTCTTCAAAACCGAATAATAGTCGGAGTTTTTTTAAATATACTTTTAAGAATTTCACTTGTTTCATCGGTCGCCCATTAGACTGAACTTGACTTTTTTTTGTTCCTGTTTTTCCCTTCCAATGAGGGGTTTTTTAAATGAAAAAGACAGCCATCCTATTTCTGGTTTTTTTCCTTTTTGTCTCATATCCAATGTTTGCTGATGAAAAGTGTAGATACCAATACGATCCGAACAAAACGTTACTTGAATGGACCGCATTTAAGTTTACTGAAAAGACAGGAGTAAAGGGCACATTCAAACAAATCAAGGTAAAAAAGACAAAACAAGCTAATAACATTTTGGATGCAGTCAAAGACCTTAGCTTTGAAATCTCCGCAGACTCAGTGGATTCATACAACCCAGACCGTGATATGAAAATCAAAAACTTATTCTTTGGTTCTATACAAAAATCGGGCACCATAAAAGGATCATTTCAAAAGATCTCTGGCACTGATTCGGGAAACGCTACACTCTCCTTACAATTTGGAAAAAAGTCTGCGGATTTCCCGGTTACCTTTAAGATCATAGACAACCAACTGGAAGTCTCAGGTACCATTGATGTATTGGCCCTTGGATTGGCAAATGGTTTACAAAAGTTAAACGAAGCATGTCTCGAATTACACAAAGGAAAAGACGGAGTGAGTAAACTTTGGCCTACGGTTGATGTAAAAGTAGTTTCAAAGTTTGAGCCTATTTGTAAATAGCCAGTAAGAAATCTAACAAAAGCTATATCCCATTTCAGGTTTGGAATGGGATTCCTTCTTTTTTTAATATCCTAAGAAATTCTTCTTCATTCACTAAGGTAACAGATAATTCTTTTGCCTTGTCCAGCTTTGATCCTGCACCTGGTCCATACAAAAGATGAGTCGTTTTTGACGAGATTGAGCTTACCTTTTTGCCACCATGTTTGACAATCAGATCCATTGCCTTATCACGTGGTTGGAAGTTCTCAAAGCTTCCAGTGACACACCATGATTGTCCAGCAAAGCTTTGGATTTCACTTTTTTCTTGTACATCTGCGGTAAATTTCAATCCAAACTTGATGAGTTGTTGGATTAGCTGATTTGTTTCTTTGTCTTTTGTGTGAAAGAGTAAAGCTTGTATAGTTCGGGGGCCGATGCCATGCACTTCTTTCAATTCTTCCTCTGCATTTTCTTTCTTAGAAAGTTTTACGAGTTTTTCCCAACTATCATAACCGTTTTCGATAAGAATCTCTGTTACTTTATGGCCAATTTCGTTCAAACCCAAGGAAGGTAGTGTGAATCTAAAATCTTTTTCTTTGGAGCGTTCAATGCCTGATAAAATGATTTCAGTAGACTTTTCTCCAAACCCATCTAGTTGCACCATATCTTGCCTTCTCTCCTTCAGAGAGTACAAATCGGCTATTGACCTTACCCAAGATTTTTCGTAGAAGAGAACGAGTTGTTTCTCTCCTAGTCCTTCAATATTCATTTGTTTTTTTGAACAAAAGAATACTAAGGTGTTCTTTTCCCTCTCTGGGCAGTGTCGATTTGTGCAGAAGTAGTCTACCGATTCATCAACTTTCACAAGTTTTGTTTTACAGGCCGGACATTGTTTTGGTAATTTGAATATACCTGCTTTTGGTTCTGAAATGACCTTCTCGACAGCAGGGATGATTTCTCCTCTTTTTGAGACGAGTACTTTTGCTCCAATGCCAGCGCCTAAAGTATCAATGTAGTCTTGGTTATGTAAGGTCGCATATGTGACCGTTGTACCTGCTAATTGAATGGGAGATATCTTTGCACGAGGGGTGATTTTTCCAGTACGTCCAATAGCAAAATCAATATCTTCGATTGTTGACTCTTTCATGAGTGCTTCAAATTTAAAAGCACGTGCCCATCGTGGGGAATGCGAGGTTTCTCCAAGTGATTCTCTTTTGGAAAGGTCATTTAGTTTTATGACCAGACCATCAATAGGGAAAGGCATTTTATCTTTTTTCTTACGAAAGGTTTCTACGGAAGAAATAAGATCTTTACCTTTTACAATCATAGTATCTGGTGCCAATGGAAATGAATTGGACTTTAAAAGTTCTAGAATATCTTCATGCGTGTTGAATCCTTGCCTTCCCTTTGTCAAAAATGCATCATAAACAAAAATTCTTAACGGACGTTTTGCGACTTCTTCGGGATCTTTATGTTTGATGGAGCCTGCGGATAAATTGCGAGGGTTGGCAAATTTACCACCATATTCCTCATTAAATTCTTCAAAATCAGAAAAATTCATATAGATTTCACCTCTCACAGCAAGGTTCAGAGGCTTTTTTAAAGTTAAGGGAATGCTTTTGATGGTTTTAACATTTTCCGTGACCACATCACCTATCCCACCTGTACCACGCGTAACACAGGTTTCAAGACGTCCATCTATATAGTAAAGAACCATGGAAGCACCATCAATTTTCCATTCCAACGAGTATTTTGCTTCTATATCCGTCTTATGTAACCATTCACTCAAATCATCGGTATTGTATGTATTTTCTAAGGAGAGGACAGGAATTTGGTGTTTGAATTTTGTAAACTGAGTGCTTAGATCAGAGCCAACAGAGTCTGTCGGTGAGTCTTTCAGTTTTAATTGTGGATATTCTTTTTCTAGTTTTTTGAGTTCACCCAACAATTGATCATATTCGAAATCGGTGATTGTTGGTGAATTGTCCTTATAATACCGTTCATTATGTAATTTAATTTCTTTGACTAGAAATTTGATTCTATTCTTTGCTTCTTTTTCCTTGTCCAATCAGAACACACCAGCTTGCAAGTAGTCTTCAGGATCTAATTTACCTTCTTCAGCTAGAAGTACTTCGTAGTGTAAATGAGGACCCGTTACATTTCCAGTTGCTCCAACTTCCGCAATGACCTCCCCTTGTTTCACTTCTTGACCTTGGCGAACAAAAATCCTCGAGCAATGCCCGTATAATGTTGCATAACCAAACTCATGTTGTATGACCAAGTGATATCCATATCCAACCGTGGAATAGACAACTTTGATAACCCTTCCTGGAGCTGGTGCATAAATTGGAGTTCCTGTCGCATTCGCTAGGTCCACTCCATCATGGTATTCCCAAAAACCAGATGTGGGTGATTTTCTCATACCAAAGGTAGAAGTCATATTATAAGATGTCAAAGGATTGAATAAAGGTGTTGCAGAAAGAATGGATGCACGCGTGAATAGAAAGTCATAATTTGCATCCATAAGTCTTTGGTAAGCGTTCATTCTGTACTTAAGATTTCGCAAATCGTAAATTTCAGATAGATACTTTCGACCGATGTCGAGTTGTTTGTCTTCCCTTTCTTCTCTAAGAAGTGCTTCGTTTGCCAATGACTCCAAATCATCTTCTGAATCGATTTTTAATAGCTCATCATCCTGGCCATCTATCAAGGCATACATTTCTAAGAGGTTTTCATTGAGTCGTGAATACTCCTCTCGCATTTCTTCCAATTGGCGAGAATGTGTAAGGTAAGTGTCGAAGTAGTTTCCGTAGATCTCGGAGAGTTGGTCTAGCTGAGATTGAGTATTGCCCGAGCGGAAGACAGCAAAAACAGCGATCCCTAACAAGGAAAGTGTGAGTCCTAAAAAGAAGAGAATAGTAAATACAGAAATTTGGAAGTTGAAAGAACTATCATAACCGTGAGGAATCACCATAACTGTCATTCTTTGGTGTCCTTTTTCTTTGACACGATCGATCTGTTTCTTAATATGAGGATTGTCCTGAGAAAAAACAGTCTTGAGGTTTTCGATTTTTTTCTTCATGAATAAGGCAAAATCCTACATAGCTCAGTCAATGGCTTTATTGTCCTCGGTCAAGTGGAAATCCTGGGCGAAAGCTGGCTTCTTAGCTCTTATATTCTGTCTCATTTTAATTCTTTTTGCCGATCTCCAAATCGACCGCATCTATTCAGAATCAAAACATAGTCCCAATCCAGACGAACTTCCCGATTCCTTGGTTGCCATCATCCCAGGTGCTGCCGTCCACGGCAAAATACCCTCACCCATTTTATCTGACAGATTGCAATGCGGATTGGATCTTTACCGAAAGCGGAAAGTCAAAAAAATATTATTATCTGGGGACAATGGACAATCTGACTATAATGAATTGAGACCTATGCTTGACTTCATGCTAAAAAATGAAGTAAGCCCCGAAGACATTTTTGTCGACCATGCTGGGTTTCGAACTCTAGATACATTGATTCGAGCAAAGGAAGTTTTTTTGGTTGAAGAGGCAATTTTTGTAAGCCAATCTTTTTTCTTGCCTCGTGCCGTCTATTTGGGAAAAGAATTAAACATAACTTTGCATGCCTATGAATGCAATCTAAGGTCTTATAAAAAAGAAAACTTTTATGAATGGAGAGAATTCTTTGCTAGGCAACTGGCCTATTTCGATATTATCTTTGATACACCTCCCAAATTTTTGGGGGACAAATATCCGATAATGGGAAGCGGAGTGAATACATGGAAAGGATCAATACAGTGAATCTAATGAAAACTATAGGCATAATCGTAATCTTTTGCTTCTTAGCAACTAACAGAGATTTATTTGCTTCCGAAGTCATCAAAAAGGAAGCAAAGATTTTTGTGGAACATGCGACAACTGATGTGACAGGCGTATGCAAAGAGATCAACTTTGAGAAATTTGAAATTCTCCCACAAGGGAAATCTTACAAACTTAAGAGTCCGTTTCAAATTACCATTCCGGTAACCAAAATTGATTCAGGCGACGAGGATAGAGATGAACATATCCAAGAAATTTTAGGTCATCCTGAACATGCTCTAATTTATATCAAGGTCGAATCCATCTTACCCAACGATCAAAACTATATAATTAAGGGAAAGTTAACCATTCATGGTCGTACAAAAGACTTTGAATCTATCGCAAAGGTTGAAAACAAAGAGAAAAATATCATTTCGACAATCGGTGAGTTGGAAGTCACATTTAGTGCTTACCAGTTGGAGAATCCATCTCTATTGTTTTTAAAAGCTAAAGATCAAATTAAAATAAAATATAATTTTGATATAAAAATAAAATAAAATCAGTCCTGTTTGTTCATTAATAAAATCAGCCGATTGTATTTAATGATGATCTTTTTTGTCATCTCTTCACCCTTTTTATTGATATCAGGGTGATATTTTTTTAAGAGCTCTTTAAATCGTTTCTTCACATCAATTTCTTTGGCATCATGGCTCAGATCAAAGAAGGTTAAGAGCTCTTCCAATTCAAGATTGGTTTTTGTTTTCAGTTTTTTCTTTTTTTTCTTTTCGGCTCTGACTCTTCCAAAAATTTCATAATAAGTTCTGTCTCGAAATTCTTTCGTGATGTCTCGAAAATTTAAAATCTTGGTAGGAAGAAGAGCCATCAAATAATCCCTTAAGAACTCTTCTGCTCCAAATTCAGATTGAATGTCTCTACTGTTTAAAAAATTTCTGATGGCTCTATCTACAAAAAAAGAAATCTCGAACTTATCCATTAAATAAGAATCTACTGCATCATCGAAATCGATTGTTGCTGTTGCTAGGAGCAATAAAAGTTCTTTATCGAGTTTATGATTTTCAACCGTTCTTTGGACAAGAGATTTATATGATTCACGAAGTTCATATAGAGGTCGCTCACCGAAGAAAATACCTGAGCGCAAAAAATAGGAAGACACATCGTCAAGATCAAGAGCATAGGAGAGAAAATCGATGAGATCATCGCCATCCACATCATTGAAGCCTCCATTCAGACTCATCTGTGGTTTTGTGCTTTTGAATTGGTAAATCTTTCTTAGGCATTCTTCCTTTCGAATTTCTAAGAGCTCTGCCAATCTGTCGTAGGACAAAAACCAATGCAAAGAATTGCTCTGGTTTTGTAATTCAAAAATTACATCACTTAGGAGCTGTATAGATCTTTTGGATTCTTGGCGAGCTACCATTTTTCTGGTATGTGATAGCCAATCAAAATAGCAAGGAGATTCTTTTTTGCTAGAGAATCTTCTGTATGGATTGGAAATGGAAGTATGAACCACCATATCTCGAAACATCCATCCCTTCAAGACTATGATCTATCGTCCTATCCTGGATTACGTGGCAAAAATTTTTACGAAATGGATACAGCTTTAAAGAGGGTGGTCTTTAGGTATAGCGAACACTTTCCAAAAGAACATGCAAAAGCAATGGAGGAACATCTTTCTGTTTATGGAGGTTTGGTGGGAGGCATTTTAGATGAGCTGACGGAAAGATCTCATAAAGAAGGGAAATATGGAGAGGTAGTCAAATTCGATAGGACCGGCAAAAGAATTGATTTAGTTCTGTATTCACCCGAGCAAATGGAAGCAAGACGAATCTCCTACCAGCATGGTGTGGTGAATTTAGACTTTCACAAAAATTGGCAATTTTCTTTTCCGTATATCCACCGCTATGCTCTCGCTTATCTAATGAACTTAAACGGGGAGGGAGGAGTCGCTTGTCCACTGGCAATGACAGATGGAATGATATTGGCACTCAAAAAAATTGGAACAGAGGATCAAAAAAGAAAATACTTACCAATTGTCGCAGATCCAAAAAGTGATTCTTATTTTATGGCCGGACAATATGTAACAGAACGAGTGGGTGGAAGTAATGTATCTGCTAACCGAACGATTGCAAAAAAATTACCAAATGGCAAGTGGTCACTGACCGGTGAAAAATGGTTCTGTTCAAACCCTGGTGACCTTTGGGTAACGACAGCAAAAATTGAGAATACGAATATTGTAGGACTTTTTTTAGTTCCGAGAACCAAAGAAAATGGAGAACTAAATGGCCATCACATTGTACGCAAGAAAGATATCATTGGTTCACGCGGAAAGATTACAGTCGAGATCATTTATGATGATGTCGAAGCCGAGGAGCTTGGCAGACCTACACATGGACTTGCAAACCTAATCAAATATGTAATCAAAGTATCGCGTATGCATGTTGGCCTTGGCTCATGTGGGAATGCAAGGCGTTCGGTAATGGAGGCAATTGAATATGGTAAATGGAGGACCGCGTATGGTAAAAAGGTAAAAAACTTCTCCGCTTATGCGAGAAATTTAGCGGAGATGCAAATACTGCAAACTATCAATGTATTTGTCAATTTCAGATCTATCGACCTTGTAGAAAAAGAAGATCCTTCCTCTGAAATTCTTGTGCCATTACTTAAGTACAAATCGTCCTCACAAGCTTCTATGATCACACAAAAGGCCATGCTTTGTTTAGGTGGAAATGGAATTATTGGGGATTTTTCTCCTTTGCCAAGATTACACAATGATTCGATCATCAATGAGACTTGGGAAGGGACTCATCTCATCATTTCGGAGCATGTTCTACATTCTCTACAAAAAAAGCGCAATTATGAATCTTTTTTAAATCTATTGGAGAATCTGACAAAAAAATCTAATGAGCAACCCGACCTAAAGATTCCTTATGAACAATTTACCGAAAAATTTACAGAATGGAAATCTATCTTTGTTTCAAAGTCCAAAGAATGGAGAGAAATCAATCGAATCTACATCGCAGAATTGACTTACCAATTAATTGCTCTTGCAGAAATCATAGAACAATGCGTATATGATCTAAGCCATAGCCAAGAATCGATTTACATCCTTTTTGCAAAAGGGTATGCTGAACTCATCAAATTTGGCTTGGATGGGGCAAGAGATGACAATAGTATTTTTGCTAATCAAGAGATTTTAGAAACAGTATACCATTATTAATGAGTAATCTTCTTCTTTTATTGGTCTGTTTTGTTTCTGGAATTTTGCTTAGACGTTACAATCGCATACCTTCAGATGCATCTAAAGTATTGAATGCATTCATATTGTATTTGTCCTTGCCTGCCTTGGTGTTTCATCAAATATATAAAGTCAAACTTAGTCCCGAGATTTTACTACCAGCATTGATGCCTTGGCTTGTTTTTGCATTTGCGTTCCTTTTGTTTTATTTCCTCTACTCGATTCATGTTTATTCAAAAGAAATGATGGTATGTCTTACTTTATGTTGTGGATTGGGGAATACTTCCTTCGTCGGAATTCCAATATTAGAATCTTATTTAGGTAGGGATGCACTTGCGTACGGCATTATCTGTGACCAACTTGGTACTTTTTTGGTACTTAGTTTTCCTGGAGTCATACTGATTCAGTTACAAGGAGAAAAATCTTGGACATTTCTATCCTTGTGCAAACGGATTTTCTTATTTCCGCCAGCGATAGCCTTGTTATTCGCGATTCTTTTCAAATCGCTCAGCATTCCTACTTTCATACTAAGTTCTCTCGAAAGATTAGGGGATACGCTTTCTCCCCTGGCATTGGTTTCTGTTGGGAGCATTCTTGATTTCAAATCTATCCCAGGTTTCAGGAAAATGCTAGCCTTGGGTTTGGTATTTAAACTCCTGCTATCACCTTTGCTAATTTGGATCATATACCAAAATCTTAATTTATCAAAGCTGGAATTTCAAACGATTGTTTTGGAATCAGCGATGGGACCTATGGTAACGTCCAGTATCCTTCTTATTGATCGGAAGATTTTTCCAGATCTTGCCAGTCTCTTCTTAGGTGTCGGAATCCCGATTTCATTTTTGAGTACGTATTGTATCTATTATCTTCTTTCCAAAGGTATCTTATGAGATTACGTTTTTACTTCTTATTGGTTTTGGCAATGTTGTCTTGGGGGATATCTTGGCCCTTAGCAAAAATGATTTCAGTATCTGTTCCCATTCACGTTTTGGTCTTCTGGAGATTTTTATGCACCTGGCTTTCTGTTATTCCGCTTCTCTTGGTTCTTCGCATTCCAATCATATTACCTTCAGGAAGAGATTACTTTAACGTATTAATCGGTGGAATCATCTATACACTCTATAATCAATTTTTTTTTCTAGGACTTGCCAAGGGTTTACCAGGCGCAGGTGGAGTTTTGGTAACGACTCTCAATCCTATCTTGACATTCTTTCTTGTCTCTTTGGTATTTCGAAAAGGAATTTTAAAATCACAGGCAATCGGTTTGTTTGTGGGATTGATAGGAGGATTGACGATTCTAAAGGTTTGGGAAGTTAATTTTGCCGATTTGGTACAGTCAGGCAATCTATTCTTTTTGTTTGCGTCCTTGACTTGGGCCTTTCTTTCGCTAAATAGCCAAAAAACAGGCAGTAGGATACATACACTTTCCTATAGTTTCTTTGTTTATGCGATCGGTAGTGTATTAGAGTTTTTATTTTCGTTTCGTGAACCCAGCTTTTTACATGTCTTCCAACAAAATGCCACCTTCTGGTGGATCATTGCCTACCTATCTGTCATTTCGACAACCTTTGGAACGACTGTTTATTTTTTTGCCTCAACAAAACTTGGATCAGCAACGGCTAGTTCTTTCATTTTCATTGTGCCACTATCCGCTTATCTTTCGAGTTTTTTTATTTTAGAAGAAAAGATACAGTCGCATGTTTTTATCGGTGGATCTCTTGCGGTAATTGCCGTTTATCTAATCAACCATACCAATAAAGTTTCGGATTAATATTTTTTATCCTCATCTTCAGGAATCATTGTACCATAGTAATTGATCAGAGCATCGTTTTTAGAAGTTAATATACCATTGATCTCTTCTACAAACTTTCTTTTCTCCAGAATTTTTTTGCCTTTGTGCCAGATTTCTTCTGGGTCCATGGTTAAATAATTTCCAGGATGTCTTAGGATAAAATCCTCCACCAATACCTTTGCGCTCTTTACATCTAAATGAAATTCATTTTCCATCATTAATTTAGCAACAATTTGATTTGGCAGTATTTTATGGTATGTCTTCCAAGCTTTGGTGATTCTGTATGCCAGCTCAAGTGTAGGGTCATCATTGTGTGCATACTGAGATATCGGAATCGGATCACAAAACTCAACATGTACGGAAGTCCGCTTCGAGAGAAAACCAGCCATGGAGAGATCTTCTTCGATATCACAGAATTGATTGTCTTCTGGAACACACTCATAAGACAAAGAAATAGGTACGATTAAAATTTCCGTCCCAGAACTTCTGAATGCATTTACTGCCGTTGTGAGAAGCCCTGTTTTTACAGGCACGATCCCACCTGTCCGAGACCGTGTGCCTTCCGGATATACAAGTGATGGGATGCCTTTTTCAAGCATCACTTGCGAATAAAGTGTCAAACATTCTAAATAGAGACTATTTCTAGTTCGCTCTCTGTCCACAGCATAGGCACCTAAGGACTTTAGCATCCACTCCCAAAAAGGATTGGACATTAGGTTGATGCCTGCCGCATAACGGGGGACAGGAAGTCCCAAATGAAATATTGAATAAGCAACTTCTACAGAATCTAAATGTGACCGGTGGGTCGGAGCGTATAAAACATTGTATTTTGATGAGAGTGCCTTTACATCTTCCGTCTTTCCACCAATATGTGGGATCATAGATCCCCTCGAGAATCCACCAGAAAATAAGCGGATGGGTGCAATGACTCTCAAAAGAGATTCTCTTACGGTGGGGCTATAATTATCTGCAATTTCTCTGACGTAAAAACGAATAATCTCTTTGATATAGAGTGATTCTTCATCTTTACTTGCATGTGAAAATTTTTGCCAAACCTCAATCTCGGATTGGAATTTTGACTCTTCTAGTTTTTGTTTTTTTCGGATAGCTTTTGTTAAGCGTTTTTGAATTGTTTCAATGATAGCTGTTGATTGCTTTTTGATCCTACCTAAGTTTCCTTGGACATTTAGTACACTTTTTAAAATCCTATCGACGAGGACATTTTGGAAATCAATGCCCGATGTTAAATTGAGTCCAACCTTTTTCAGAACGACAGGAGGCGGAGCTTGGGATTGTAATTTTCCACCTTTAATGTATTCGATCAAAGCTTCAGGTGGTTGTTTTCTAGTCAGAACATCAAATAGGATTCTATGTAAAGTGAAGGGAAGGCGTATCTCGTTCGCAAGTTCGATCAAGATTCCAAGCGCATAGCTACCCTCGACATTATCCTGCCATTTTTCAGCTTCCTTTTCAATAAATTGTTTTGGGGAAAAGAAGATTTCAATTCTTTCCAAAAGATTTAACTTTTCTTGCCCGCTCAACAATTCTCCAACTATTTTCCTTCCAAAATTCCGGTTTCTACTTTTACCACTCGTTGCAGTCGCAATAAAATCGGCCAGACCTGAGCGTCCCATCACAGTATCGGGTCGGGCACCATACTTCATGGCGAGATCACGTACCTCTTGAAAGCCTACCGAAAGTAATTCTCCTAAAAGGTTAGATCCATAATTGGGCAATAGAGAAACAATTCCAGATGCAATCGCCATGGGATTCTTCGCGACACCAATCAATTCCATGCCTAAAATATCATCTGTTGTACTTGTGTTCACAAGATAAGAGCCTAGAAGTTCGGCTACGTATTCTCTAGCTTCTTTATTGGAGGAACCTACATTAAAAAATGCAGTTTTTTCTTCCATAATCTCTGCGATCATCGAAGGTCCGTTTACCACGGTAATTTCAAAAGATTGTATGTTTTTTTCTTTAAGAATGTGCTCTAGATATTGGCTATAAGAGATAAAACCAAACTTCTTTCTATACTTTGAATCTAGGATGCCTTTGGTAAAAAAAGAAAATACAAAATCATTTTTTGGTGAGATGGTATCAATGAGGGCATTCAAATTGTCCATACACATTCTGGATGGTACTGCTATATGAAAGGACCAATCATCGCGACCAAATACATCTAAACTTGAGACAATTTCGATATGTTCTGGGATATCTAAGGTGATTCCCATAATTTCTGTTTGGCGACGTTTTTTTAATTGTTGTACAAACTCTTTGTCAGGTATCCAAAGTGTAACCTCATCGAAATTCTTTGCTAAAAGACTCGAAATGATCAAGCCCATAGGGCCGCTCCCGAGAACGGCCTGCTTTAAATCTAGATAAGAGATTGACATCGAATATTGTCCTTATTTGGAATCGTCTTTACCGAGGAACTTGGTTGCAAGTTCTGGGAAATATGCGCCTACCAAAATGATCAATAAACCTATCACGTTTGGAACAGAAAAAAATCGGAAAGGCGTTGCACCTCTGTCAAGACCAACATTGATCACGCAGACAAACCAACCTGCCAAGATCAAGCCAAATCCTATGATATGAAAAAACATCTTTTTTAACATTGTCAGTAATCTCCTCTATATGCTGAATAGTGAAAGTAAAATTTTCTTTCCATAGGAATCTACCACTATGCTAGGCAATCGTCAAGTCCCTATGAAAATCTCGATCTTCTTATTTCCTGTTCTGTTCATTTTACCTGCAATTTTTGGATATTATGAGCAATGGTTTTCTCTAAACAAAGTGCAATCTGTCAATTTGTCCATTGCTTTGTTGGCAACCTATCTTTGGCTGACGGAGCTGATCCCGCTCTATGTAACTGGTTTTATCATTTTATTTTTAGAATTATCTTGGTTGTTACCAGTTTGGACTGAACCAAGGCCAAAACCCATCGTTTTTCTTTCTTGTTACTTTTCTGATACCATCTTATTGTTCTTAGGTGGCTTTGTAATATCACAAGCAATCTCTCGGTATAGGTTAGACGAAAGACTCGCAAAGATCGTTCTTTCACAAAGCAGAGGTTCTTCCTTTCGTTTCTTACTTGGGATTGGCCTGGTGACTGGATTTTTATCCTTTTGGATGAATAATACCGCAACGGCGGCTATGATGTTAGGCCTTGTCATGCCCATGATGGCACGTTTTCCAGAATCTTCTAGTTTTCGAAAAGGAATTCTATTACTCGTACCCTTCTCGGCAAATTTGGGAGGGATCGCAACACCAGTAGGGACTTTACCAAATGTCATAGGTATTGGTTACCTAAAGGAGAGGGGATTGGATTTTGGTTTTTTAACTTGGATGGGTTTTGCAGTTCCTGTAGCTTTAACTTCAATCCTAATCTTAATTCTGCTCATTTATTATTTCTATGCCAAGCCAGAAAAGGATGAGACATTCAAACACTTCACGATTGCCACCGAGTCTCGCATCTTTTCCAATGCTGAGTGGTTTTCCATATCTATCATTGTGATAACCATCTTTGCCTGGATGACTTCAGACTTTCATGGTATCGCGAATGGTACCATAGCTTTGTTTCCAGTTATAGTTTTCTTTGGCACAAAACTATTGTCATTGGAAGAATTTCGTTCTCTCTCTTGGGATGTTTTAGTTTTGATGGGAGGAGGGATTGCCTTAGGTAAGGCAATGGAGGAAACTGGTCTTGCGAAACATTTCATCACATCCTTCTCGTTAAATGAACACTCTCTTATGTTTTTGTTTTTATTCTTTAGCTTTATGTCTCTAATTCTTTCTTGTTTTTTGAGCAATACCTCGGTTGCGAATTTGATGCTTCCCATCACTCTAGGCCTCCCGCAAGAATTGATCCTTCCTGCCGCTTTGGGCGCTACCATAGGAGCCTCATTGGCTATGCCCTTTCCCATTTCAACACCACCAAATGCTTTGGCTTTTGGATATGGTGGTATTAAAAGTTGGGATATGGCTAAGATTGGTGGATTGATTTCTATCGTTGCTTGGATGATCTTTGTTTGTTTAGGAGGAGGTATACTTCATATCAGCTCCATTGTGGATTTTTCCTTTTAATTGAATAAAAAAGGCTTTTCATACCTAAAAATGCAAATATCCTCATGCCCAGGTATGCGGGAAAAGTTAGCAGTAGTGATCTTCATTCTTTTTGGATTTAATCAGTGCCATAACTACTTATCTGAAGACGTACCAATCGTAACAAAACCGTTTTTAAACCAACGATTAGCCCTCTTGACAATCAAAGTTACTTCCCCGGAATCACCTAAACAAACCAATGAGCTTTCTCAACTGTATGCAAAGTATTTAATGGATACTGGATTCTTTGGAAGGGTGCTTTCCGATGGAATACGTAGTGCCAATCATATCGACATCTATACGGCAGAGGTCAATGAATATGAGCATTTTTGGATCTCATCTATCTCTTCTCTTTTTATGGTCAGCACACTTGGACTATTGCCCTCTATTTTTTCAAAAGAAAGAGTACTCATTGCAGAATTTTATGTGAATGATAGAATGGTAGGTAGAGAAAGATACCGACAAAAACACAGTACGCTTGTTGGCATTCCCTTTTTACTAATCTGGGAAACTGGTATCAAAGAAGCAAAATTAATCGAGTACAATAAAGAACGCAATTTGATCAACAATATGATCCAAGACTACAATCGATTTTTATAGGAGAAGCTATGTTATTTGTTACGCGAACCACTATCTCAATTTTAATCTTATTTTTAATCTCTTGTGTCAGTCCTCCGCCAAAGGTTGAGAAGGTGGTTGTTCCAGAAAAGAAAATTGAAAAAAAAGAAACAGTTCAGGAAGATACTCAGCCAAAGACTGAGTTGGCCTTTTTAGAATCTATCGAAGATGGAAGAAACATTCCCTCTTCAGGAAATTGGACAGCAGAACAATACAACTCTTTCAATGAGCAAACCTTCTTCTCTTACGAACCTGCAAAACAAACCATCGACTTTCAAAATTTTGACTACCCACTTTTGCATGCTGCAATCTTCTACACGGCAAGCAAAGAGAGGAGAAAGCTTGGGATGAAGGCATTTAAATATTCGAGTTTATGCGAACAAGCTGCCTTTGGCCATGCACAAGATATGGTAAAATATGATTTTTACTCTCACACTAGCAAGGTCACTGGAAAAGAAACCTTAAGAGACAGACTAGAATTGGTTGGATTGGTAAAACCGATTTCTGGTGAAAATATTATCTCGGCTTTTGCTCTGGATTACAAACCAGGTACACCTCTTTATACACCTGACCAAAATACCCATAAGAAGTTTAGTTATACTCGTAATGGTCCGCCCATCCCCAACCATACCTACATTAGTTTGGCAGATTATTTGGTTGAAACTTGGATGAATGCCCCAGCGCAGAGGCGCAATATCTTGAACCCAGATTTTTCTTATTTAGGTACAGGAGCTTACTACTACCAAGATGCAAAATTTCAAAACATTGATCGTGTAAAAGCAGTTATGGTATTCTCATCGAAGCCCTAGTTCATTGATCCTTTGGAATTCTCGATCACTGACCGGTTGAATCGAGAGCCGCATCCCCCTTTTTAAGAGGAGCATATCCTTTAGTTTGGCTTCGTTTCTAAGTGTTTCCAGGGTGAGTATCTCTTTGAATCTATGTTTGAGCTTGATTCTAACTCCAAACCACCGTGGTTTATTGGGGTCTGCTTTTTCATCATAGTACGGGCTTTTGGCATTAAACTGGTGAGGGTCAGGTTCTCCCTCCCCAACTACTTCAGCAATGCCTACGATCCCAGTTGGTTGTGTACTGCTATGGTAGAATAGAATTAAATCACCTAACTTAACTTCATCTCTTAAATAATTTCTGGCCTGGTAGTTCCTAACTCCCTCCCAGAAAGAGACTTTCTCTCTTTCTAGGTCGTCAATGGAGAAGACATCAGGCTCAGTTTTGAAGAGCCAGAATTTCATCTAGGTAAAGGCAGGTTTTGTGCTTCCCTTCGTTTTTTTGGACGAATTGCCACTCTTTTGCGAAGGGTCAGAAGATTTTTCTCCCGCAGGGTGAACGATGGCCATCAATTCGTCTGCATCGATCGTCTCTTTTGCCAGTAAAGCCTTTGCAATTGATTCGAGCTTTGCCTTGTTCTTCCGAACTAAATCCCTTCCTCTGTCAAGAGAGGATTGGACAATGCGTTTCACTTCCTGGTCAATCATAGCCGCAAATTCTTCTGAATAAGGCTTATTTGAATTTCCGTAGTCTCGTCCAACAAAAGGAGAATTTTCACCCCCACCGTAGTTGATTGTGCCTAGTTTTTCGGACATACCCCATTCACATACCATACGACGAGCGATGTTGGTCGCCTGTTGGATGTCATTGCTGGATCCATTAGACGGATCGCCAAAGATGAGTTCTTCGGCAATGAAGCCACCCATTGACATCACTATTCTATCCAAGCAATATTGTTTACGGTAAGAGTGACGGTCTTCTACAGGTAAGGATTGGGTTAGGCCAAGTGCTCTTCCTCTTGGGATGATTGTTACTTTGTGCACAGGTTCTGTATAAGGGAGCAAAGTACCCAAGAGAGCATGCCCGGCTTCATGGTAGGCAGTCATTTCTTTCTCTTTGTCAGATATGAGCATGGACTTTCGTTCTGGTCCCATCAAAACCTTATCCCTGGCTTCCTCTAACTCTTCTTGCGTTACACGCTTTTTATTTCGTCTTGCGGCAAGGAGAGCAGCCTCGTTGATCAAGTTCGCAAGATCCGCACCGGTAAATCCAGGTGTTCCCCGAGCTATGGAAGAGATAGAAATATCAGATACCATAGGAACTTTTTTTGCATGCACTTTTAGGATTTCTTCACGGCCTCTGAGATCAGGTAGGTCAACAATGACCTGTCTATCAAAACGACCTGGACGGAGGAGAGCAGGGTCCAATACATCGGCTCTGTTTGTGGCGGCCATCACGATGACACCTTCGTTCATCTCAAAGCCATCCATTTCAACTAACATTTGGTTTAGGGTTTGTTCACGTTCATCGTGACCACCGCCAAGACCTGCTCCACGCAAACGTCCTACCGCATCAATCTCATCGATAAATATGATACAAGGTGCATTCTTTTTACCTTGGTCAAACAGATCGCGAACTCGAGAGGCTCCAACGCCTACAAACATTTCGACAAAGTCTGATCCAGATATCGAGAAGAAGGGTACACCAGCTTCACCAGCAACTGCTTTCGCAAGTAGAGTCTTACCGGTTCCTGGAGGACCGACTAACAAGACTCCTTTGGGAATACGAGCGCCAATTGCTTGGAATTTTTTGGGATCTTTAAGAAATTCAATGATTTCAAGGAGCTCAACTTTTGCTTCCTCACAACCCGCCACATCATTGAAGGTGACTTTCACTTTTGGGTCTACGTTCATTTTGGCTCTAGATTTTCCAAATGTAAAGGCTTTGTTTCCCGATGCCTGGAGCTGTCGCATCATGATAAACCAAATGAAACCTAAAATGAACAGCCAAGGAAGAATGCCATAAATGACACTTAGGAATTTATTTTCTTCTGGGGACTTTGCTGTGAATGATAATCGAGATTTGCGAAGTTTTGTCACCAAATCATCGTTAATGGGAGCAATATTGGTTTTGAAGGCTTTGGGCTTGTTGTCTTTGGAATCATTTGGTATGTACCATCCTTCAATCAAATCACGGTCTATCATGATTTGTTGTTTGTTGGTGACATCCTTTCCATCTTTCGAGGTGATTCTACCGATAGGTTTTTTTCCTTCTACCGGTTCTACCATGTTTAAGAACTCAGAGTAACTGATTTCGTCCGGCTTTCCTGCGAAATCTTGACCTTTATAAAGCGTATACAGAACGACGAGTAAAATGAGTAAGAAGAGGAATACAGATTTGATGTTTTTGTTCATGAAAGCAGTCTCCTTGATTAGACTGGATCAAAGGTGATATTTCTGTATCACTTCGTCGATATCGCCCATGGAAATCGATCGAATTGCGGCTTCCGCATCGTTGATGATCTGAATCAGACTTAGATTCTCCAATGGCTCAAAATCATCACGTAAAAATTCTTCCCTTTTTTTCGGATTGAACTTCGGATTTTTGACACCGATCCGAATTCTGATGAAATTGGGGGAACGGAGGGATAAAGAGACAGATTCTACGCCAGGATGCCCATAGCTGTCTCCACCTTTTGTAACGACAATCTGCCCTAAATCCAATTGCAAATCTTCATGGATTAGAACTATGTCCTTTACTTGGATTTTCAGAAAACTGGCAATGTATAGTACGGACTCACCAGATAGGTCACTAAATGTTTGTGGTTTCAAAAGTACAACTTCATCGCCCTCGAATTCACCGCGTCCAATCAAAGATTTTTTCTTCTTTGTTTTGATCTCGATGCCAATGTTGTTCGCAATGACATCGAGGATTTTGAAACCGATGTTGGATCGATTGTTGTTGTACTTATCGCCTGGATTCCCTAGGCCGACGATCAGCTTCATGTAAAACTAATCTCTAGTTTACTTTTTAGCTGCGGCTTTTTTGGCAGCAGGTTTTTTGTCTTTTTCTGCTTCCGCCTTCTCCGCTCTTTCTGCTGCAAGAATCGCCTTAGTTTTGTTGCATGATGTTACAATCGGATCTCCATTGATCACTATGTCCCAGGACTTCGGTGTAGGAAGTTCAGATACTTTGATACTCATGCCTACATCTAAATGAGAAACATCGACACTGATCACATCTACTAAATCTTCTGGTGTGGATTTCACTTTCAATTCATGGATGAGATGCTCAAACTGTCCTCCGGCCTTAGATCCTTTAGCCACTCCAACAGTTTTAACTGCTACTGTAGTGAGGATTTTTTTGCCAGGTGTAACTTTGAAAAAGTCGATGTGACGAATCTGTCCTGTGTGAGGAAATCTTTGTACTTCTTTAACGAAGACATTTTCTTTTTTTCCATCGAGTTCGATTTCGATTAAGGTAGCTTTTCTAATTCCTGAATCGATGAGTTTTTGGATTTCTTTCTCTACAACAGATGCAGAGGTAGCTTGGCCATTGCCAATGATGTTGGCAGGCACAAGACCTGCCGTTCGCAATCGACGTGCTGGTCCTTTTCCTTTTTCTGCTCTTGGTTCAAGTTTTAATTTCAATTTTTCCATGATTATGTTCCTTATTTTATAAAAACAGACTAGAGATGGATTCTTCTTTGTGAATCCTTTCGATGGCTTTAGCAAACAGTGGAGCGATAGAGAGCGTTTTCAAGTTATTTATTTTTTTAGTCTCTGGTATCATGATCGAATTTGATAATACGATCTGTTTGAAGTTTGCTTGGTTTAATTTTTCTGGAGCCTCGCCAGAGAGGACCCCATGCGTTGCGCAGCAAAGGACGGACTTGGCACCATTTTCATATAGCGCCATTGCCGCTTTTGCAATGGTTCCGCCCGTATCAATCATATCATCTAAAAGTAAACAGTTTTTGTCTTTGATATCGCCTATCACATTCATAACGACAGACTCGTTTGCTTTTGGACGACGTTTGTCAATAATTGCTAAGGAGCCATTTACCTTCTTCCCAAAATTGCGCGCGCGCTCTGCTCCGCCAGAATCTGGCGATACAATGACGAGGTCGTCCATCTTTAGAGAATTTATGTACTCAGCAAGCACAGGTGAAAAATACAAATGATCAACGGGGATACGAAAAAAACCTTGGATCTGGTCGGCATGTAAATCCATCGTAAGCACGCGGTTAGGACCAACTGTCTCAATAAGGTCTGCGACAACGCGAGCGGAAATGGGAACCCTAGGCTCGACTTTACGGTCCTGTCTACCATACCCATAATACGGGAGCACAGCAGTGATTCTCCGCGCAGATGCGCGTCGCAGTGCATCTATGATCAGGAGTAACTCCATCAAACTATCGTTTGCTGGAAAACTTATGGATTGAACAACAAAGACATCGCGTCCTCGAACATTTTCTTCAATCTTTACAGAACTCTCCCCATCGGAAAATCTCTTAACAGAGATCGCACCCTTGGGAATTCCTAACTGATTGCAGATTTCTTCAGCGAGAGGACGATTTGCATTTCCTGAGAATACAGCAACCTCGTTGGGATTCATACTCCTACCAAACCTTTGTCTAAATAATTTTGTGCAGTTTGTAAATCTTCTGGCGAATTGATTCCATGGCTTTCTAAGGCATTAGAGAGTACCATGGCTCCAACTTTGTCACCTTCGCTTACTAAAATTTTAATTACGTCAGTGAGATAGTATTCCTTTTGCGCATTTTCATTGCCAATTTTTTTAAGCGCATGGAACAAACGTTTTGTGGTAAAACAATAGGTACCAGTATTGATTTCTTTGACTGCTTTCTCTTCCTCAGTCGCATCTTTCTGCTCAACTATCCTTACTAATGAGCCGTCCTGATTTGAACGAATGAT
This sequence comes from Leptospira ryugenii, assembly GCF_003114855.1. Classification (NCBI taxonomy): domain Bacteria; kingdom Pseudomonadati; phylum Spirochaetota; class Leptospiria; order Leptospirales; family Leptospiraceae; genus Leptospira; species Leptospira ryugenii. Next base: position 193,388 of record NZ_BFBB01000008.1, on the reverse strand, counting down.
ACGACCATATCCAGTTGGATCTGTCATCTCAGCTGACAAAACTGTGGCAGAGTACTGGTTTTTGATGTGTAGAGAAAGAAGAGTTTGGAAGGAATGGGCTGAGATAAGTGGGGCATCGCCGCAGGCTACCAAAATGTAATGATCGTTTTCTTGGATGAGTGGTTCAGCTGATAGCACTGCATGCCCAGTCCCCAATTGTTCTGTTTGTTCTGCAAATTCAACACCTGGAAATGATTTTGCGATTTCTGTTACGACGTCCTTTCGGTATCCAACAACCACAATCTTTCGTTTGATATTTGCTGATTCGATATTTTTCAGGACGTGTATTAAAAGTGGGGATTGGTTCAGTACAACCGCAACCTTGGGAAGTTCACTCTTCATTCGAGTTCCTTTCCCTGCCGCTAGAATAACAGCAGTTACAGTAGGTGCAATAGTCATATAATCAATGTTTGAGAAACCTGGCTGGCCTGCTAGGATTCGAACCTAGGAAATGGCGATACCAAAAACCGCTGCCTTACCGCTTGGCTACAGGCCAGTTTCAAAATGCAAAGGACAAAAACTCAATCTCTGGAAATTGTAAAGTCATAGCTTTCAAAAGTTCAGTCTGTTCCGTTTGGCTATTGACAAGACCATACAAACAAGAGCCTGAACCTGAGAGAGAGGCATATGCCGCTCCGTTTTTGAAAAACCCATGCTTCAAATCTCTTAAACCGGGGTGGTCTACAAACGCAACTTTCTCAAATTCATTCTCGAGAAGACCGTTGAGCTGCTTCCAGGCACCGACTTGAAGATTTTTGATCACATCCTCTGCCAGAGTTTTCCATACTTTTGAGACTGGGCTTCTTTGTAAACTTTTTTGGAGCCCAGCGTACATTGCTTTTGTTGATAAACTCAAGGGAGGAATCGCCAGAACCCCATATCCATTCCCAACTTCAATAGGTTCTAAAATATCTCCGATTCCTTGCACCCAACAATGTGATTTTTGGAGGAAAAAAGGAACATCGGCTCCTATCGACTTTGCAATCGAAAGTTTATCTGCTTCCTCAAGATCTGTATAAGGAAATAGAGCCGCAAGAAAGCTACCGGCATTGGAACTCCCACCGCCAATTCCGCCTTCTGGAGGGATACGCTTTTCCAAGTGGATGGTAACTTGGATTGGTGTTTTCAAATGGGGCAGAAGACTTTGGAAGGATTTCCATAAAATATTTTTACTTAGATCCCCTCGCTCTGAGACAGCCTCGAACAGTTGGAACCTATGGCCTTTCAAAAGATTTTTTGAGACTAAGTGGAAGCGGGATTCGCCTTTTTCCTTCAGGATTCTCGCCTCAAAGGAGTCTGCAAAGTTGATTTTTAAAAATATACTGCGTATCTCATGATAGCCATCCTCCCTGCGAAAGGGAACTTCCAGTCCTAGGTTGATTTTTGCAGGTGAAATCCCCATTCCAAAAACCTATTGAGAGTTAGTCGAAACGATATCACCAAGAATTTGAATGACTCTTTGTTGTAGAGATTCAGGGGAATGGATGATGGCAGATTTTCCGTAGGAAAGGATTGTATGGACAAACCATTGTTCGTCCACTAGAGGTGAAGAAAAAAGTCGATAGGGAATCCCATGGAAAGATTTTGAACCAGATATTGGCTTTAACTCAATTCTCTGGCCTAAATGGTAAGAAGCACTTTCTGTTAACCAAAGTTGTACGAGAGTTGTTGAGGAGACCTGTTTTTGGGAAATCAGTTGTGAAAAGCGGTCTAACCAATCCTTGGCCGACTCTGGCAACTCAGTAGTTGCTTGGTTTGACAGTTCTGCTGAGAGAATACAATCCAAACGAAAAGATCTAAATTCCTTTTTTTCTAAATCAAAAGCCAACAAATAGTCATCACTTGCCTCCCAATAGATCCAAGGTTGGACAGATCGTGATTCCTTTTCTCGTTTATCCCGTTTCCAATAGCCAATGACTAAAACGGATTTTGTTTCGATGGCTTTTTTGATCAAAGCCTGTGTCGCAAGATTGGGTTCGAAGTTTCCAGTCGGTATGATGGAATCGATTTTTTTGAGGATGGACTCAGAATATTTTTTTTCATCCTCATGTGTCGTTTGGCTCAATAACTTTCGGAGTTGCAACCACTCCTCAGGATTCATGGGTATATGTTTGTCGATGGGGACAGGGAGTCGTATCTTTACTTTTTCTCCATCGTATTCCACTTCCACATAATCCAAAGGAGAATAAGGATACATCTCAATCATACAGAGCTCTCCTAGTTCATTTTTAAGAGAGCCAAGTGATTTGTGGCCAGAAATCTTCTGCAGCTCCTCCAAACTCAATCCATCGGGATGCGCTGAAAGTATCCTAATGAGATTAAGTTTGTTGGCAGCACGAAGTGTAGATGGATTCATTAAACTTCGATTAGTTGTTTGAGCTCCTTTGCGTTGGAAACACAAAGTGATAATTTTTCGATATTTAGAGCTTTTAAGTGCCCGCCAGTAAGCCTTTGGCTAACAACACTTGGGCCAAAATCGATAATACCTTGGATACTGTTGTCTTTGATGACAGGAGCAATAGCCAAATCCCAAAACAAGGGTTCAATGAGAACCATTTTAAAAAGGACATTTCTTAGATTTCCTTCTGACTGTAGGTTGTGTCCATCATAGATGCTGTAGACTGGAACTTTTAGATCTTCACCAGTATAAGGGAATGGAACGATTGAGGCATCGCCATTCTCGAAAGACGGCAATGATTCATCCATGAATGGGCAGTGGAAAGGAGCCGTTGTCTTTAAGTAGACAAACTTAAATTTCTTTTCGTCCATTTCTGCTTTCCATTTGCTTCTAAATTTTACCAAGGAAGACGGAAGAGCAGAGAGTATCATAGAATCGGGTGTATTGTATAGGGAAATATAAATTGTATCTTTTCCCTTTAATCCCAAAGATTCATTGGTTTCTTTGACTCGGCTTTCTAACTCATCTTTTGTATACCCGATCACCGCAACCATAGGCGCAGGATTTTTATCGCCATTGTCTAGGTTCGCCTGCACCAGGTCAGGTGAGATAGAAAAATCAGGATACACTTTCTGTCCATTATAGCCCAAATAAAAGACAAATCTTAGGAAATCAGCATAGGCAGTCAAAAAGTCTTTACCTTCTTTACCTAGTCCCACAAATGCACCAGCAATCACACCTTGGCTATGGCCACTGATGGCTCCAGTCGCCTGTAAAAGTTCTGAAGTGCTATATCCACTCTTTGTAAGTAGGACATAGTTTGCAATCTGGGTCATGAAAATCCCTGGAACAGAAATAGGTGCACGCGCAAGGTACTCTTCAGAAGGAGCAGCATCTGGGTTTTCTACCCATGCTTTAAAATCAAATCCTTCATTTAAAAATGGGGAGGATTTTTCTCTGGCGTAGATCTCAGATGTTGTTTGGAAGGTAACGTCAAAAAATTCTTTTAAGTTTGGATCTTGGTAGAGTTTTGCTAATTCTTTTAAATAAGGAGAGCCTTGTCCGCCAAATTGAAGAAAGAACTTTTGGGATTGAGAAAGATATGTAGATAGTAATTTTGCTGTGCTCATTTCGGATTCCTTAGACGGTTTTCAGATACATTGAAAAAACGGCCTCCTGGAACAAGGATAAATTTGTTGATCTAAAAGAGATCAGGATCCATAAAAAATGATTTTGTACTTTGTAAGATTTCCAGCAGCTGTACCAGTATTTGTATCCTTTACATTGATTTTCCATGTTCCGTCTGCGGCATAATCTAGGAAGCCATTGATTCCGAACGGATGGTTCGACAAAGCAGAACAGTTGATAGTTGGTAGTGTTTTCTTTGGTCCAGAATAGCAAAGATGGTTTTCATGGAATTCAAATTTAATCCCATCTTGAGCTTCTAGTTCCATAGTGAGCTCGCCAGGATTTGTATGATCCGAGCTGAGATAGAGTTGGATGGATTCTATTTTTGTGATTCCGGAGCCAGAGATGGAGATAGAATAAGATGTAAACGTCCCGGATGTATTGATTGCATGGGATATGTTTGCCTCTTTTGTATAAACCTTTAGGCTACTTGAGCTCCCAACAGAGGTCCATGAAGAAGCAATGTTGAGTGCCTGAGCGGCATCAACAGCACCAAATCCGAATACATTGCTAAATGTGTATGCTTTTCCTGTTGTGACCCAAGAACTATGAGAAGGATTGACTTGTTTTGCCGATTTTGCTAAAATTTTCTTTGTATCTCTCCATGTTAGGTTAGGGTATTTTTCCAAAAGCAAAGCAATGACACCGGCCACCTGAGGAGCAGCTCCAGAGGTTCCATTGAAAGAATTGTGGTATTTTTGATTGCTGAAGTTATATGAGCTCGAGACTGGAAACGCGGTGGATCCATCTCCTGGATTATATCCCCATTCTACTCCAGTACCAAAGTTGTCTGTAGTGCTCAGTGCAGTATTCACAATTCCATCTCTTCCTGTAAAAGCAGCTAACCAAAGATTGGTTCCCTTTTCTGAATAGGAAGCTCGTGTTCCGTCATTCAATATACCCGTAACTGTGATGGTTCCATAATGATTCGTATAACCATCGTAATTTGAGTTGTCAACCTCGGTTCCTACAGGTTCGCCTAAGGTCCCTGCACCATTTCCAGCAGCCCACACATAAATCGTTCCGAGCTGATTACGCCCGTTTTTGATACCGGATTCGATTGCCGAAAAGAATATGCTGGGAGCTGACTGGTAATGGCCAGATCCGTCAGTACTCCCCCAACTATTGTTAGAAATATGGATTTGTTTATTTTCACTCAAGGAGATGGTTAAATTTGTGTCTGTTGGCCTAGAAAGAAAATTAAAGGCAGTAAAACTGGAGCATGGGGCCACTCCTGTTACTCCGATGGAATTTCCTCCGCGTGCGGAGATTAATCCTGCCACTGAGGTCCCATGATTTGCAAGTTGACCACCAGTATCATTTTTTGCTAAACCGTTGGATCCAAAGAGAAAATTAACACTATCAGACCTAGCATTTGGCAAAAGGTCTTCATGATCTAAGAGAACACCATCATCCACTATACCGATGATACTACCTTTGCCTGAAAGGCCATTTTGCCAAACCGTACTCACATTTAGATCCATCCCCGCAAGGCCGGCAGACTGGCTTGCGGAGTACATAGCCTGGCCTGTGTTCCTAAGGTGCCATTGGTAGTTGAAAAAAGGATCATTCGGATTTGCTATCGCGGAACAGTCTGTAGGCGAATAAGAAAGGGCACCCGTTCCATTCAATAAGAATTGGTTTAGGATGAGGCTCGCTCGTTCTTCATCTTGGGAGGAAGACCCACATTGGAAAAGAAGAAGCAAATTGATAGCGACGAGTAGGAAAAGCCTCTGCACGAATGGTAGACCTCCGCCGCACCATACTACACAGATTCATTTTTTTTCCAGAAATTTATTACAGAATAGGGGAATGACCGAGTATTTAGGCGGCAACCCGAGAGCCTTTGGAAGATTCTTTGATCCTCTCATGGTCTCGTGCGAGGAGTTCAACGTTCTCTCGGTAGGTTTCCAGATCGATTCTACCTGAAACCAAGTCTTCGTGGAGTAAAGCGATGAGCAAATAGAACATTTTCCCTCCCAAGTCGTAATCTAGTAATGAGACATAATCTGAAAAGTACTTTTTCAGAGGATAGTCATATCGCACGACTGTCTTTTTTCCTTTCGGCCGATTTTCTCCTTCCCCTAAGCGTTTTTTACTTTCCAAAGCTGACAAAATGGAATGTCATTCCTTGGACACTTTGGGCAAGAGGTAAGGATGAAGACCACATTACAGGCGATAGATTATTTAATCCTAATCGTGTTCCTTGGCTTCATGGTGGGGATAGGATTTCTTTTGAAAAAGAAAATGTCCGGTTCCAAAGAGTTTCTCTTGGCAGGAAGACAAATCCCTGCTTGGATCACTGGCATCGCCTTTATATCAGCAAATATTTCGGCATTGGAATTGTTGGGAATGAGCGCGAGTGGAGCCGAATATGGATTTCTGACCTTTCATTTCTATTACCTGGGTGCTATACCAGGGATGATCTTTCTAGGTATCTTTATGATGCCTTTTTATTATTCCTCCAAAATACGGTCTGTTCCGGAATACTTGCGGTACCGCTTTAACCAACCTGCGCACCTTATCAACTCTATCATTACTTTGGTCTCACTGGCACTCGGGTCTGGCATTTATTTGTATTCCTTATCCTTAATATTTGAAACCATGCTTGGTTGGAACCCTCATCTTTCTATTCTCTTAAGCGCATTCATCGTACTCATCTACACTTACTTTGGCGGGCTTAGTTCTTCTATTTATACCGAGGTCATGCAATTCTTTCTGACTATTTTTGGGCTCTTCCCTCTCGTTTGGATGGGATTGATCGAAGTAGGAGGATGGGAGGGATTGTTAAGTAAGATTCCTGAATCACACAAACATATGTGGAAAGATTTACCAAATGGAGCAAATCCTTTAGGTTGGGACTTATTAGCTGTCACAGTTGGTCTGGGATTTGTTTTGTCATTCTCCTATTGGACCTGTGGTTTCACAGAAGTACAAAGAGCAATGGCCGCAAAGGATTTAGTTGCTGCCAGAAGAACACCCTTGATAGGCGCTGTATTCAAATTGTTTTTGCCTTTTTTGACCGTAATACCTGGGTTAGTCGCCTTAACTTCCTACTCAGCAGAGTTAAAGGGAGAATACAACAAAAGCTTCTTAATTTTACTAAAGGAGTTTTATCCAAATGGAATGCTGGGCTTGGGGACCACAGCTTTTCTTGCCGCTTTTATGGCAGGTATGTCTAGTTCCATCACTGCACTCAATACAATTTTTACGTATGATATTTACCAAACTTATATCAAGAAAGACTTAAAAGATACAGAATATCTTAAAATTGGAAAACTATGCACTATGTTTGCAGTCTTTTTTGCTATTTTTGCCTCTTATATTGCAATGGGTTTTGAAAATATCATGAATTACATCCAATTGCTGTTTTCCTTTTTTAATGCTCCTTTAATTTCAATTTTTCTTTTGGGGATGTTTTGGAAAAGGGCATCATCTTGGAGTGCATTTTGGGGAATGTTATTAGGAACAGGTTCGGGAATTCTACACTATGTTTTAACTTTAATAGATGTGCTGAAATATAAATCAGACATGGTGTCGAATTTTTATGGTGCAATCTATTCAGGATTTGCCTGTTTTATGGCAATGGTAATCGTAAGTTTTATCGAAAAACCTAAGTTAGATAAAGACTTAAGTGGACTTATGTATGAATCCAGGGACAAAACTCAGGATTTTTGGAATCCTCAGATTTTAGCTTGGGGTTTTGGACTACTCCTGCTTCTCTTTGGATTCAATTGGATATTTCGATAAAGTTTTATGGATCTGTCATAAAATAGTAATTGAGACTCTTTATGATTTTACTATGTTTGTTACTATATATAAAAATCCTATGAAACCAAATCATTATACTGAAATTCCACCATCCTTCGAGCTAAATCTCGAAGCATTACCAGATTATGATGTACATAAACATATTAGCGCACGAGGGATTACTTTGTTATGGCCGATTGAAATTGAGGTAGCAACAATTTTGAAAGTCTCAGCGAAGCAGATTTCAATGACAGGAGCTGTAGAGTTTATCGTAAAAGTTTTAAAAGTAAAAAAGGTAGAAAATGAAAACCTTTTTGAAATCCATGCTAACTTTTATGATACAAATGGTACAAAAGAAGACGAAGTTCTAGATTTGATTAAGAGTTTTTAGTCCGGTTGTTGGAGCAAGTCTTTCATATAAAAACTGGTCCTCTGTCATTTTTTTCTCCAGCCCTAGCCTGTTGATGATAAACTTGGTGGGTGCAAGATAACCTTTTGTTTCAAAGGAGTAACCTCCCCCCAGAGGGAGGTTCTTTTCCTCCCTCAATTCAAAATGCAAATGAGAAGAATACTTCCCACTTGCATCCCCAATCCCACCCAACCATTCGCCTTTCCGTACCATTTGTCCAGGCTCAACTTCGATTGTATAGAGATGAGCATACAGTGCCTCTACAAATTGGGTCGATTGATTGTTTTGGATTTTATAAACAACTCGAATGACTTTGCCCCAACCGCCACCATAATTAGCAATGCAACTAACGACACCATCGGCGACCGAATAGACAGGGGATCCAAAATCAGAGTCACCGCCCCCAATAAAGTTCCAATCTTCACCAAGATGTAAACGATTCCCAAATTTTTGGTTTTCCACGCCAAATTTTTGCGCGATGTAAAATGTTTCGCCTAACTTTCCACCAGCTGGAAATTCAAACTCATGAGCAATCAAATTTGGTGATTTTTGAAAGATGGGATCGGGATTGATCGTCCTTTCATAAGAAGAAGACTCGAGCCAACCAAATAAAGGGTTGTTTTTGAAAACGAAACCCTTTTGGCTCGCGCAGTCTGAAAAAGTAAAGATGAGAAGTAGAGATGCAATCTTTTTGAGTCTTCTCATTTCTTTTTTTAAGCTTTTACTAATTCCTTTTTTGGAGTACGTTTTTTTCCACGCTCCATTTCTTTGGCCATCTGATTCATGAAGATATCAAAGTCTACCTGGATCGTATGCCGAGTGGAGCTGACATATCTTTTTTTCATTTCATCTTGGTCTTCTTTGATCCAATCCAACATTTCTTCTTCAGATGGTAAATGGTAATTGCCTTTTAGGTATTGGGCAATCCATTTTCCTTGTCTTTCTGCCAAAGGCATGATGGCACCAAGAGGTTGCATTAGACCAACAAACATTAAATTGTCGATACCAGGTTTAAACATCCGATAGAACAGAGGAATGTAGTTGTTTGGGGCAGATATAAAGTCTTCATCAAAGAAAGGAAATTTTATATTATATCCGGTGCAGTAAATCAATACATCAGCATCTTCTTCTGTTCCATCTGCGAATCGAATTTTTTTGCCTTTAAGTTCTTCAATCACAGGTTTCGGAGTGATGTCCCCCCGTCCAAGTCGAACGAGCAAGTCCTGCGATATTGTCGGGTGTGCAGATCCAAATTTATGATCGGGTTTAGGTAAACCAAAGTCTTCCATCTTTCCGACCCCAAATCGGATCAATAGGTGTGCAAAGAATTGTTGGATCGAAAATGGAATCCAAGTTGGCATTACTTCAGTGAGTTTATCCAAAGGTTTTCCGAACAAATAATTCGGTATCACATAGGCACCTCTTCGTGCTGATAAGAAAACCTTATTCGCAACTCCTGGTCGAGATAATTCCACGGAGATGTCCATTGCACTATTTCCCATACCTAAAACGACAACGTTTTTGCCTTCACAGTTAACAGGAGTTTTAGGATCTACATAAGAATGGGAATGGATTACTTTGCCAGAGAATTTTCCTGGGAAAGCAGGATCAGGCCATCTCTCTGACCAATGGTGTCCATTCGCTACGACTAACACATCGTAGATTTTGCTGGCACCTTTTTCAGGTGTAACCTTCCACTTGCCATCAGGCAAACGCTCTGCTTTTTTCACCCCATTCTTAAATTGAATGTGTTTTCTTAGGCCAAAGTGGTCAACATAGGACAAAAAGTAGGCTTGGATGGGTTCATGGTTTGGATAATCTGGATAATCCTTCGGCATTGGGAAATCCCGATATTCCATGCGGTCCCGATGTGTATTGATATGTAAGGATTTGTAAATGTTACTCAAACCATTGTCATTCTTAAAGCGCCAATTTCCGCCTACATCGCTTCCTTTCTCGTAACAATCAAAAGAAATCCCATTTTCCTTCAAAGACTTGATGACCGTGATCCCTGATGATCCGGCTCCAATCACACATACATGAGGACTGCTCATTCATCCACCTCTCTCAGGAGGAAAATTCTTTCAAAAAGGAACAGCGTTTCAAGTATAATTTGTCTTTTCTGTGAAAAATAAGCAAAAAGAGAAACAATTCTTAAAAGTTAGAATATTTCTGGAAAAAAGAAAGGATTTGTTCAGGTTTCATTTTGCTTGCTTCTGAAAATTCCCCACCTTCTGTACTCACCAAAATCTTACCGGAGGAGAATGGATCCAGTATGACCACGGCAGGAATCCCTTTTGCAATTGGGTTGCCTAGGTAAGCATTTAGCTCGAGGTTTTTGTCAAATTGGCCAACATCAATTTTGAGAAATAGAAATTTAGCCTTTGTAAGTTCTGAAACCTTACGATCGTTTAACATTTGTTCGAAGGCTCGACAATCTGGGCACCAGTCTGCTCCGAAGAGTACTACCAATCTTTGGCCTTGGTTCCGAGCTTCTTCTAAAGAAGCATTAAGCAGAGACAGGGAGACACTTTCTTTGGTTTTGGAGCAGGTAGAAAACGAACAAAAGGCAAGTAGTAAAACAGCTGCTAACGCAAGAGATCTGTTTTTGTCTTTTTTGGGTGCAAAGAAGATTGAGTTGCGGATCATTTTTCAATCACTAGGTCGGGAGAGAATGGATATCCACCCTAAGCCTGGGTGGCCTTTCCGGCCGCCGAGATTAGGCTTTTACGATTTCTTTTAAGATCTCTTGTCTCTTTTTGTCTTTTTCAAATTGGGAAAGAGAGAGCCATTCTCGTTTCAATTGTTTTTCAGATACACCCTTTTGTACGGCATACTTTCCGAGTAACTTAGCAGTTTTTGAGTTCATACAGGACAGATTTTGTACCAAATCCTTCCTGTCAAACCACATCTTTCCCAATAGATTCCTTGACCCCTAGGCCCGAACAGAAAGATAGTAAGTCCAAGAATTTTCCATATGAACAGACAACTTTCTGATCGATACGAACCAGAATCTGTAGAATCCAAATGGATTCAAAAGTGGGAGGACGATAAGGTCTTTCAAAAGAATCCGAGTGGCAGAGAGACCTTTTCGATTGTCATTCCTCCCCCCAATGTAACGGGAAACCTGCACATTGGCCACGCACTTGAACATACGATCATAGACATAATCGTCCGATTGGAAAGAAAAAAGGGAAAGGATGTGGTATGGGTTCCCGGAATGGACCATGCTGGGATAGCAACCCAGATGGTTGTGGAAAAAGAGCTCCTAAAAGAAGGCAAAAAGAAAACAGATTTCACTCGCCAAGAGTTCGAGAAAAAGATTTGGGAGTGGAAAGAAAAATCTGGAGGAATGATTACTAGACAGCAACGTCTGTTAGGTGAATCTGTCGATTGGTCTCGTGAGAGATTCACTATGGATGAAGGTTTGTCAAATGCTGTAATCAAAGTCTTCAAAAAATTATACGAAGATGGGCTCATCTACCGTGGGGAAAGAATCATCAATTGGTGCCCTGTTACAAAAACTGCAATTTCTGATATTGAAGTAGAATACAAAGAAAAACAAGGGAAATTATATCATATAAAATATCCACTAACATCTGCTCTTGCCTCTGGTAAATCGATCCAAAATTTATCAAAAGAAGAGTATATAGTAGTCGCGACCACTCGACCAGAAACTATGTTTGGTGACGTGGCAGTTTGTGCTCATCCAGAGGATACAAGGTATTCTGGACTCAAGGGAAAGTTTGTAACACTGCCACTCGTAAACAAAGAAATCCCTGTATTATTTGATGCCTTCGTTGATAAGGAGTTTGGATCAGGTTTGGTAAAAATCACACCCGCTCATGATCCAAATGATTTTGAAGCGGGGAATCGTCTAGGATTGACCCCTCTTCTCATCATGAACCTAGATGGATCTCTAAATGCGAATGCTGGCAAATATGCTGGTATGGATCGATTTGAGGCACGTAAAAAGGTCGTGGAAGATCTAGAGACATTGGGTTATATAGAAAAAATTGAAAATCATACCCATAGTGTTGGCCATAACCAAAGGGGAGGAGCTGTCATTGAACCTCTGTTATCGACTCAATGGTTTGTGAAAATAAAGGCATTGGCTGAGCCAGCAATTGATGTTGTGCGATCGGGAAAGATTGTCTTCCAGCCTAAGATGTGGGAAAAAACGTACTTTGAATGGATGGAAAACATAAAGGATTGGTGCATCTCCCGTCAACTTTGGTGGGGCCATCGGATTCCAGCGTATTATGCACCAGACGGGACTATGGTCGTTGCTGAGTCTTTACAAGAAGCAATCCAACTTTTTTCTAAACAAGGAATCTCTGTAAAAGAGGAAGAGATTCGCCAAGATGAAGATGTATTGGATACCTGGTTTTCCTCTGGTTTGTGGCCGTTTACTGTTTTTGGTTGGCCTGAAAAGACAGAAGATTTAAAAAAATATTACCCAACTTCGATATTAGTCACGGGTTTTGATATTATTTTCTTTTGGGTCGCTAGGATGATCATGAGCGGATTGAAGTTTATGGGGGATGTACCTTTCAAAAAAGTGCTCATTCATGGCTTGGTTCGGGATAAAGACGGAAAGAAGTTCAGCAAATCCATGGGTAATGTAATTGATCCTTTGGATATGATGAAAAAGTACGGAACTGATTCCTTTCGATTCTTTTTGGCAGCGGTACTTCCTGAAGGAAAGGACATTCTGTTCGATGAATCTAGATTAGATGGTTACCGTTCATTTTGTAACAAAATTTGGAATTCAAGTCGGTTCATTTTCATGAATTTGCCAGAAAATTTTCAAATTAAGCCCCTCAATTTAGAACAATTAGAGGAAACGGACCTTTGGATTTTGCATGAATTTGATAAGACCCTCCAGAGCTTTGAGCGTGCCTATGCAGATTACCATTTTTTTGAGATGGCAAATCTTATTTATGATTTTATCTGGGGTTCATTTTGTGACTGGTATTTAGAGCTTTCTAAAGCTAGAGTATATGGAAATGTCTCAGAATCTTCGCAAGAGAACGCGAGACAAGTTTTGGTGAATGTTTTAACAAAGTCACTTGGGCTTCTTCATCCGTTTATGCCATTTTTAACAGAAGAAATCCATGCCATGCTAAGCCCAGATTATCTCTCTTTAACGGCGCTACCTACTGCATATGGCATCTCATTTGACCATCCATCCGTAAAGCGAATGTTAGTTGTAAAAGAGATTGTCACTAAAGTTCGCAATATGAGAGCGGAATTGGGAGTAAAGCCTGAAAAAAAATGTAAAATTATTTTGAAATTTAATGATTCAGCACTCCAAAATACAATGGAGAAGGAAATGAAATCTATTCTTCAGCTAACAAAAGCTGAGACAATAGAGTTTTTACCTGAGTATACCTTGAACAATACTGATTCTGTTGGTGCGTTTTCCTTGGGAGAAATTGTACTTCCACTGGAAGGGATATTCGATTTCGAAAAAGAGAAACAAAGATTAGAAAAGGAAAAAAAGCAAATCCAAGGTGAGATGGAGAAGTTGGAATCCAAAATCAACAACCCCGCTTTTGTGGAGAAAGCAAAACCAGAAGTAGTGGAAAAAGAAAAAGAAAAGTACGCTACCTGGAAGGAAAAATTAGAAAGTATCAATAGGGCCTTAGAAAAAATTGAAACATAAACTAAACGTTCTTCTCATTGGGAGTGGTGGGAGAGAGCACGCGATCGCTCATTCCTTGCTCCATTCAGAATCTTTATCATCATTGAAAGTATTTCCAGGAAATGCAGGATTTTCTCATGACTTGATTGAAAATCCTGAGTACATATCTACCACCGACAAACAAAAGTTCCAAACCTATCTCCAAGAAAGAAAGATTGATTTGGTTGTTGTTGGACCAGAAGATCCTTTGGTCCTGGGTATGGCAGACTGGTGTTCCGAAATTTCCATTCCTTGTTTTGGGCCGTCAGCTTACTGTGCACAGATTGAAGGCTCAAAGAATTTTGCTAAGGAGCTTATGCAACGAGCAAAGGTCCCTACGGCATCTTATTCTGCCTTCAGTGATTATACATCCGCTTGGGCCTATTGCCAAAAACAGATGTTGCCGCTTGTTGTCAAAGCAGATGGCTTAGCAGCCGGAAAGGGTGTTACTGTAGCATATAAAATAGAAGAAGTAGAACAAGCCTTAAAAGATATCTTCATAGCACAGAAATTTGGAAGTAGTGGAGAAAGAGTTGTCATTGAATCTTTTTTAGAAGGCAGTGAAGCATCTCTCTTTGTGATCACCGATGGTGAAAACTATATGTGCCTACCCGCTGCTCAAGACCACAAACGAGCGTTTGATGGAGATATTGGTCCAAACACTGGTGGTATGGGTGCTTATGCTCCAGCACCTATTGTCACTGCAGAAATTTTAAAAAAAATCGAGCATAAAATCATACAACCAGTAATTCGCGAATTTAAAAATGTTGGGCATCCCTATAAAGGTTTGTTATATGTAGGTTTGATGATTTCTGATTCAGGTGATGCAAATGTTGTGGAATTTAACTGTCGTTTTGGTGACCCAGAAACTCAGTGTGTACTACGTTTGTTAGATGAAGATCTCCTGAAACTCATGTACCAAGCTTCCACAAATTCATTGGAGACCAGAACTATTCAATTGAAACCAGGCCATAGTGCCGTTGTTGTCCTTGCTGCGGAAGGTTATCCTGATTCGCCAAAAAAAGGGATGCCTATCGAATTACCAACAAGCCGAGAACCTGTCATCGTATTTCATGCTGGAACAAAATGGGAAGGCTCTCTAATGAAATCCACTGGTGGAAGGATTTTAGGAATCACAGCCTATGCAAAACAACTAAAGGATACACTTAGCCATTGTTATGATTATCTAACGGAGCTGAAGATCCCGAGTACTTATTATCGTAAAGACATAGGTCGGAGAGCTCTTTAATGCCTTTTGCGATCTCGGGGAATGTTGCCTCTTTTGAAAGAGGGGCATTGAGAAATTTAGAAAAGAAGCTAGGTATCATTCTTTCTGATAACCAATCCCAACTCCAACAACACTTAATGTTAAGGCGAGCCTTGAATCACTTGGGTGGTTCTGTCCAAGTCCTCTCTTCTCTCAGCCGGCAGGAATTGCTTTCTTTTATCTTTGTGCTTACGCAGTTTGGAGATACCACCAGAGCTGAGACCCCGGCAGAATATCTCTTACTTGAGACCGTTCCTTTTGTGATCCAATGGAAAGCTGGGCATTATATGATCCCTTTGGAAATCTTAGAGTTTCTTTCGCATGAGAGAATTTTCAAAGAGCAAGGTTATCTCTTTGCCTTGATCCCTTCTTTGTCTATCCGAGAAAAAAAATCTTGGATACGATGGATGGGCATTGATTTTGAAAAAGGTGGAGATCGAGATTTAAATTTTGAAATTTATTTTCAATGCCGTATCCTTCAGAAACCATTTCTTGGGAAATCTCTGGTCCAGGAATCTTCTATAGACCTTGAACAAATATGGCCAAAGGGTAAGAATGAATATTTGGATTGGTTTTATAAAGGATTTAGTACATTTTACTATTCGATGGAAGAGCTATCAAAACGTGAATCCGATCCATTTTTAAAGCATATCATTGAATTGGTAAGATCTGGAAAGTTCATCCTGAAAAAACTTCCAGAGAGTTACGGTGAAGAGAGTAAATTTATTTTAGTGTCTACGGTTGAAGGAAATACACCCCAACTGCGAGAGACTATATTTCAATGGGAATCATCAAGACTTAAAAAAGACTCACTCTTCTGAGAGATTTTAGCTTTTATTTCCCGGAATCATTGTAGGATAGAGATTGGATATATGGAACGATCACAAAAAGAACTAATCAAACAAACGAATGAAATGATCCAACACTTTGAAGAGTATTGGAAACTTCATAATTTTCAGGAAGATTTTGATCGCTTACAATCCCTAGTTGAAAAAGCAAATGATCCCAAACTCTGGGACAATCCTGATTTAGCAAAGATAACTACTCAAAAACGAAACGATCTACAAGCTAAGTTAGATCCTTGGATAGAGTTAAAAAAAGAACTCAAAGAACTACCAGATCTGATTGAGCTTACTATAGAAGAGTTAGGTGAAGGTGGACTTCCATCGCTAAATGCAGATTTTGAAAGATTATTTCTAAAATACGAAGAATTACAAATGTTAGATGCTCTTTCAGGAAAAGACGATGACAAACCTGCATTCGTAAATATCCATCCTGGTGCGGGTGGTACAGAGTCTCAAGATTGGGCGGATATGCTTTTGCGCATGTATACTCGTTATTGTGAAAAAAAAGGATACCGAGCAGAATTAGTAGATTACCAGCCTGGTGAAACAGCCGGGATAAAAAACGCAACCTTATATGTCAAAGGTGATCATCCCTTTGGTTATTTGAAGTGTGAATCAGGAGTTCATCGATTAGTACGTATCTCTCCATTTGATTCCAATAAAAGAAGACATACTAGTTTCGCATCAGTTTATGTGACTCCTGAAGTTGATGATGATATAAAGATCCAGATTGAAGAGAAAGATTTACGAGTTGATGTTTACCGTTCATCTGGTGCCGGTGGACAGCACGTAAACACTACAGATTCAGCAGTGCGAATTACGCATATTCCTACAGGAATTGTAGTCTCCTGTCAGATGGAACGATCTCAGATTAAGAATAGAGATACTGCTATGAAGATGTTGAAAGCTAGACTCTATGAACTTGAAAAACAGAAAGTTGAAGAAGAGAACGAAAAAAAAGCAGGAGAGAAACGTGATATTGCCTGGGGATCACAAATCAGAAGTTATGTGTTCCATCCCTACAATCTAGTGAAAGACCATCGTTCTGAACATGAAACTGGAAATATCCACAATGTAATGGATGGCGACATCGATCCTTTTATCATCGCATTTTTAAAATACCAAACAAATGTAAAAGCAGGTGTAAAGGCATAATGTCTAGGCAGAATGATATCTCGGCAACAATCAGGAGGATACAAAAAGAAATCCGTTCCTTGCCGAACATATCTGATCGACTCAATTTTATTTTAGATGAAACCTTAACGTTATTTGGTGCAAGTACAGGAAGTATATCGATAGCCGATTCCGAGGAAAATGTTCTAACTATCGTCGCCGCCAAGGGAATGGATTGGGAAAAAAAAATAGCGGCAAAGCTGCCATTTGCGCTGGGTGTAACAGGTCACGCTGCCTCTTCTCGCGAGATTATCTATGTTCCAGATGTGAGCAAAGATCCTAGTTACATCAAACTTATAGAGTCAGTGCGCTCCGAATTGGCAATACCTTTATTAACGCGAGATACGACAATCGGTGTACTTAACCTAGAATCAGATAAGGTAAACTTCTTTGGTCCAGATGTAATCAACCAAGCCAATCTTTTTGCTTCCCAATTAACGATTGTTTTATTGGAAGAAAGGATAGCAAAGGAGGCAGTTGAAAAATCAAAAAGAGAAGAAGATCCTGTAGAAGAAATCTTTGGTTATGACCCGATGATTTTATTCTTAAAAAATAGGATCAGGCAAATTGGACCAAGTGAAACATCCGTAATGATTATTGGTGAAGAGGGAGTCGGCAAAAAGCTTGTTGCAAAGTCTCTTCATTTCATTTCTCAAAGAAGAAATTTTGCTTTCCTTACCTTAGATTGTTCGGGTTTAAATCCAGAATTATTAGAACTTGAGTTATTTGGATCTTCGACAGGTAAGGCAATCCAACCAGGAAAATTAGTCCAGGCAAACAACGGTTCAATTTATCTTTCATCCATTGGCGATCTTTCCATGCCATTGCAGATGAGACTTTTGGATTGTTTGAAAAATCGCCGTGTCAAATATCCCAATGGTGAAGAAGAGTCTTTAAATGTTCGAATCTTTACAGGATCGAAGCGTGATCTTTTAGAGGAGATCCAGAATCAAAAATTCTCTATGGACTTGTATTATAAGTTAGCAGAAGTACCTCTAAGAGTTCCTCCCCTTAGGGATCGGAGAGGCGACACTCCTTTGTTAGCGCATCATTTTTTGAATTTGTTTAACCGCCAGTATGGTAAGTACAAATCATTTACTCCCGAGGCATTGCGTACCTTATCACACTTTCCCTGGTCAGGAAATGTACGTGAATTACAAAATACAATCCAATATTCTGTCCTCGTCTCTCCCGAGTCGGAGATTCGACCTGAGTCGTTTTCCTTACAAGCATCAGAGACGGAAAATGTAATCCCACAAGCAACAAACTTCGCTAATAATCTAAGTTCTGATATTCTGAGCCCAAGTGATGATCTTTCTTTAAAGATAGCCACGGAACGATTAGAAGCAGTTTGGATTAAGGAAGCATTCCAACGTGTGAATACCCAAGAGGAGGCGGCCAAACTTCTGGGAATCAGCCGCGGTGCTCTCCAATACAAGATCAAAAACAATCAATTTCTTACTGGATACCAAGGATAAAGCCAGAGATTCCCTGAGAAAAAGGGTGGATTCACACGGACGATTGTCCGATACTTTAGTGTAGAGGGTGGACTTGTGTCTGACAGTTATTATCGTACCATCAAAGGCAAACAATTTGATCGCCAGTTATTGGAAATAGCGGAAAAAGCTTCGCAGAGATCAAAGGCACCTTTGTCCAAGAATGTTGCCAAAAATCTATTTGATACCATTGTCGATGGCAATGAGTATACAGATGTCGAGAAGCGCACAGTTAAGTACATCCGAGACAATTATAACTTCACCCCAGAAGCAGATGAATATTTAAGAACAGAAATTCGGAAATGGGCAGCGAAGATTTCTGTTCCGTCCGCTAAAAAATCCAAAAAAACATCAAAACCTTCACCCAAAAAATCCAAATCTAAAGCAAAACCAAAAGAAGAAAGTAACGACACGTCTTACTTCCATGTCTTTGATTCAAATTCAGATGATGATGTAGAACCTACTCCAGAATACAATGAATTGGTTGAGTTAAATAAATATGGCAAGAAGGAAAAATCACCATATCTTCGTTATGTTTTTTTAGGCATTGTCATATTAATCGTTATCTGTTTGTTCTTTTTGATTCGTTCTTGTAAGTCCGACACAACAAAATCATCTAATGTGACTGTTTCGGAACCTAACTCAAAGGCTATCAATCAAAATGAATCGTCTGCTAAAGCTGTAAAAAGAGAGCAACTTCTACCCCATACCGAGATCGGAAAAGGTACAGTAACATTACAATTTATAAAAAGATTGGATGCAATTCGTTATATCAATACAGCTCAAATCAAGTTTATCAAACAGTCATTGAACGTTGGTGATGGTGCAAGCAACGAGCTGGCAAATTTAGCGGAGGCGCTCAAAAAATACCCAGAGATTAAAGTACGGGTTAAGGGCCATACTTGTTTCATTGGGGAGTTGGATGAAAACAAAATCCTTTCTGAAGAACGTGCCAAACTTATCCAGGATGAACTTATAAAGCTAGGTGTAAACGCCAAACAATTGGAAGCACGTGGATTTGGTGAGACAACAAATATCGATACAAACTATACCGAACAAGGTCGAATCAAAAATCGAAGAGTTGACTTTACTGTATTATCTGTAAATGAGAAGAATTAATCTCTTTCGTTTTGGATGCGAAGAAGCGTCTTTTTTAAATGTTTACGAGTAGAGTGAATGGATTCGTACAGACCTTCATATAAAAGCACGGATTTTTTTGCAATGCCTAGCTGCGGATTTGCTCTTTCGTCAGGATTTAATTTTTCATCATAACCCTCGGTGATCGACAAAATAACTCTCTGAATTCCTAAACTCAACATTTCACTCAATCCTTTTTTGGAAGAGACAAGCTCATCTATCTCATTCATCTCTTTTATATCTTTCTGGAATCGATTGGGTTCTATTTGGTTCAATTGGATTTGTCGATAGATCATCCGAGAAACTTGGAGACCTCTCTTCACAGGAAGCAGATATTCATTTAAACTCTGTACTATGTTTAACAATTCAGAGCTTAGTAGACTGGGATTTACGTATGGTGATCCATCTTTCACCAAATTCTGCACCATATTTCGTACGTGGAGTACGCTTTGCGGATTTGAAGACTGAAATGCAGCTGCAAAACTCTCATTCGGAATTCCTCTGATTTCAGCACCAAACTTTGTTAAGTTGACCCATCTATGGTCCTTTGCTTGAGATTCGAACCACTTTTTAAAAATTAACATTTTTTCATTGGTAATATATGTTTCGCCATTAATGCCTTCTACAGTCTTTTGCGTAAGTGCAAAGAGTTGCTTGTAATTATGCATCTCACGTCTAAACTTTCGGGATTCTAAAAAATTCAATCTCTCTTCTAAAATAGCTCCCTTCGAATGAGCCCAACCCTTTGTAAAAGATAAATCTTGTCCAACTAGATATACTTTGTCCGCCTCCATAAGGGAAGCAAGGCTAGCTGCATTGGTTGAAACAGATCCACCAAACAAAACTTCTCCAATTTTTTGTTCCCCTAAATCTTCAATGATACGAATAAGTGGGAAAGGAGAAGATGTAAAAAAACCTTTTTTAGGTCCCAATTCCAAGCGTAGGCTTAGATAGGTTGAGGTTGGATCAAATACTAGAATGGCTGGCCCATCATAACTTTCTAAATACTGGCTATTTAATGCTTGTGGGTCCACGGAGTAAACGAGATCAGGATGAATATCGAAATGTTGCAAGACAGGTAAAGCAGTATCGACTGCGATGAATAAGAAGGAATCGCGATATTTTTTGATATCATCAATGGATTCGTATAGGCTTGGACCGGCTCCTGCTACTAAAATTTTAATTCCTTTTGCAATCCCAAATAACTTATGTATCGGTTGCATCTGGATACAATCATAGAGATTAAAGGAAAGATTTTTTGCCCAAATCTTTTCGAAACGTGTTAATGTGGCGAGGTTAACATCTTTTTTATGAAAATGTTGTTCTGCGATGTATCTTAATTTACCATATTCCTCAGGTTTCCAGGAAAAGCTTCCACGGTGAGGTACTAATGTAATGGGATACGCTCCTTTGCCACGAAAGGCTTCCATGATCATATCCTCATTCTCAAAATCGGCTACGATTTGTAGCTTACCAGTTTCTAAGTGGTTTGATACATCAAACAACTGTAAGGAGATTTTGAGCAATGCAAGAGAGGTTTCAAACCATATGACAAAAATATTTTCTTTTTCTAAGAGATGATTTAGAATATAACCCAAACCTGCACCTAATAAAAGGTAGATCCTTTTTTCTCCGTCAAACGGCAGTTCGTTTGCAAAACGTTTGCTTTCCAAATCTGGGTCGTGACGGCTATGTAGAAAAACTCCATCTACCTCAATGGTAATTTGCCCAGATTTTGTAGAATGTATCTTGCCAATTGGCTCGGCAGATTGAATAGAAAGTGACAAAGTTTCAGGTAA
Source organism: Leptospira ryugenii (assembly GCF_003114855.1). Taxonomy (NCBI): domain Bacteria; kingdom Pseudomonadati; phylum Spirochaetota; class Leptospiria; order Leptospirales; family Leptospiraceae; genus Leptospira; species Leptospira ryugenii. The sequence continues at coordinate 172,201 of NZ_BFBB01000008.1, read as the reverse complement.
CTGCGATATATTTTTGAAAAGCGTTTTTTCTGAAAAATCCATATCAGTCTTCTAGGGTCAGTTGAATGGATTCAACTTTTTGTAAAGAAGTACCAGGTGAAGGGCTTTGCCCACGAACAAAGCCTGAGCCAGTAACTTTATAAGGTTTTTCAAGATCTTTCAAAATTGAAATCGCATCTGATAAGGCAAATCCGTTTAGATTTGGCATTTGGTTCTTATCCAATTTAAACTTCTTTTCTTTTTTGATTTTTAAACTGAAAGATTGTGGCTTTTCACTTCTTTCCACAATCGGGATGATACTTTCGACGACTTCTCTAAACACAGGTGCCGCGATGCCACCACCTGTATGTGCCGCTCCTACTGGCTCATCAAACAAAATCAATCCTACATATTTTGGTTTTTCAGCGGGAAAAAAGCCCAAAAACGATGCAGTGTACAAACCTTCTTGGTATCCAGAGCCACTCTTGGCTTTTTGAGCTGTTCCAGTTTTCCCGGCAATGAAGTAATTTTCTATATAGGCTTTTTTCCCTGTACCAGAGCGTACGGCTTTACTCATTGCTTCTAAAATTTTTGAAGAGGCACCCTTTTTAATTCCAATGGCTTCTCCTTTTGGATTGAATGTATGTACAAGTTCTCCATATGCATTTGTTATGTGAGAAACAGCGGATGGTTCAAAAACAACACCACCATTCACAACCGCAGCTGCAGCAGATATCAATTGAATAGGTGTGACAGAAATTCCCTGTCCAATTGATAGAAAATAAGGCGTACTTTTTGTCCATTTTGATAGTGGAGTTAAGTACCCTCTTGCTTCATGCAGAGAAAAATTGGTTCTTTTCCCAAATTTAAATTGTTCCAAGTACTTATAAAAATTTGCTTCTGACATTTTCTGAGAAGCTTTTATAATCCCAACATTGCATGATACTTGTAAAATTTCTTCTAAATCCACTGGTCCGTGGTGGTCCGTACATCGGATGACAGTTTTTCCAACTTCAATATAACCTGGGCAGTTAAATTTTTCATGAGGAAGTATAGCACCTTCGTTCAAAAGCATCAATGCCACAAAAATTTTCATAGTCGAGCCAGGCTCATATATGTGCCGAATCGCCCAATTGGTTTGGGAATCAGGAGGATAATCTTGGAATCGATTTGGATCAAAGGAGGGAAAGGAGGACATCGCTAAGATCTTCCCTGTGTCCACATCCATGATGATGCCTATCCCATGTTTGGACTGAGTTTCTAACAAGGCCTTACTCAATGACTTTTCCAAACGATACTGAACTAAGCTATCAATACTTAGGTGAAGATTGTTTCCTTTTTGTGATTCTGAATCCGCCGTTGAGAGAAGTTCGAGATTAAAAAGAGATTCTAATCCGGAGAGCGCCCGGTCATCATCATAGCCAGTAAATCCCAAAACACTGGATGCAAGCATACCTTGAGGGTAGATACGTTTGAATTCTCTTTCCACTCGAACACCAGGTAAAGCTAGGGCTTTGATTTGATTGGCTTTTTTGATATCAATTTCTCTTTTGAGAAGGAAATAGTTACCTTTTTCTCGAATCAAGTCATAAAGCTTTTCTTGTTTCATGCCAATAATGGGAGCAAGTTCAGCAGCTGTTAATTCTAAATCATAAATATTTTTTGGATCAATACCGATGGTTGCGGATTCTTGTGATAGAGCAAGTTCTATGCCTCTTTTATCATAAATGGTACCTCTCTGTACCATTTTAGTTGATTTAACGTTTACGATGCTGTCATTGAAATAGGTAAGATAGATGACACGAAAAAATAGAACTATAAACAAGGAGATAATAAAATAAAAAATATACTTTAATCTAACTTTTGCTTCGTTCATTTTTAGAAATAAAAAATGACCTTTCCTTTGATCTTTTCAATTGGTACTAAACCAAAGGCTCTTGAATCCGTTGAATACTCCCTATTGTCACCTAACAAAAGATAATAGCCGGGTGGGATACGACCTTGTTTATTCATTGCCAAAAATGGGGAATTTTTCAAAGGAAACAACAAAGAATTTGTTGGCTCAAGAGTTTGGCTACCCAATGGAATGTAATTTTCAATTAGCATTTGGGAATCAATGACAACCCTTCCTGCTTCAATTGAATAATACTCATTTGGTAAACCAATCACACGTTTTACTACCAGATCACCTGCTTGGTCATAAAAAAGCACCAAATCAAGCTTTGCGATTTTAGGTTCTGTATAAAGCCACTCTGTTCCAAATAATTTCGCAGATAGAGCAAATCCGCCTTTCCAGACAAATACAATGGAACCATTGCTCAAGGTCGGGTACATGGAATTACCTTGAATCGAGTAAACTTGAAAAAGAAAAATGCGTACGAAAAGCAAAAACGAAAGAAAAATCAGAAGTGCTAAACTTCTGCGAAAGTAGCGCTTGGTGCGCTTTTTCCAAGTTTTTTGATCTGTTTCTTCCGCCATAACTCTTCCCGAAATAAAAATCATTCGAGATTTTAAACAACTTCTCCAATATGGATTTGTAAGTCACTCTAAACAAGAAGCCAAGTGAGTTCCTATGTCCCAAGCAAAAAGTGAATTTGAAGCATACTTTCGCTGCACAGACCAGAGTTGTGGCAAAACCTATTCATTGAACGAAGTTATTTATACATGTGAGAATGATGGGGAATTATTAACTGTCGAACACGATTTGGAGAGATTAAAAAAATATTCGCCCCAGTACTGGAAAGATCTCTTTGAAGCAAGATTTCGCTCCCAAAAATTCCCATATTCATCTGGCGTTTGGGGGAAAAGGGAATGGGTTCTCCCTGAAATAGAAGACGAAAACATTGTAACCTCTGGAGAAGGGGGCACACATTTATATTCGGCAGATCGTTGGGCGAGGGATTTGGGTTTAGGTGGCTTGTATGTGAAGCAATGTGGAATTTCGCACACAGGCTCTTTCAAAGATTTGGGAATGACTGTATTGGTAAGCCAGGTCAAACAAATGATTGCGAAAGGAGTTCCCATTCGGGCCGTCGCTTGCGCTTCAACAGGAGACACCTCGGCAGCCCTAGCATCTTACGCGGCAAAAGCGGGCATTCCAGCGCTTATCTTCCTGCCAGCAAACAAGGTTTCAACGGCGCAGCTCATCCAGCCAGTTGCCAATGGTGCCAAAGTCCTTGCTTTGGAGACAGACTTTGACGGCTGTATGCAAATCGTCAAAGAAGTCACCAAGGAAAAATCCATCTACCTTGCCAACTCAATGAATTCTCTCCGCATAGAAGGCCAAAAGACAATCTCAGTAGAAATCACACAACAGTTGGGATGGGAGGTACCAGATTGGATCGTAATCCCAGGAGGTAACCTTGGTAATGTTTCAGCTCTCGGAATGGGCTTCGAGATGATGAAGGACCTAGGCCTCATTGATCGCCTACCTCGTATTCTACTGGCGCAAGCTGCAAATGCCAGCCCATTGTATAGCTCGTATAAGACAGGTTTTTCGGAATTTAATCCCGTGGTTGCCAAAAAAACCTTAGCCTCGGCGATCCAAATCGGTGATCCCGTCTCGGTCAAAAAGGCGATCCGGGTCTTGAAGAAGTTTGACGGAGTCGTAGAAATCGCAACGGAAGAAGAGCTTTCCGATGCGGCCGCGAAAGGGGATAGGTATGGCTTGTACAATGACCCTCACACTGGGGTAGCGCTTGCTGCAATGCTAAAGTGCAAAGAACAAGGGACCATCGGGAAAGGCCAAAAAGTCGTGGTGATTTCTACCGCCAATGGCCTCAAATTTACAGAGTTTAAGGTAAACTACCATGAGGGAAAAATTATGGGGACAAATACGGAACTTGCCAATCGAATCATTCCCTGCAAGGCGGACATCGATTCGGTCCTTTCCATTTTGAAATCGTAAGAACAAAGAAATCGCTCGACAGGAGAATGTGTTCCTGTCAATTTTTTATAGTCTGTAGCAGAAGATTCAATGGAAATACAACTTTCGCCTCGATTTCTAAATGCTGTGGACAGAGCCATCGCACAGAACAAAAAAATTTCCATGATCACTTATGTGTTAGGTGATTTGGGCGAAACCAAACTCAAATACATACTCTCATCTATTCTAAAAAAAGTAAACCGTGAAGATCTCATGGAACTCATGTACACCGCTGCAAAGGAATTGATCGTCAATTCCACAAAGGCTGCTATCAAACGAATCATTTTTGATGAACTTAACTTAAACATTAACAATGCACAAGATTATGAAGCAGGTATGATCCACTTCAAAAGCAATCTAAATGAGAGAAAGTTTCCTTCCTATAAAGAAAAGATGAAGGAAGCTGGACACTATGTAAAGATTCGTTGTATCTACCAGCCGGAGCAGCTCACTCTGGAGATCCGCAATAATTTTCCGTTAATCCCAATCGAAGCCGAGAGAATCAAAGAAAAATTTTTGCACGCCAAAAAATATGACAATCTTTTCGAATTCTTTATGGAACATGGGGATAATACGGAAGGTGCTGGCATGGGCATTACGATGGTAGAAATCTTGTTGTCACAGTCAGGTTTTGACCGACGATTATTTTCTATCTTTTCTTCTGATCGTTCCAAAGAAACTGTAGCAAAGGTAGAAGTTCCTTTGGAGTCGATTTCGCTTGCCAAAACCAATCCCGAACAATTACTTTTAGATTAATGTCAGAATTGCATTCCAAATCCGATCTTTTAAAACGTCAGGCTGAGCTTCTTGGTTTGACGATGGAAGCCGTGTTTACAGATGAACAGGCAAAAGAAGTATTACAAGGAAAGATCACAGATGCCTACCTTGTAAAAATCAAAATGGATTTGGATAATAAAACAGGTATCATTTTGATTCTGGCATCTTCCATTCGTAAACATATCTTAGAAGTGTATTCTGTTTTTGGCTCTTCTACAATCTTTCGTAGGATACGTCCTTTTGCCGACTTTTTCCAGATCTCCACAGATTTAGCGGATATAGGTAAATCATCGGATGGTTACGATGCCCAAATCTCAGAATCAGTAGGACGAATTGTATACCGCTTTTTCACAAAGGAGAAGTTAGAAGAGTTTTTGCCTCTCTGGGAAAAGAAAGACCCATCTCGTCTTTCCGACCAAATTGAACCTTTGGTACTGAACGGGATGAAGGCAGGCAAAGCTAAGTTGCAGGCGGAGATTGATAAACTTTCCAGTGCGAAATTTCGTTTTGATAATCCTATGAAGGGTTCTATTAGTCCGATCGAAAAGCCACAAGAGGAAGTCGCACCGGCACCAGAACTTTCCTCCGCTCCAAAAGCCCCAACGGAGATGAGTAGCCTCGAGAGACAGATCCAATTGTTTCGGCAAAATGCCCAAAGAGAAATCCCAGTGAATACCGTGATTTCTCCCATTAGTGGTGTGGACTTTGACAATTTACTTGTGGGACAAGAAATTTTATTTCGGATCCCTCCAGACCATCCAGATGCTCTTCCCAATGCAACAGCACTAGGTGCACTTGATAAAGAAGGAAAGGTCTCTAAAGAACCGATAGTTGGTAAATTTAAGGGCATTGCGTCCGCAAAGAATGAATACCATATCTTTGCAGAGGGCCCAAACCAGATTTTATTGCACTCCATTGAGGAGAGCCCAGTTAAGGTCGCCACCCCGAAAGCGATCGCTTCCGTCGGATCAAACCAAGATAAGAGTGGTCAGGTGGCCTTACCTAAAAAGAAGCCTGCAGAACCTCAAAAAACGGGCAATCTGTACTCTTTGATCGGTGTATTTGTGGCTTTGATTTTGATCGCTTTTTTGGTTTTTATCTTAACCGCTTTTTAAAATGGTTTAGGCTACAACTAAGTTCACCAGTTTTCCTGGCACATAGATTTCTTTTTTGATTTCCTTTCCTTGTAGGAAAGGGATCACCTTTTCCACTTCTTTCGCTTTTTGGATCGCATCTTTGGATTCTATATCTTTTGAGGCTATGAATTCACCTCGCATCTTTCCATTCACTTGGACAACAATGGTAATCTCTGCATCAATGACATATTGGCTTTCCCATTTTGGAAATGGAGTGAAGGCCAAGGTTTCCTTGTGGCCTAATTTTTCCCAAAGCTCCTCGGCTAAATGTGGAGCGAAAGGAGCAATCACAAGTACAAAAGGTTCCAAGATAGACTTGGGTCTTGACTTCACTGCTGTCATTTCGTTTACAAAGATCATCATCTGAGAGACAGCAGTATTAAAAGAATAGTTCTCAATGTCTTCCTTGACTTTTTTAATCGTCTTGTGTAGAATTTTGAGTTCTGCTTCCCCGGCCGGTTTTTCTTCCACATAGAAGGATTCCTCAGGACCAGAGTGGTACAACCTCCATACTCTGTTGAGAAAGCGAAAAACTCCTTCGACGCCGTTTTTACTCCAGGGTTTTGTCATTTCAAAGGGCCCCATAAACATCTCAAATAGTCTGAGTGTATCGGCACCGTATTCACCCACAACATCGTCAGGGTTGACAACATTGCCTCGTGACTTAGACATCTTTGATTTGTCTTCACCTAGGATAAGGCCCTGGTGCACTAACTTCTGGAATGGCTCTGGGCTGGAAACATGGCCCAAATCAAAAAGAATTTTGTGCCAAAATCTGGAGTATAACAAATGTAATACGGCATGCTCTGCACCGCCGATATAAATCTGCACAGGCATCCAAGCCTTTTCCAAATCTGGATCAACCAAACGATTTGTATTTCTTGGATCAATATAACGAAGGTAATACCAACAAGAGCCAGCCCATTGCGGCATGGTATTTGTCTCTCGGCGTGCCAATTCTCCCGTCTCAGGATCCTTGTAAACCAGCCAATCAGTGGCATTGGCCAAAGGGGACTCACCTGTGCCAGAGGGCTTAAAGTCTTTTACATCTGGAAGTAGAAGTGGTAGTTCTGATTCAGAAAGTGCTTTGGGTGTACCATCCTCGAAATGTACAATTGGGATTGGCTCTCCCCAGTACCTTTGCCTAGCAAACAACCAATCCCGGAGTTTGAACTGAGTCTTTTTCTTTCCGATGCCAATGCCTTCTGCCCAATCAGCAACCTTTGCAAAAGCCTCTTTGTAATGGAATCCGTTGATATCTAATACGGAGGAAGATGAATTGATACAGACAGAATCCTTAGAGTCAAAGGCTTTTCCCTCTTCCCCTTTCCCATCAATGACAGAAAGGATGGGAAGCGCATACTTTTTTGCAAAATCGTAATCTCTCTGGTCATGTGCGGGCACTGCCATGATGGCTCCTGTTCCATAACCGTACAAAACGTAATCAGAGATATAGATTGGGATTTTTTTGCCTGGAAGGAGAGGATGGTCCGCAAAGGAGCCAGTGAATACTCCTGTTTTTTCTTTATTTAGCTCTGTCCTTTCCAATTCACTTTTTAAGGAGCATTCTTTTTGGTAAGCTTCGATTTCAGACTTTGCTTCTGGTTTTGTGATTTGTGGAACAATGGGATGTTCAGGGGAAAGGACAAGATAGGTCGCACCAAAGAGAGTGTCGGGCCGAGTTGTGTAGACAATGATTTTGGCAGACTGTTCCGAAACGGGAAACTCGAGTTCTAGGCCTTCGGATTTTCCGATCCAATTTCTTTGCATTTCGAGGGTTGAGACTGGCCATTCGCATAGTTTTAGGTCTTCCAACAACCTCTCCGCATAGGCGGTGATTCTCATCATGTATTGGCGCATCGGGCGCCTTTCGACAGTGTAGCCTTTGGAGACCCACTCCTCGACTTCCTCATTGGCAAGAACGGTTCCTAGAGCCTCGCACCAATTGACTGGTATATTGGCTTGGTAGACCAAGCGGAAGTGGGCAAGGATGTCTTCTTTGGCCTTTCGGTCTTTGGTTTTCCATTCTGATGCGGAAAAACCAAGAGATTTTGGCAATTCTATCCCTTCAAAGCCTGTAGAACCTTTGCTTTCAAAGCGTTCGATGAGTTTTGAGATAGGTTCTGCCTTTTTGCTCTCACGGTCAAAGTAAGCATTATAGATCTGTAGAAAAATCCATTGGGTCCAACGGTAGTAATCAGGGTGCGTGGTTGAGATTTCTCTTTCCCAATCGTAGGAGAGTCCAAGCATTTTGATCTGCTTTCGGAAATTGTCTATGTTGTTTTTTGTCGTGATCTTTGGGTGTATGCCCGTTGTCATCGCGTACCGTTCGGCTGGGAGCCCAAAGGCATCCCAACCCATTGGGTGAAGGACTTCGAATCCTTCCATACGTTTGAATCGGGAGATAATATCGGTAGCGGTGTATCCTTCTGGGTGGCCTACATGGAGACCTGCTCCACTCGGGTAGGGAAACATGTCTAAGCAATAGAATTTAGGGAGCTTGGAAGAAGGATCGGTTCGGAATGTATGCTGAGTTTCCCAGTAGGTTTGCCATTTTGACTCAATGTTTTGAAAGGGGTAACTCATCGACTAACGGATTTAAACGGTTCTCCTTTTACTTTCTCACAGAATCAATGATTTTTACAAGCTTTTTGAAGCTCTGGGCAAGACAAGTTTTGCAAGTCTCATTTTGGTAAAGGATGGTAAAAGTGCCACAAACCCGACACGCTTTGATTTCTTGTGAATTCAATGGGTGTTCCGTTGTCATATCAGTCTCAGTTTCGCATTCAAGCATTCTAAAATGTCCTAATTTATACAGGGCTTATCGACAGTGCTGTGCATAACTTTGAAAGATCCATTACGACTGGATCACAGGAGCACTACGATGAAGTTACTGTATATTAAAACCCCAGTCTGGGGTCAAAAAAAATTAGAGAGACAGGACAAAAAACTATCCGATTTTTTTTTAAAATTTTTTTTTGAAGTAAACATAGTCTTGGAACAAAAAAACAAAAAGAGAAAAAAGAAAAAAAGTGAAACAATTGTCAATTATCGCTTGTTATGTGAAAAAATGCGTTTTAAATGCCCATAACTTGTCACAAAATTTATGTTATGCGGTTAAATTTACTGGGGGATTAGCCTAATGTTAGAATTTTCAAAAGTCTCAAAATCATTTCCATCAACACCGGAATCGATTCATGTGCTAAAAAATGTTTCTTTTCGTGTAGAGAGTGGAGAATTTGTGGCAATCATTGGACCATCTGGTTCAGGAAAATCGACTTTGCTCGGTATGGCAGCTGGTTTAGACCAACCTGATACAGGAAACATTCATTTCGATGGCATAGATTTGACAAAGAAATCAGAAAAAGACCTAGCAAAACTGCGATCCGAAAAAATTGGTTTCATCTTTCAAAACTTTCAATTGCTTCCAGGACTGAATGCGATTGAAAATGTTGGAATTCCTTTGTACTTAAATCGTAATATAGAAGAAAGAGAAATACATGAAAGAGCGAAATCACTTCTAAAAACTGTATCAATGGACCACCGAGCAAATCATTTCCCAAAACAGCTATCAGGTGGTGAAGAGCAAAGGGTGGCTATTGCGCGCGCATTTATCAACCAGCCAAAGATTATCTTTGCAGATGAACCAACGGCAAACTTAGATTCGAAGAATAGTGCTGCGGTTTTGGATTTATTGCTTCATAGAAACAAAGCAGAGAATACCACTTTGGTGATTGTTACTCACGATCCTGCCGTGGCTAAATTGGCTGACCGAATATTGGAAATGAAAGACGGAGAATTATTCCTTCCTAAACCAAAAAAACCTAATAAAAAAGCCATGATTGCAAAGAAGAAACGAAGATGAATCGAAAACTCATTCAATTCTATCTACGCAGAGAGCTATTATTTCGACCTGAATACACGCTACTTTTATTGCTCTCGATTTCCTTAGGTATCGGTTCTGTCATTGGCATTTCCTCATATAGAGAGGCAATCCAATCCGCAATCCAAAAGGAAGCAAAGCAGTTGATGGGTGCCGATATTGCTTTACAATCTGCTCAGGAATTTACAACAGATGCCAAAGAAATGATTCAAAATGCTCTACCTGTTAATTCGGAGCAAAGTCATTCCATCCAATTTCTTTCTATGTTACTTTCAAAATCAACAGGAGAAAGTTCTCTTTCCTATATCAAAGCTTTGGAAGGGAACTACCCTTTTTATGGGGAAATGTTAACCGAACCGAAAGATGTCTTTCAAAGCCTTGGTCAGAATGAGATATTGTTGGATGAAACGTTAGGTAAGAATTTAAAGCTCAAGATAGGTGAACAAGTACAGCTTGGATCTTTGTCTCTGAAAATCAAAGCATGGATAAAAAAAGAGCCAGGAGCGGTTGGCTCTTTTGTGGGGGCTGCTCCTACTTCTATCATACGATCTTCTGCTGCAATGTCTTCAGGTTTAATCCAAAGAGGGAGTAGGATACGATACACAACGTACTTAAAGTTTCCATTGCAGGTGGATTCAAATCAATGGAAAGAAACACACTTTGAATCATTCATCAAAAATGATATCACCATTTATCACAATACAGAAGTAAACTCAGGATCCCAACAGTTTTTAAAAAATACGTTTGATTACATGTCTTTGTTGGCACTTGCAGGTTTCTTTCTTGGTGCTATTTCAGTTTATGCTTCGATACGAACAAGGATCCGCGAAAGAAAGAATGAGATTTCAATTTTGATGTGTTTAGGGGCTGAACCAAAGGTAATCTTAATTCTAGTTTTGAGTGAGATTTTAGTCATCACTAGCCTTGCCACAGCTTTTGGAATCTTATTGGGTTTTCAAATCCAAGATTGGATTCCTTCTATCACAGGATCTGAGTTTTTGTTGAGTCTTCAGCCCCAAATTTCGCTCCAATCTTTTTTTAAAAGTATTGTCTTGGGTATTTTGATTCCCGTATTGATTGCAGTTCCTCTGCTAATAGAGGCGAGTGGAACAAAACCCTTATCTGCTTTAAAAGAAGTCGATTCCAGAGAGGATACACGGTCTGAACGGAGAATCCAATTCTTATCTATCTTTGGAATCTACGTACTTTTTGTCCTAATTGCAAGCATTGAAACGAGCTCTTTTATAAAGGGATCGGTCTTTGCTGTTGTGTTAGTTTCCTTGCCTGTTTTGGTTTTTGTCCTATTGAAAGTGATTGGATTTTTCCTGAACCAATTCACAGAAAAATATCTCATCAGTAAAGAGTGGAGTCTCGTTTTCAAAAAGTTTACACGCAAATCAAGTAGCCTTCAGCTATCACTGATCGGACTTGGGAGTGCTTTGTTCATTCTCTGTCTTTCCTTTATTTTACAAGAAAGTTTATTAGAATTAAGTGGAGCAAGAGAAATAGAGCGCCGTCCTAATATCTTTCTTTTGGATATAAGAAAAGAACAAAAAGATGGGATCCAAGAGATCATAAACAGATTTCCAATTCAAAAACAAATCACAGCACCAGTGATTGGCGCTCGTTTAACAAAGGTAAATGGAGAAGGCATTAAAAAGGAAAATATGGTACGGGATGCGAGGGAGCGCACTTGGAGAGCCACTGCTCGAACTAGGGAATACTTTTTGTCATATCGAGACGCGCTTTATGATACAGAGAAAGTTACCAAAGGAAGTTGGTGGGGATCGGAAGCCAAAGATGAGATTTCAGTGGAGAGAGAATTTTCTGGATATTTGGAGGCGGATGTCGGAGACAGCTTGACCTTCAATATACAGGGAGTTGAAGTCCAAGGTAAAATTAGTAACCTAAGATCAGTCAATTGGTCTGATATGAAGCCCAATTTTGTCGTACTATTTTCTAGGGGTACCTTAGAAAGAGCCCCCTCATTTTTGATTACATCACTTTTGCTTGAATCGGGAGAGGATCGATATCAGTTGCAGAAAGCAATTGTTTCCAAATACCCAAATATTACGGTGATTGATACAGAGAAGACGATACAAGCTTTCTTGGGTATCCTAGAGAAAGTAACGCAAATGATTCGATTGATGACATTGTTGATTTTGATGAGCGCTTTTGTGTTGGTCTTAACTTCTTTATATTCAAGCCAGTTTGAGAGAAAGAAGGAGTTTTCACTACTCCGGGTGATTGGGAGTTCCAATGAATTTTTGCTAACATATTTTTTGCGTGAATCATTTTTGATTGCAAGTTTATCATTTTTCATTGGATCCGCATACTCGTTGCTTGCAAATGAAATACTCAATCGAATTGTGTTAAACTTAACATCTGTGATTCCTTGGACAGATTTGTTAGTTACATTTGTATCGGTTGTGGTTTTGAGCCTGCTACTTTACTTAACCGGCATCGGAAGGCTGTTTTTTATCCCCTCAAAACGTTTGCTTAAGGAAATTAAGTAAAAAAAAAAACCCGACCTTTTGGTCGGGTTTTTGTATTGAAAGAGATGTTCCGGGATTATTGTGCTACCGAGATAACCTCATCTTTATTGATGATGTTAACGATATGTTTGTATTCTGGAGAATCTTTTCCATACTTCAATTCAGTAGCGCGAAGTAAGTGAACGTTCTTTTTGTAACGGTATTTGAAGAGCATGTCATCCGGACCTTTTGTCTTTTTGATCATGTTTTCTTCGAAAGAGTAGCAGCTTGCAAGGTATTTGTGAGCTGGGTATTCTTTCTCATTGTCATCGATTTCAATGTAAAGCTCAAGAATTGGAATACACTGAGGAAGATTTTGTAGGTCATACTCAGCCATGATCCATGAACGATAAACATCAGATAACAATCTCTTAAATTCTGGTCTTTCTCTTAAATCAGGGTTTTTAATTTCATCTAAATGGTTGATAGCTTTTGAGAAATAATTCAACGCGTCTTGCTTCGCTTTCATTTTTTCGCGAGTGACAACACGTTCTTCTTTCGCTCTTCTATCAACTTTTTGCCAATACCATTTTTCATCTAAACGTTTCTTCTCTGCTTCTTCTTTTCTGTATTGTTCAGTCCATTCTCTATTTTTGAGGATGGTGTTAACTCCAGATTGGTAGTTTGAGAGAGCTAATCGAAATTGGTTGTTAGCAAAAGTTTTTGAAAGTTGGTGCAACTCTTGGAATGTTTTGTTATAACCCTTATAATCTGGGTTTTTCCATAACGATTCATCATCCATAACTTTCTTGCGGAGTTCTTTCTGAGGTGCAGTTAATTCTGCGTCATCGTTCTCAGGAACCAACTCACCTTTCAAAAGTTCGTCGACTTGATCTTTCGCCGCTTGGCTGTCTGCCGCTGTGTTTGCATCCTGAGCAAAAACTGCTCCTGCAAATACAAGTTGGAGAATGAGGAGATATTTGAAAATCTTCATAGTCATTTGACCCTTTGTCTCTTTCAATATTAAAGAGGAGACGGAAATCTTTCTCTTCAAAGAAAGTATCGGACGCCCGTAGGTCAATAATAACGAATTAACCCTGAAAAAAACTATTTTCTTTCAGATTTTCGCTACATGCGGCTCAACTAGGGGACATAATTATCCAAATTTACCAAAAATCTCATTCCTTGACAAGAGGGCTTCCTAAGGTACTCTGCAAATTGAGCGATGATTTTATCAGAAATCACATCCTTTCGAGATGGCAATCCACAGTGTAAAACCTGCGGTGGGGTTGGCTTTTATTTAGAGGAACAAGTGCGTGGTTCAAGGGCAGGTGCACTTTCTCTTTGCCATTGTGTGGGAATGGAATGTAATACCTGTGAGGCGAAAGGTCAGGCACCCTACCTGGTCTATGACAAAAGCCAAAATACTATGATACCTTGCGTTTGCCACAATGCAAGGTTTTCGATCAAAAAATGCGAGCGTTTGGTAGACCAAGCAAATATACCCCCTCGCTATCAATTTCAGTTTTTATCCACAATCGATTTAGGAGAATCCAACACTGACCCTGATCTCTCTTTTATTGTAGCTCACGATTGGGCCAATGAGCTTGTCCATCATTTTGAGGATCCAAAGTTTGCTAGAAAGGGTTTTTATCTCTGGGGAGGTACTGGCTCTGGTAAAACATTATTAGCCTGTGTTATATTGAACGAACTAATCTTTAGATATGGAATACGATGCAAATATGCGAAAGTCAATAAAGACTTTCTTTCCGCCATTCGAGATACCTACCAAACAGATAGTGATACCCATGGCCAGGAGAGATTCATTGAACGAGAATTGGCAAATGTAGATGTACTCGTCATTGACGATTTTGGCGTACAAAAAGAAACAGAATTTAGCAATCGAAAGTTATACGATTTGATAGATAGCAGGTATGAACAGGATAAACTCACTTTGTTAACTTCCAATCATTCTTTATCCGAATGGAAGGAGCGTGGTCAAGGTAGGATTTTCTCCCGATTGAATGAAATGACAAAGGAAATCCAATTAAAGTGTCCCGACTATCGACTGAAGCATGCTGTGGATAGAAGCTCATGAAGTATCGGGGGATTTCATTCTTATCTTTGGGTTCTAACTTGGGAGACCGGCATCATTTTTTGGACCAGGCCATTTGGGAAATCGAGTGCATGCCAGAAGTCCAGATAGTGAAAAAATCGATTCGTAAAGAAACAGCCCCTTTAGAAAATACAAACCAGCCATATTTCCTAAACCAAATCCTAAAAGTTAGAGTTTCTTCTTCTTATACATTGCCTTGTTTTCTGGAAAACTTGCTCGCGATTGAAGACAAGTTAGGTCGAAAACGAAGATCTTGGAAGGGTCCAAGAGAAATCGATATAGATATTCTAAGCTTTGAAGAAGTAGTTATGAATACTGCAATGTTAACGCTACCTCATCATTCGCTTTTTACGAGACCATTCATTCGAGAAATAGTAAACGAAATGGGAGAGCTAGATTTGTACTCACGTTTTGACGGAAGTGTCTATGAAAAATATCATTCTTCAGTTTAAAAAAAAATACGAAGCGCGCAGCCCAATTTCGGTCATTACTTGCTATGACTATAGTTTTGCTCGTTTGTTTGCTGATACAAATGTTGATTGTATATTGGTTGGAGATTCTCTAGGAAATGTAATCCAAGGGCAATCATCCACAATTCCAGTAACTCTAGATGAAATGATATACCACACAAAAGCGGTCAATAGAGGTGCTCCAGGAAAAACTGTTATAGCCGATATGCCATTTATGTCCTACCAAATATCGGTAGAAGAGGGAATGAGATCAGCAGGAAGGATAATGAAAGAGACTACTGCTGATTGCGTAAAACTAGAAGGTGATTCAGATTTGGTTTTAGAGCTCACAAGGCGACTAACGGAAGCAGGTGTTCCTGTGTTTGCTCACCTTGGCCTGACTCCTCAATCAGTACACACATTAGGTGGGCATCGTGTGCAAGGAAAAACAGAAGAATCTCAAAAAAGAATGCTGGAGAAAGCAAAACAATTGCAAGATGCTGGTGCCTTTGCTCTCGTTTTGGAGATGATTCCGGAAAGCTTAGGGAAAGAAATCACCGAATCTCTCCAAATCCCAACCATTGGAATCGGAGCAGGTCGGTTTACATCGGGGCAAGTTTTGGTTATGCAAGATTTACTCGGAATGAACGAAACATTTCGCCCAAAATTCCTGAAAACTTTTGCAAACTTATCAGAACAAATCAAAACAAGCGTGAATCTCTACCACTCCGAAGTGGAAGGGAGATCATTCCCTTCACAGGAGCATACTTTTTAGGGTCTTTTTTTCACTGCATTGGCAAGTGTTTCTAACATGGGTACTGTGCTCTCCCAAGAAACGCATGCATCTGTAATCGATTGACCGTATGTCAATGGCCTTGCATCAATTGACTGATTGCCTTCTTTTAAATGACTTTCGATCATTACACCTAAAATATATTTTGAACCAGAAGCCACTTGGCGTGCCACTTCCTCCAAAACACCAGGTTGTTTTTTGAAATCCTTTTGGCTATTTCCATGAGAACAATCGATCATCAAACGGTAAGGAAGGTTATTTTTTTCGATTTGTGCACCTAACTCATTGACTGTCGCCTCATCAAAATTCGGACCTTTGTTATGGCCCCTTAAGATGACATGCGTATCAGGATTTCCAGCAGTTTTGAAGATAGCAGAACTTCCTTGGTTTGTAACAGACAGAAAATGGTGGGAAGCACCTGCGGAACGAAGTGCATCAATTGCGATTTGGACATTGCCATCTGTGCCATTTTTAAAGCCAATAGGAGCAGATAAACCTGAAGCTAACTCTCTATGGATCTGGCTCTCTGTAGTCCTTGCGCCGATTGCTCCCCAAGATACTAGATCAGCAACATATTGCGGAGAGATCACATCCAAGAACTCTGTTCCACAAGGCACACCCATATTGTTTAAATCAAGTAAAAGTTTGCGTGCTGTAGCTAGCCCCTTATTGATATGGAATGAGCCATCCAGGTCAGGGTCATTGATTAATCCTTTCCAACCGACTGTAGTTCTAGGTTTTTCGAAATAAACCCGCATAACAATGAGTAGTTCATTTTTAAGTGAATCAATATATGGTCTGAGTTTGGAAGCATATTCCATAACCGCTTTTGTGTCATGTACAGAACATGGTCCGACTACTACCAATTGTCTTTTGGTGTCTTTGCCATGAAGTAGGTCTGAGATTTGTGCTCTCGTCTTTGTGACTAAATCTGATGCAACGTCAGATAATGGATACTCCTCTACAATGACAGAAGGAGGAATGAGGCTATGTTGTTCCAGAATGCGTAGATTGTCGGCGCGTTTCATACTACTAATACTTTTTCATTGTCGGATCAACTTGGTCAGAATAAGCAAGAATTCCGCCTGCAACATTCTTACAATCCTTGAAACCGGAGTCTTGCAGAATCCCACAAGCCATACCAGATCGTCCTCCAGAGCGGCAGTAAACGAGGATTTCATTTTCTTTTTGGTCGTTGAGTTCAGCTACTCTCATAGACAATTCCCCGACAGGGATCAATTTGTCCGTGCCTGGGATCAAGGCGATCTCTTGCTCATTTGGATTTCTTACATCCAATAGAAAGAAACTATCTTTGCCTGCCTTCCGAGCATCGAGTCTTTCTTTGAGTGTTTTTACGTTGATCTCATGGATATTCATATTTTTGCTCCTCCCATCTCTTCCAACTCTAGAGTTGCAAGCTCCCATCTAGAAGTTAGACTCGCAATCTCATTTTTAATTTCATTATAGGTATCCATTTCTAATTGGTAGCTGCGATTTTTAAAGAATTCTGGATCCTGCAAAAGTTCTTCTTTATCTTTTTTGTTTTTCTCAAGTAGAACAAGTTTGGATTCAATTTCTTCGATCTCTTTTTCCAATTTTTTGCGTTTGTTTTTACTAACTGAAGAACTTTCTTTTTTATCTACTTTTTTCTCAGTTTTTTCTGGAGCCAATTGTTGGGATTCTTCTTCTTTATGGAATTTGAGATAATCCTCAAAACTACAATTCAAATTATGAAGTTTCCCTTGAGAAAGCTGGAAGGTTCTATTGCAAAGGCCTTTTAAAAAATCAGGATCATGGCTAATAATCAGAAGTGAACCAGGATACTCGATCAAAGATTTTTTCAAAGCTTCTCGGATGACAATGTCTAGGTGATTGGTAGGTTCATCGAAAAAGAGACAGTTGGTTTGCATTTGAACAAGAAGTGCAAGTCTCAATCGGCTCTGTTCACCACCAGAGAGTAATTTCACCGACTTAAAAACACCTTCGCCAGAGAATGCAAAATGACCTAGTAATGATCTCGCCCGTTCATCATTCAAATCTGGATAGTTTTTCTGTATCGTCTCAACAAGATTAAGGGAGTCATCTAAATCATCCCCATGAGTTTGAGAGAAATAGCCCAATTTTGTTTTTGGTCCGTAGTAAACTTTGCCTTTTTTTAATTGATGTTTACCGAGCAAACAACGCATAAACGTTGACTTACCAGCACCATTTGGCCCAACCAAAGCGACTTTGTCTCCTGCAGAAATTTCAATTTCGGCATCATGGAAGATCAAATTTTCGATGCCAGTATTTCTATCAGGGTAAGCAAAACTTGCTTGTTCTAATCGAAGAACAATACTACTTGATGGAGTGAATTGAAATGAATAGTCTGGTTTTTGGTTCCAAAAAGAATCTTCTGGGTTTTCTACCTTGTCTCGTTTGTCCAAACGTTTGAGAACAGATTGTACTTGTCTTGCTTTTGTAGCCTGAGCTCGAAATCTTTCCACCCATTCCAATCGACTTTTCAGATAAGCTTCTTCTTTTTCAAACTGAACTCTTAATTTTTCTTGGATCTCATTTTTTGCTTCAAAAAATTCTTCAAGGCTTCCCTCAAATTCGAATACTCCATTTGGATTGAGCTCTACAATGGTGGATACAGTTTGGTTCAGAAATTCTGGATCATGTGTAACTAAGACAAAGGCTTGGTTTTGTGAAATTAGATAGTCAGCTAACCAATCTTTTGTTTTATCATCCAAATGATTGGTTGGTTCATCTAGAAGGAGTAAATTATGTGGATTTAAAAGTGCGATGGCCAAACCAATTCTATGATGATAACCTGGTGAAAACTCTTTCGTTTTTCTCTCGAAATCAGAGTTTGCAAATCCTAATCCGGAGAGGATTTTTTTTGCTTTGGCTTCGAGTCCATGTAACTCATGTTCATGGGCATAATCTTCTAGTTCACTTTGTTCATGTAAAATCGATTCAAATTCGGAATCACTTTCCTTAATTTGTTCAAATCTTTGTTCTATCTTCTTTCTTTTGAGAGCGTAGTCTCGGTATTCCAAATTTCCATCGAGAACCGTATCAATGACCGAAGATTCTGGATGGAAGTCTGGAATCTGTTGGAATAGAGAGAGCCGCGTACTTTTGGAACGGACAACCTCGCCGCGCTCTGGTTTCAATTTGCCTACGGCCATTTGGAATAGTGTGGTTTTCCCAGAGCCATTCGGGCCGACAAGGGCTACTCTGGCTCCAGGTTTGATGTGCCAGCTGAAGCCTTCGAATAAGGTCTTAGGACCAAAGTGTTGGTGGATTTGGATGAATTGGATCAAGGGAAATGGTGACCCAAGGCCAAAATCGGCCTATGGGTGGGGGAATTAGCCTTTCTTTTGGGCGAGTAATTCCTCTTTTCTTTCGTTCAAATGGCGGATGTATTGGCTAGAAGAGCCGTTCATCGCCTCTTGGGATTTTTTGATCGCTGCATCGATTTCGGCAATGGTCATTTTCGCGATCTTTTTGTTTTTCTTTTCTTTTTCTTCTGACATGGAAGTTTTCCCCTCTTAGGTACATCACTGAGATTTTTCCAGACTCCCGATTGCCAGGCGATCCGCAAGAGAAATATACTCCCCAATTCCAAGAAAAGAGAGGAAATGGAGAAATCTATGCCTAAGAAACAATCCAGAGCCCGCCGATTTTTTTCAATGGTATGGTCAAAAGACGTTCATGGATTGGCGTCTGAGTTGTCCTTTACATTTTTACTTACCTTATTTCCCTTGTTAGTTGTTTTTGTCAGCCTTTTGGGACTCCTACAAGATCCGAAAACGATCAATCTGATCACAGATCAGCTAGGTAGGATTTTACCTGCTCCTATTTTTTTGCCCATTGATAAGAGTATTGAAAATCTAACAAATATTAAAAATTATAAAATCCTCACACTCAGCATATTGTTTTCTATTCTTTCCAGTTTTTCCATATTTGGTGCGATCATAAAATCTCTTCGAAAGATTGTTGAGCCTGATATTCCCATCAATTTTGGGCAGTCGCTTTGGTTGAGTCTAAGGATGATGTTGGGAAGCTCCCTTCTAATATTAGTATATTTTTATATTTCATATGCACTTTTCCACATTGAAAAGTTTTTTTATAAAACGGGAAAGATATCCATCTTTCGAAAAAATCCAGAATTCTTCCTTGGAATCATTGCGATCATTTTGATTTCTAGTTTATTTTCCTTTTACTATTCTTTTTCAACGAGTAAAAGATCCTCTCTTCGAGATTGTTTACCCGGAGCATTTTTTGCTTCTATATTGTTTGTTGCATTGACTTTCGGATTTCAATACTATTTGAAACTCAAAACAGTGGGTGTAAATTATTCCTTTGCTTATTATCTATTATCCAAGATGGTAGTACTGATGTTATATGCCTATGTCAATAGTACATTCTTTTTATGGGGATTTGTTTGGAACCAAACTAGGTTAAAAAAACAGAAGCAAGTAGATTAATATAATTGAAAATCTGGTTCCAAGATTCGCGGACAAAATGAAATGATAATTCCAAAGTAATGTCTTGCGATGGCATGAAATTTCCAAACACCTGTGGAGGAGAGCAAGTGATTTGCGCTTTCTTTGGAATATCCTCTTTCTTTAAATAGGGTATCCAAATTCCAATTCTCTTCGCCAGGAATGACCTGAACTTTCAGAAAAGCATAAAATTCATTTTGGTTTGGGAGAAAACGAAATACTAAAGAGCGTCCCGCGAGAGGATTTCGTATTGTAAATGCCATCCAATTTTCGTTAGCTGATTCTTCGGATTGGAGAGAATATAACTCCCAGCCCAATTCATTTTCGGTTCCAAAAAATTCACGAAAGCTAGATTGAAATGCAATATGAAAATCGTAGGCAGAGTCTTTTGGCAAACTCATGATAGATTCTAGTTTTAAAAAAACATGGATTTATGGAAGAAAAAATTCGAAAAATTGACTTCAATGAGTTGAATGATATAAGGAAAGACTTAAGTTGTCCTAAGGAGGATTTAAATGAAGCTATTTACCATATTCCTTTTTCTACTCATTTCCATTCAGAATTGTATCATAAGCTATCGAGATTATCCCAAAACCCTGCCTTTGCCAGATAAAGAAAAAAGCAAGGATGCTACTTTTGTTTATAATCTACCAAATTTTCCTCAATTTAATTTAGGCGGTCGAGAAGCACTCAAGGCTTATTTTGACCAAAAAACTCAGTTTAAAAAAACAGTGGAAGGTGTGGACATACCAAGGAATGGTTTTCTTGTCAACGTGAAGGTTGACTATCGTAGCCCAAGCAAACCTGCCTTAGCTTTTTTAGCAGCATCTACTTTGACAGCGACGCTTTTACCAGCTTGGTCCAAACAGGATGGTTACGACATACGCTATAAATTATATAAAGATGGAAAAGAAGTGAAAGAATTCGAATATCATATTTATCGAAACTACGCACAATGGTTGCCTCTGATATTTGGAATCTGGTACAATGGAGAGACTGCAACAGAGAAGGAAGTCTTTGAAAAGGTAACAGAACAATTTTTTAAGGATGCGGCGGAGTATTTTTGAATTTGTTTGATTTTGGGATTTTTTCTGAGTCTAGTTTCGGACTCTACCCAGGCTTACTCATAGTTCTTTGTTTAGGATTTTTTGTAGGTTACCTTTCTTCCTTTCTTGGGATCGGCGGGGGGTTTATATACACTCCCTTCTTTCACACTTTTTTTCACTTATCCGCCGTACAGGCAGTAGCCGTTTCCTTGGCGCAGATGCCATTGTCTGCGCTCTCGGGATTGTTTGTCTACTTTCGCGGAGGAAAGATTCGATTTGCTCATGGTTTTTTACTCCTGATTACCTCTATACCGACTGCACTTTACATAGCTGATCGATTTGGTAAATTTGAAGATACGGAACTGGGAAAAAAAATTGTATTCGGTCTTCCCCTTTCTGAATTGGTATACCTTTTCATATTCACCTTCTTTTTGAGTGTATTAGGTATTTGGAATTTAGTATCTGCAGAGCGGAAAAAGAAAAAAAATGAAAGTACAGTATCCCATTCGGAAAGTCAAAACTCTGAGAAGGATCAAAGAACCAAAAATAGGCAAGTGCTATCCGTACGTTCAGTATCCTTGCTGCTGGCCGTAGGGATCGCCTTTGGTGCTACATCCTCCCTTTTGGGGATAGGTGGTGGATTTCTCGCAGTACCTTTGTTTGTATACTATTTTCGGATGGAACCTATAGAAGCAGTTGCCACGTCCTTTTTAGGTATTTTTTTCACTTCTATGGGAACAACAGTTTGGTATTTTTTCCAGGGCAAATTGATCATTGAGTTGGCCTTGGTCGGAACCGCTGGCGGATGGATCGGAGCCAGATTGGGATCTATGAAAGCGATCCGATCCAAACCTTATGTCATTTTGCGAGTTTTGGGTGGGATGCAGTTAATCGTAGTTACATGGTATGCGGTTTCAAAAGTATTAGGAAAATAAAATATTCTTGAAACAGGGAAGGTTCCAATCAATATATGCCCACACTAGGATGAAGGAAAGGTAAACAATGAGACCAGCAAAGATCACTTTTCCAGAAGAATTTTTAGAAAGTTCGGATGGGATTACCTTACCCAAGAAAATTTCCTGCGAAGCATGTCGTAGTGGAGCAGGATTGGATTTCGATTTTACGATGGCCTTCCAAGCAATTGTTGATTTAGATACTAAATCCATTTTCTCGCAAGAAGCACTCGTTAGAGGAAAAAACCAAGAGTCTGCCGGTTCTATTCTTTCCAAGGTCAATGACAAAAACCGATATCAATTTGACCAGGCTTGCCGTGTGAAGGCGATTGAGCTTGCGAGTCGATTGGGAATCGATTCTTTTTTGAACATCAATTTTTTACCCAATGCTGTGTATCGTCCAGAGACTTGCATACGAACAACACTCGATGCATCAAAACAATTTTCCTTTCCGCAGAGCAAAATCATTTTTGAAATCACCGAAGGGGAAGAAGTCACCAACCCAGAACATATTATTAGTATATTCAGAGAGTATAAAAATATCGGATTTTTGACAGCCATCGATGACTTCGGCGCAGGGTATTCTGGATTAAACCTTCTCTCGAAATTTTTGCCCGACTTAATCAAACTTGATATGGCTCTGATTCGAAATGTAGATCAGAACAAAAATGCTCAAATCATAATTAAGAATATTATGAATATGTGCAATGAGTTAGAGGTAAATGTGATTGCTGAGGGCATAGAAACTCAGGAAGAGTTAAATGTGCTTAGAGATAGTGGCATTCGCTATTACCAAGGTTACTTATTTGCGAAACCGAGTTGGGAAAGCTTAGCGATCGTCACATATCCCAACTAGAGCAAAATATCTTTTAGATCTCTCCGAGGAGAGCTAAACATATAATCACTTCTACCCAACCTGGCTAAAAGCTGGATTCTTTGGTTGTTCTTGAGTCCAATTTCTTTTGCGATTTGTTCGTGGAAACCTTTGCTTTCTTCGTTATCTTGAAGAGATTGGTTCATCGTATGAAAAGCGATCCCTTTGGCAGCACAAGCCAAAGAAAATCGCATAAAATCTCTTCCTGTTTCAATCCATACTTTTTGAGAATCACTTCCATTTGAAATGAAACATACGTAAGCTTTGCTTGACTCAACTTGTTTTCGAAAAGAATCCAAGGTAAGTTTTCTGGTAGAATCTGAGTGCCAAAAATCATGATCTAGGCTCATGAAGAAATTACGCACAAACCATAGTTTAAGTCCTGAAAGTGCGTTTCCCTCTAAACACAAACCGTCTCTCTTTTGGTACAATTCTGAGTCTTTTAAGCGAAACCAAATACGTGTTACTTCATTTGCTGGTATTGACTTTAATTCTCTATCAAAAGCCTCCACGATGATGGGATTTAATCGGGCAATTGCTTCTTCACCTGTTTGGAACTTTGCTGAAATGAATTGAAGTCCAGCATAAGTTTGGATTTCATTGAGTATCTCTGTATTGAGATAATCGCCAGAATAAACATCTCGATTCATCATTCTATTTTTGATAGCAAAGAATAAAAAATCATGTTTACACTCATGTTTTGCTGAGATACTAAATCTCGCTACGGGTCGTCGCAGTAAATCATCTTTGGATTTTGGAATGCCCTTTGGAAACAAATCTATATTGGCATTGTACATCAAAGAATCTGCCGTAAGATAGGCTAGTTCTAAAAATGTTCCTTGGCTATGATAGAACTGTCTCTCTTTTGGGTCAATGCTCGGAAGCAATCGATTTGGATCACCATACAATTCGAACGCATTCTCAGATATTTTTTTGATTTTCCAGGGTTGCGTATTATGTGAGTTTGGTGCCAATGTAGCAGTTAGAAGAATCAAATCGATAGGTAGAGAATATCCCAATGATTTTCCAAATCCGATTGGGTCTTCCCTGTGAGAAATGGCATCGTACTTTTCGTATGCAAACAATTTTGTAATCTCAGTAGCGGGTGAAATAAGGATTCCTGATAGAAGAGTATTTTTGATAAATTTTTTTCTGGAAAGGGGATTTATAATCATTTTAATTGTACGAATGCCTCGCTAGATACGTTTAATGAATAGGAGTCCGTTTTGAAATCAATGAAAATAGATATCGTTTCTGATGTTGTCTGTCCCTGGTGTTATGTTGGTAGGCAACATTTAGAAATGGCACTTAGCTCGATGGCTTCCCAAGTTCAAGCGGAGATTCACTGGCGGCCATTTGAGTTGGCTCCTAACATGCCGCTGGATGGCCTCCCTTACAAAGAACATTTGTCTGCAAAATTTGGATCCGAACGTGCCGTCGAGGCGGCCTGGGAACGTCTCACAGGACTCGGCAAAAAGATCAATATCAACTTTCAATTCTCCAAGATTCCAAAGGCAGTGAATACAGCCAATTTACATTCCCTCCTTTCTTTGTTTCCCGGCGAGGCTAAGCAGGATGAGATGGCTCTTCGGTTCTTCAAGGCCCACTTTGAGGACGCAAAAGATCTCAGTGATATTGAAATCGTATACCAAATCACCAAAGATCTCTTGAGCTCAAAAGAGACATTGGATCAGATTTGGAATGAGGAAACTAGGATCGCTGAAATTAGATCCGAGATATCCTTTTACCAACAAAATGGAGTTCAGGGTGTGCCGTACTACATTTTCCAAAACAAATATGCATTAAGCGGGGCGCAGCCTCCCGAAGTTTTCCAAGAGGTAATGCAAACAATTTTGAAAGAAGAGAACGAGATTCTTAAATCTTAACCTTTTGATAAATTCTTTACGATTCGAAAAAGTCTAAAATCTTGACCGATAGGTCAAGATTTTAGTTCACCTAGTAAGGTTGATAACCAATGAAAAAGCTCATACATTTTTTTGTATTTAAGCCACTTGTAGCAAATCTCACATTCGTGTTTCTCTTTTTAGCGGGAATCATTTCGATACTGTCCATGAAACAGGAGGCATTCCCCCGGGTGAACTTTAGGCAAGTCCGAGTGCTTACAATCTATCCTGGTGCGAGTCCCGTAGACGTAGAAAAAAAAGTTACGATCCCGATTGAAGAAAAATTACGTGAGGTAGAGGGACTTGATTCTGTACGATCTATTTCGCGAAATTCTGAATCCGATATCAATATCAAAATAGATTTGGAACATAACAATCCCGACCAAGTCGTGAATGATATCCGAAGAGCTGTAGACCGAGTCACGAGCTTACCATCGCAAGTGAAGGATAGACCTCTCGTAATCGAACAAAAAAGTTCCAACTTCCCCGTCTTGGAGCTTGCGATCTATGGAGCCTCTAGTGATAAGCAGCTCCAGGATACTGGTCGATTTTTGGAAGATGAATTTCGAAAAGTTTCTGGGGTATCGCGTGTTGATACATTTGGTAAGAGAAAAGAAGAATGGCGGATTCTCGTTAATCCGGAGCTTAAATCTCGTTATACGATTGGATTTATGGATGTCTTCAATGCGATTTCGAAACGAAACGTAAGTGTTCCGGCGGGTAGTTTTTTAAGGCCAAGGACAGAAGACGTACGAGTTACTGGTGAGATCAATGAAATTGAAGATTTACGTTCTATCCCAATTCGATCCAACGAAACAGGAAATGCAATTCTACTTTCTCAAATCGCAAATCTGGAACCCACGTACGAAAGACCAAGGGTTCTTGCAATTGCTGAAGGAACCGAAGCCTTTGATTTTCAGATCATCAAAAAGGATAGTGCAGACATCATCCAAACTGTAGATGCGGTTGAAAAAAGGATAGAAGAGCTAAGAAAACAATTACCTGAGAATATAAAATTCATCCAATTGAACAACGAAGGACAAAGAGCTAGAAAAAGACTCGATGTTGTGATTAACAATTCCCTACAAGGTCTTCTTCTCGTTTTTATCGTTCTTGTTGTCTTTTTTAGCTTAAGAGATTCCATCTTAACTAGTTTATCTTTGCCACTTACATTACTTGCTGCAACAATAGTCTTTCCAATCGTAGACGTGTCATTTAACCTAATTTCAATGTTAGGTGTCATTATATCCTTGGGAATGTTGGTTGATAATAGTATTATTATTTCAGAAAATATTTATAAATATAGAAGTGAGGGATGGAACGATAAGGATGCGGCGGTGCAAGGCGCTAGTGAACTTGTAGTTCCCATTATCGGTTCTTACCTGACTACTATAGCTGCCTTCTTGCCTATGGCTTTTATGACTGGTATCATGGGAAAGTTCATTTGGCAGATTCCCTTTATGGTGATTGTGTCACTCACTCTTTCATTATTTGAATCTTTCTTTTTACTTCCCGTTCGGTATTCACAATTTGCGCGAAAGACAGAAAAGCGAAGTCCAAACTCAATCAGATATAAAGTACGAACAATTCTTGAAAACGGCTTTTTATCTTTGAAAGAGGGATTTACTCGATTCATTACAAAGGTTGTCAATAATCCTTGGAAGGCTCTCTTTTCCATCCTGGGTGTTTTTATCGGATCTATATTCCTATTAAAAGTGATGAATTTTAATCTTTTCCCAAAGGAAGGAATCGATTATATTTTGGTGAAAGCTGAGTTTCCTCCCGATTATACGGCGAGAGAGACAGCAAATAAAATTAAGTACTTTGAACCTATCCTCTCCCGAATCCCAAAAGATGAGATCAAAAGTTTAATTTTAAAAATAGGGATACAACAGACAGATCCTACTGACCCTTTGACTCGTATCGGGGAACAGTTGGGAATGGCTCAAATCATTCTTGTCCCTGAAACAGAGAGAAAAAGAACCGCACAACAAATATTTGGTGAGTTGGAATCAGAACTAAAAATGTTACCAGAAGCTAATTCTGTTATGGTAGATCTCGTTGTGAATGGTCCGCCAATTGGAGCAGCGGTTACCGTTGCCATTGAAGGAAAAGATTATAAAACTCTGAAACTCATCTCCGAAGATATGCAAAGTTTCTTGAGGTCAGAACCTGGAGTTATCAATATTACGGATGATTACAAACCGGGACGATCCGAAATCCAAATTCGTGTAAAAGACCAGGCTTCTGCCATCACGGGGATTGATACGGAAGTCGCAGCCTCTTATGTTAGGACCGCGCTCGAAGGAATAGAGGCATCTAACATTAGAAAGGGGAAAGACGAAGTAAAGATCGTCATCCAAAACAGTGACCAATACCGAGATAACGTAAATGATTTAGATGATATTAAAATATCAAATAAGTTTGGTCTTTTGACTCCGATTACAGCCGTTACAACAAAAAATACCGTACAGGGTATCGAAGCACTTTACCATAACGACTACGAAAAAGCTATCACGGTATTAGCGGATGTAAATGAAGCGAAAACTTCTTCCAACCTTGTGAACCAGAAAATTTTAGATAAGTATTCCGATATTGGAAAAAAATACCCAGGCTACAAAATCAAATTCCGGGGTGAGCAAGAAGAGACTGCAAAATCAATGGCATCTTTGGCAAAAGCGGGATTCTTGGCTATGTTTGGTATTTTTGCCATCCTTGCGATTATCTTCAATAGTTTAAAAAAACCAATCCTTATCATATTGTCCATTCCTCTTGGATTGATTGGTGTCATCTTTGGATTTTTGATTTCGGGAAAGGCATTGAGCTTCTTAGCAATGATTGGTATCATTGGTTTAGCTGGTGTGATTGTAAACGCCTCAATTGTGTTAGTGGATACCATCCAAGAGATGCAAAAAAAAGGTGTGAGTCTATATGATTCGCTGATACAAGCATCTTCAGAAAGATTTCGACCCATCCTGGTCACCACTATGACCACTATGGCAGGTATGATCCCTACTGCTTATGCCATCGGTGGTTCTGACCCTCTGCTCATTCCGATGACACTTTCCCTCGCTTGGGGATTAGGCTTCGGGACATTTGGATCTTTGATCTTTATACCCGCTTGCTTTAGTGCTTACTATCGAATGAAAAAAAGAGGTCTCACCACCAATTGAGGACATCTTCGGCAAATCCTAAAAACTGATTTAGTTGTAAGGATTTGCCATTATCTAAAACAACGGTGCCCGTAAATTTACCAAACACTTGGTGTTGGATAGATTTTATCAAAAATAAATCCAATTTCGAATTTCGATCAACAATGGGAGTAAAATCTAACTTTAATCTTTGATCATTGCTTGTAAACTTCCAAGGAGCATAATAATTTTGTGTATTCATGTGAAATGTAATCTCATCTAACTTATGTACTTTGCCTTCATAAAATAAGACATTTTCTGAGACTTTACTCCTATCGCTGAAGCCATATCCTAAATTAAATCCAAATCGTTTTCCTTCTAATAATCCAGAAGCAGAGCTCCAGTACCATCTATTTTTATATGTCCAGACTCCTCTTCCCCAATCTAAGCCTCCGAAATCTGTTTCGGGATGAAATGTGTACGTTTTGTTCCCAAAAGCGAAAGCTCCTTTCGCAGATAAACAATTGATCTTGGTGTTATAATAAAATGCCTTACGATTTTCTTTCCAGGAAGTAGCGATATTCATTGATTCATGTGGACCAATAGATTCATTTAGAATAATCTCTCCATGTAATCCAGTTTCCCCGGAAAAGTGTTTCATCATAGGGGCAGAAAATCTTAATTTCCTTTCTTTGCCGTTGACTTGCATCGACAGCTTAATTTTCGAATCTTCGAAGTTTAGATTGCCTTCATAAGAATTGAGTGAGAATCCTGTAGACCCCATAGGTAAAATCGTCATGGTTTCTTCCTGAATAAAATCTCTTTTATCAAAGTCCAAAAAACAAATGGCGGCCAAACCTACATAGCCCAGGTCGGCAAGAGTGATTGTAATGCCAAATTTTTGATCGGAAGAAAGAACGGAATAATAGTCCCATTCTTTAATCCGCCATTTTCCTGCTGCAATTTGACTGCGGTTGTAAATCCAAAGTGGGCTACGAGCCCAACCGTCTTGGTTCAAAGTACCGTCCGACTGTAATAAAGGCATCTGTGTCTGAATTTCCATGAATAAATACAAATTGAGTTGAAAGGAATCTCCAGTAAATGAAGAATCAGGTTTGATTCAGCTTCATATTTAGGAAAAAAGAACCATGACTACATCGATTCAAAATGATTTCTCGTATGACTTCGATTACATTGTGATAGGATCGGGATTTGGCGGAAGTGTCTCTGCCCTGCGATTGGCACAAAAAGGTTATTCTGTTCTTGTGATAGAGTCAGGGAAAAGATGGTCTTCAACAGATTTCCCAAAAACAAACTGGTCAATTCGAAAGTACCTCTGGATGCCAAAATTAGGATTTTATGGCATACAGAGAATCAACCTCTTAAATGATTTTTTATTAGTAAGTGGATCTGGTGTCGGTGGAGGCTCTTTGGTTTATGCCTGCACACTCTATGTTCCAAAAGAAAAATTTTTCAAAAGTAATATTTATTCTCAGATGGGAGGAGAAAAGAAACTTTTACCATTTTATAAAATCGCCTCTCACATGTTAGGTGTAAATGAAAACCCTAAGCTTTGGGAGCCAGATCGTCTACTTTTAGAAACTGCAAAAACATTTGGCAAAGAAGATACCTTTCAGAAAACACCCGTAGGAATTTACTTTGGAAAAGAAAAATTAGCCAAAGATTCCAAAGATCCGTACTTTGATGGCGATGGTCCAGATAGAGATCCTTGTATCTACTGTGGTGGCTGTATGGTTGGTTGTAGACACAACTCAAAAAATACCCTAGACAAAAACTACCTATTCTTAGCTGAGAAATTAGGAACTCAAATTCTTCCAGAGACAAAAGTAACAAGCTTAGTCCCGTTAAATGAGAAAAGGGTTCCTGATCCCGAAGCAACAGGTGAGTTTGGTTACGAGATCATGACAGAAAGTACTACAGGATGGTTTGGTTTTCCTAAAAGAAGGTTCACTGCAAAAAGTGTAGTTCTAAGTGCTGGTGTCATGGGAACTGTTGGACTTTTACTCAAAATGCAAGATGAAAACAAGTTAATTCGATTATCAGATCGATTAGGTGATACAGTTCGTACAAATAGTGAGACTGTACTACCAGTTACTGTCAGTGACCCGAATGCAGATTATTCAAGAGGAATCGCGATCACTTCGTCTGTTCATCCAGATGAAAATACGCATATTGAACCAGTAAGATACAATGCAGGCTCGGATTTCTTTGGTTTGCTGGCAAGTGTGATGGTCGACGGATCTGGTTTTTTCCCAAGACCCTTAAAATTTTTAGGCACTATGCTTAGGCATCCAATTTACTTTCTCAAAGCACACAATCCATTCGGATTTGCAAAAAAATCCATAATACTTTTGGTTATGCAGACAGTAGATAATAGCGTACGTTTAGTACGAAAAAGAAGATTTATTTGGCCATTCCAGAGGACTCTAACCTCTGCACTTTCCACTGGAGAACCGACCCCAACCTACATTCCTATAGCCAATGCCTTTACTCGTAAACTTGCTGAAATCGTTGGGGGCATACCCAGAAGTTCCCTGAATGAAACTCTCCTGAGCGCTCCGGTCACCGGACATATCATGGGCGGATGCATTGTAGGAGAGAATGAGGAAAAAGGAGTGATTGACTTCGAGAATCGAGTGTATGGCTACCAAAATCTTCGGGTATGTGATGCGTCCATGTTAACTGTTAACTTAGGAGTGAATCCGAGTTTAACGATAACCGCATTGTCAGAAAGAGCGATGAGTTTTATTCCTCCTAAAGCAAAAGAGGTTAACTTTTTCCATTTTGAAACCAAGCGGGGATTTGAAAAAATTTTAGCATACCGAAAAAAATGAATTTTGTTGAAATAGCAAAATCTGGTTCCCTTGAGGATTGGAATGCACATCTGGCGACCGGAGAAGATCCCAATGAGTGGGATACGTTCGGTTCCAATGCACTCGCTTGGATATTAAAATTAGATCGGTTCGATCTTTTTGAACATGTCATAAAAAAAGGGTCTGATCCATTTGCTCCTTATCGAAACGGTGGAGCCTTTATCTTCGATCTATTTTCCTCGAATAAATCCAAATGGATCGAAACCGTTTTGGATACAAAAGAAGTTTGGGAAAAGCCGCAAAATCGTTTTGTAAGAGACAAAGAAGGAAATGGAATATTTCAGAGACTGATTCAGTTAGGTGATGAAGTATACTGGGAAAAAGCCGCGCTTCAGCTCAAACCAGAGGACTATGGTATAGTGAATGAAGAGGGAA
Source organism: Leptospira ryugenii (assembly GCF_003114855.1). Classification (NCBI taxonomy): domain Bacteria; kingdom Pseudomonadati; phylum Spirochaetota; class Leptospiria; order Leptospirales; family Leptospiraceae; genus Leptospira; species Leptospira ryugenii. The sequence continues at coordinate 140,996 of NZ_BFBB01000008.1, read as the reverse complement.
GGAACCTCTATCTTGTCGCGGCGGCAGAAGGTCGCTTGGATTGGATAGCCAATATAGAATTAGAAGCTCTACACGATTCCAAAGATTCAGCAGGCAAAAATGTTTTACATCTCTCTGCGGAAGGTGGGTACAGTGAGCAGATTCAGAAACTCCTCTCGTTAGGTTTTCCATTGGAGGACCTAGACCATGAAGGATTCACGGCCTTATATCTTGCGGTAATTGCTGATGAGATTGAGTGCATAGAACTTTTATTATCAAATGGTGCAAATCTACTTTTGAGAAATCATTCCGGAGAAAGTATCACTCGCTTTATGGACCGCAAAAAAAGAATGCATGCCTTAAAAGTTTGGAAAAAAGAATTGTTTAAGAGATTTGCTTCAATTATGGAAGAGAATGAAACTGAAGCTAGACAAAATTACATTAATTTTCTCAGACTGGAAAAACCCTTGAGTTCGGATGAGATCGCAAAATTGAAGTTAGTGGATGAGTTGATGTGAGGCTACGGAGAATCCCCCGATAAATCGAACACCGGGGGATATAGGAAGGGAAAGCTTATTCAGACTTTTTTTTCTTTTTCTTTTTTCCTTTCTTTTCCTTTTTTTCTTTCTTTGCTTTTTTATCTTTTTTGCCTTCTTTCTTTCCTTTTTCTTTTTCAGGAGTTACAGTTTCTTTTTCTTCATTCTGCATGGTAGGCTCTTCTTCTGTTGAGTCCATGGTTTGAGCGAAAACTCCAAATGTAGTGAAGGAGAAAATCGCAAGGCAAGCTAAGAATTTTTTCATATTACGACCTCGTAGTGTTTGTGTCACAATTTGAAACTAACCATAAGATTGAGCAATAGAATTTTTTGGTATGACTGATGAATTATTTGCCGACACAGAATTTACTAAAAATCCTACCCAGTATCTCTTCATTTTCCACATGACCGTTGACTTCCCCCACTTCACGTATAGCATCATTGATTTCCTCAATGTATATTTCAGCAGGGGTTTGGTGGTCTATGTGTTGGATTGTTTGGGTGAGGTGCTCGCTGATTTTTTGAAAATGATACATCTGTCGATCTTCTAGGAGTACTAAATCTTCTTTTGATTCACTCTCTTGTAATTTTTCCTTTAGAATATGTAAAAGTACTTCTAAACCCTCCCCCGACTTACAGGAGATTTGTACAGTTTGAAACTTAGTTTCCAAAAAGTTAAAAATATCCTCTGTCCAGGTGGGGTGCCTTTGGTCGATTTTATTTGCAATCAAGATACATTCATCGCCGTCTTTGAGGGCTAACGATTCAATCATTTCGATTTTCCAAGGAAGGGAGCTATCAAGGAGCACCAAACGGAGATTTGCAGAGGCAGCCTCTCTCTCGCTCCTTTCGATTCCTAACTTTTCGATTTGATCCTCTGTTTGACGAATGCCTGCAGTATCAACAAGCCGTATTGGCATGCCGTCTAAAAAAAGTTCTTCTGCGATATAGTCTCTGGTCGTGCCTGGAACGTCACTTATAATCGATCGATCTTTTCCTATCAATCGGTTCATGAGACTTGATTTGCCTGTATTGGGAGCGCCAAATAAGACAACCGTTGATTTCAATATTAATGATTCAGCTATTTTAGAATCTAAAATGAGTTTTTCGCACAAATCTCTAACATTTTGTATGCGTTGCTTCCTTTGCTCAATACTTTCGAAGGTTAGATCTTCAGTAGAAAAATCAATTTCAGCTTCACATTCTGCCTTTAAAGAAATCAAATCACTTCTAAGTTTTGAACAAAGTTGGCTGATGCTCCCAAAAACATTCTTCTGCGCCAATTCCAACTCAAAACGTGAGCGGGACTCTATCAATCGACCAATTGCTTCTGCTTGAGAGAGACTGGATTTTCCATTTAAATAGGCACGTTTGGTGAACTCTCCTTGAACAGCGGGACGACAACCTGCAAGAAACAAGGCTTGAAGAGCATCCTTTAACAAAATAGGATTTCCATGAAAATGCAATTCGAGCAAATCTTCACCTGTATAAGAGTTAGGTGATTCAAAGTAAAGTGCTACTATTTTGTCATAGGATTTGCCCTGGACAAGAAAATCACAATAAATTGCACTTCTTTTCCGCTGAGAAAGGTAAGTCTCTGTGAGAGGGGTATTGTTTTTATATAGAAATTGAGAAGCTATGGATTTGCATTTTGGACCAGAAATCCTTAGGATTCCTATGGCTCCTGGTCCTTGTGCTGTAGAGAGTGCGGCAATTGTATCAATCAACTTCTGCTTCGTCAGCAAAATCATCGACAGGAAGACCTTTTTTAGACGGATCTTCTAGATCTTTGTATTTATGTTTGTCTTTTGCTGAAATAACTCGAACACGTTTAAAAGTTCCGTTGCCTTCTGATCTTGTAAAAACTCTTTCATCTTCTTGGATTGCCATATGGACTATCCTTCTTTCAAAAGGATTCATTGGATCTAAAAGTTTTGATTTTCCTGTTTTGATCACGGAAGCAGCTATGGATTTCGCAAGTCGAATTAGTGATAACTCTCGTTTATCACGATAGGACTCTATATCCAAAACAATCTTTCGGTTATGACGGATTTTTGAATCAACCATTAAGTTCAAAAGGAACTGCAGAGAGTCCAAAGTTGCCCCTCGCTTGCCAATGATGAGTCCAGATTCTTTACTTGTTAATTCAACGTATATCTTTCCATCAACATCACCCATTCCTACCACTTCAGCAGGTATTCCCATCTTTCTAAGAATAGTGATGATCACACCATGTATGATCTTTTCAGAAGGTATATCCTTATTGGCAACAAATGCGCGTACGACGGCAGGTTTTTTCTGAGTGATTCCAAGAAAACCTGACTTACCAGAGTCGACGACTTCAAATTTCAAATCACCAGGTTGTAGCCTCAATGTTTCGAGCGTGTATTCTTCGGCTTCTGACTTTGTTTTTCCTTCTGCTTCAAAAATATAATTATTCATGCTTATGTCCTTACGATAAAATTATTTCTTTTTCTTTTTGGGATTGTTGCGGAATCCTTTTTGGTTTGCGTTTCCACTTGTTTTGCTTTGGTTTGCAGCAGGGCTAGTCACTGTCTTGGATTCTGATTTTCCAAAACGATTTGTATAGGCTTGTTGAGCAATGGAGAGAATGTTCTGCATAGTCCAATACATTGTCACACCTGCTGGCATAGACCAGAAGAAATATAACATAATAAATGGCATCATATACATCATCATTTTCTGGTTTGGATCAGTCGATACTGTGGTCATTTTTGATTGTATCACTTGAGTAGTTACCATGATCAGCGGTAGCACATTGATACCTATGGCACCAATGAGTGCTAGTTTAGGTGTAGTAAATACAGTATCCGGTTCAGATAAATCTTTGATCCAAAGGAATGGTGAATGCCATAAATCAACAGTGTCAGAAAAGGCAGTATACAAGGCTATGAAGATTGGTATTTGAACCAACATGGGTAAACAACCCGACATTGGATTGGTTCCGTTGGTTCTATATAGTTCTATCGTCTTTTCTTGTTTTGTCTTTGGATCATCGGCATACTTTTCATTAATTGCTTTGATTTGAGGAGACAACTCTTGCATTTTCTTCATTGACTCGGCTTGTTTTTTGTTCAATGGATAGAAAGCGAGTTTGAAAAGTATTGCAAAGATAACAATCGCCCAACCATAATTGGGGATCACTAGATAGATTTTTTTGAGAATCCAAACAATTCCGTTTCGTAAAGGTGTCGTTATACCTTGATTAAACGATTTGTCTAAAGACTCACTCAATCCAGCGAACGGTGTGTCCTTTGACACTTTCGGATCTAAATTTGTATTTCGAAACGCAGTTCCATCCAGCTCTCTTACACCTACATATGCTGCGAAATTAAGTTTTACTTCTTCACCTGGCGCTAATTTCCAGTTGTCGTAAGTGAGTAAAACTCCCGTCTCATTTCCTTTTCGGTTATCTAAGAGGATTCCTCTCGGTTTGTCATTGAGTGGATCTAAAACTCCAATGAAGTAACGACTTCCAGTTCCAACGAAGTCTACAAGATCGTTTGACCCGTTTTTTGTTTCAAATCGTTCATCTTTGTTAGGGTCAGTACTTGAAAACCAAGATCCAACGTTATCCCAAAATCCTTTTGCGGACGTGCTATCAATATGATCTTTGAATGAACCATCCAAGTAGTAGTAGCGAAAGTAATGCGCCACATCTCGGTCATTGAAATCTTCTTTGTTTTTTAAAATAGGCCCTAAAGATCCGAAAGATCTTAAATAACGTTCTTTAGTTGAAGAAGCGATAGTGATTGTTTCTTTTGATGTATTCTTTAAATAAAGATTGAATGTGAAATAGTTTTCCTGTGGAAAGAATCGATACACTTTTTGTATCAAATAAGTTCCATCAATGGATGGTGCGGAAAATGTTACTGTCTTTGTCGCATCATCATAGGAGCTTGTAAAGTTTACTTGATTATAAGGAGAAAAAGGAATGGCATCTTTATCTTCAATTAAGTTAAAATCAAATCCTTTGAAACGTGAGAGTTCTACTGCTAATTCCTTTTTGCCATCAAATTCTACTTCAAACTTTGGATCTTTTGCGATGACAAAGTCTGTGCCATCTGGTTCTTTGTGGTTGCGTATATAAAATTCTGTGATCCTTCCTCCCAAACTTGAAAATTTTACAAGGAAAGAATCCGTATGAAGAGTTATTGTTTTGATATCTTCACTCTTAATCGGATTTAGAATCGAAGTTTTAAGAGGGGTTTCTTCTTTTGTTTTTTCCTGCTTTGTCTTCTCTTCTGGTGTAACAACTTTTTGGTCGGTTTTCTTAGCTGGCTGGGTTGGTTTAGGAGGAGGAAAAAGATAGTTAATACCCATCCAAATCGCCAAACTTATGAAAAGTGCTAAAAATAATCTACCTTGTCTATTTGTTGTATCATCTTGCATAATTTTATCTCTCGTTTAATGGTTTTGGTAGAGGGTCGTAACCGCCCTCGTGGTAAGGATGGCAACGACCAATCCTTAAAATGCTTAATTTTGTTGCTTGGAAAAAAGGGTACGATTTGTACGCTTCAATTGCATATTCTGAACAAGTGGGTGTAAAACGACAGGAAGCAGGTAACAGGGGAGACAACAATTTCTTGTATGTCCAAAGTACCAAGATTGCTAATCTATTCATTTCGGGAATTGGAACAAGTTTTGAAATAGGGCATATCGTTTGTCAGGTGAGCATTTGGAAAACTCAAATTGAGCAATCAGTGCGATGTCATATCCTTTTGGTATGCTATGGATATGACGACGAACCAAATCCCTTAGGATCCGTTTTGTCTTATTTCTATCAACAGCTCTCTTATGTGATTTATCAGGGCAAAAAAGAAAGAAGGAATCTTCCTTCTGGTTCTTTCTAAGGAGCATAAGGAGTGGCTTATTGCCAAACTTCTTGGGCTGACGGAATAATTCTTGGATCCTGGAACGATCGCAAAGAGTCTCCGAAGTTGGCTCCTCTTAGAACTTTCTCCCGATTTTTTCGTCGGAGACAGTTAGTTTATGACGACCTTTCTTTCTTCTACTGCTCAACACATTTCTTCCGCCAGGAGTAGCCATTCGGGCTCTGAATCCGTGAGTTCTCACGCGTTTGATTTTGCTTGGTTGGAATGTACGTTTCATGGAATACCTAATTTATATATATGATCACGGGCGAAATATACGCTTTTTAGAAGGATTTTCGCACAAGCTCCCAAGTCAAGGTAGAAATCCTAGATTTTCCTAAGCTTATGGGAAATTCCCTTGCCAAGATACTCGCTTTAAAAATTATGTCGCATTCCCTAGGCCCCGCCTTTGGGACTGTGTCCTGAGTCGATCGCTTAGCTCCAAAAACTGGGAAAGCCTGAGTAGATTGAACTCACAGGCATTTACCTTGGTAAACGAGAGTTCATTTTGTTTCAAAAAGGACTCCAAATAGAAATCTAGATTTGCCTGTTCTGTTTGAATGACGGCGTAGCTACGAAAGGCATGTTGGTCCATTGCGAGAAAGACCTTTGTCCCATAAGCGGAATAGACAAAGTCAAGTTGGTATGGTTTTCCTTCGGAAAGGGGAAAATTTGTGCTGGGGAAGGACGGCAGAAATAGGGACTCCCTCAATTCATAGTGGCCGATTTGGGCTGTGGGGAAGGTAAACAGTAGGGCGGAATGGGCAAATGCGGTAGTTTCCGGGAAAGAAAGGCTCAGGATTCCCTGGTTTCGGTCGATTTGGAACTGGCATTTCTGACCAAGGGCCTGCAATCGTTTCTCGATATCGGAGGCAATCTGAGCCAATTCCTCAAAAAAGAAGAGGGCGGATCCCAAATGCCGTACTTTTGTCTGTTTTTCCTTCGGAAAAAGTTCAATTTGGAGGGAGCCAGAATTTAGTTTTTTTCCTTCGGAATTTTGGAAGCTAAGGGTGGTAAAGGGCCGGGAATGGAGTAGGAAGGGAGGTGCCTGTTTCAATTGGTTCCAGTGTTCGGGGTACTCAAATCCTTTTTCTTGCATTGTTTGGTTCCTATTGCCTATCCGCTCAGACTGAGGACCGAAGAGCCTCATCGCAACATTTTTCTTGCCCCGAACTGGCCTAGCACCAAACTTCATTTGTGAACCAAGACAAGATTGATCCTTTAGCACCAAAATCCCCCCAAGAATCTGCCGTGGAGACCCGGCATATTGTACTGCCAGACCATGCGAACCACTATGGAACAGCCTTTGGAGGAGCGATAATGTCTTGGATCGATTTGATCGCAGTTATGGTAGCCCAGAGGCATTCTGGCAGAGAGGCAGTCACCGCAAGCATCGATCGAATCAATTTCATAACCCCAATCCTGATCGGTGACCACGTCCATCTTTTGGCTATGGTAAATTATGTTGGGAGGACATCCATGGAGGTTGGCGTTCGGGTAAACCGTGAGAATCCTTACACAGGTGAAATCACGCGAGCTACTACCGCCTATCTTTCGTTTGTTGCTTTGGATCCTAATCGAAAACCTGCTCTCGTACCTGGACTGATCCTAGAGACAGAGACTGAGAAAAGGCGATTTGAAGAAGGAAGACTGAGAGTCGAAAACGCAAGAGAGTTTTCCAAAAAAATACGCGAAGGAAGAAAATAGTTCACTTTGTACTTTAGATTCCTAATCTAGCAATGATCTCCTTTGCCTGGTTCATAAATTCTTTTTCTTCTTCTTTTGTAAATGGCCGAAAGATACCCTTCTGAAATCTGACTGCTAAGTGTGCATATTCAATACATCCAGTGATGGTGTATTCTGGTTTCGCTTTTCCTGGAAATATTTTGATATCTCCATCTTTTGGGACGACCAAAGATCTAGGCGGAATCTTTTTCCCTCCTCGTATTAAACAACCGGCAGCAATCTGACTTCCGTCCCCAATTTCCGCTTGGTCTAAAATAATAGAACCTATCCCTACCAATACACCCTTACCTACTTTGCAACCATGGATCATGACATTGTGTCCCACTAGAGTGTATTCATCGATAAAGATGGGAGAAGACGAATCGGTGTGCAAAGTTGAATTGTCTTGTATATTTACATAATCACCCAAATGGATTTGGTTCATATCAGCACGCAATACTGCACCGGGCCAAATCGAGACTGATTTTCCAAAGTCTGTCATTCCGAAAACGGTTGCTTTTGGATGGATAAATGGTTCTGAAAACTCTGGGATTTCGTTCATGGATGGAGTTCCTTTTATTCCTTTGGTCTGAGATTTTAAAAAAAGGGGAACCCTTTTATCTCTTTCGGGTACATATAGCAAAGGAGATTTCATGAGTGAATTCCAATCCCGAACTGGGATGTTTCTTTTGACATTCTGCACTTACCTTCAATTACATGCAGACCCTCCACCAGGACCGCCACCGGGTCCTCCACCAGGTCCTGTCGATATTATCTTTCCGATGCACGACCCAGAGGGAAAGGAATTCGAATCTTTGAGTGAGAGTTTAAAGTTAACAAAAGAACAACAAGAGAAGACCAAAGCACTCATCACAAAACGAGAAAAAGCCATCAAAGAAAAAATGGACCGCCTTCCCAATCTCCATGAAGAGTTGCGTCTATTTTTAGAATCTGATAAAGTGGAACTTTCGAACGTTCGGTCCAAATTGCAGGAAATTAGCAATTTGCAATTGGACTTACGGATGATCCAAATCCAAGGCAGGTTAGATTTCGAATCTTTATTAACCGCCTCACAAAAAGAAAATTTTCGTAGTCTCACGAAAAAGAAATTGGATGATTGGAAATCCAAACGAGGACAACACTTTGATAAACACGGATGTGTTGAACCTAAAAAATGAACGACCAAGAGTTAGCACGAACGATTGAGGAAACAAAGGAAACAGTCTTACGTGCGATACATAAAAATTTACCTGCAGACTTGTTTGCCTTGGTAGAAGATGTCTTTCAGGAAACATATCTAAGACTCTATTTGCATTTTAGCGAGAAAGAAGTCATCTTGGGAGAAGGTCTTCACAAATGGCTTTATGTAGTTGCTAGAAACGAATGTAGACGAGCTTGGCGGGACAATAGAAAAGCGGGGGGGCTTCCGTTTACGGGGGACTTAGAAAATATTGAGTCCCCGTTTACTTATGTGGGAGAAGAAATCAACCGAGAAGAAAAAGATGCGATTTGGATCCGTGAGCGAGTCAATGAACTTCCTGAACCATTCCGCCAAACAACGATTTTTCGGCTGGCAGGCTTAAAGGTACAATCCATCGCGGAAAAATTGGGAGTTTCTACTGGAACAGTCAAATCACGACTGGCAAGGGGTAGAGAAATGCTTGCCAAACTGATTAACAAAAATAAGAAAGAAAGGGAACTGGATCTATGAAAATGGATTTTGAAGAAAAACTTAAGGAAACCATCGAACTCCTGAAAAAGGACGAGACTTTGGCAAAGAGAACTTCCCGAGCAGTTCTAATAAAGGCGCAATCTTATAGCAAACCTAGCTCAAATCGAGGGGTGGTTTGGTTGGTGGCGGCTGCTTTGATCGCTCTCGCGGTTCTCTTTACAACAAACTCAGTGTTTTCTCCGAAAGAAGAGATCACAATCACTGAAGAAAATCAAGAGAACATGATAGAAACAAGTTATCCAGAGTTTGAAGAAGATATTTGGAAAGAGACGGATACACTCATACTCACAACATTTGGCTCAAAATGAACCGATCTCACAACCAACAATTGTGATATCATCTTGGTGGGTATTAAACTTCGTAAAAAAATTTAGCTCTTGGATGAGAGATTCTATGCTCTTGTCCAAGTCCAAGCGCTGGTGTTCAGATAACCACTCGTACACTCTGTCCTCACCAAAAATCTCCCGATCAGCATTGAACTGTTCAAATACTCCATCTGTAAATAGGTACACTCTATCCCCTTCTTGGATATAATACTCTAATGACCTGTATTCGGCATGGTCTTTCATTCCGATGATTTTCCCAGTTCTTGGGAGAAGTTTTGTCTCTCCTGACCGAATGAATAGTTGTTCTGGATGTCCGGCGGAGGCAAATAATAGTTTACCTTTCGAAAATTCAATATCACAAACAGCGCAAGAAAATACGGCATGGACGTTTTTGTATTTATTGATAAAAATTTGGTTTAGATGGAAAATTAAATCATTTGGGTGGTCATAGATCATTTTGAGAGATTCATATTCAGCTTTGATTGCCATGGTTATTAAGGCCGCCTGTATACCATGGCCCGTTGCATCAGCTACAAAAATTCGATAGTGGTCTGGACTTACCTGAGTTAGATCATAAAAATCTCCACCCACCTCGGTCATGGATTGATAAAAGGTTTTGAGTTGAATCCTAGGATCCACAGCTCTGATCTCTGAAAAGAATGTTTGTTGGATTTTTTTGGCAGTAGATAAATCCTTTTTGATAGTAAAGAGTGATTCATCCAATATCCGAGTTCGTTCTAAAACTTTTTCTTCCAAGTGGCTCAATGCTTCTGCTTGTGCAAGAGTCTTTTCTTCTTTCAATTGGTTGATTTTTTTTGCGAGGGCTAATGATAAGATACCCGCTTCTAAAGTGGATCCAATTTGATTGGAGTAAATTGTAACTAAATTGGCAGGCAAGGATCCATTTTGCATTAATGCATAAAGCAAGATCCCCAGAAGTAACACGGACCAACCTAAAATGAAAAGTTTTGCTTTTTTGTTGCCTTTTAGGTAATTTACAATTGCCGCAAGAAAGACACTAAGGACGAATACCTGGGCCAAAAAGTTACTGATCCGAACTGTCCAATTCAAAGGAAAGAAAAGAATGCTCACAAAAAAGTAAATGATCGTGCCTGCAACAAGAAGCAGGAGAGTGGTATGGGTTTTTTTGTTGAGTGTTTTTAAATTGAGTGATTGGTCAGCAAACAACCAACCAAAAATAGCAGAACCACAAAGAAATACAGTTCCAATACGATTGTGAATTTCTGGAGTATGGTAGGTAAAGAATCGATTTAAAATACCATTTAAATAAATCTGCAAAAGCAAATTGAAAAGAATAGCGCCACAGTATAGAATGTACGCAGTATCTTTTAGTATAAAATATATAAAAAGATTGTACAATATCATAATTGCAATCGTTCCATAAAAAAATCCTAAAATAAGATTTTCGAAACTTTCTTTTTGGAAAAATGCATCTTTTGCAAAAAATTTTGGAGTTATGCTTATATGAGAAGAAGAACGTATGGATACAAAGAATGTTTTTTCTTCGTTTGGCTTCCATGGAATTGAAAAACTTATATTTCTTGAGTCAACCTCCCAATTGGAATGTGGGATCAAATCACCGCCCGTTTTGATCGGTATGAAACTATCGGCCTGGTAAATCTTTACATCATCCAGTTGTGGATTGCCTAAGTCGAAGATCACAGTATCAGAGTTTGTTTTGTTAGTTGCTTTGATACAAAACCAAATAGGATTTTTATGAAATCCTAAACTAGTCGAGTTTTTTAGAATTGTTTTTTGATTGAAGTCATTGAGATTTGGAAATGGTGAGTTTTCACTTCCAATTTCTATCTCTTTATCCGTATAACTCAATACAGATGGTAAAAAACTATTTTCCTTGACGGCTTTTTGAACAGGTGTCTGCGCACAATTGGTCAAAAAAAGAGATAGCATCCCAAGTGATAATAAAGTGCGCATGAGCGTCCTTTACTTTGTAGTAAAAGTTAAAATTGTCAAAAACTATTTAGCGCAATTGGTATCCAGATTGTTTGGCGAGGTTTACCAATGTGTCGGACAATTCTTTGAATCGATCTTGGCTAAAGGATTTTTCATACGACATAAGTTTGAAACGATAGGTCACTGATTTTTTTCCTTCGCCTATTTGGTTGCTTCGAAAGATTGTTTGGACAAATCCTTCTTCCATTTCTTGTATCTTTAGAGCTGAAACCGATTTCAAAAAAGGATCAGTAGGTTCACTTTCGTCCATTAGGAGGGAAAGGTCTAGCTGCCCTTGCGGAAATTGGGATGGTGCTCTAAAATGTGAAATCCTTCCCTCATCTTCCCAAACATTCACGAGACTGAGTAGGTCGATCTTTCCTATGTAAGCTCTTCGTCTGAGATCATATTCATCGACTAACCGAGTGTGTAGGATACCAAATTCACAGAGAGTATTTCCTTTGTATCTGTACTCGAGTGCTCCATTCGGGTGGAGGTAGGTTTTTTCCGTTTTTTCCCATGTGCCTTGTAAAAGATTTAAACCAAGAAATAACTCATGCAATCTCTGCCTAAGAGCAACAAACTCTGATTCGATGGAAAGCAGATCGTTTGGTTTGGCTTGGCTAAGGGAAATAAATGCTATCCATCTACTTTCCTCTGCCAGTGAATTTCCCTTTTGTAATTTATGGTATGTACGTCCCAACTCAAAAAGATCAACAGTTTCGAAGCGGTCTTGGTTGCTAACCGCTTGTCGGATCAATCCTGGAAACAAACTCATCCGTAACACAGAATGAGTTTCTGGCATTTCATTGGAAATGGCCAAAAGATGTTCAGCAGTTTCGCCTTCAATGAGTGATTCTTTAGGAGATGAAAATGAATAGTTATAAACTTCAGAGAAATTGAGTTGTGTTGAGAATAAAAATTTAATCTTTCTCTCTAACTCTCGTAAAGGGTTACGAATCGGTGTTTCCACGGCTAAGGAAAGAGGTTTTGTTGCGATGGATGCATAGCCAATCGTCCTTCCTATTTCTTCAACCAAATCTTCCTGGATCGTCACATCATAATTGTGTCTGTAGTAAGGTACTTTGGCAGTGAATACATCTTGGTCTTTGAAATTCACTTCAAATCCAAGTTTGTTTAAGATTTCCGATATTTCTGTTTTGTTCAGTGCCTTTCCTATTTTGCTATCTAGGAAGGAAAGACTACTTTCTATGATGACAGACTTCTCAGACGAATGGTTGAATCCTTGTGGAGTTAAACAAACCAATTGTGGGTTGCCATTTTCTTTCAAAAGGGAAATAGCCCTTCGGATAACCGGTAGACATGTGTTTGGATCTAAACCTTTTTCATACCGAACAGATGACTCTGATCGAATTCCAGTCTTTCGAATGGACTTTCGTATATCTTCCCGTTTAAAAATAGCCGATTCCAATACCAAATCAATAGTTTCATTGATTACGGCAGAACCAGATCCACCCATGACTCCCGCAATGGCTACGGGCTCGCCAGAATTTCGAATGAGTAAAATTTCAGGAGTTAATAAAGGATTTGTTTCATCTAACAATGGAAAGGTTTCAGAATTTTTTGCAAATTCTACACTGAATTGAGTTCCTTTTAGTCGATGGCGATCGAAGAAATGGGTAGGTTGTCCAACTTCCAGTAAAATATAATTGGAAACATCTACAATATTATTGATAGAACGGATTCCACATTTGCTTAAACGAGATTTGATTTTTTGACTGGATTGACTAACTTTTACATTCGTTATTGAAACGGCAAAATAAGCATGGGCATTTTGATTGGAAAGGACTTCGATGCCACCCGAGCCGCCTGTAAACGTCTCCTGAATCTCCAGAGGATTGAATCGTAATTTGAGATTTAGTTGAGAAGCAAGCTCCCGCGCAAATCCAAAATGAGACCATAGATCTGGTCGGTGGGTGATGGATTTGTTGTCGATGGTTAAAATGATATCTTCCCAATCATATAAGCTGCGTATGCTGATGCCCAAAGTAGTATGGTTAGGATAGATGAGAACTCCCGAAGATTCGGTTGCCAATCCTAATTCTTTTTCGGAACAGTACATGCCTTGCGAAAGTACTCCTCTGAGTTCTGAGGAGAGGATCTCCTTCCCCTCTAATTTCGTACCAGGCAATGCCAAGGGAACGATGTCCCCTACATTAATATTTGTGGCGGCAGTTACAATCTGGTAATTTTGTTTTCCATCTGTACATTGAGTGATGGATAGTTTCTCAGCATTTGGATGTTTGTTTGAAGATAAAATTTTTACAGTAATGACGCTCGTTAAATGAGCTTGGTAATCAGTCACTTCGTCGATTTCACATATAGAAGTGTTGATCTTTTCGATGACCGAGGGAAAGGGAATGCTGTCGAGAGGAATAAAGTCTTTGATCCAATTGATTGAAAGCTTCAATTTTTTACCTTTAGTGTAAAAAATTGGAAAAATGCAAGGGGGTCAATCTGAAATTCCTAACTTTTGTTTTAGAAATTGGAGGCATTCATCGGCAGGCAAGGGACGCGAAAAGTAGAATCCTTGGATGCTATGGATGCCTGAAGCGATGAGCAGCTGAACTTGTTCTACTGTCTCTGCTCCTTCCGCGACGACATTCATTCCTAAGTTTTTTGCAAGATTCGATACTGCATGTACGATTGTGTCCGAGTCTTTGTCTGTTGTGATTTCGGAAATAAAGGATCGATCTATCTTAAGGCAAGAGATAGGAAATTTGCGGAGGTAACCAAGAGAACTATAGCCAGTTCCAAAATCATCAATGGCAATGCTAACTCCCAATTGACGGATCTGGTTTAAGGTGTGAACTGCGAGTTCTGCATTCTCCATAAGAGAACTTTCCGTAATTTCAATTTCCAAGAGTTTTGGGTCTATCTTAGATTCGGATAGATTTTTTTGTATCAAATAGATCAATTTTTCATGCTTGAACTGTTTTGTTGAAATATTCACAGCCATGGAAATATTTTTGATGCCTTTGTGAAACCAGTCATTTAATGTTTGGATCGCTTGCTGCAATACCCACTCACCAATCGGCAGGATCATACCGGTTTCTTCCGCGATGGGAATGAAAACATCTGGTGGAACGTTGCCACGGGACGGGAGATTCCATCGGATAAGTGCTTCGACACCTACAGGAAGATGCGATCGGATATCAATCTTCGGTTGAAAGACGAGGCTGAATTGGTTTTCTGCAAGTGCCATTCGTAGTTTGTTTTCTAGGTCCATTCGTTCAACCACGAATCTTTGCAACTCCTCCTTAAAGAAAACATAACAACTTTTACCTTGTTGTTTTGCTAAGTGGAGAGCACTGTCCGCATTTTTGATTAGTGTGGAAGGATCCTTTCCGTCATTGGGATAGATGGCAATGCCGATCGAAACATTCACAAATATATTCTCATTCTCTAGATAAAAAGGATGTTTCATTGCATCCAATATACTCTCAGCTATGACTGCAGCTTCCTTCTCGTCGTTTAGATCAGGAAGAGCTATCGTAAATTCATCTCCTCCTTGTCTTGACATCAAATCATAATTTCGAATGCTCTCTCTTATCCGGTAGGCAACCAATTTAAGTATACGGTCACCAAAATCATGTCCTCTTGATTCATTAAAAAATTTGAAATTATCTAAATCCAAAACTAAAATGCCAACCATGTTTCCATGCCGTCGTGCTTCTTCAAAGATTGGAGATAATTTGTCGATGAGAGAGTTTCGATTGGGTAAATTGGTTAGTTGGTCAAAAAATGCCATGTAGGCAATTTTTTCTTCGGCCGCCTTTCTTTTTGTAATGTCAACAAATGCAACTGCAAGACCAAAACCATCAATAGGAATAGGTGTCGCAAGTATCTCAAACCAGAGGATGGAATTTTTTTTGATTAAACCCAATTCCATGTCTCGAATGATTTCTCTTTTTTTAAGGGCTTTCATCAAACTTGATTTTCTAGGATACACTTTGTTTCCATTTGGTTGGATGAGAGTATATCTTCTTAAGTTGAGAGAGCGATTGAGTGCTTCTCCATCTTTTATATCAAAGTAAGTTCTTGCGGTTTTATTTGTTTCAATGATTCTGCCTTTTTCATCCGTAATGGCGATACCCATTGGGATATTGTCAAAGATAGATTTGTATTTCTGCTGTTGTAACATAAACTCATACGAGATATCTCTCTGAATGGTAATGTCGCGGTCAATCGCCAGTATTAATTTTTGGTCCACAAAAGGAAGAGCTAGCCACATCAATAGCACTTCTTCCCCATTTTTGGTCAACATTCTAGTTTCAAAGCTTGTAATGGCCTTACGAAGTTTTAGATCATTTAATGCTTCAGAAACAATCTCTCGATTTTCTTCTGGGAGAAACTCGGTAAGGGACTTACCTAATATTTCAATTTCAGAATATTCTACTAAGCGAGAGAATTTTTTGGTAACGGAAATAAACTTTCCATCCCAATCAAAGACTTGAAAGGTATCTGGAAATTGTTCGACAAGTGTCGAAGATGGTTTTAAAGTTTCGCCAAAAGAATCATCATTCCGCATCTATCAATTTGCCTAAAAAGTAAACAGCCTCGATCGACCCCGGAAATTCAAATCCTTCAAAGGGAGACCAGCCTGACTTACTTTTTATCATTCTTTTTTCAAATATAAAGGGTTTTTTTAAATTAAGTATAGAAAAATTTGCCGCATAACCTTCATTAATGACTCCAAACCCCTTCCCAAACTTTTTGGGAAGATAGGGTTTTACGAAATCCCCAGGATTTTTCGAGCAAATCTTTGCAATTGTCGTCAAGGGCACTTTGAGAGTTGAAATCATATATGTTACGAAGAGCGAATATGTATCTAATTGAGAGATTCCGCTTGTACCTTTTTGCTTTTCTTCAATGCTGTGAGGCGCGTGGTCAGTTGCCAAAAAGTCCACATATCCGTCCAGGACACCCTGCAACATAGCTTCACGGTCTTCTCTTCCCCGTAAAGGAGGGTTCATTTGGAACCAAAGTCTATTTTCTGGCGTCAACATATCGGTATCAAACATCAAATGGGTTGGTGTGACTTCGCAGCTTACAGAAACTCCCCTTTTCTTTGCTGCGATGATCTTTTGCAGGCCCTCTTTTGTGGAATAGTGGCAGAGTTTCCCTTTTAGTTCATACTTTTCGATGAGCATTAGTGCAAAGTCTGTGGCCAAGGTCTCAGCTTGTACGGGACGTCTTTCTTCATGTGTCGGTTTGTTTTTGTTGGCTACCAAAACCTCTGGATCTTCACAATGGAAAGAAACATCTTGGCCTCGGTATCTTTGGATCACTTGTTCCAATGCCTCATTGCTTTCAAAAAATAACTCACCAATGGAAGGTCCCATAAAAACTTTGTACGGGACTTTTGTAGATAAGGGTTGGGTTTCTGGACCTATGCCTGCATAGAGTGTGATGTGGATGGGAGATTTGTGTGTGAGTGCGACTTTCTCTGCATAGGAACTATCATTGATTGGTGGAATTGGATTGTTTGGCATATCCGCTACATGAACCACACCACCGTTGATAGCGGCCTTACCTGCAGAGACAAAGTCTTCTTTGTAACAATGTTTCCCTGAGACATCTTCTCGAGCATGGATGTGAATATCGCCAAAACCTGGAAAGATCACACAATCTTCTGAATATCGTTTTGCTTGTGGATCGATTCCTTCGATAACTTTTGTAATATAACCAGTGCTAGGATCAAACTCAATCGTACCTTCATAAACGGATTCATGAGTTGCTATGCGACCTGCGATTCTTTCTAACATCTGAGCCTCCTAATTTTCAGGGAAGAGGGAAATTTCTTTTCCATGAAAATTCAAAGGCTATAAAATTCAGTCGGAAATTCTAAATTCCGACTTTTTCTATGAATTTATTTTCTAATTTGCCTAATCCCTCCCCATCCATCTCCACCATGTCTCCATCCTTTAAAAAACGGTTTCTTTGCTTCTTTAGAGCAAGTTTGAGTTTACTATTTCTCTCAATCCCTAAAAAATCGAAAAAACGAATCCAAATTCGCGAAGTTTGCATCGCTACACCACCGGGAGTTCCCATAATCACCATATCATTTTTTTCTAGTTTTCTATCTGGATACTGCTTGTGGATGAATCGAAGCATTTCTTTTGGGGTGTAAATCATATTGGACACCAATTCATTTTGCCTCTCCTCGCCATTCACGAAAGTTTTCAATCTGAGGTTAGGAAGTAAGTTGGGTTTCCATTCTTTAGGAATCCAAATCTGATCCGATACAGGTAAAAATTTAGGAAAACTCTTAGAAAGCCCCCAAAAGGCAATGCGGTTTTTTTGTCCTTCCCCGAAGATCGCTAAGGATCTAGCTGAGACATCATTTGCGAGAAAGAAAGCGATCTTGGGAGAGTAAAGATCCGACTGAAGCGACTCTATTTGAACATCTTCTAACAATACAAAACCGAGTTCCACCTCGTAATCTAAGAGTGGTGAGAAATTGTTGATAGCATGGATTGTCTCTGCTTGCACACTGGGGTCAAACGCGACCAAAGATTGGACTAAGTCTTGGTTTGTGGGAATCGGAATCTCGGCTTTGTTTTCTGCTAAACTTTGCAACTCCTTTTCAAAGATTGGTGGTGGTATCTCGGGATCATACTCACTTGCTGTTTCCTCAATGTGTTTTGCATAAACGAGTCCGAGGCCGTATATTCGCTTGGGACTAGGATACCAATCCACCAATTTCCCTTCCGATAATTCCACCAAATCAAAATTAGCTGGTTTGGGAGGGTTGTCAATAGGCCTCATAAGACTAAAAAGTCCTAAAGCGATACATAGTAGTGAAATAGAAATAATTGCCGGAATGAACATTTTTTGTTTCCTTTGCTTAGTTTTTTGAATGGCATCTTCCCATATTGCGTTACCCTCCATTAGCCTTTGGATGCATTCGGAGAAAAATTCTCCTCTTGTCATTGAAGTGTTTCTATCCTCTTGAACAGCATACACATGTCCATCAGGTCTTACCAAAACACATCCATATTTGGGAATAGAGAGATCTTGCATCGGACTATCTATATTGGGTACTTTATGTACTGTTAGTGGAATTCCCATTAACAGCATTTCAGATTTCAAAATTTGATTGGATTCATTGTCACCAAAGACAAAAGCTTGTATGGACTCGGAATCTAGATAGCTATGACTGGATCTGTCCCCAATAAAAAAGTGAGGAAATCTCCTTCCAACCAAGCCTTGGGTTTGCTTGGCATAAGAGTACGTAATGTCCAAATTGAGTCGATCGAAATGAGGGATTTGAGCTTGGATTGCATTTTTTATTTTGGCCTTTTTACGAGAATCTTTCAAAGAACTTTCGATTTTGCGGTTTGCCCAATAGGCAATCTGATCCATGAATGCCTGTTTTCGCTTATGGTTGAAACAGACTAAAAGGATCTTTGCATGAATCAATCTTTTGAGATATATTCCAAGTGAGAGCGAAATCCCCAATGCTTTTGGAATGGAAAGTAATCGTTTCCAATTTTTAACGCTTTCCAGAGCATTTTTTCTAACGACTGGCTTTCGTTCTAACTCATACGTAGACAATAATGACGTGGATACATTTCGATGTAGAACAAATTTTAATTTCCAAGAGAGATTGCAGGCATCAATGACTCCGGAGTTTAATCCCAGGCCACCTGTCGGTGGAAATCGGTGAGCTGCATCACCTAACAAAAAAATCCGATTTTTAAAAAAGGTTTTAGCAATTTGTGCACTCATTTGCCAATGTTTTATGGAAGAAATGGAAAATTGATAGTCGTCTGGTTTTTCTATAATTGTTCGCAGTGTCTTTTGAAAAAAAGCTTTATCATAGTTTTCTAATCTATCCCACGACAGATCAATCGGGTGGTGGTATACCCATCTTTTTTTTGGGTGATGTGCGATGAGGACACCAGGAAATCGAGCATCGAAGATCCAATTGAGTTTAGCGGGAATCTGTAAATCATTGCTTAAGTCATCTGTGAAAAAGACATTTACAACATCTTGTAGTTTTTTTGGCCCCAACATTTCTATGGAAAGGTGGTTCCTAACGGCCGAATTTGCGCCATCGCAAGCAATTAGGTACTGCGAACGAATTTGAAACAGCTCTTGTGTTTTTAAATCCTTCACACAACTGACAATGCCATCGCTATCTTCTTCCGAAGATATCCACTCCATGTTTAACGCGAGAGTAGATGATTTTTTTTGACTCAGATGGGAGCGTAGTATGGTCTCTAACTCAGTTTGCGAAATGTTAAGGTACGGAGGCGAAATAGAGTAGGTTCCTTCGTATTTTTTCCCGATCGATGGTTCTTGGAGATCAATGGAGCCGAAAGGGGATCGGATCGTTTTACAGAATGTAATCTTTGAAGCGGTTTCCTGATCGCTTGCTTCCTTTACTAATTCCTTTAAGGAGACACCCAAGGAATGTATAATTTCCAATGTTCTCCCACTTATCTCGTGCGCCTTGGGATGTTTTTGTATTTCATTTGTTCGTTCGAGGATAATATTTTGGATACCATATTTCGTTAGTGCCAAAGACATAACCATGCCAGTAGGGCCTGCACCGATGATTAGAATTTCAGTCTCTTTCATTTTTTAGTACCTGTTTGTGAAGTGGGTAAAGTTTGCAGCAATCTGAGGTTGAATAGTAATAACAAACTCAAGGCACCAAAAACAATGATGTTTTCGTTTATTTCAAATACCGCAAGGTGAATCTTTGCATCGAATATATCAGCGTTATACGAATCTCCTAAAATTACAGAGTTCCAAAATGCAAGGGCATTTAAACACTGTAGTGTCCAGAGAAACATCAATCCTTCTTTTGCAATTTGTTTTTCGATCCAAAGTTTGTAGATAGAATACAGTCCTATGCCTGCCCATAAAGAGATATTCCACATCAAGTGGAATCTTGCATGTCCTACCCATTCTGGATTTAATAGATGTGAAGAGTTTGTATCTCGAAAGATGGGCCCGAAGAATTCAAGGGCACCCACAGTAAGTGTTGCTTTCAAAAAAAGAAATTTGGTATTGCTAGACATTTTTTGCTCCTAACATAGAAGCATAGCGAATCATTCAGAATCTGCGACTTTGCTTGCGAGAGTAGACTAAAAAAGAAAACGTATTTTAACTGGAATGGTGCGAATTTCGAAATTCAGTGGGAGTTTGGCCGGTTGTCTTCTTAAATGCTTTATTGAATGCGGCTTTCGATTGAAATCCAGCTTCCAAACCTATATTTAAAACATTTTTAAACTTCGCCTCTGGTTGTACCAATAATTGTTTGGCTCGTTCAATTCTATATTGGTTGATCCATTGGAAAAAGTTCTGCGAAAATTCTATATTGATCGTCATAGAAAGGTGGTGTTGTGGGATTTGGAGCCGATCTGCCAAGCTCTGAATGGATATTTCTTCCTCCAAAAAAGCTTCCTCTTCACTCATAAATGTTTCTAATTTGTTTTTAATTTTTTGTCTTTGGTCCGTAGTGAGAGCCTGTTTTTGGTATTTGGAAGGAGACACCTCCTGGGAAAGCAATGCGGTAGCTTCGATACGTTTTGTATCTTCCAAATGAATCCCCATAAGATTTGGTTTTCGGATCACGTAAAAGAGAGCTAAATATACCAAGATCAATTGAACCAAACCTTCTACAGGAGAGACAGGAACCAAAACTATAGAAAAAAGTCCGAGGATAAGGAGTACCAAATATAAAATCACACAAGTGCTGATCAGTCCAATGAAACTACGAAGCCAGATTAATCTCTCGAGTTCATCATTTCCCAATTGAAAGACTGATTCCTCGGCGTACAATTTGATCAAACGAAAGGATAAAAAACAAAAATAAGAAGTATAAATATTAGCAAAAATTAATATAATAGAGGAAGACTTACCCACGATTCCAGTTTGCAAAATGATACTTTCTAAATTCTTAAACTCCTCGTATCTAAAAAACAAAAATAAAAAAGCACAAAAGACAATTCCGATTGGAACCGCATACACCTGAGATTCCTTTTTTTGTGCTTCTTGGAAGAAGAGAGTGGATCTCGTATAAAAAAATAAAATTGGCCCAATCGAATACAAACTTGGAAAGACAAATATAGGTAAGTAGATAGCAGATACAGCTTTGATACTAACAGAAAATCGGAGTAAAAAGATAAATGAAAAGATCAGGATTAATGCGGCAAGATAGCCAGAAGGTTTGGATTGTTTTCTGGAATAAAAAAGCGAAAGGGAAAGAAAGAAGGAAATACTTAGGCTAACGAGAGAAAGATTTGCGGTAATGATTTGGTATTCATTCATAACGTCTTAATATCTCTAGGATTTCATTTCCAAACCTTTGGACTTTAGCAGGTCCGACTCCTTTTGTCATTTCTAATTCTTCTAAATTTCTTGGTTTACGCTCCGCAATCCGTTTTAGAACTGGATTTTGAAAGACCATAAACTTTTTCCATTTCAATTGTCTGGACTTTCTGTCCCTATAATTTACGAGTTCTTTTAAAATTTGGCTATTGATAGTAGGTACTTTTTGTATTTTCTTTGGCTCTCTCTGTTTGCCATCTAATCCTAACTTTCCTGAACTTCGTTTGATTGGTCCAGATTGCCCTAGGAATAACTTTGGGTATTTGATTCCCGAAATGAGCACATGTTTTTTTTCGATCCAATCTTCTAATACAGCCAAGATAGCTTCTTCTGGCACCTGTTTGAGTTTTCCATGTAAAGGATTTCTCTCCAATCGATAACGTAAGATATCTTTTGACATTTTGCCGCTGAGAGCTTTTGCGATCATATTCTTACCGTAGGTTGCAGGGTATAACTTTAAAAATTCTCTGATGAAGTTCAACTCATGCTCATCAAATTGATAACTTCGCTTTTCTTCTTTTTTACGAAGTTTAACTTCTTCCTTTTTTAAGTAGGATTCTCTACTTACCGAACTTTCTGTACATATATCACAGATTCCGCAAGTCTGGATTTTTTCTCCAAAATAATCGCAAAGCTGAATCTGCCGGCAAATTGGTTTTGTTGCATAATCCTTTATGTGTTTGAGAAGACTATCTCCACCTTTATAATTTGCCTCTTTAGATATCATAAATGCCTGTGTAGCCACATCGGCATTCTTAAAAAACATGACACAATCAGATGGTTGCCCATCTCTTCCTGCTCGACCTGCCTCTTGGTAATAAGCTTCCAAAGATGCCGGGACTTGGAAATGTACCACCAAACGTACGTCTGGTTGGTCCATGCCCATACCAAATGCATTTGTGGCAACGAGGATGGGAACTTTGCCTGCTGTATATGCATTTTGAGTTCTCTCTCGGATTCCCTCTGTCCTACCTGCATGGTATTTGCCTACTGAAAATCCGTGATCTTGTAACAGCTCGTACACTTCGTCCGCTTTCTTTCTTGTAGCACAATAGACGATTGCCCGTCCCGGACTTTTTTTGGTTTCTCTCCATCCCTGTAAAAGATCTAGAAGTCGATCCACCTTTTCCCTTTCGTTTTGTGGGAATTCAACACGAAA
Organism: Leptospira ryugenii; assembly: GCF_003114855.1. Taxonomy (NCBI): domain Bacteria; kingdom Pseudomonadati; phylum Spirochaetota; class Leptospiria; order Leptospirales; family Leptospiraceae; genus Leptospira; species Leptospira ryugenii. The sequence continues at coordinate 118,302 of NZ_BFBB01000008.1, read as the reverse complement.
CCGAAGATTGGGACGGTAAAAGGAGGAAATAACAGTATTCGCGGATCCCATTCCCAAGGCAGCCTGAATATCAAAACGTACTTTTTCTGTTGCGGTAGCCGTTAATGCCACCAATGGAAACTGCGGATGTGGGTGCCTTTCTCGTAGAAGATGGATTTGGCGGTATTCGGGACGAAAGTCATGCCCCCATTGGGAAACACAGTGCGCTTCGTCCACAACTAGATAGGAAACTGGTAACTCTTTCCATATCCGCAGAAATCCGTTGGATAAGGCTCTTTCCGGAGAAACCAATAATACTTTGATTTCTGCTCTGGCTGCTTCAGATAAAACCTTCATCTGTTCGAGTTCATCCAAAGTGGAATTGCAATAGGCGGCCGGAATTCCCCATTTTTGTAAACTTTCTGCTTGGTCTTTCATTAAGGCAATTAATGGAGAGATAACGACTGTTACTTTATCTTTTGTGAGTACAGCAGGAAGTTGGTAAATCAGAGATTTGCCTGCACCAGTAGGAAGAATGGCTAATGTATCTCTCCCCGCCAAAATAGATTTGATGGCCATCTCCTGGCCGGGACGGAATTGCGAGTATCCAAAATATTGTTTCAGAGAGCTGTGAAGGTCCAATCGATTCCATCAGATGGAAAAAAGGAAGGCGGTCAATGATAACTTACATCCCTATTTTTCGGTTTTACAAAGTAAGGTTTCCCAGAAAGCTAAGAAAACCACATGCTTTTTAATACCTTCGTTTTTTTGGTTTTTTTTCTCCTGGTATACGGGATTTTTCTTATCCTTGGTATGTGGGCTAAGGATAAGCCTTGGGCACTTAGGTTGCAAAATCTGTGGCTTCTGGCAGCATCCTACTTTTTTTACGGATGGTGGGAGTGGTTTTTTTTAAGCCTTATCATCATCAGTACTTTTATAGACTATTTTTGTGCAATTGGTATAGAAAAAAGCCAATCCCAATCTCGTAGAAGACTCTTTCTAGGTATTTCCATCTTCGGAAACTTAGGTATGTTATTCACAATGAAGTACTTTGACTTCTTTGTTGATAGTTTTTTGTTTTCATTCAATAAGATTATACTTTCGTTAGGTGGTGAGGCGCTTTCACCAGGCTCAGTATTCACAATTTCCAACATCATTTTACCTGTTGGTATCAGTTTTTATACCTTTCAAACAATGTCCTATACGATTGATGTTTATAAAGGCCAGATGAAGGCAGAGCATGATTTTTTTGATTTTGCTCTTTTTGTGAATTACTTCCCACAATTGGTGGCAGGTCCGATAGAACGAGCCTCCGATCTCCTCCCTCAGTTGAAAAAACCTAAATTTCCTAGTTTGGACTCTGTTCGGCTCGCCTTCTGGGACATCCTTCTCGGTTACTTTATGAAGGTGTATGTGGCCGACAACTTGGCTATCTATATAGACCAAGTCTTCTTGGGTGGCAAAAGCCTCTATCTGGCAAACCCTGAGATTATCTTAAACGTAGATGGAAGCCAAATCTTTGTAGCCTGTTTGGGCTTACTCATGCAGGTATATTGTGATTTTGCAGGCTACTCGTTCATTGCACTCGGAACATCACGTTTATTAGGTGTGAATTTAACCGTAAACTTTGAAACTCCAGAGTTTTCTAGAAACCCGATCGAATTTTGGAATCGATGGCATGTTACCTTAAATCGATGGTTTCGAGATTATATCTACTTTGCCTTAGGTGGAAGCAAATTTGGAAAGTTAAAACAGCTAAGAAATTTATTTTTGATCTTTGTTGTGTCTGGTTTTTGGCATGGGGCCAATTGGACCTTTGTCACATGGGGGACAATGCAAGGTGTTTATACTGTCATCTATTTAGCATTTCTTGCCCCAAAGGAAAAACAGGAAACAAATCCATCGCCATCCTTTTCCTGGAAGACTCTATTTACGGGCACCGCTTCGAGACTTCTCATTTACGTTTTGGTTTCTGTTAGTGGAGTTGCCTTCCGGAGTTATGATGCGAGTATGATGGGGATTTACTTTCAAAAAGTACTTTTTGTATGGGATTGGCAGATACAGCCAGGCAATGGGATCAAACAAGCTTCTCTTTTGTTAGAAGAGATGGTAAAGATCACATTACCTCTGTTCATTCTAGATGGGATCACATATTTCAAAAAGGATCGCTATTGGTTTTATCAAAACCATTACATAGTCCAAGGATTAATCTTCTCTCTCCTCTTTTTTCTTATCATAGTGAAAGGTATTTTCGGGAAGGAGGTGATTTACTTTGCTTTCTAAATTTAAGGGTATTCTCCTTGTTTTTGTCCTTTTTTCGATTCTAGAAATTGTTGTAAGGATAGTTGACACACATTACCTCGAACAACCTGAGATTTTCTTTGTTAACTTAAAAAAACAATACGTTGAGTCGGGTAGGGGTGATGCGGATATTCTCATCATTGGTGATTCGAGGTCCATGGCACTTGCAGGCTATCAGAAACAAAATGATTCTGAGTACAGCGTGTACAACCATAGCCTACCTGCGATGGGACCAAAGTATTATAGATTCTTCATAGAAAAGTACCTACGATCAGGTAACAAAAAACCCAAAATGGTTCTTTTCGCTGCCTCTCCGAAATTGTACTCTGCAGGTTATGGGGCTCCTCTTTACGACCCTACTGGAAAACATGTTTCACAAAACGAAAGTTTATCGGAATATATCCAGAGGAGATGGAATGAAGGCTGGGAAAAAAATCTTTTTCGGTCAAAAGAAAGCGAAAAAATCATCCAATACAGTGGCAAACAAGATAATTTCGACCAGATTTTATGGGAATTTTTTGGGCATAGATACCTGCATCAGTTTAGCATATCGGAACTTTGGGAACAGTATGACGGAGTAGAAAGGATTTTTATCATTTCCAAAGCAATCCCACTGTTATACGAAACCTATAGATTCCATGGTGCTATTCGAAATGCCTTAAGTTTGGAAAACTGGAAACTATCAAAAGACTATACCGATCGATCAAAGTTTTGTGAGGCATGTGCCAACATAGAAGCAGGGATCTGCCTACCTTCACACTCCCAACGAGAAGACAATCATATCATTGAAGATCAGATCACAAGGCATCATGGCAAATACAATATCTCCAATCGTGTCAAACCTGAACTAGTCCAGTTTGCAAGAGCGAAATATAAAGAAGAGATGAAATTGGAAACCTACTCTAAGGACCCAGCTACCTGGGAACCGGTCAATTTCCAAGTTATGGAAGACTTGATTCAATTTAGCAAAGAGCAAGGCATACATTTTGGTTTTGTCTATTTGCCATGGATTGACCAAAAAGAAAGGGCACCAGAAGTACAAGCACGCAAACAAAAGCTCCTAGAATTCTTTCGCTCCCACCCTGATTCTGGATTATTCTTTTTTCCAAGCTCAGAATATCCCATTGATCTGTTTGTTGATTTGATCCACTACGACTGCCGTGGAGAAACAAGAGTCAATCAGGAATTCCAAAAGAATGTACTGCCCCAAGTATTTTCTTTTTTGAAAAAACATCAAAATTCAAATTGATTTTCTTTTCTGATCCTCGAAGATTTAAGTTCAAATTTTACATGAGAGGAAAGTTCTACATGTTTGTATTCCACAGATCCCTCCTTCTTGCGCTTGTCTGTTACTTGTTTTCTTTTTCCCTATCCGCCCAAGATCGATATGGTTTATTTATTGGCACAAATTACAAAGGCAACACGGCAAAAATCCCCGAGCTCAATCTCTGTGAAGCTGATGCAAATTTTTTGAAAGAAAAAATGCAAAAAAATGGGAACTTCAAGGAAATGAAAGTTCTGCTTGGTTCTATGGTGACTCGAGACAATGTAAAGAATGCCATCAAACAGATCGGTTCCAAGGCTGGCAAAAACGATTCCGTCTTTATCTACTTCTCCGGCCACGGAATGTACATGAAAGATGCCAAAGCAAAGAATGGAATGCGCAATTATCTGATTTGTTTTGATAGGCCCCATATCTCTGATGAAGAGCTAAACGAATTTTTATCTGATATCAAAAGCCCAAAAACAGTTATGGTAATGGACTGTTGCTATTCCGGCGGGATAGCAAAAAAAGGAAAGAACACTCGTGGTGCGGCCGAAGTACCCATTGCCCAAGGCAATGACGGAGTTGTTTTGCAGAATGCAGATGATTACTTTTTCCAAGACAAAGCCATCATCTCTTCCTCTGACGATGACCAAACGTCTATTGAAGTTGGAGGTTCTATTAACCATGGAATCTTCACGTACAATCTCGGGAATTCCTTTGAAAAAGCGGACCTAAACAATGATAAGGTGGTCACCGCTCTCGAAGCCTTTTTTGTCGCCAAAGAGGAAACGGTGAAGATGGCAAAAAAGTTTAATCATGAACAAACCCCGCAAATCTCGGGCAATGCTGCGGGTATTTTATTGGTAGGCTCCCCAAAACCCCAAGAACCTCCACAGCCTCCTGCAAACACTGTGATCAACCAACCTGTGAATGTAACACCTACACCCAACAATCCTACTGTGGTTCCCGTCATTCCGAATAACACTGATGCGGTTGTGGTCACTACTCCCACGGAGGAGCCACAAACTGTGGTTGAAAACACAAGTACCGTTGTCATTCCTCCCATAGTAAACGTAGAACCGCCAGCGCCGCCTTCGATCACAACCGGTGATTTGCTCATCAAAACCTCTATCATCAAAGACAAATCCTATGCAGGTTCTACGAATAAATCTCCATACGACTTATTGAATAAACAAGGCAAGTTGAAGTCTTCGATCCCGGAAGACCAGATCAGAAAGATCAAAGTCTTAGTCGATGGCGAGGAATACGTATCCGTCATCTCGACGGAAAAATCTTCCATTTGGGGGGCAACGACTCGGATGGGCAAACTCATCCCAGGTGAAGTTTACCAAATCAAGATCGATAAACTTCCTGCAGGTGTGCACCAGATTGAAGTTCGGGCTGACAATTACCCCGTGTTCAAAACGGCTGCCGCAGTCATTGCCAAGCAGACAACCACTGTAGATATCAACGAATCTATGGATGGATTTGGAGCGATCCAGGGACGGGTTTTCTACAAAACTCTAGACAACCCGATCGAAAAACACCAAATCTACATGCCAACCATTGTTTCCACAAACCAAATCACAAAGGTCACGACAGATAAAGACGGTTACTTTTGGTTTACCAATTTAAAACCGGGCAAGTATGAAATCAGAGCCAGTTTTATGGAAGATTTGAAATTGGAGAACGCGGAAATTATTGTAAAATCAGGTGAAGTAACGAAGGTAGAGATCATCCTAAATAAAAAGATGAGCTACTCGAAGACCAAATACTAAGACCCACCGCCTACAATTAGAAGGAGCCTTCTCTCAATATTTGGGGAAAGGCTTTTTTTATGTCCCAAATGATTAAAATTAATCAAGAATTGCTAAATATTTTGCATTTTTTTCTAAATTCAGTCGGATTTAGCGCATTTGGTTCTGTTTTTTTGTTTTTTTGGATTGAAATTAATCCATGCCATTGTCTAATCTAAGCATAAACAAAGAGGGGATCTCAAAAGGTTCCCAAACTCTAGAGAGGAGTCAAAACCATGAAACTAACAAAAAAAATCGCGATCGGGTTCTTAGGCCTAGGATTGAGCACTGCCAATCTGTATGCCCTTGATACAAATGAAAGATTCGAGCTTTTGGAATCTGCTGTAATTGAACAAGCTTCCACCCCAGCTCAAAAATCGGCTGTATCTGAGTACCTTGCTAGCGTGGCAAAAGAAAAATTGGAACTGGCACAAACGCTCCGTGAAAGAGCTCAAGTGGCTCATGGTGGAAAAGCAATTTCCCAAACCAATGAGAAACAAGAGCTTTTGAGAAGGGCAGCTGCTCTTGAGGCAGAGGCAGCAAAATACAAAAAAGTCTCTATGGACGTTACAAAAGGAGCTAGCCAAGTCGCTAGCAACTAATCGTTCCTACCTACACGATTCGAGAAAGGTCAGACGTATGTCTGGCCTTTTTTTATTTCTGCTTGCATTCCCAAACAAAAGCCTTCTCTCTTAACTAGCCTTCCAAAGAGACATAATCAATATATGGTTGACACTAGTGAGGAAAACCAAGAAAAAAGACCAAACCATCGGATGCTTGTGCCTTTGGTTCTTTTGGTGTCTGGTTTGGTTGCAGCAATGGCCCTTTTTCATTGGGCAAAACGACCTAAACCGATCCAAAAACTCGTGTTTGAGGGACTTATAGTTTTAACATCGCAGGATTTGATGGAATACTTAGAAATCCCATCGGATCCGCTAGATCCCAACAAACTTTCTTGGGAAAAATGGGAGCAAAAGTTAAACTCTCATCCTCGGATACAAAAAGCACGAGTAAATCGCAATAGTGATGGAAGATTAATCATTACTTTGCAGGAGAGAGTTGCGGAGTTCATCGTGCACGTAGGGGATATGTTATACGAAGTAGACGATCAAAATATGATACTATCTGAGAATCATGTTTTGGATCCTTATTTGCTCACAATATCCGGAAATTTCCCCATCTCATCAAATCAAATCCAAGGTACACAATTTAATGATATAGCATCTGTATTACGGTCTGCTTTGGTTGCTTATCCCGCATTAAAAACAAGAATCTCTGAAATTCAAATTGAGGATGATGGAGACTACATAATTTTTCTGAAATCTCCAAATCCTATCAAAGTATTGATTGGAAATACATTTAATCTTTACAACGTCCGAAAATTATATGCGGCACTTGCCTATTTAGAAACGGAAGAGATTAAAGCCAATGAAATCGATCTACGGGGAGAAGACGCTGTCTATCATTGATATGGATGATGCGCCAATTATTACAGCCCTTGATTTAGGTTCTTCATTGATCAAAGTAGTCATAGGACGACTCCTCAGTGATTATGAGATTGAAATCATTGGGACAGGGATCTACCCGTCTTCTGGAGTCAAAAATGGTTCTATCGTAAATATCGAGACCACTACCAAGTCCATAGTTGAAGCATTTGGTGATGCTGAATTAATGGCTGGACAAGAGGTGTCTGCCGTCGTTGTAAATGTATCTGGTAAATCACTGCATGGCTTCAATGAACGAGGTATCATCGCTGTCACCAACAAAGAACGTATCGTAACAGAATATGATATCATTCGAGTTGTGGAGGCAGCACAATCTGTTCACGTACCCAACGACCAAGAAGTCATTCATGTTCTCACAAAAGAATTTAAAGTCGATGACCAGATCAACATCAAAGATCCTATTGGAATGACTGGTGTACGTTTGGAAGCTGAAGTACATATTGTAAGTTGTGGGACAACCGCCCTCACCAATATAGATCGATGTATAGAACAAGCAGGATTAGTCCAACTAGATCGCGTTATGTCATCCTTAGCCTCTTCTGAAGCAGTCCTCACCAGTGGAGAAAAAGATTTAGGTACAGCAGTTATTGATATTGGTTCGGGAGTTGCAGATATCATTGTCTATGTGGATGGAGGAATTGCATTTTCTTCTGTCGTACCATTCGGTGGATTTCATATCACGAGTGATCTATCGATAGGATTGAAAACAACCATAGAATCAGCTGAAATTTTAAAGAAGCGGTATGGACATACCCAAATTGATGCCATTGATCCTACAGAAAAGGTAGAAATACCCGCAATTTCTGGAAGACAGGCCCGCACTATATTTCGTTCAGAACTAGTTGAGATTATGGAACCTCGTGTCCGTGAGATTTTAGAAATGATAGATGCTGAACTTGTAAGATCGGGATTTAAATCAGCATTAGCTGGTGGCGTGATCCTTACTGGTGGTACTTCTCTTTTGCAGGGAATCGATAGACTTGCAGAAGAAATATTTCGGCTGTCAGTCGGAAGAGCCAAACCTGCAGGATTGACAGGACTCGTGGAGAAGATATCTACACCTGAGTATTCAACTGCAGTCGGACTGATAAAATACGCGTCGCGTTTGCAGAATCTGGAACAGAAAAACATACGTGCTGGATCCGAGCAAGATGGATGGATGAAAAAAATAAAACGTTGGATGGAAAATAATCTTTAAGGAAAGTTTATGCTGTATCTAGAAGAAGAAAAGACAAGTCCAGCAATCATCAAAGTAGTTGGGATTGGCGGTGGCGGAATGAATGCCGTTACTCGAATGGTAAATTCCCAAATGAAAGGCGTTGACTTTCTTGTGATGAATACCGATGAACAAGTTTTATTAAAAACACCAGTCGAAAATAAAATTCAATTAGGAAATAAAGTCACACGAGGAAGAGGAGCAGGTGGAGATCCGGACTTAGGCCAGAAGGCTGCCATAGAAGATAAGGATAGGATTGCTGCGGCCTTAAAAGATGCAGATATGGTTTTCATCACTGCTGGTATGGGTGGGGGTACGGGAACTGGTGCGGCACCGATCGTTGCGGCAATAGCCAAGGAGTTGAAATGTTTAGTTGTTGGAGTTGTTACAGTTCCTTTTTCGTTTGAAGGAAAGAGGAGAGCTGATTTAGCAAGCCAAGGTATTGAACAACTTCGAGCAAATGTGGACACTCTGATCACAATCAGAAATGATTCTATTTTTCAAGTTGTTGATAAGAATACCGCAATTGACCAGGCATTCCGTGTTATCGATGATATTTTGTTAAATGGCGTGAAAGGGATTAGCGATATCGTAAATCATCCTGGTATCATCAATGTTGATTTTGCCGATGTGAAAACGATCATGAAAGATACTGGTGATGCTATCCTTGGCGTCGGGGAAGGGATGGGTGAAACCAGAGTATCCGATGCCGTCGAACAAGCGATCAACAACACTCTCTTAGAAGACTCTTCCATTCAAGGTGCTAAGTCCTTATTGATCAATGTGACTGGTGGGAGCGACCTTACCATTCACGAGTGGAATGAAGTTTCCCAAATCATTACTGCGCAGGCAGATCCTGATGCAAACATCATCATTGGCTTAAATGAAGATAAAAATCTGAATGAGATGATCCGTGTAACCGTGATCGCTACTGGATTCCAAAAGAAACAAATGCAACGTTTGCCAAAAGAACCGCGTGTCGTTGGCGGAGAGGAAATTGGTTCCAGTTTGCACTCCTTTATGAAAAAGCAAGAGGAGCCCAACCGTTCTCAACTCAGATCTGAAGCACAGAATATTGCAGATTCCGCAAGGCAGCTAAGATCTAATGCCAGAAATCTGGCCTCCCAAAAGCAAAATGGAAATTCGGGATACCAATCTTATGGTGAGGATTACGATATCCCCACCTTTCTCCGAAAGAAGACAGATTCTTAATTTTTGTAAGATCGTACTGGTAGAAAGAGAGGCTTTCCTTCTTCTACGAGTATGGTTCTGGGCAGGTTACTTGTGATACCCGTTCCTTCATCTAGTTTCAAACTGTACTCTCCTGGTTCAAGAAAGAGGCGTTTGATTTGAAAATTTGAAGGAATGGTCCGCCAACAACGTAGATCTGGTCCAATGACTTGGGCAGTCGCAAGCCCTGCCGCCGCCCCTGCCGCCAATCTGATAAGGCCACTCAAGAGATCATTTTTATTTTTGTCACCTAAGCCTGATTCTATGGCCTTCGCCGCTGCCTCCGAGGCAATCACAGCAGCGACAACCTTTACGGCAAGCGAGGTAACGTTTTTCGTAATTAAAGCTTTGTAGTTATCATTGAAATTTTTTATGGCGGTGTCAGAGTAATTGTTCATAATATCGAAGGCCCCAACATCCACTCCGTTCACATAAAAATGCCTTCTCTGCGATCCTTCCCAATCTCTTTCTTTGTAGATTGGAATAGGATTTTCCGCAGTACTCAATGTAGCTAATACACCCGCGACAGAAACACCTGCTCCTTCTGAGCGAGCTGCGATCTCTATAGCTCCTCGGAGTGCGGCTGCGAAGTATTCATCTTCCAGCAATTTTCCCCTGGATTCCTTAATTGCAGATTTACCAGCCTCATGGATGATAACCACCTCTGTAAGTCTTTCATTTCGAAAATCGACTTTCTGCATCGAATGGTTGTATGCCTGCACTAGGCCAGATCCTTTGGCATACTTTCCCATGTCTCGGCCATCATTTTCTTTTGCAGCTAACACAAAACGATCTGAAACCAGAGTTTGGTTGGAACCAATGAGGGATTCCATATTTTTGAATTGTACTCTTGCATCATTGAATTTGCCAAGTTTTTCTGAAACATATGCATCTAACAAACGTGCTGCGTTGTTTTGGCGGTATTCTGCAGATGTAAATTTCATTTCTTTGAGTTCGAAATCCAATCTACGGAAGTATATCTTCGCATTTTCCAATTCACCCATGGAGAGGAAGTTAAGCGCGATGAAAAACTTTATCATCACTCTCTCGAAGTCTTCACCCGTATAGTTGGATTCATTGTCGGAAAGTAAAAAGGCGAGTCCTTCTTTTGTGAGACTAGTTCTAATGTTGTCAGATAACTCTTCTGCTTCCTTGAAAACTTTGTTGGAAGTTTGAAAATCACCTTTGGAATGAAAGATCATTCCAGCTTCCATTAAGAAGAGAAGTCTATCTTTGGTACTCGAATCCTCGTACAAGGCTCGTATGGAAGGAATCGCAGAGTCATAATTTTGGGCGTAATAGCTATTCTCAGTCGATTGTATGATCTCGTTGTAGTCCGTGGCACAACCCGAGACCAAAAGTAAAAGGAAAGAGAATCCGAGGATTGCTTTAGAAGCCAAAGAAACCTCTGACTTACCAGCCAACGCCACGGTTTCCACGAACTGCTTGTTTTCGATAGGAAACTTTTTCTGACCAGACAGCAATCGTAGTTTCTACTTCGACTAACTCGATATTGATGGACTGTTCAACGATCTTTTCTCCATCGGAAGTAAACATGTTTTCGTTGATTTCGCAACGAACAAAGTAATTAGGTGATTTCAATTTTCCAATGGAAAGTTTATTGGATGTTAGCCCAGATAAACTGAATTGGATTTCACTTAAGGACTGTTCGCGGGTTTTGGTACGAACTGTATAAATTTTGTTTTTGATGAGTTTAGAAACAAAGGCATTGTCAAAAAGCTCGGTCTGGATTTGCTCTGATGTATCATTGCGAGTTGGGTAATGAGCCACAAAGACACCTGCATCTTGCGGATTTTCTTTAAAATAGACCCCAATTTGGTCTGCTAATTTTTCTGCTGCTCTTACCAATTCTTGGCTTGTGAGGCCACCGGAATCTGCGACAAAATCTGTTGTGTCATCCAATCTCTTTGGTCCGCTTGCACAGGCAAAGACGACCGCAACTAAGGTAAGGATCAATAAAACTCGCTTCATGGTACCACTCTTATGAATCAGGAATAATCACCTATACTTGTACGAAAAAAAAATCCATTGTCAATTCCAAAAAAGCCCTTGTTCTTCCTTCTCCCATTGCTTTTCAATGAACTCCTGTTTTTGTGCCTCGGTCATTAGAGAAAGCTCTCTGGCATAGATAAGCTTTACAAGTTTGCGGTGAAACTCTGCACTTTCCCAGGATTGGATTTCGATTGGATTTTCTTTGTACATTTCCTTGCGTTTTTTTTGGAAAGCTTTCCTTCGCTCTTGGCTATACGTTTGCGGATTTTTGAGAACAAAGTCCTCTGCAAAGTACAAAAATGACTGCAGGACTACGGTTGGGTGGTCTTCAAAGAGTAGGCTTTTGACGACGGGAAAGTAGTGCTCTCGTAGATCCTCTCGTTTTTGCCATTTTTCCCAATCGGTACGAGATTGGTCTCTCTCCAATGCCTCCCAATCTTCCAAATAATGGGAGTAGTTGATATGCAGAAGAAAGAGCACATCCCCCCTTTCATCTGGATAAAAAGAGCGGATGTAGGAAAGGGCCTTTTCTCGATTTCCATACCATTCATACCTTTGTTTGGATTGGAGCTCGTCTAAATAGGTACGCAGAGGTTGTGGATAAGACTCGCTTTTCAATTGGGAAGCCTGGCTTTGGATCAGTCCCCAGAGCTTTTGGGTTTCTTCGCTGGCAGTTGGATGGCTTGCCTCACCAGGCTTAGGCTTTCGAAAAAGGAAATAGACAACGAAAAGAGAGCTAAATAATAGTAGAAGAAGAGTTATAATGAGAATCGTACGTTTCGTCATATTTGTTTCTTTATTCTTGCAATTTGCATGTACGTCAAAAAAGAAAAATGACGTAGATGAGAATCTTCTGAATTTCCTCCTCACACAAAGATCAGGTGTCGATGGTGCTTGCCAAAAATTCTTGGTGAGCGAATCAAATTGTGTATCAGCCCCCGACAATTCGGTTGCAGTTTGCCCATCACTAATCTCTACCTTAAAATCCAAAATTGATCCAAGTTCCAAGGCTACAGATTCAGTGGCGGAACTTTATTTTAATTGTTTTGCAGAGATCAATGTTGTATACAACCAAGCAATCAATTGTTCCAAATCTTCCTTTGCATCCACAAATGATTACCGAAGAGCCCAACGTGGCTTATCCTCAGGAAGCTCACAAAATGCTGTCTCTGCATGGAAATTGCAGTATAACAATTGTGCGTCGGTGGAAAATGGCATCCCACCAGCAAATTCTGGATTAAGAGAAGCTGGCACAAAACTTTCTGCTGATCCATTTTTATAACACAGAGGAAAACCATGTCACTTGTTACCCAAGAAGAGCTCATCAAAAAACTAAAACCTGTTTACCTAGACCATGAAATTGATGGTCGCATCCTTCCTCTCACCGAAGAAATCAACCGACTTAAAAAAGAAAAAAATGCTGTGATTCTAGGTCACAATTATATGACACCAGATGTCTTTTGGGGTGTATCCGATATTATTGGCGACTCGCTCTACCTTTCCAAAATGGCAAAGGAAACCAAAGCCGATATCATTTTGTTCAACGGTGTGCATTTTATGGCGGAGACTGCTAAAATTCTTTCTCCGCAAAAAAAGGTGCTCATTGCAGATTTAAAAGCGGGGTGTTCACTTGCGGAATCCATCACGAGAGAAGATGTTCGCAAATTAAAAGCAGAATACCCGGGAGTTCCTGTTGTAACCTACGTAAATTGCTCAGCCGAGGTCAAAGCGGAAACCGATGTCTGTTGTACCTCTGCAAATGCCGTGCAGATTGTAAACGCAATTGATTCGGATACCATTATCTTTCTTCCAGATGAGTATTTGGCTGGCAATGTCCAGAAGGAGACCAACAAGAAGCTGATTACACATCCAGGTCGCTGTATGGTGCACGAAATGTACACTCCTGAAGATATTCGATCAACAAAGAGGCTATTTAATAATGATGTGACTGTGATTACTCATCCTGAGTGCCATGAAGATGTGGTGGCAGAGGCAGACTTTTCTGGGTCAACATCGCAGATGGTAGACTTCATTCAAAAATCTAAAACTAATAAGATAATGTTAGTAACAGAGTGTTCTATGGGAGACAATCTGCGTTCTCAATTCCCTGAAAAGGAATTTGTATCTACTTGCCAGACCTGTCCACATATGAAAAGGATCACTCTAGAAAAAGTAAGAGATGCACTTCTTGAAGAAAAATTTGAAATCTTTCTGGAAGAAGAAGTCATTTTAAGTGCACAAAAATCCGTAAATCGGATGTTAGAATTAAGTTTCAAAAAGTAGGATATATGTTTCGAGTTGGAAATGGAATCGATTTTCACAGGCTTATCAATGAGCCATTTCGTCCGTTGATGTTAGCTGGTGTAGAGGTAAAATCAGATTTCGCTTTTTTGGGTCATAGCGATGCAGATGTGATCTTACATGCAGTCGCGGATGCAATATTGGGTGCGGCAGGTTTAGGTGATATTGGACAACACTTCCCAGACACAGATCCTATTCATAAAAATATGCAATCTAGTCTGATTGTACACAAAGCTCTTTCTTTGGCCGCGGAAAAAGGATGGAAGCTTGTCAATGTGGATTGCACTTATGTTGGTGACCATCCAAAGATCAATCCCATTCGCAAAGAACTCCAGCAATCTCTTGCAAACATCGTATCCTTGCCACTAGAAGACGTTTCCATTAAGGCAACAACCTCGGAGGGAATGGGAGCCCTTGGTCGCTCAGAGGGTGTTTTGGTGATGGCGACTATCTTATTGGAAAAGTAATCTAACGATTGTTTGGAGCGCCGAGAATAGAAGCTGCCCAAGTTTCTATCTTGGATTTGTTTTTGCTAGGGGAAAAACTCGCACATACAAGTCGAGACACTAGATCTGGTTTGCAGAAACTTTTGATTTCGATTTTTGTTTTAGGCTCGGCTTCTTTATGCACCAAAGTCAGCTCTACAGACTGATGGTGTGGGTAGCCAGTCAATACCCATTTTGCCACTGACTTCTCGTCAGTTTCTATGATTTTGATTTCTACTTCCTCGCCTTCATGGATTGTAGAAAAACTCTCCCCAACTTTTGGGATTTTATAGATTTTTACCTGGTATTCTTGTAAGGAAATTCGCAGCTGGTCCTCCCATTTGAGTGGGCTTTCTACTTCTTGGGTGATTGTATGAAGATCGGATTGATAGAGTACCAAACCAAAAGACAAAGCAAAAAGAAGACCGAGCCGAATATACCAAATCATTTCTTCCATTGAAAAATCTATTGCCTAAGGATCGATTGAAATTTAATTTTAGCCGATACCATGACTATGACTTTTGGACGAGAATTATCCTCACGTAGGACCTCTGGATTGATCCGAGCCTATGCCCAAGAAAACAAAATCGGTCTGACTTCGAACCTTTTCCCAGATATTTTGGAGGACGAGATCTTCTCTAAAATGATGCGAGACCCAAATTTTTGGATTTCGCAAGAACTGGAAGAAAAGATTATCTTTGCGATCAGCCAGAGTTTGGATATCTCTGGTATTCTCTACCACCTAGGCACCGAAAGTCTCATTACCAATGCATATGATTTACTTCCGATGGATAACTCAAAGGTTACCTTAGAAGAGTTGATCCACCGCATTCCTATTCTAATCAATCGATTGACCAGAACCGTCAGTCTTAACGTTGAAATTCTAAACTCCAAATTGGCCGTCTTTCAATTCGAATACTTACACCGGTACACAGAAAAATGGTATGATGCGATTTTTTTCCAAGGTATGTTAAACGGCTTAGCTGTTTTGTTTGAGCTAAAAGAATTCAACATTCAAATGACCAAAACGAAGTTATATGGTATCCACGTAACTCATAAAGATTTGGGCCCTGATATCCAATTTGGTGCTGATACAAATGAGTATCATTTCCAATGGAAGGATGAACCGTATCAACTCTCACGATCTACACTCAATAAGGATGATCTCTCCAATCGACACAAAGTCATGATGGTATCTAAAGGAGAAGATACATCCGAAGAACTGTCTTTCGTCGATGTTGGAGAGGTGGTTAAGAAGTCGAGAGAGTTGGCCATTGAAAACCGAGACTTAGAAGCTGCGGTTGAGATTTTAAAATCATTTAAGTATGAGTTAGAAAAAAAACAATTATCGATAGCAAAAGATCTTAAACTTGCCAAAAACATTCAAAAAGGTCTTATCCCACAAATCATTCCTGATTGGAAAGGGATTCAATTTTGGGCTGCCTACAGTCCTATGCAGGAAGTAAGTGGCGATTATTATGATTATTTTCCTTTCCAATCGGATCGATTGGGCATTGTTGTTTGTGATGTATCTGGACACGGTGTACCTGCTGCATTTATCACAGCCCTATCAAAGATGCTATTCACAAATTATAAATATGCAAAACCTTCTGAATCATTCAAACATATCAATCGAGATTTGTTGGATTTAGTCAAACAACAAGGTTACACTACTTGTGTGTATGCACTTATAGAAAGAGACTATCGCATTGTATATTCCATCGCAGGACATCCACGTCCAATTTTGTTTCGTCATAAAACAGGTAAGGCAGAAATCCAAGAAGGTGAGGGAACTTTTTTAGGAATGTTTCCTGATGGAGGGGACACCTATCGAGACCATAGTTTGCAATTGGAGCCAGGCGATAAACTTTTCCTCTACACGGATGGGATAACGGAAGCTGAAAATGATAGAGGAGAATCCTTTGGAGAAGAGCGATTGATAAGTCTAATAGAAAAGACAAAAGATCTGAGTATCCAAGATAGCATAGAATCAATTATAAATGTCCATAAAGAATTTACAATGGGAACAGATCCTATGGACGACATTACTTTGTTAGGTTTCCAGTTGTCACCTAGATTACCTGAATTCAATCATCATAAAGAATTAGCAGACAAACATTATAAACGAAAAAATTTCAAAGATGCTTGTGATGAGTATAAAAAAGCCCATGAAATATTGCCACGGGAGTTGATAACACAATTGGCATATGGTAAGGCATTGGCAAACGCGGGAAAGTATGATGAGGCCATTCTTCTATTAGAAACATACAATAGATTTAAAACAAATAATTATCTTTCACATGCAGTTTTGGGATTTTGTTATTATAAGGTTTCCCAATTTGAGAAAGCGGAATTGGAATGGAAAAAAGCACATTCTCTCAATGATGATAACCTTTCGATTTTGTTTAATTTGGCTAAGGTATATGAAAAATTGGGACAGAGAGCCAAATTGAAAGAAATGACAGATCGTATGAAACGAATTGAAGCGAGTTTTAGGCATATTCTCCCTTTGGAAAAAAAATGGGAATCTATGTTAGATGAATAGAGTCCTTTCGTTTTTTGTATCCATTGCTTTTTGTCTTTCCTTTTCCTTTCCTAAGGATCATAGTTTTCATTCCGATGCCATGATAGAGTGGGTTTATTTTGTAGGGCATATCGAGTCAGACAAAAACAAAACGTTCGGTTATGAACTTTCCTTTTTCAAAGTCTCAATTCCGGAATCTATGGTGGATGCAAAAGTGATGTTGTTTCCTGTACACTTTGCACTTTCCGACCCTTCTAGTCAAAAACATCTGAGCTTTCAGACCAAAAATCGAAACATTGGCGGAATGGCTTCCTTTGATGATAAGATGATAGTATCAGGTGAATATTCACTAAAGATTCTTTCTGATTCAGAATTTGAAATTTTGGCATTCCCAAAAGGCTCCCAATCATCACTCAGTTTGAAACTGAAGGCTAGCAAAGACAAACTTGTACATGGAGAGAAGGGAAAATCGAGAAAGTCCAGAAGGAATCCAGAAATCTTTTCTTATTATTATAGTTATCCATTTTTGGAAACAAAAGGAACTTTGGTTTGGGAAGGAACCCGTCATGACATTACCAAAGGTAAATCCTGGATGGACCATGAATGGACAGAAAAATTCAAAGGCCAGTCAGCATTTGCATCTCAAGAATCTTCTTGGGATTGGATGTGTCTGATGACGGATGATGGTGATGAGTTTGTCGCATTTGCATTTGCAGAAAATAAAGAATTATCCAAAGAAAACACTGCCATTCTTCGGACTAAACAGAAAGAGCAAAGGCAATACTATGATAACAAAGACATTTCATTGGAGGTTGTCCCCTCTGGAAAATGGATTAGCCCCAAAAGTCGAATCGAGTATCCCTTAGAATGGAAGGTAAAGTTTAAAGATGGTGACTTTTTGGTAAAGCCAGTATTCTCAGAACAAGAGTTTGATGGACGGCAAAGTACGGGAATGATCTATTGGGAAGGTATGGTGATTGCAGAGGGACAGATTTTTGGAAAAAAGAAAAAAGCAATCGGATACCTTGAGTTAAAAGGATACAAAGCCTCTAAACGTTGGTGGGAGTTGTAAGCATGTGGAAATACTTCTTAAAAAGACTTTTGCTTATCATTCCAACTCTTATCGGTATTACCTTTGTAGTATTTTTGATTTCCCACTTAGCACCAGGTGGCCCACTTGATAGTGAAATTGCGAAAATAAAAGGAGCGGCTAACCAGACTGGCGCCTCTACTAAACAAA
Source organism: Leptospira ryugenii (assembly GCF_003114855.1). Taxonomy (NCBI): domain Bacteria; kingdom Pseudomonadati; phylum Spirochaetota; class Leptospiria; order Leptospirales; family Leptospiraceae; genus Leptospira; species Leptospira ryugenii. Next base: position 100,445 of record NZ_BFBB01000008.1, on the reverse strand, counting down.
TTTCCCAAGAAGAGATAGAGTTAATCAAAAAACGTCTACATCTAGATAAACCCATTCCTATAGCGTATCTTTACTGGCTAAAACAAATCCTAACCTTTGACCTAGGTGAATCTAGGCTACATTCTCGAAAAGTCACGGAGTTGATTTATGAAAAACTCCCAGTCTCCTTAATTTTTGGGCTTTCAGGCTTTTTTTTAACCTACTTTATTTGTATTCCTTTGGGGATTCGAAAGGCTTTAAAGGATGGTAGCCTATTTGATTTTCTAAGTAGTTTCTTTATATTTTTCACATATTCCTTGCCAGTATTTGCTTTCGCAATGTTGCTTTTATACCTTTTCGCTTCCGGCGAAGTATTTTCAATCTTTCCATTGGGTCATGAAGTATCTGATTATTATGAGGATCTGAGTACATGGGGTAAATTCGTTGATAGAATGAACCACATGTTTCTACCTGTTCTTTGTTATGTGATTGGTTCCTTTGCTATTTTGACCTTATTAATGAAAAATAGTCTACTCGACCAAATTGCAAAAGAATATGTTCGAACAGCCGTCAGCAAAGGTTTGTCATTTTCCGATGCCATATACCGCCATGCACTCAGAAACTCTTTAATTCCGATTGCAACTGGATTTGGAAGCAATCTTACATTGATATTTTCAGGATCTTTGTTTATCGAGTTAGTATTCAACATAGATGGAATGGGTTTGCTTAGTTTTGAAGCAGTAAGAGAACGGGATACCGACCTAATGATGGGTCTTTTGTTGGCTCAAAGTTTGTTAGGGCTTTTGGGAAAAATAATATCAGATTTATGTTATGTGGCGATTGATCCTAGGATAGAATTTGAATGAAAATCTTTAACAATCCTGCAAACGTTAGAAAATGGAATAAATTTAAAGCGAATAAAAAGGCATACTACTCATTGCTAATTCTCTTTTATTCATATTTTTTATCGTTATTTTCTCCAATCATTATAAACAATAAGCCAATTTTGATGATTGTAGATAATCGTGTGTCCTTTCCCATTTTTTTCTTTTATCCAGCATCGGATTTCGGACTTGAGGAAGCAACAGAGCCTAACTATAAAAAGTTGGTTAAAAATCCACTGTTTATTCAAAAAAATCCATTCTATTTATTTCCACCCATACCCTATGGGGTGAACGAGGATAATTTGGATAGTTTAGAGGAGGGTATGAGCCCTCCCACCAAACCAGATGCAAAACATTGGTTTGGGACGGATGATCGGGGTAGGGATGTGTTCACTCGGATCATTTATGGGTATCGGCTAGCTATGACATTTAGCATCATCCTCGTGATACTTGAATTGTTTCTAGCTTCCGTTATTGGAGGTATACAAGGATATTTTGTTGGTAAAGTGGATTTGGTTTTACAAAGGCTGATTGAAATATTATCAGCGATCCCATTTTTATATCTCATTTTGATCATGGGCGCATTTTTTGGAAGAAGTTTTTCCGTGCTTCTTATCACCTATGGAGTGTTAAGCTGGATTGGTCTGAGTTATTACATGCGAGGTGAGTTTTTGAAATTAAGGACACTTGCATTTACTGATGCTGCAAGATCGATGGGGGCATCTTCATTTTCGATTCTATTCAAACATTTACTTCCAAATGCCCTTACCCCATTAGTGACATTTTTACCATTCATTTTGATCTCAGCAATTTCAATCCTGTCAGCCTTGGACTTTTTAGGTTACGGGATACCTGCACCCAATCCTTCTTGGGGAGAGCTGATTGGACAAGGTAGGGAGCGTTTAACCGCATGGTGGCTAATCACCTTTCCTTCGACAGCTCTGTTTTTGACAATTTTACTTGCTGCTTTTGTCGGTGAAGGCCTTCGAGATGCATTTGATCCAAAAGAAAAGGTACTCTACAGATGACCGTAGCAAATGAAAATAATTTATTGGATGTACGCGATCTTTCGGTAAGTTTGCACACCGAACATGGTACTGTCGGTATCATTGAAGGTATTTCATTTGCTATCCAGAAGGGAGAAATCTTTGCGTTAGTTGGAGAGTCGGGCTGTGGAAAATCGATTAGCTCTCTTTCATTGACAAGACTACTACCAGCCAATACCGCTGAGTACCCCAAAGGTGAGGTGCTTTTTTTGGGAAAAGACTTACTTAAATTGCCGGAAGGAGAATTGAGAAAGATTCGAGGAAAGGAAATCGCTTATATCTTTCAAGAACCATTCTCCGCTTTAAATCCTTTGCATAAGATAGGTGCCCAATTAACAGAAGGTTTCTTGTATCATGGATTGGGCAATGAAAGACAAGCCCTAGATAAAGCTGAATATCTTCTCACAAAAGTGGGGATTACCGATGTTAAACAAAGATTGAATCAATACCCCAATCAATTTTCAGGAGGGATGTTACAAAGGGTATCCATTGCAATGGCATTGATGTGCGATCCTAAACTTTTGGTAGCAGACGAACCAACATCAGCTATAGACGTAACCATTCAGCTTCAGTTGATAGAGCTACTTTTGGAGCTAAAAAGAGAGATAGGTATGTCCATTCTATTTATTTCTCATGATATTGGGTTGGTTTCACATGTGGCGGATAGAATCGGTGTGATGTATGCTGGTAAACTCGTAGAATTTGGGAAAACGGATGATGTGATTGACCATACTTTGCATCCCTATGCTAAAGCATTGATTGAAGCTTATCCTTCGAGCAATTCATTTGGGAAACGTTTGCTTACGATAGATGGGATTGTACCTAGTCCGAAGGATTACCCAGAGGGTTGCCATTTCTTTGATCGATGTCGAGTCAGGATGGACATTTGTAAAAGGCAAGATCCACCTTTTCGAACATTTAGCACCTCACATATCGTTCAGTGCCATCTAGAGGATTTGTAAATGTTAAAAGTAAAAAATCTTTCCGTATCTTATCAAAACTCAAATCTTTTCTCTTTTCAATCGACAGAACTCAAAGCCGTAGAATCTGTCTCCTTTGAGATACCTGCACGTCATATCCTAGGCTTGGTTGGTGAGTCAGGTTGTGGCAAATCAACAATTGGTAGAGCTATCCTCCAACTTCAGAAGATAAAATCGGGAGAAATCTTGTACCAAGAGCAAGACCTTTCTTCTTTAAACAAGAAAGAAAAGCTGGCGATCCGAAAGAAGATCCAAGTGGTTTTCCAAGATCCCTATTCTTCACTCAATCCACGTTTGACAATTGAGGAGATCATTACCGAAGGTTTAAACGTTCACCATAGGTCTATGTCAGCTTCCGAAAAAAAAGAGAGAGCTGCTTATGCGCTCCAAAAAGTAAATTTGCCAGCAGAGATTCTTTCACGGTATCCACATGAGTTTTCTGGCGGCCAGAGGCAAAGGATTGCTATCGCTCGAGCATTGATCCTCGGTCCAGAACTAGTCGTTTGTGATGAAGCAGTTAGTGCTCTGGATATCTCGACCCAAGCGCAAGTAATCAATAATTTATTGGACTTAAGAGATGAATTGGGGATATCAATCCTTTTCATTTCCCATGATTTGAATATCGTTAAGCATATTTCCGATAACATTGCCGTTATGTATTTAGGAAAAATTGTTGAAATGGGAAGCAAACAACAAATTTCCGAAAACCCTGCACACCCTTATACAAAGGCACTCTTTTCTGCGAGTTTTGACATCAAACAAAGAACCAAGTTTCCGAAGGCACTCGTAGGAGAAATACCCAGTCTCACACAGAAACCATCGGGATGCTATTTCCAAACGCGCTGTCCAAACGTCCAAAACCAATGCAAAACGATCGCTCCTGAAGAAAAAAAACTTTCTGATGGAAGAATGGTCTCTTGCCATTTTCCAATTCATAGATCAGAATAGAACTCATGCGTCGTTCTTTCCGTGAAACACTAAAGTCTTACATTGGAAAGGCATTTCTTGGCTCTATTGTTATCTTTTCCACATCATCTTTTTTCCTTCTGTATCCTTTGGTCTCCGACCCTGACTATTATAAAAATCTTATCCTTGAGCAAGTCCAAAGCAAAACAGGATTTGTTTTTGATTACAACGATTTTGAACCTCGCGTATTTCCATATCCTGGTATCGCCTTATCTCAAGTAAAGGTGAGTAAAGAAAAGGAAACCTTTATCACATTGGAAGAACTTACAATCCATGTGTATTTTGGTGTTTTTATAGGAAAGAAACTAGAGATAAGAGATGTCATTTTAAGTTCTGGTTCCATCAACCTACAAAGAGAAAAAGATGAATCCTTTCCTCAATTTACAAGTAAGCTAACCAAGGAAACCGTCTCCGCAAACACAATACAGAACGCTGAAGAGACGGATGAAGATTTGTTATTTGGTTCGGTATTTAAAGATTTTCCTAGAATTTTTAAATTAAGAAATGTAAGGATTCAATTTACGGACAAATTGTACGATCGTAAGCTCATTTTTTACAATTATGAAACAAACATAGATTTAGATGAAACAGAGAGCCAAATAGGGCTTTACTACTATGGAAAGTTGAATGAGCAACCATTTCAGATAAATTTACTTGCTCAGTTCTTGGGGGGCAAATTAACGTTTGACGATCTACGCTTTGAAGGAAATGTTCATTTTGATGATTTTTCAGGAGTGAATCTCTATGACATCTCAGTAATATTTCCATATTTAGACCTTCAATATGCCAAATTAGATGCAATTGTTCCCATTTACAAACGGGATACTCATACCGTATCTGCAGACTTCCAAGGCGCTCACCTAACAAATCTTGCAAGGAAAGGATATCGGCCTTTTGGTGATGCTTTCATCAATGTGCTCATCTCTTACGATGACTTAACAACAAAATTATCTTTTGAGCGCATCTTTTTGGAATGGAAGGGTCGAGCAAAGATATTTGGTTCTGGTTTTGTGACATTTGATAAACCTCCATTATCTCCCACCATTCAGTTCGAAGGTAGATCAGAATATATTGATGCTGATACTGTGATCAATGTCATTCGACTCTTTTTAGATCCAGATTTGGAAAAATCAATTTTAACTCGGGATATGCCAGATACAGCGTATAAAGATAGAATGAATGTCAATTTACATTTCAATTTGAGTCGTGCCAATCTCCGAGGGGTTTTTGCAGACCATTTGAATTTCCATTTGCAATACCAAAAAAGCCAAATGTCGATTAAAAAACTCCATTTAGATTTGTATGGAGGAGTATTGGATGCCAAAGGAAGTTTTGTGTGGGGCTCACAACCTCATCTGGATCTCACAGGAACTGCGGAAAAAATTTCCCTAGAAAAATTGCTTAGCCATCAATTTGGAAATGCTCCCATAAATGGCACTCTCGAATCAAATTTTCAATTGAATGCTCTTGGAGATTCGGAGGAGGAGATCATTCGATCATTGAAGATTGATGGAAAATTTGAAGCAAATGATGGTGAACTTTTGAGTTATACAAACATTCTTAAGCCAATCAGTTCGATCGGCAGTTTGATCTCTTTGAAAAAGATAGATTTCACTCGATCCACACCGTACAAAAAAATTACCATGAACTTAAAGTATTCCGATAGAAAATTTCAGTTTGATAATTTCCTATTGCAAGCGGACGGATTGTCCGGTAAGGGTGCTGGATCGATTGATTTAGATAAAAAGATCGATATGAAATTTACCATCGCTTTGCCAGGAATTACGGGCAGAGTTCTAAAGCTGCCTATTATTTACAAGGGAACCTACGCTGTTAATTCCCCATACATTGATCCCATTTGGTTAGGGTCTATCTACGCGGGAACGATTTTACTGGCAGGGCCAGCAGGTGCGACAGTTGGTGGGATTGCAGGCTCTGCTCTTTCAGAATACGTAGACAAAGCAGTCAGCAATGTGACGGAGACAGTTCAAAATGGATGGAACCAATTTCGTTCTAGTATTTCTGGATTTTTCAATGAACCAAAAAACACGGAGAATGAGAAACGTTAGCTCAATTTGGAAATGGGAATCCCTTCTTTTTGGAGGATCCTAAGTGCATTTGTAGATTGAGAAATTCCCAAACGAATCTGGTAATCAAATTTCATTTCTCCATTCTCTTCCAATTCTGTAAAATGAAATAGCTTTGCATCCTGTAGGGAAGCCAAATCAAGATCATGGGTTGTGACAAAGACAATAGCTCCTTTCTTTCTCAGGAGTAGTAGAATTTCTTCTGTTGCGATTTTTCTTTCTTTAGAATTGGTTCCTTTTAAGATTTCATCAAAGAATAGTATCGGTACTAGATTTTGGTCATCCTTGGCATTTAGAATGCTCGCGAGTCGTCTTACTTCCGAATAGAAAAAGGAGATTCCATCTTCTAAAGAATCTTGAGAGCGAATCAAAGTATGTATTTTTACAGCTGGGAGTTGCACATTTTTTCCAGAACAAGGCGCACCAATTCCAGCTAACATTAAATTAACGGCAATGGTTCTTAGGTAAGTCGTTTTTCCTGACATATTGGAACCAGTAATGATCACAAGATCAGATTGTTGAATGGAATGCACTGGATTTATCACTCTCATAGAAAATGGAATAAGAGGATGGACAATTGAATCTGCAGACAGTTGAGCCGATGAATTCCAAATGGGAAATTCGTACTCAGGATTAAGGTAGGCAAATTGTGCGGCTGGTAAATTGGATTCCAACTCTATCCATTGGTTTCTCATTTCGGACCAGTGTTGGGCATTCTCATCATACCATTTTTGGAATCTACGAATCTTCCAAAAATCCCAAAGAAAGATAACATTCAATAAAAAATGAGGAAGGATTGAGACAATCCACTCTTTATCATTCTTCAATTGTGTAAGTTCAACACACATACGTTTGGTTTTTTGTCTCGCTTTTGGAAACATTCGGATCCATGCATAGGATACATTGGAGGCAATACTACCTATTCGTTCTATTTCGTTCCAATATCCTAAACTTTCCTTTCGATGGCGAAGGAATATCATCGCATTCACAAAGAGAAGTAGTGGGACAAAGGGAAGAGAAAAGATAGAAGACAAGAGTAGATAAATAGGAGTAAAAACACCTAACACAGGAAAGAAGTAGCGCATCCAAGGGTGTTTTTTCCAAAAGGATTCTTTGGCATCCAAAGGTCCCAAATCCAATTTTGAATTTTCTTCACCTGGGATGATGGATTTTCGTAAGATCTGAAATAAAAAGCGACCATCGCCAAGGTATGACTTTACCTTCTTTTGGAGTAGGTTTCCCTCGAAAGGTTCGATCTGTAAGAGTTTTTTCAGAAATCGATCAAAGCCTTGGGAGGAGATGGTCACATCCAAAAAAGGCACGAGACCCGTTTTCTTGCATAGGTCAAGGTCTACACTTAAAGGGTGATTACGGATTTCTTCCGGGTACTCCCAAACCTCTCTTCCACCCAAAGCCTTCAGCTCCAATCGTTTTCTGGCTAATTCGCGTTTGACGAATTGATGGGTAAGTTTGATTTGATTGGCAAATTGCTTTTTCTTTCGGTACAATTTGACTAAAACAATGAAGAGACCCAGAGGGAGAAGGAGAGTGGAATATAGATACCATTCAAACTTCAAAAAATAAAAGACGGAAAATTGGCTAGGGAGCCAAAAAAAAGCAAAGAGGCGGATGAGAGACAGGGTTTGTAGAGATTTTAACTTTCGGGAACGTAAGGAATCAATCTTTTTTGAATAGGCAGAGAGAAACTGTTCGGGTCTGTCAATATGAGTAGGGGCGTTCGTAATTTTCGTCTTCTCTCCTTGAAATTTCTGTATCTAGAACACGAATTAGACTCCCGAAATCATGTAATCTCCATTTATCGATCAATTTCCCCTTCTCACGTCCGGAAAACTTATCCAAATAAATAGTGCCAAATAAATCCTCACCGTATTCATATGCAACGAACCTTCCGCTTCGTTTTCCAGTAGAATTTACCATTCGAATCGTCATAAAACAGTACCAAAAAAATCGCAAAAAAAAAAAGTACAAGCGATTTTTTTTACTTCAGGTTTTTCTTTTTCCAGCGATAAGAGTATTGGGAGTAGGATTCACTGTCATGGATGACGGTAGCCTACAAAGATATACCACCCACCAACCAGAAGGCACGGAGGCTGACATGGAATTTTACGAAGATCTCGATACGGAACTTAAGAGTTCCTTTCTAAACAAAGACCGTTTTTTCTCAAACGTACAAGACGAGTCTCTTTTCCCCCAACTCGGGTTGCGAGCAAGGAATTTGCTAGACCAAAAGCAGATGGGCAAACTCACCGAAATCAGAAAACGACATCTCAAAAAAGCACACCAACAATCCAATTTCACCTGGGATTGATTTAAAATTCTCTTGACCATCGGGAAGAGTGGGCTAGTCTAAAGTCCGCTTTTTCAGATGGAGAGATATGGCAAATAACCTAGCAGAAGTATACAAAGAATCAGCGGAGAAATTCGGTCCGCGCCCAGCATTTTTCTATAAAAATGCCGCTAAAAATTACGAGCCCCTAACGTATTCCCAACTCTACCAAGATGGCCTAGCCTTAGCAGAAGCCCTTATCGACATGGGTGTAAAGGCGAGAGAAAATGTAGCTGTTCTTGCTGACAACAGGGTGGAGTGGATCATCTCAGATTGTGCTGTGATCCTTGCAGGTGCGGCAAATGTTCCTCGAGGTTCAGATATCACGGATTCAGAGATCGTATACATCCTGAGCCACTCTGGCGCAAAAGTTGTATTCATAGAAAACGACAAGGTCTATGAAAAATACAAAGCCAACAAAAGCCAGATCAAAGGTGTAAAAACGATTATCATCATGGACAAAGAGTCCAAATTGAAATCAGGTTCTGGTATCGAAAAGTTCCATGACCTTTTAGAGCATGGACGTAAGCTGAGAGCGAAAGGCAAAAAAGAAACAGAAAAGCGTATCAGTGATATCAAACCGGACGATCTGTACACATTGATTTATACATCTGGAACAACCGGTATGCCGAAAGGGGTGATGCTCATGCACTCCAATATGATCCACCAGATGCATTATGTTGTGCCAAGAGTTGCAAAGGTCAGCCCTGATGATAGAATGCTTTCCATCCTCCCGATCTGGCATATCTTTGAAAGAGTCGTTGAATACTTTGCCATCATAAACGGCGGTTCAACATACTACACAAAGGTCACAGAGTTACGCAATGATATCCAAAAAGCAAGACCAACCTTTATGGCTTCTGCTCCTCGCGTCTGGGAAAGTATCTATAATGGTATCTACACACGGATCAATGACCCTAAACAAACTCCGCCAGTGCGAAAGGCTCTATTCAATATAGCCTATTTCTTTTCAAAGCATTACCATGCCTCGATCCGATTCCTGCGAGGCTGGGAAGTAGACTATGAAGGCAGAAACATTTTCCAATCTCTTGGTTTAGGCGTTTTGGCTCTCTTAAAACTGCTACTCACTGCTCCCTTCGTGGTTACCTTAATCGCTGGTGGTTTGGGGATTTACTTGGCAGAGCAAGGATCCTCCTTATCTACCTTAGCCTATGTAATTTCTGGTTTGGGTGTATTATTCAACAGCTACACACTTGATAAAGTTGTCCTCTCAAAGATCCGCCAAGCAACGGGAGGCCATTTACGTGCGACTCTCTCAGGTGGTGGCGCTTTACAAAAGCACGTGGATGCTTTCTTTATGGACATTGGCATTACGGTTTTGGAAGGATACGGTATGACAGAAACAGGCCCAGTCATTTCTGCTAGAACCTTTGACCGTCCAATTATGGGTTCTGTAGGCGATATCGTCCCGCTTTCTGAAGTACAAATCCGTGATGACGCTGGCCATGTGCTCTGTCATATCGATGACAAAAAGAACATTCTCTCCGGTAAGATGGGTGTCAAAGGTGTTGTTCATATCAAGGGGCCGCAAGTGATGAAAGGGTATTATAAAAATCCTGAAACCACTGCCAAAACAATCGTTAACGATTGGATGAACACAGGCGACATCGGAATGATCAATTTTAAGAAAACTCTCACACTGACGGGTCGTGCGAAAGACACTATCGTATTATTAGGTGGCGAAAACGTAGAGCCAGTTCCAATTGAGAATAAAATTGATGAATCACCATTTATACGTCAATCTATGGTAGTTGGCCAGGATCAAAAGGTACTTGGTGCGATCGTTGTTCCTGATTTTGATGCGCTCAGTGCTTGGGCGGCTGACAATGGCATCTCGGAAAAAAATCCTGACAAGTTGATTGCAAATGCAAAGGTAATAGACTTCTACAAAAAAGAGGTCCGAAATTACAATAGTGTCAAAACTGGTTTTAAAAACTTCGAACAAGTACAGTATGTGCTACTGGTAACAAAACCTTTTGAAGTCGGTGATGAGTTGACAAACCTGATGAAGATGAAGCGCCATGTTATCACCGAAAAGTACAAAGACCGTATTCTGGATCTTTATAAAAATAGCTAATGTCAGATTTTTTAGAGATCTTTCATGGGGACCGCATCTTGGAAATCAAGATGCAGTCAAATGAAAAAAACACGTTTAGTTACGAAACTTTCCAGGCATTTGAATCGCTACTTTTGAAGCACGGAGAGAACCAAAACTTGCGGGTGATGCTATTTACATCCGCACAAAGCCAATTCTTTTCCAATGGCATTGAACCGACATTGATGTACGGAAAATCTGAATCGGAAGTCCGAGCTGCAGTCACCTTACTCATACGTTGTGCCAACGTTTACTTTAATTTTCCAGTGCCGACCATCGCAGTTCTCAATGGACATTGTATGGCAGCAGGTGCTGTCTTTGCCTTGTATTCTGACTATCGATTTATGGCCGATAAAGGAGCTAGGATTGGTTTTTCAGAGGCTATCGTTGGACTCAATTTCCCTTCCGCACCAACGATGATCTTACGTGATTTAGTCGGTACGACGAACACAAGGGATTTGCTTTTTTTCGGAAAACAGTTAAAGGGAGCCGAGGCAAAGGAAATTGGTTTAATCGATGAAGTATACCCCGCAGAAACTCTGTTTGGTGAAGGTATGAAATTAGCTGAAAAGTTATCAAAACTCACCTACAATTCGGCAAGGGGAATGAAGACTGCCCAGAGGAGTTACTATCGGACTGCGATGCATACAGTTACCGAAGAAGATATCGAACTCTTTGTACGGACTATACTTTCACGAGATGGCCAGGAAGGTTTTCTATCTCTCATTGAAAAACGCAGACCAAACTTTGTTACCTAGGTGGGGCGATGCGGGATTCATTAAGATCCTGCACAAGTATGTAGCATAAATTGGTTGATTCTTCTTCGGAAAAGTCTCCGCAATCGTAAGGACTACATTCATTTAAAATTCTATTGACCCTCTTCTCCTGATCCATGCACTGGATTTAGCTATAAAACAAGAACATTGTTTTATTCTATAGGAGTGGAAAGTGGCGGAACCCAACCATTATTATAATGCAAACGATCTAGGAAGATTTTCCGAAATAGGTCGAACCAATAAAGACTTAGCCGACAAATTTTTTTCTTATTACAATGCAGCTATGGGTCCGGGTGCCCTTTCAGAAAGAGAGAAAGCTCTGATCGCTCTTGCCGTATCGCATGCCTTAAAATGTCCCTATTGCATTGATGCTTACACGACAACATGCTTACAAAAAGGTGCAGATGAAGCTCAGATGAATGAAGCTGTTCACGTAGCAGCTGCTATGGCAGCAGGTATAAGTTTAGTCCATAGCCTACAAATGAACAATAAATTGGATGAACTCAGCCTTTAAATAATGTTAGTAAAAGAACAATTATCTGTACTGGAATCCTTCCCTCACTCGTTTGAAAAACGTGTTTGGCAAGAAGGCCAAACCATAACTGGTTTGAGCGTCGCGACTTTTCAAATGAATATTGGAAAATGGTGTAACCAGGCATGCAAACATTGCCATGTAGATGCTTCTCCCATCCGAACAGAATTGATGAGTTTAGAAACAATTGATTTGTGTTTGGAAATCATTCGCAAACATCCGAATATTCAAATTGTGGATATTACAGGTGGTGCGCCAGAAGGAAATCCACATTTTCGCTACTTAGTAACTGAGCTTAGCAAATTAAATGTTGAAATCATTGATCGCTGTAATCTTACGATTTTGCTTGAATCAGGTTATGAAGATTTAGCAGAATTTCTTGCGGAAAAAAAAGTCAGCATCTATTCTTCACTCCCATTTTATAGCAAATCATTTACCGACAAACAAAGAGGTGATGGGGTATTTGAAAAATCTATCCAAGCTATGAAATTGCTCAATAGGTTTGGCTATGGAAAGGATCTGCCTTTTCATTTGGTCTACAATCCTGTGGGTCTTTTCCTAAGTGGTGACCAAAATTCTTTGGAAAAGGAATTTAAAGAGCATTTATCTACAGAGTATGGTGTTTTCTTTCACAATCTATTCGCAATTAACAACTTACCAATCAATCGTTTCCTAGCAGCCTTGGTGAAAAATGGCAAATATTTACAGTATATGGAAACACTATCACAGGCATTTAATCCGAACACTTTGAACGGTCTGATGTGTCGTCATCAAATATCTGTAGGTTATGATGGTACTGTTTATGATTGTGATTTCAATCAGATGTTGGAATTGCCAAGCCGGCCTGTGAAAACTATCAAAGATTTTGATTGGGATCTGTTTTTAAATCGCGAGATAAGGCTTGCAAACCACTGCTATGGCTGCACCGCAGGAGCTGGATCTAGTTGTGGAGGAGCCTTAGCTTAGATATAGTCCGATCACTAAATCTAAGCGTGGGTTTTTGGATTTGGTTTAGTCTTCGGCAAAGAGGTTGTTGAGAGAATCCACAAGAGTCTCCACTTCAACTCCGTACCCCATGCATACTTGCTCTATGGTTTCCACCTCATTGATGGAACAGTGGGAGCATCCACCCAAATGGTAGCTCGAAAAAACGAGACCCGCTTCAGGGTGCAAGGCGATCGCTTCGCCAACCGTCATTTCTTTAAAAAAGCGTGGTTTTGTAACTTCGGACATCTCAATTCACCTCGGAAGGAAATTAACTATACAAATAATAGACGGAAGACTTATTCGTCAATGGAATGTTTCTGGAAGAATCTGGTAATTTTTATATCCGAATTGAGGGTAGATTTGAGTCAGCACACTTTTTGTATGATTATTTCCCTGACGGATCGGATGAACCCATCCACGGCCACTCCTGGAAAGTAGAGGTTTTTCTGACTGGGGATGGTAGCCTTCGGAAAGATAGCATAAGTTACGACTTCCTGACCGCCAAAACGCGTCTCCAAGAGCTTGTCCACAGCATAGACCACATCTTGATCAATGAGCACAAAGATTTCCAAGGGGTAAATCCTACCTCGGAAAATGTGGCAAGATGGTTTTATGCGGGCCTAAAAGGGGAAGTCATAAAGACAGGAGGCAAAATCCTCCGCATTGTCATTTATGAAGGTCCAGAAAACTTAGCTTTTTTTGAACCAAGAGATTAATCCTTTGGTTGGCAAAGGTCTATCAACTTTTCCCAAAGTTTAGATTGAGGCTGGCCTGGTTTTCTCTTTCCAAAGCACTGTAGTATCAATTCTCCGTTTTCTGAAAACAGCTCTAAAGAAGAGACGGTTCCGTCTAGTGTCGGTTTGTTGACGAACCAAATGTGAGATACAAAATCTTTTCTTAGATGGAGATTGAAGTCTTTGTCCAAAATATTGAACCATGGACCTCTTTCTTCGAGTGTCTCTACCAAACCTGTATGGATTTGAATAACACCCTTGCTACCTACAAAAACCATAATTTCCAATCCTTCCTTCACACACAGTTTCAATAGTGATTCAAATTGTTTCCACTCCCAAGGGGAGGTGAATCTTCCGTTTGCGATTTCTAAGGCATCCATCCTTTCCACATTGAACTCATTCAAGAGAGTAAAAAAATCATGAGTGTCCTTTAAATTCGACCATGACTCTAAAAATCGAACTCTAGTGCTTTTGTCCAATTGTGGTTTTACCGGACTCTGTTCCTTTATCTTTGGCTCTAGATTCAATTGACTAATTCCATCTAACTTTTGTAAATCGTTCTTTAATCGCAAAAAAGATGCAAGGTCACTTTCTTCTGTGGCGTACAATTTAAAGACTGCTTCTCCCGAGCCGTCGAAAAACTGAACGCTATATAAAATTCTTTCCTCTGAAGTATCTTCTACAAAGAAACCATAACGCCATTGGTTCAGAAATATACGTAGGTCAATCTCTGGTCCTGTTACGAGACCCATCTTTCCATGAACGGATACATGTTCAAAAGAACCTTTTCTCTCATGAACACAAAAATCATTTCGCGTTAATGCCATTACTCTTCCCAAGGACGGGCATTTGATTAAAAACTCGGTCCAATTTTCTTTCAAAGGACTGACGCCAGTCCCAATTCGAGTTGCTAGAAGTTCTAGTTCGCTGACCCCTAAACTTGCGGCAGCGTCACGAATTCTTACATTGGGAGCTTCTTTTTTTAACTTTTGCCAAGATTCAGCAAGGGCTGTATTCATACCTTTTTTCCTTGTGTAAATTTGTGGGAATAATATAAGCCTGATTTTCACTTTGAATGATTTTCAAAGGTAAGTCATAGACTTCACTCAAAAGTGTCTCATCCAAACAAGAGAGAACCTCGTCTGATCTAACTATATATCCATTCTTTAATAAACTAATGCGGTCTGCATATTGGAATGCTAAATTTAAGTCATGCAATATTAAAAAGACACCATAGCCTTTATCGGCCATATGTTTTGATAATTCCAATGTTTTGACTTGATTTGGCAGATCCATATTGGAAATCGGTTCATCTAAAAAGATAAATTTATTTTGATCATCCCAAACTTGGGCCAATACTCTAGCATATTGGTTTCTTTGTTTCTCGCCTCCCGAAAGGCTAGAGTAGGCCCTGGATCTCATGTGCAGTAAGTCCGTGATTGCAAGGGTTTCTAAAACTATTTGTTTGGTTGTTTCTCTTTGGTTCGGAAAAGGATATCTTCCCAATTCTACAATCTCTTCGACACTAAAAGGAAAGTTGAGATCAAATTCTTGAGTCATAACAGAGCGCATACGAGATAAATCAAGTTTGCGGTATTTCTTTAAATCAGTCCTATTGAATAGAATTTTACCTTCGGTGAGCGGAATGTCACCACATAACAATTTAAATAGACTAGTCTTCCCCGCACCATTTTTTCCCAGTAGTACATGTACTTCTCCTAGTTTAATTTCTAAATGAATATTTTTTAGGATTTTTTTATTTCGAATTGAATATGATACATTTTGTACTTCTATCATTTAAATCTGACCTCTCTTGATTTTTAACATATAGATAAAAAATGGAGAGCCTAATAAAGCTGTGATGATTCCCACAGGGACTTCGCTTGGAACTAAAATTGTCCTACCAAATGTATCCCCCAATGCGAGGAAAAAACCACCCAATAGATAAGAGGCAGGTAATAAAAAATGATGGTCTTGGCCAATGAGCAAACGGATGAAATGAGGGATAACCAATCCAACAAATCCAATGCTACCTGCCAATGATACTGATGCCCCCACTGTTAAAGACACAAGAAAGATAGACACTACTTTGAGTGTTTCCGTAGAGACTCCCAGGTGTTCTGCCTGGTTCTCTCCTAAGCAATAAACATTTAAAGGCTTTGCGATGAAGTAGCTCATTGCGATCGGAAGGATTAAAAAAAATGAAAAGAGTTGAATTTGATTCCAATTTGCTCCCGATACCGAACCCAAATTCCAATAAGATAGGGCGCGGATCTGGGAATCATTTGCTATGTAGTTTAAAAATCCAAGTCCTGAATAACATATCGCATTTACAGCTATACCAATAAGCAATAGGTCAAAAATCTCCGTTTTCCCATTTCTCTTTGCAGTTCTGAAAATCAAATAACAAGTGCTCATTCCTCCTAAAAAAGAGAAGCCAATATTAAACCAAATGGGATCATATTCCTTGAAAAAGTTACTAAAAACGATTCCTATGCCTGCAAACAGAGCGGAACCAGCGGTAATCCCCATCAATCCTGGATCCACGATTGGATTACGAAAGAGTCCTTGGATGACAGCACCTGACCAAGCCAAGGAGCCTCCTAATAAAACTGCTAAGAGAATTCTGGGGAGGCGGATATGGAAAAAAACTTGTTCTTCCATATCACTTAGCCCAGTCCAAATTCTGATTGGGTCAATCTTTATAGCACCAAACAAAGAAAAGATGGGTATACTTACCAAAACCAATCCAAACAGAAACAAAATCAAAAACAGGGGTTTTTTTAATCTAAGGATTTCCATTTTTCAGCTAACACTTTTAAAGCGGTCGGAAGTCTTGGACCAAAGCCAAGGAGCATTAGATCATCCATTATGATGTAATTTTTCTCTTTTCCAGCTCTTGTGAGTTTGATCCCACTGATGTCCCAGAGAGAATCGAGATTTCCGAATAACGAAGCCGTATGGGAACCTAAAAGGATGATATCAGGATTGGCGGAGACCAATGCTTCCGTACTTAAGATTTTATAATCAGAAAAACCATCCACGGCATTCTTTGCTCCCGATAAACTTATCATCGCATCTGCAGCTGTATCCTTCCCGGATACGTACAATTGGTTCGGTCCTCTCGCATAGAGGAAGAGCACTTTGATCGGCCTGGAAAGAACTGGTCTCTGGAAGGAAGAGAGGTTCTTTTGTAATTCCTTAAGCAAAGCCTCTGCCTGCTTTTCCGTTTGGGTCCATCTGGCTACATACCGAATCTTCCTTTCCGCTTCCTCCATTTGGAAATTCTCAGTCCAAATGCCCATCTGGACTGTGGTAGCCTTGATTTGTGCTATGGTGGATGGAGGACCGGCTGCATCGGTCGCTAAGACCAAATCTGGCTCTAAAGACAGGATGCCTTCCGCAGACAGAGTCCGCATATAGCCTATCCTTTGGATTTTTGCCGTTGTTTCTGGAAAGGTTGAGGAAGTGTCGACAGCCACTACCTTTGGGCCCAATCCTAAGGAAAATAGGATTTCTGTAAAGGCTCCATTCAAAGAGATGATCCTTTCTGGCCTTTTTCCTTCGGAAAAAAGCGAAATATTCAGGAAAAGTAGGGAAACCAAAGCAAATTTTATGAACATTTGCCCGTTTTGGCAGTTAGATAAGATTTTGTCAATACATATTGAGAATGAGTCTCGATATTATTATTGACGAGAAAGAAGGTTCTTTTTAGTTGATTCTTATTCTCAATTAGAGGTAACTTATGGATACTAAGAAGATACACTTCGTACTTGCTATCTTCCTTTTCGGAATGGCTTCGTTTTACTGCAGGACGGAGGGAAATGAGACAAACGAGACTGGTCTTGCCCTTCTCGCCCTTGTTGATGCCCAGACAAAAGCAGCGGCCGCTGCAGAAGCTGCCGCGAGGAATTGTGAGACAAATTTAGAAACATATGCTTCGGGAACTTATGCGAGCCTTTGCAGTCCGAGCGCAGGGGCAGGACGATTCTTTCGAGTAGAAGGCTTAAAGACCACAGGAGATAATGGATATCTATACCTTTTTTTAGGCTACACTAGCCAACCAAGCTCAGTCACTCCAAACTCCGTTGGCCAGTACCAGTTTGTGGTAGGAAAATCTGTCTCCAATGCGAATCCATTTGCCTGGTTTAGAAATGTTGAATATGGCAATTACCAAGCTGGACAAACGGCGAGCGGAGCAAATCCGAGTATCTCATTCAGTTCTGAAAAAGAACTCTGTGTGAATTTCTCAGGAACAACTGCGGCGCCGAAGGTTAATTTATGGATAACGGATGTTAATGGAGCCAATTGCCAAAACACTAGCACCTTAACCGAAACAAACGCGATCATAAACTATATAGGTTGGAGCAATACTTCCAATACCATCTCCACGAGTTCTAGCACAAACTTCTTTCGTTTTAGTAGCACTTCATTGTTAAGCGCAAAGAAAATCGCAATTTCATCGCAAAGTATTTTTTAAATTTTAGGGAGGGATATGAAATTTCCCTCCCAATGAAGTAAGGGAAATCAAATGTTCGTTCAGAAAACTTTTTTATTTTTTCCTTTTTTTGTCATCAGCATCATACACTGTGCAGATTCAAAAAAATCTTCTGGAGCAGATGCAGCATTGCTACTATTGCAACCTTCTGTATCCTCGTCTTCAAATGCAAGTGGTGGAATTAGCGTTGAAACTACTTATGATGGAAATTTTTTTACAACTACGGCAAACGCCTCTTCTTCGAGTGAATGGGTGTATGTAAGTCTTAAGTCAGGTGGAAAAAAAGCAAGTTCAGATATCCAGTGGGATATTAGATTCAAACGATTTGTCATAGGGACCAATAGTGGAACATCGGGTACTGGTTCAGGTGGTTCTTGTAGCACAAATTCGACAGAGATTGGATCAACTAGTATCAACCAATCATCTTGTACACTTGTCAGTGACTCTCAACAAACACAGACAGGCGATGGTGGATTTGGAAATGCCTCTGAAAGTGCAAGTCCATCCCTCTTTACCTGGTACAATTATGATAGCAATACTCATATCTTGAGTAGTAAGAGACTTGTGTATGTCCTTAGAGGGAGTGATGGCACTTTCTATAAACTTCAAATGTTGGATTATTATAGTTCTGCGGGAACAAGCGGCTATATGAAATTTATTTGGAAAGGGCTATAAAAATTGATGAGGATAACTTTTCTCATCTACCTCTGGATAAATCTCTTTCTATCTTTGGAGCTCTTTTCAGAAAATACAGAAGATAAATCTGATTCTAAGGAAAATACAATCACGGTGACAGCCACCCGTAGAAAAGGATTGTTGAAAGATGCAACGATTACAACAGAAGTGATCAATCGAAAAGATATCGATGCAATGGGAGCAAAAGATATTTCAGAAACCTTGGGCAATATCCCAGGTATAGAGGTGCGTCCTGCGCAGTCTGGAGAACGTGGTAGTACGGTTCGATTACAAGGACTGGCTGCACAGAATGTACTCATACTTGTGGATGGGCAGAGAACAACGGGAAGGTTTAGTGGGTCCATTGATCTCACACGCTTTAAGGTTGATGATATCGAACGGATTGAAATCGTAAAAGGTGCGTCTTCTGCAATCTATGGTTCAGATGCAATCGCTGGTGTAATCAACATCATCACTAAAGAGTCAAAATCACCGTTTTCTGCTGAGTTCAGATCGCTAGCGGGGACAGGTAGTAAACTCTACTATGGCCCATACCTTGAATACAGAAATTCTGCTTCATTAGGGATTCGTAGAGAATCCGTGGGAACCTATTTTACCGTTGGTTGGCATAGAGGGGAGGGATATGATTTAACACGCGATGCAACAGAGGGCCCGAGAAATGGTAGAATTGCCTCCTTGTCTCCGACGTACAATCCGTACATAAATGGAACTTCTTTTGTATCTTCCTATTTATATTCGACTCGTCTTCCTTCCTACACACCTCCATTGGAATCAACTTCTGGTGGAGCATTTAACGATTTGAATGTCTCAAATAAATCCACTTGGCAGGTTAGCCAAAATTTACTACTAACCAGTACGGTATACTATCGTTATCTTCAACAAATGGCTGTGGATGCTAGTTTACCAAAAACAATTTATGACAGGAGTAACCAAACACATGACTTTATGGCTGCACTAAATGCCGATTGGAACCTAAACCAGAAGCTAAGTCTCCATACAAATGTAAACCACTCTAAATTTTTGGATTTATTTCGTAATGACCAAAGAAAGTCTGATGAGCTCGATACCCAACAAAGAACCAATAACTCTGTATCGGAAGTACGGAATCGTTTCGATTATCAATTTTCGGAATCTCATGTTACTTCCGTCGGACTTGAGTATTTGTATGATTCTATTTCCTCAGCTCGCATTGCACCCGATTGTAAACGAGAGTTTCCCAATTTGTGTGCCGAAGATTTTGTTCCTGATATTTCAAAATCCCAATCAATCAATGGAAATGCATTTCGTTTTCGTACTGCTTTTTTTATCCAAGATGAATGGAAGATTTCTGATAAACCTAGAGTACAAGTTGTCCCAGGAATACGTTATGATCGAGATTCGATATATGGAGGCCAATGGCTACCTAAATTGGCACTCAGGTATGATATAACAGATAGATTAAGGCTAAGATTGGCGAATGGTTTAGGTTACCGTGCTCCTAGTTTCCAAGATTTGTATTTTAATTTTTTGAATCCCGGTGTTGGATATCGAGTGGCTGGAAATCCTAATTTACAACCAGAACTCTCTCGAAGTTATAATCTCGGTTTGGAATGGGATTTAACAAAAAATATTTGGCTAAGTTCAAATCTATTCCACAACAATGTTGATAATCTGATTGGATTTAGAACCAATCCTCTGCGCGATCGTTCTGGTCTTTTGGTTTACCAAACATCCAACTACCAAAAAGCAATGACAGCTGGGATAGAATCATCTATCCAATTTAGACTGACAGAAGCTGTAAATGTTGGTGTTGGTTACACGTATACTCATACCAAAGACGAGTTAACTAATTTACCTTTGGAAGGTAGAGGTCCTCATCGCTGGAATATGAACATTCGCTACGAGGATAAATCCTCTGGATTAAGTTTGTCTGCTTTTGCGATTCACTTTGGTAAACAAGCGTTTTACTGCGTTAAAAATCCTTTTTGGTGTGATCCTGTACTATCAAATGATTTGAGTGCAATCAGTTCGTATCTAACACAAATTTCGCAAACCTTCATCACCTCTTCTTTACAATCCATACCGAATGCGGTATCAGAAGAGTGTGCAAAGAAGAACGAAAGTTTTTGTACCACTGAGTCCACGTATGGCTATCGAATGGTAAATCCTTATACCAATCTGAATCTAAGAATTTCGAAACGTTTCTTAGGTCATTTTGAATGGTTTCTGGGCGTAGACAATGCTTTGGACCAATGGGACTTGACCTACAACCCTCAAAAACCTAGATTTTTCTATTTTGGTCTGGATGGACGCATTTAGATTGCAGAAGACATCTCCTGGGGAAAGGAAGAATAAACGTTTACAAAAGAAGTTTCGACCTTAGTATTTTCTGAATGAAATGGACAATCTTATTCTTTAGTCTTTTCTCTTTGGCAGTTTCTGCACAAAGCCAAAACGGAATCGGCACACCTGGTTCAGGAGTCGGAGATGCGGGCAATGGGATCGGTTCTCCTGGGACGTCTATCGGTGATCCAGGCAATGGAATCGGTGGCCCTGCAACCGTGATTCCAGGTGAGCCAGGTGGAAACCAAGGCAATGACCAGGATAGGCGGAGAGAGGAGGGGCGTGGCGGACGAGACCATGGCGATAGACCAGGTGGAGGGCCCCACCACCAACATGGCCCAGGCGGGAGAGGACCTAGGGGGCGTTAGGCGGCTTTGCGCCCGCTCTTGTAAGTAGGGCGACCACTTGCGAATGCCCTTCTTGCATAGCCTCAGTCATTGCAGTCCCACCAAATTGGTCTTGCAGATGTACATTTGCTTTGTAAGACAAAAGTATTTCCACCACCTTCACATGGCCATTGCTTGCAGCATACATA
The DNA here is from genome assembly GCF_003114855.1 of Leptospira ryugenii. Taxonomy (NCBI): domain Bacteria; kingdom Pseudomonadati; phylum Spirochaetota; class Leptospiria; order Leptospirales; family Leptospiraceae; genus Leptospira; species Leptospira ryugenii. Next base: position 78,960 of record NZ_BFBB01000008.1, on the reverse strand, counting down.
AGTGCTGAAGCGCCAAGTCGATCTTGCCAGTCAATGTTTGCACGGTTTTTTAAAAGTAAATCACATACATCCGGAAATCCATTGAATGCAGCCCATATAAGAGCCGTTTTATGGTCATCGTTTTTTAAATTTGGATCGGCTTTTGCAGACAGAAGTTGATTAACAATAGATACATACCCATTCCGAGAAGCGTATATTAATGCAGTGCTTCCATCCTTTGCTCGCATATTTGGATTTGTATTGGATTGGAGCAAACGAACAACTGTCTCCTCATTACCAAAAATAGCTGCCGAAAACAAAGGATGGGTTTGGTCTTCCATTTGCTCTGTGCTAGAATAAGATTCCGTTTTCACAGTGCCGGCGTTGGAGCGTGCGTTTTTAACTTTGGTAAGACAAGCTGGGAAGAGAAGGCAAAGGAAGATCGGGAATGACAGATAAAGAAATTTTATCATGGATTGGGGCTACCGCCTTTCTTCCTTTTTATTCTTTTAGCTCGAATTCCGCCAATAAAAATCAGCCTCAGTTGTTTCAGAGTCTTGATTTTAATGCGTCGAAGTTCTTTTTCATCATTTTTTTCCGCATCAAGATACTCATTGGACATGTTGAATGCATTGGAAACAATCATTTCGGATACAAATTCAATATCTGAAAAGGGAATGGATTTTGGCATGCGCATATCGGCGGCTAACTCAGAAGCGATGAAGCTCATTTCAATTCGGATCGCCTTTCGTATCCTTTTGTTACCGCCAGTTTTTTCCCGTGAGAGAAATCGAAAGAGAAGTCTGTTTTTGTTTACATAACCGAAGAATAGATCTAGAGATCCGCGCAAAGCCGCACGGTAGGCACCACTTTTCCTAGCATCTCGTAGGATAATCCGAAGCTTTCCGCCCATATCATCAACCACGGCAAGGCCCAATTCTTCCATATTTTTGAAATGGCGGTAAAAGGCTGCGGGAACAATCCCTGCCTCTCCAGCCACCTCACGAAGGCTCAGCTCGCCTAGGCCTTTTTCCTCCCCCATCAGCTCCAAAGCCGCTTGGATAAGGGTAGTCCGAGTCTTTAGTTTTTGTAAATAGCGTTGGTTGAGCTTCATTGATCTAAGTAAACGATTGTTCACTTTTTTTTCCTGACAAGGAGAAAAAGAGAGAAAAGCAGATTGACATATTTAACGCTGTATGTTAATTCTGTGAACAAGTGTTTACCAAAAAAGAGGCGAAAAATGAAAACCTTTCCATTTATCTACAACCAACCCAAAGACTTTTTAAACTCCCTGCAGTGGAAAGACTGGGCAGATTTCCTTTTAGGGGAAATAAACCCTTTATTTTCCTTTACCGAGACCAAAGCTAAGGTCATTGATATCCGAGAAGAGACTGCAGATTCGAGAACATTTGTTCTCCGAACCAATCGAAACTGGAAGGGAATCCAGGCAGGCCAGCACTTTCCTGTGAGTGTTGAGATTGCGGGACGAAAGGTTACTCGCTTTTATTCCCTTTCCGGCCTATCCAAAGAGAAGAGAACTCTGCAGATCACTGTGAAAAAGCAGGCAGGTGGCCTTGTCTCCCATTACCTAAACGAAAGAACTCAGGTGGGTGACATCCTTGGCTTGGGTGCCGCACAAGGGGATTTTGTCCTACCAAAAACCTTGCCGAATTCCATTTTGTTCTTAGCTGGCGGTAGCGGCATCACTCCGGTCCATTCCCTTCTCCAGGACTTAAAGGAACGTAACTTCCAAGGAAAGGCGAAACTCCTCTATTTCTCTCGCCATGACAAAGACATCATCCTACAGGATTCTTTAGATCTTCTTGAAAAGGAAAACTCCTGGTTAGAGATCAAACATGTGCTTACAGACATAAAATCTGAAGAATATGATTTTGGTTTTTTGTCCAAAAAGATGTTAGAGGATTTTGCACCCAACTGGAAAGAAAGTTTGGTTTACCTGTGTGGACCAGCCCCATTGCAAAATTCCGCAAAGCAATTGCTAGCTGGTGCAGAAATTAAATCGGAACTCTTTTTATTACCCAACCAAAGGGTATCTGCATTTTCATCCAATGGGCCCAAAGAAGTTTCATTACTTCTTTCTCACAAAACTGTGCAGATCAAAGGTGAAAAATCCATTTTAGAAGAACTAGAAGAAATTGGAATTTTTGCACCTAGCGGTTGTAGAATGGGGATTTGCCATACATGTGTTTGTAAAAAGAAAAGCGGCGCAGTGTCACATATGGTAAAAGAGGAAGCATCTGGCGAAGGTGAAGAAAATATACAAATATGTGTTAGTCGAGCAGTAGAAAATTTAGAGTTAGAGCTTTAATACGAAATAAGGAAATAGGTGAAAATTATGAAAACTTTAAGCAGAAAATTAAGTTCAGAAGAAATCCAATCTTTTGGAAATGAATTGGAAGAAATGAGAAAGGAAATTCTTTCCAAAGTTGGTCAAGAAGATGCGGATCATATCAAACGAGTTTATAAAGTATACCGATATACTGAAGCTCTTGGCCGTGGTCTTCTTCATTTTAGTTTTGATCCAATTACTTTCGTGTTGGGAACATCATTACTCACGATTTCTAAAATTTTAAATAATATGGAAATCGGGCACAATGTAATGCACGGACAATATGATTGGATGAATGATAAACGATTCAATTCTCGAACTTTTGAGTGGGATATCGTTTCTGACTCTTCACAGTGGAAGTTTTATCATAATTACATGCACCATACATATACGAATGTGATTGGTAAAGACCATGATTATGGATATAACTTCACTCGATTGACCGAAGAGCAAAAATGGAAACCAACATATTTGGGTCAAGTTTTTGCCAATATGTTTCTAGCATTTAATTTTCAGTGGGGAGTTGGAGCGCATGGTCCTCGGGTTGAGTATATGGAGAAACCAAAAAAGCAGAGAACAAAACGTACTTACAAAGAGTATCGTGATGTTTTCTTTAAGAAAATTGAACTCCAATTGGTAAAAGATTATATCTTTTTCCCAGCCTTAGCTGGACTTAATTTTCCAAAAGTGTTTCTTGGCAATTTACTAGCCAATATGTTCAGAAACCTCTGGACATACTCCGTTATCTTCTGCGGTCACTTCACTGAAAACACCGAGACCTTCTCCACCGAGGAGTTGAAAAACGAGACAAAAGCAGATTGGTATTTGAGACAGTTGAAAGGTAGCTCTAATCTAAAAGGCGGAAAGCTGTTCTACGTAATGACGGGTCACCTTAGCCACCAAATAGAGCACCATATGTTCCCAGATATTCCTGCCAAGAGATACCAAGAGATTGCGCCAAGGTTACAGGAGATTTGCAAACGATATGGCCAACACTATAACAGTGCAGGTTTCATCAAACAGTTCGCTTCTGTATGGAAACGAATCTTTGCTTACTCTTTTCCTGATAAAATCGCGACAAAGATTATGGAACCAAGAAATGCAAAAGCTCGCAAACGTTTAGATGCACTTAGCGTCCAGACCATCACCATTGAAGACAAGGAACTCACTGCAGTTTCCTAAACAATGCCAGGCCGAGGGGATCTCTCTCGGCTTTTTTCTCGACACCTTTTTGATCCTCTCTATACGATGATCTGGTCTCATGAGTTCCCAAGTCCATGTGCTTTTGATAGAAGATGAACCAGGCATCCGAGAGGTAATCGGAATTGCCCTGCAGAAAGAAGAGATTCTTGTAACTCCTTGTGAAACTGGACGAGAGGGAATCCAAAGTCTTACACCTCAGATTCAGCTTGTAATTTTAGATATCGGCTTACCAGACACAAATGGATTTGATGTATTAAAGGAAATTCGTACAAAATCGAGTGTCCCTGTAATCCTTCTCACTGCTCGCGAAGAAGAAATCGATAAGGTATTGGGTCTTGAGCTAGGTGCGGATGATTACATCGTAAAACCATTTAGCCCACGTGAGTTGGTTGCAAGGATTAGAGCAATCCTTCGGAGGATACAGAAACCGATCGCCAATGATTCGCCCTTCAGAATTGATTTGGAACGCAAAGTCATCCATTACTTTGGAGCGCAACTTTTCCTTTCTCCGTATGAATATAAAACCTTAAGTTTATTTTTGAAGTATCCTGGCCGGATATTCACTCGTGAAGAAATAATGGACAGCGTCTGGACAGAGCCAGAGGATAGTTTTGATAGAGCTGTAGATACCGTGATCAAAAATATCCGTGCAAGGTGCAAAGAAATCAAAGCAGAGAAAGACCCAATTGAAACTAGACGTGGTTTAGGCTATGGAGTAAAACAAGAAATATGAACCTATGGTTTAAAATCATTTTTGGTTTTTTTTTGTCCTAATCGGTGGGTTTTATTATTTAATTGATCAGATAGAAGAATCCATTCGGCCGCGTTATATGGAAACGGTGGAAGAATCTTTAAATGACACGGCTCATTTCCTTTCCGCACAGATAGAATCCAAAATCCCCTCTCAAAATCCTTTTGATTTGAAAAGTATTTGCGAGACACTTCTACGGCCCAGTATCCAAAATTTAAGACAACACCAATTTGAAGCAAAGATTTACGGTGTTACCAAAAAAGAGTCAGACATTCAGATATATATTACAGACAATCAAGGTATTGTGATATTTGACTCAGAAAAGTATAGAGAGGGTCTCGACTATTCAAAGTTTAATGACGTTTATCTGACCTTAAAGGGAAAGTATGGAGCAAGATCTAGCAAAATCCGAGAGGATATTGAGGAAGGCGCTCTATTTGTGGCCGCACCTATCAAGGGTAAATATGGAATTTTAGGAGTCGTCACAGTCATCAAACCCAAACTAAGTGTTGTACCTTTTATCAGTTTGGCGCGAGAAAAATTTTGGCGGATCAGCTTAATTGTGGGCATGTCTATAGCGATTGTTTTTTCACTTCTTGCCTTTGTTTTGTTTCGGCCAATTTCCAAACTTTCCCTTTACGTACAAAGTTTACGGAAAAAGGAAAGGATTCCCTTCCCAAAAATAGGGATTTCGGAATTAGAATCTTTGGGACAAGAAATCAATCTTTTGATCCAGGAGTTGGAGGGGAAACGTTACATAGAAAATTATGTTCGTACCTTAACACATGAAATCAAAAGTCCTCTCTCTTCTTTAATAGCCGCAGGAGAATTGATCGATGCTTCTGATGAAAAGAATAATCGATTGAAAGCCAACATCCAAAATGAAGCAAATCGTATCAAAGAGATGATCGAAAGGTTATTGGAACTTTCAACCTTAGAAGGAAAGTCCAACCTAGACCTCGAGAGTATAGAGCTATCGCAAACCATTCATTCCATCGCAGATGAACTGGAAATGGAACTAAGTATCAAAAAGATCAGCTTAGTTCTTAGTCTTAAAAATGTCTATATAAAGGGAAATCGAGAGTATCTCAAGATTGCGATTAGAAATTTACTTAGAAATAGCCTACAATTTGCAAATGAGGGAGATACAATCTCCATTCGCATTGAGGATACTCCTGAAATCATTCTTAGCGTGGAAGATGAAGGTCAATGGATTCCCGAATATGCATTGGAAAAAGTTACGGAACGATTTTATTCCTTACCAAGGCCTGATACAAAATTAAAAAGTACTGGTTTGGGATTGAATTTAGTGAAAGAGATTTGTCTTCTGCATTCGGCAAGATTTGAAATTAAAAATCGCAAAACTCCGGGTGTGTCTGCGAAGATTTTTTTTGCAAAAACATAAATCCTCACACAATCCTCACAATCTGCACATCATATCCTCATCCAAGTCCTAGATACTAAAATACTTAGGAGATGTTTATGAACAAATACCAAAATTCAATCAATTTGAAAGTTTTGATTCTAGCAGGAATGGCTTTCGTATTTATCATACCCCTTGTGATGATCGCCTCGCTCATCGAAGAAAGGAGTCTGGCAAGAAATTTAGCAACAGAAGAGATGAGTGATAAATGGGCAAAATCGCAAACGATATTAGGACCGATGATTGAGATTCCGTATAATATCAGAATTCCAAAACCAGATGCCATTGCAAAAAAGGATAAATGGGATTATGTAACCCACTATGCCTATTTCCTTCCAGAGGAATTGAGTTTTGATACAGATCTAAAAACAGAATTGAGAAAACGAAGTATCTATGAGGTTCCACTTTACCGCGCAAGGATGCAAATCCAAGGTAAGTTTCCAATCATTCGGGATGATTCCTTTCCAAAGGAGACAACTTACATCTATTATGAAAATGCTAGGTTGATCGTTAGTTTTTCTGATGCAAAAGGATTGGGAAATGAAATCCAACTCTCGGTAAATGGAAAAAAGAATTCCGTGAACCCAGGCACTCATTCTCAACTCTTTCCAAATGGATTTCATACTTCCTACTCTGTAGAAAGTTTAGAAGTCGAGTCCAAATTTCAAATTAACTTCGATTTGTTGGGTTCATCACTCATTGAATTTGTACCAATTGGAAAGATTACCAAAGCAAAAATGACAGCAGATTGGAAGGATCCATCGTTTCGAGGAAACCAATTGCCAAAAGACCGAAATATTAGTGAGGAAGGTTTTACTGCGATTTGGGAGAGCAATTACTATGCACGATCTTTTCCGCAGACATTTTCAAGCATGGATTTCGACCAGACAATGGTCTCCTCGAGTTCCTTCGGGGTTGAACTCATCCAAGCAGTTGACTATTACCATAAATTAGACCGAGCTACTAAATATGGGATTTTGATCATTGTGATTAGTTTTGCTTTATTCTTTCTCTTTGAAGTGTTTGGAAAAGTATCCCTCCACCCAATTCAATATATTTTAATTGGATCAGCAATGATAGTCTTTTACACTTTGACACTTTCTTTGTCAGAGCACATAGGATTTTTGCTGGCTTATAGTATTGCCTCAGTGATTACTTCCTTGCTGATCGCATACTACACGATTAGTATTTTGAAGGGTAAAAAACAAGGAATCATCGTCGGTATCTATTACCTACTACTTTACCTATTCATTTACATAATTCTTTCTTCAGAAGAGTATGCCCTTTTACTCGGATCATTCGCACTTTTCCTTGTCTTGGCCGCTACTATGCACCTAACGAGAAAGATAGACTGGTACGATTACAATCGATTGGAACATTAATCTCAATCAATGGGGACGACTAGATTGAAAATAGTCGTCTCTTTTCAGTTCATGCACCAAGCAGAGATCATCATTAAATTTTCTTTCTCCGATCGGCTTAAATCCTATCCTCTGGTAAAACCGAATGGCATCCACATTGCTTACAAGCGGATCGATCAAAACCGTATGAACAGCAGGATTTGAAAAGCAAAGTTCAATCGCATACTTCATCATCTTGGTTCCAAGTCCCCGATTGAGATACTCTACTTCGCCAATCCATATGTCAATGGCTCTAAAATTTTCTCCGATGTCTCCCCAATAATGACTCTCTTCCTCTTTAGGGTCAATCACTTGGATAAATCCGATTGGTGTATGGTCGTACGTCACCATGATTTGTTCTCTCCATGGTGGTTCGTTTGCTAACTCAATTTCCCAATTCCAATTGTCGTTGGGATCTGAGGCAATCACGTGCTCCTCGTCATCCCAACGGAGTAGGATTTCTAAATCTTCTATGGTAGATTTTCTAAACTGTAGCCGCGAGTATTCTTTCATGGACGGATTCTCTGATTCTAATTCCATTTCCTGATAAGATGGCGAGAGAATCGATGTGGAACTTCTGACAATTCAATTCCCGTTTGGCTTTTCTCTCTCCCGAAGACTTTGCTTTCGCTCTTTCCATGAGTGATCCAACCACCAAACGAGCTGCAGATTCCACAACTTCAAAGGAGAACTCTTCTCTCACCTCAGAGTCGGAGATAGATTTGTATGCTTCAACAAGGCTTTCGAATTCCTCGCGTACTTTGTTTAAGAGATCTGAAACTTCGATACCTAAAATGATCTGATCTAAATATTGGCGGAAAATACCCGTTTTTGACATTCCAGATGTAATGCCACCAATCGCCGCATTTACTTGGATTTGAGTTGTTCCATCATAAATGTTTGTTATACGGGCATCTCGATATAATCTTGATAAATCGTAATCCTCTGTATAACCAGCACCTCCAAAAACTTGAAGTGCATCATATACTAGGTCATTGCACATCTCCGAATTATAATATTTTGATATGGGAGTAAGTGTATTTGCGACTTTTTCCCAAAATTTTGCATCGGATAACTCTTGGCTATCAGCATCGGGGGTGGTCCAGTAATATTTATCTACTGAATAAGCAGCCTCGACCATTAAACAGCGCATGCCCTCAATTTCTCGTTCCATGCGATCCAACATTCTTTTCACTGCAGGAATCTCGGCAATAGGCTTACCAAATTGAATTCGTTCTTGGGCATATTTTTTTGCTTCTTCCCATGCAGCTGTTGCAATACCAGTTCCTTGCGAAGATACACTGAGTCTTGCGCCATTGAGCATTCCCATTACGTACTTTACCAAACCATAGCCTTCACGGCCGACAAGATGTGCTTTTGCATGATCATACACCACCTCACAAGTCGCAGATGCTTTGATCCCTAATTTTTTTTCAATCCCTTGTATGCTATAATTTTGGCTCTCCACTATGAAAAAAGAAAGTCCTCTCGCTCCGCTCTCTTGCGTTCCCGTTCTTGCTAATGTAAGTGTCAGTGCAGGATCACCATTGATACCACAGGCAACTGTCTGAAACCGCTTTGTACCTGTCACAAACCATTGATCACCAACTTGTACTGCTTTGGTGGTAACATTTGGTAAATCAGAACCGAAGTCTGGCTCCGACAGTCCCATTGTGACACAGTATTTGTTTTCTATAATCTTAGGGATCCACTCATTTTGCATTTCTTCACTGGCACATCTTTCTAGGATTGAAGCCAATCCCATACTACCAACTGCAATCGTAATGGAGCTATCTGATCTATACATAAGTTCTGCAATCATAGCCTTGATCACATTTGGTACACCAAGTCCACCAAACTTTCGTTTGAATCCAGCAGGACCAAGCCCAGCCTCGTGGTATTTTTGGATTACGTCCACCATGGCTTGTGGGTGAGTCACCTGTCCATCTTGAAAATGAAGTCCTTCCCAATCCACATCCTGCGCTACTTGAGAAACATACATACCTGAAATTTCACCGCATGATTTCAAAATTTCTTCATAGTAACTGATCGCTTCGTCTATGTTATTTGGCGCCATTTCAAGTCTTGGTTCTCCAGTCTTTGCATACTCTTGTGCATCTGCAAAATTCCGCTCATAGACAGGTACGATTTCATTCCAATTGATAAGATGATAAAAATGCTCTTTTATATCTTCGTTAGTTGTAAAGTAGTTGGATTGAATCATGGGTAGGTCTCCTCAGTTTTTCAAATGTAAAACAATTCAAAGAGAATAGCGATAAAAAATTCAGAAATGGTTTTTATTTTTAGTGAACCAATCGGTCTACTTTTTCGTTTTTGGTCATTTTTTTTTCCAAATAAAAACTCAATTCTGGAGGAAAGACTCGGTTTTTTCCAATTGTATATAATGGCATGCAATCCAATGTTTGAGAAAGTTGTATTGTGACAGGAGAAATATGAAAAAACTAATCACATTTGCGGTATTACTTTTTGTATATGAGTGTTCTTCAACACCTTCCGTAAATCTTTCCATCAAAGATTCCATTGAAGGTAAATCGATAGAGTACAAATTGGATGGAAAAACCTACGAAGGATTTTTGGCCGTCGATAAGTCTATCACTGGTAAAAGACCAGGGATTCTTGTGATCCATGAATGGTGGGGATTGAATGATTATCCTAAGCAAAGAGCAAAACAATTAGCCGATCTCGGTTATGTTGCCTTCGCAATGGATGTCTATGGAAAAGGAATTGTTGCGGAAGATCATAATGAAGCAGGAAAACTTTCGGGAGCCAATAGTGATCCCAAGGTTCTTTTGAAAAAAATCAATGAAGCTTTAAAAATTCTAAAAGCCGATCCAAATGTTGATCCTACAAAAATTGGTGCCATAGGTTATTGTTTTGGTGGCAAAGCAGTCATAGAATTAGCATTAGATGGACAAGAGTTGAAAGGTGGAGTTGTCTCCTTCCATGGGATTTTAAGCAGCAAAAATCTAGTAGCAGGTGCAAAAAAAGTAAAAACAAAGATGTTAATCCATCATGGCGCTGCTGATACGTTCACGCCAAAAGATGCGGTCGATCTCTTTGTGAAAACATTAAATGATGCAAAGGCTCCTTTACAATTTGTGGTTCACCCTGGTGCAGACCATGGATTTACCGTACCATCTGCAAGTAGCAGAAACATTCCAGGATTAAGTTATAACAAAAAAGCTGACTACGCCTCTTTTGAAAGTATGAAGGCGTTTTTTGCAGAAAACTTTAAATAAGTTTCGGTTTTGTGGTGAGGTTTTTTCTTCACCACAAGTATTCCTACTTGCATCATGAGAATTTTTTCTTTCCATTGATCGCATGAAACCTTCCCAAGTCCTTTGGAATCCCCAAAATCAATCCAACCAGATGATGGACATTCAAAAATCCATAGAAGCAAAGGAAAAGATAAGCTTTGCTTCATATGAAGCATTTCATACCTGGTCAGTAGATCATATAGAATTATTTTGGAAGTATTTTGCTGACTTTGCTCAGGTTAGATGGCGAAAAAAAGGAACAGAAGTTCTTTCGCATTCTAATACATTTTGGAATCACCAATGGTTTCCCGGTAGCCAAATCAACTTTGCAGAGAATTTACTGGAACGAGGAAATAGCCAATCGGTAGCCATTCATTTTAGACGAGAGGATGGCGTAAGTCAGAGTCTTACCTATGCAGAACTGAAACAAATGGTAATGAACGTCTCTTCTCTTTTCAAACAGTTAGGAGTACAAAAAGGAGATAGAGTCTGTGGTCTTGTACCTAACTCTCCTATTGCAACGATTGCAATGCTTGCTGCAACTTCTTTAGGTGCAGTTTGGTCGAGTGCATCTCCTGATTTCGGAGCCAAAGGTATTTTGGATCGATTTGAACAGATTGAACCAAAAGTGATGATTACAATCGATGAGTATCTCTTTAAAGGAAAGAGAATCTCTATATTGGACAAAGTTGTCGAGGTATCCCAAAGGCTTTCTTCTAGAGGCAAAAATTATAAAGCAACGATCATCAGTTCCTTTTTAGGAGAACGGATTGATGTAAATGGGATCGCTTTACCCTTGTTATGGGAGGAGATTCCACAATCATCGGATGCATTGGCTTACGAACCCATCTATTTTTCGGATCCTGTGTATATTATGTTTTCATCCGGGACGACTGGCCTGCCAAAATGCATTGTACAGGGACCAGGAGTCTTACTCAATCAAATGAAAGAATTAATGTTGCATTGCGACATAAAGTCTCGTGATCGATTCTTTTATTATACTACATGTGGATGGATGATGTGGAATTGGTCGCAAGCAGTTCTGTCTCTGGGTGCCACATTGTACCAGTTTGATGGAAATCCATTCCACGAAACTTGGCGAGATCTTTGGGCTTGGTTAGACCAAGAACAGGTGAACATTTTTGGAACGAGTGCTAAGTATCTTTCCGTCTTAGAAGGAGAAAAGGCAAAGCCAAAGTCAGAATTTTCTCTTTCCTCTTTGCGCCTTTTATTGTCCACTGGGAGCCCCTTGTTTGCTTCCGGTTTTCGATATGTATATGATTCGATCAAAGCAGATTTACACCTAGCCTCGATTTCTGGTGGTACTGACTTAAATGGTTGTTTTGTGTTGGGAAATCCAAATTTGGCCGTGTATGAAGGAGAGATACAATGCGCTGGACTTGCCATGGATGTACAAATTTATTCAGAATCTGGCGAGGCGATATCCTCGGAGAAGGGAGAACTCGTTTGTAGACGACCTTTTCCGAGTATGCCACTCTACTTCTGGAATGATCCCGATTCATCCAAGTACAAACAAGCTTACTTTGATCGATTTACAAACATTTGGTGCCATGGAGACTTCGCGGAAAAAACAAACCAAGGTGGTTATATCATATACGGTCGGTCGGATGCTACCTTGAACCCAGGTGGTGTGCGGATAGGAACTGCTGATATTTATTCAGTTTTGGAAACCATCCCAGAAGTTAAGGATTCTGTTATCATCGGGCAAGATTGGAATGACGATGTAAGAGTTGTTTTATTCGTGAAGTTGGTGCATCCAAACATCTTGGATGAGGCTCTCAAAAGAAAGATACAAACTTTGATCAGAGACCAAACCTCACCCAGGCATGTCCCTCAAATCATTTTAGAAGTTCCAGATGTACCGTATACCATTAATGGCAAAAAAGTTGAGTTAGCTGTAAAACAAATCGTACAAGGCATAGAAGTGAAAAATAGAAACGCATTGGCAAATCCGGAATGTTTAGTTCACTTCGCCAATCGTTTGGAGCTACAGAAATAGCTCTTTGTTAAAAATGCGATGCATCCTAAACAATTTTTATTTTGGTAAGAAGAGTGGTTTTTCAGTGATCCTTTCAAACTCTTTGGCATACTGGTTATGGTTAGTTTTGAACAACTTATCCCACCAATTGAAATAGAGTCCATAATTGCACTGGAAATAGCGATGGTGCATATTGTGGTGGGTTGTTGTGTTGTTCCAGTTAGTGAGAGGATTGCGGACAAAACCTTTTGGGTACAACTCTATAGACAGATGTCCTAGCACATTCAAGAAAGTCATAAACAACAGAAAGATAAAAATTGCTAGGCCATGGACTGGCATGATGAGCACTACCAAAGGTACAATGCCTGCTTCAATGACCGCCTCATAGGGATGGAAGGCAAAGGCAGCCCAAGGAGAAGGGTTGGTAGACCTGTGGTGGACTTCGTGAACATATCGATAGATGGAGCGATGGTGCATCAAACGGTGTGTGAGATAAAAATATGCATCGTGGATCACAATCATCGCTATGATTGAAAAAAGAAAATACGGCCATCCAAAGTCTGAAATATTTTTATAAATCTTTGTGTAACCAGCACTCTTTGCCCAAAAAATTCCCACACCGACCAGACCAAAAATTACCATTGTGGAAAGAGAGAATTTGATTTCTGTTCTGATTTTCTGGAATTCTGGAAGTTTTGCTTGGATGATGCGATGAGAGATCCTCTCCCGCAATTTCTTCCAAAAAACACCATAGGCAATGCCTGCAAAGAGGAAGTATCTAAGAGTGACAACTGTCGTGCCCATTAGAAAAATGCCGAGGGATTTAAGAAAAAAATCTTGGTCCATGATTGATTATACCATGTATCAGAAAATAAAATGTAAAATCATTTTTTTACGGTACTCCGATTGGACTTGACGTTTTCTTCGCAACCAAGATTCTCTTGAGGTCATGTTACAAGTCCTAACCAATTGGTTTTCACCAGCAAAGCCAATCCCTGAAAAATCTAAAGAAGCCATAGACCGAGACTATCCTGGGTTTCGATTCCGTGTACTAGAGTCTACCTTCTTAGGTTATACTACATATTATTTGGTGCGCAATAACTTCTCCCCAGTATCAAAGGAGTTAGGAGAGGCCTTAAGTTACACAAAACAAGACATAGGCGATATATTAGCTGTAACTGCACTTACCTATGGGATTGGAAAATTCCTAATGGGTGCTCTTTCTGATAAATCAGACCCGCGAAAGTTTATGTCTGTTGGTTTAGGAATTACTGCCGTCTTAAACTTTGCATTCGGTTTTGCAGACTCCTATTGGCTTCATATTTTTTTATGGGGATTGAATGGACTTGTGCAAGGGATGGGTTGGCCACCTTGTGGTAGGTCCCTTGGCCATTGGTATTCGGTGAGTGAACGAGGAAAGGTATTCGCATTTTGGAATATCGCTCACAACGTAGGGGGTGGTTTGGTGGGAGTCATTGCCTCCCATTCCGCAGCCAACTTTGGCTGGCAATATGCATTTTTTGTTCCCGGATTGATCGCTCTATTTGGTTCGGTTTATTTGTTTTTTCGATTGGTAGACACTCCTCAATCTGTAGGTTTACCTCCTATCGAAGCATATAACAATGATTATCCCAAAAATCACCAATCAGGTCATGAAGGCAAACATGAACAAGAACTTAGCTTTCGACAACTAATCATTGCAAATGTTCTCTTAAACAAATTCATTTGGCTTTTTTCTGCGATCAATTTTTTTGTCTATATCATTCGCTATAGTTTAATTGATTGGGGGCCTACATATCTCAAAGAAGTAAAGGGAGCCAACATCACAGATGGAGGATATTCCACTTTGATTTTGGAGTTTGGAGGTATCGGAAGTACTCTTCTTATGGGTTGGATATCGGATAAGGCGGGGGGTAGAAGGGGGATGGTGAGTTTAATCTGCATATTACCCATTTTGTTTGCATTTTTAGGAATCATATACAATCCACCAGGCCGAATTTGGCTGGATTTTACTTTGTTTGGACTCATAGGATTATTCATATATCCACCAGTCATGTTGTTAGGTGTAGCTGGATTAGATTTTACTTCAAAAAAAGCGGTTGGCACTGCAGCAGGTTTTATCGGTTTGTTTGGCTCCCTCGGTAGAACTGCACAGGGCAAAGGATTGGGTTATTTAGTAGAGCATTATTCTTGGAATGTTGGTTTATCTGCAATCGTTGTCTGTACATTAATTGCCATTGCTTTGTTGGCCTTCACCTGGAACTTAAAACCAAGAGCATAATTTGTTTGGAATGCCATTGTCAAAAGTGAAGCAAAATATACCGATCAAAACCAATATCTTCTGGAAATTATACCAAGAAGATCCTCTCCTAAAGCCTAGATTCCCTTCGCCAATCCTTGCAGATCCGAGTTTTCTGTTTCCGGAGACTACACTGGATCACAAGTGGCATTTGGTTGCGCATGATATTTTTGGGATTTTACATTATCATTCAGAAAACGGAATTGAGTGGTCAAAACCAAAACGGCTGTTATTCCATGGTATGCGTCCTTTTTTGTTTCAGGAACGTAGTACGTACTATCTGTATTTTGAGAAATACAAGCCATTTCATGTTTTAATGTCATGGTTCCCATTTCGAAAGTGGGAATCTGAGATTATGGTTATGACAAGCAAAGACTTAAAACATTGGGATACTCCCAAAACACTTTTGAAACCATCAAAACCATTTCATTCGGATTCCAAATGGGGTAATTCTGTGAGTAATCCATGTTTGGTGAAGGTCTCTGATGAAAAGTATCGATTGTACTATTCCTCTTCTTTGGCTTATGTGACTGATTGTGGATTTTGTGAGCCCAAACATATCTCTGTGGCAGAATCGGAAAACCCTCTTGGTCCGTTTCGAATATTTTCGCAACCTATCTTCTCTCCGATGGAATCTGACATGTTTTGTAATGTAGCGGCAGGCTCAATAAAAGTCCTCCAATGGAGGGATCGATTCTTTGGATTTCAGAACGGTATTTATTGGAATGAGGAAGAAAAAAAATCTGGGTCTGCCATCCTTTTTTTACAGAGTGAAGATGGTCTAAATTGGGAGAGAATCAATTCTATTCCAATCCTTGGACCGAATGGACGAGGTTGGAAAGGTAGTCATATCTATGCCTGTGATGTGAAGTTTTCGGAAGCAGAGAAACTATTTATCCTATATTTTAATGCCAGAGATAAAGCGCATTGGACCCAAGGAAAAGAAGCAATCGGCTTGTTTGTCGGAAAAGTAGAGGAGATTTTTAAAACAAACCAAACAAGGCCCAAAGCAAAGGCAAAGCCTAAGGCAAAGAAAAAAATGAAAGGCAAACGCAAATGAATCGAATAGTATTGAAAGGCCATGCAAAAGATTTGGGAGACCATTTTATCATCAAACGTGTATTACCTGCCATGGAAAAAAGGAGCATCGGCCCTTTTGTTTTTTTGGATCACTTCGGACCTAAAAAAATGGAACTTGGCAATGAGATGGTCGTAAGATCTCACCCACACATTGGATTGGCAACGATTACATTTCTCTATAATGGGCTCATCCACCACCGCGACAGCTTAGGATTTTCACAGTTGATTCGGCCCTATGAAACCAACTGGATGGTTGCGGGCAAAGGAATAGCTCATAGTGAACGTTCCGAAAGAGACCCCAATAGTGATCTTCTGGAGGGTTTACAAACTTGGATTGCTTTACCAAAGGACAAAGAAGATATAGAGCCTAGTTTCCAACACATTGGCAAGGCGGAAATTCCGAAACTCGAAGATGAGAAGAGCACCATATATGTCTTAGGTGGGGAATTTCAAAACATGACCTCAACCGCAGTTACCCACAGCGAGCTTATCTATGTAGACATTCAAATAAAAATAGAGTCCTCCTCTTACTCTTGGTCCATCAATCCTTCCTATGAGTCTGGCATCTATGTTTCTAAAGGTAAGATCCAAGTCGGTGACCGCATAATACAGGAAGGTGAGTTGGTCTACTTCGAGGTAGGAGAGACAATTTCCTTTCAAAGTTTAGAGCCAAGCAGATTGATGTTGTTAGGTGGCAGACCTCTGGCTGAACGTAGACACATTTGGTGGAATTTTGTATCTACTGATCAAGAAAAGATAGAACGAGCAAAAGAACTTTGGGCAAAGGATCTCTTTCCAAAAGTTCCTGATGAAGTGGATCGTATCCCTTTACCAGAACATTAATCCCAGTTCACAAAGTCAGTTCCTGAGCCCATAAAGGCAAGTTCTGTCTTTGGCTCAGTCAGTAGGATTTCCTCGTTCTCAAATGCCTTTGCCGTGATCAAAAAGGTATCTCCTGCTTGGAATCTTTCCCCTGTATCGACTTTTATGAGAGCACCTGATTTCACATAAACTATGCCAAAACTAACTGGGTTTGAGAGAGGACGCAAGCAAAGGAACTGTGCCTGCGGAAATTCCCAAGATTCCAGTCTAAACTTATCGTTTGATGTAAAGACTGATCGTTTCCATGGAGAGAAAGAGATGAGTTTTGCTATTTGCTTTTCAGAAGAATCCGACTGGGAAAAATTCAAAACATCGAGAGCCTTTTTTAAATGCAAAGACCTTGGTTTGCCATCATCACCTAATCTTCCATAGTCGTAAACTCTGTAGGTTGAGTCGGAGGATTGTTGTACTTCCAATAACAAAACACCTGCTCCGATGGCATGGATGGTGCCTGGTTCCAATAGAAAAACATCTCCAGCTTTTACCTTCCATCGACGGAGGGGTTCCTCTCCATTGTTTTGCAGTACTAAAGACTCATACTCATTTCGTTCTAGAGTCCTAGAAAAACCAACCACCAATTCTGCACCAGGCTCAGCCGATAGTACCATCCAACATTCTTTTTTGCCCGATGAACTAGGATCGTAAGTCTCTGCGTAGGCATCATCTGGGTGAACTTGAACAGAAAGTTTATCATTTGCATCAATGATTTTGACAAGGAGTGGAAAAGGTTTGTCGATAAAAGTAGCGCCTAACACCTCTTTAGGAAACTGTTTATACAATGCATTGAACGAGATCGAATCTGCGTTGGAGATACGAGACTGGTCATCGCCATAATCAGAAAGTTCCCAAGACTCTCCAATTTTGCCCGCAGGAATGTTCCGTTTGAGGCTTGCCTGTAAGCGCCTGCCTCCCCAAATCTTTTCCTTATAAATGGGTATAAATCTGAGTAGAGATGGGAATGAGCTCATGGTTTCCGTTATCGCCTTTTTTATTTAGACTGCAAGGGATAATTTGGAGGTCACATGGAGTTTGACACGTAAAATTTTTTTCTTAAAGTGTGTGTAAGAATCAGGCCTAAATTTTGAGAGATCAAACTCATAAATTCTTTGGTTTTGAATCGTGCTAGGAGGGAATTCAACTGTCAGATTACGCGAGCTTTTATAGCTGCCGGCTCCGTCGCAACCTGGGCAATGTGGGTCTCCGCCCATACAAGTTTGGCATACGATCCGTACGGTTAAAGGGATTTGAGCAATGATGGTTCTCATTGATTCGTTTTTCTTTATCTTTATCAATATATCGTAATTGATACCGGTAATTTTTTTACGGTCTCGATTTCGAAACCCCTTCCTCATTAAACCTTTTCTGGCCAATTCCAAAATTCCGTTGCCAAGTTGTATCCGAGAAGGTGGAAGAATAAACGGTTTTTGTTTGCTTAATTCATTTTGTATGAATTGAATGGCTTTGGATTTTTTAAAGGCCTCATCATATTCTTTTCTCAGCTCAGTAGATAAGGTTTTGTAAGCGGTTAATAAAAATTTGAACTGGTTCTCTGAACCAGTTCCTTTTACATCGGGGTGGTAGATCTTTGCGAGTCTGCGAAAGTTGGATCGAATCTCTTCCGCAGTTGCACCAAATGGGAGTTCTAATGCTTCGTAGTAATCAGGTATTTTTGGAGTGTTACCAAACATACCTAATTAAGGTTCTTGGAAATCCCCTCCAAAGGTAACTTCTAGAATTGAATCATCAACCTCTCTAGCCTCCAGTTTTCCCTTTGACATAATGTATCTATCAATTGCTCTTAATACTTCGATTTGTCTATCTCGGTATACGGTTGCTAAGCGCAATCTTTCCCAGGGACTTTGGATTTTTTCGAACTCATATGTTCTTGTAACGTCTTCATAAATAGTAACAGTTCGTACGGACAATACAAGACCTTTTAGTCCACCAGCTGTTGCCGAGTTTTTGAGATCTCGATAAGTTGTAACTGGTTCTTTGTTTTTTGTTGTAAGCGATTTTCTTGACCAAAAGCTTAACTCATCCAAAGAGAAGCCACCGCCTTCGGCACCACCGCCACCTTTCAATTTCATGACAAAACGAGTGTGGAGCACATAACTTGGTTCATGAGGCAATTTGATTTCGCGTGCATAGCTCACCTGCCCATACCTAGAGTCCTTAATGCTTTTTTCAAAATTGAGAAATTTCAATTTTTCATTGATCTGAGCATTGTATTTATCAATATCTTTTGCCAACTCGTCTATCCGTGCTTTTTGAGCTGGGTTATAAGGAATGATAGCTATGCTACCATCGGCATTCAATCGGAAGGGGTCTGCCTGGCTGACATTTTTATTTTCATCATCGGCAGCATATACACAAACCGAGCTAATGATACATAGGAATAGAGTGATGAGTGCTCGCATAATTTCTCCCAGAAATTTGATCTCTATATCTATTTTCGACTTTTGAAGTGAAATCATTAATTTCATTAAAAATAAGGTTGAATAAAAATAAAGAAATCAAAAGCTGTAGGTGAACCCTTCCTATGGAAATCACCCTGAAAAAAAGTTCAGATGCTCACGTTGTCAGCATATCTGGTAGTTTAGACATCTATACTTCCTTAGATTTTAAGAACTTTTTAGAGACAAATATACCACAATCAGGCTCTGAACCTTTGCATGTTGTGGTGAATTTGGAAAAGTTGAATTACATTGACTCCTCTGGCATTGGTATGCTCATCAAGCAGCTGAATTATGTCCAAGAACTGAAGGGAAAGTTTTCGATCGCGAACATGAAGCCTGCCATTGAGAAGGTTTTTAAAGTTGCAGGCCTCACGAGTTATTTCCAAACCATCAACGAAGAAGAATTCCGTTCAAAATACGTAAGTTAATCTGAGTTCGGCTTCTATCGATTCCTGTTTTTGACCAGACAAGCATCCCAAATCCCCCAAAACCTTCCAACTTCGTTTTGGCTTGGGATAAGTTCTATCTCCAAACGACTGCCGATAAAATCTTGTGAGTCTACTTCGATCTCAACAGGATTTTGAAATTCCTTGGACTTTCCCCAGAAGATTTCCTTTCGAACCTTTCCTTTCAGTAGTATGGCCAATCTACGGTTTTGCGCATGTGCCTGCTTCAGAGGGATAAATTTGGTCAGATCTAAGTAGAGGTACAAAGCACCACCCGTATAGTTTTCTTTTTCGAGAAAGAAACGTAGACCAGTTTCTGGAACCATTCTAGCAACTTGGTTTTCCAAAGAATAGAAATTGGAATCAGGTTCGAGTTCATAGGACTGGTACAAAGCCCAGGTGCGGAGTTCAGGGTAGGTAGCGATGTCTTCAGGTAGCAAACCCTCTTCCCAGGCAAAGTCGATCGCTGAACCTATTTTTTTTGGTGCTTCCCATGTTTCCGCTAGCAAGAGGGAGGAGAAAAAGATTGCCGAGATGAGGACTGACTTTACTTTCAAAGGAAACACCTGTCCTAAATGTCGGTCAAAAAGAAACTGAGCCTTGAAAATTATCAATTCACTCTCCGAACTAAGCAATGATTTTCCAATGGGATCCTCGCTCACCTTGGGGAACTTTGATGGCATTCACTTGGGACACCAGTCTCTCTTACAGAGAACAGTAACAGAAGCCAAAGCTAGGCAAATTCCTTCCGTTGTCGTGACATACTTTCCCAATCCAGCCGTAGTTCTTGGCAAGCGTGAAAACTTCAAATACCTCAGCTCACAATCGATCAAAACCCAATTAATCGAATCCTTTCAAATCGACTATCTGATCGAATTACCATTCACTGAATCTCTTTCTAAGATGAGTGCGGAAGCATTCTTAGAGGATATCATCATCGGTCAATTGCATGCTAAGTACATTGTCATCGGATACAATCATTTCTTTGGAAGCAATCGTAGAGGTGACTACCAACTTCTAAAGGATAACGCAAATAAGTATTCATACGATGTCGAACTCCAAGAAGCGGTTTCCTTAGAAGGAGAAAAAATTTCCAGCTCTTACATTCGGAAAAAGATAGAATCAGGAGATCTTAGAACGGCAAACGAGCTATTGGGTAGGACCTTTTTTTTAGAAGGTCGGATCATGGAAGGACAGAAAAGAGGAAGAACCATTCAATACCCAACTGCCAATTTAGAAATTCCTACTGATGTGATTTTACCTGCCATTGGTGTGTATGCTTGTTATACGCATGTCCAAGGAAAGAAATTTCCATCGATGGTAAACGTTGGCCTAAATCCAACTTTTGATGGCCAAACAATCCATATTGAATCGCATATATTTGATTTTTCGGGAGATATTTACGGCGAAACTATGCAGATTCATTTTGTGGAGAAAATTAGAGACGAAAAAAAGTTTGATGGAATCGATGCATTGCGAGGCCAACTTGCTCTGGATGAAAAAAATTCCAGAGAAATACTAAGTAGATCGAATTAAGTGGTAGTATCTTCCAGCTCGTTTGATTTTTCCTAAAATCATTTTATGTGAGCTAGTTTTTTCTAATAAGGACTCTATCGTTTTATGGGAGACCGCCCAATCTTCTAAAAGTTCATCGAAATAAAATGCTTCCATCTTCTGCTCTGCATTGGTAATCAATAGTACGTTCTTCTTTTGCTTTGATTTGTCTTGGTCATCGATTGCAAATCCCTTTCCGGGAAACAAGGGTATTTTCCTTCCATTTAAAACAATATGTGATTTGTATGCTGGAATTTGTCGGAGAATTTTAAAGCTTTGGTATGGTAATAAGAAGAGTACACCATCAGTTTTAAAAATTGTATACCGAGTTTTATGCTTTAGATCTTGAGTGGGAAGTTCCGGATCGGCTTTTTGTAAATTCTTTGCAACTTTTGCAATACGATTCTTTAAGGCTGAATCTAAAAATTCAATGCGATCTTCATTGCGAATTTTCTCTAAAGTATGGTAGATACCATCAAACTCATCTTTTGCATAATGTTTTTTAATTTTTAAGGCGTGAATAAGTGCATCTAGCTTTTTCACCCTTTGGAGAAAGTAAGTGGAATCATTTTGATCTGCTATTTCTTTCATCTTAAGCAGAGAATGATCTATCTTTTGAAATAGAGGATCGGTTTCCATGATCATTTTTTCTAAATCAATCACAGCTTGTTCGAGTCTGATTTTCTCTGTGAAAAAATCCTTACTCTGGGTTACTTTTTTTAGAGGACTTGACATACATTAGTTTGCGAATTTTCTCTTCTTAATGGAAAGAATGATCCCAACAGCGATCATTGCCATTACCAAGTGAGATCCACCATAACTCATAAAAGTTAGCGGAACACCCGTTACGGGAAGCAAACCGATCACAATCCCAACATTGATGGCAATGTGGAAAAAAATCATTGCCACAATACCAGAAGCAAGCAAGGAACCAAATCTATCCTTACTTTCAAAGCTGATCTGCAATCCTCTTAACGGAATGGACATCAGAAAGAATAGAAGAAGCACACTACCGATAAAGCCAGTCTGTTCTGCCCATGAAGCAAATATAAAATCTGTTCCTGCTTCCGGAACATGAGGTACGCGTCCTTCTGTCATTTCACCATTGAATAGGCCTTTTCCAAAGATCTTACCCGAACCGACGGCAGGTTTTGAGGCACGAAGTTGGTAACCCGCACCTTGTTTGAACTGGTCTGGATTCAAAAAAGCGGTCAAACGAATGACCTGGTTTTCTCGGAATGGAATGGATTTGTGAACCGCCATTGCAGACAAGATAGAGATTCCTAGTATGCCGATAGGGATGTAATATTGCCGAATGGTTTTTGATCCTTGTGTTATCCTTATCCCAATCATTACAAGACTGACAAGTAAAAGGATGACTCCAAAACCAATCATAAAAACTTCGTTAGATAAAATTTTAAATCCAATGCTTCCGTACTCATCTTTCACTGATTCCGCTGCTTCGCGAATCAGTTGTAAATTTTTTTGGTTTTGGAAACCAGGGATATCAAAGCCAGGTACTTTTTTTCCTTCGAGGATTGGCCAAATCTTACCTTGCACTTGGCTAACCAAAGAGACCAGCTCGACTTTGTTTTCCTTTCTGAGAAGATCGATAAGCGGTTGCACCAAGGTGAGTTTATAGTATGCCAAATACATCGGGACCATGAGGGAGATTCCACCAAAAGTAAGCAATGAGCCAACGTGTAAAATATCCGCTCCGCCTAAATATAACATGGTAAATAACATTGGTAAAAATGAAACAGCAGTTCCAAAGTCTGGTTGTAAAATGATAAATAACATGGGAACCAAACAGATAATGAAAGGTACAACAAGCACGGTAATTTTATGCATCTCTTTCTCTTTCAACACTAAGTATTGGCCCAATAATATAACGGTAGCTAGTTTAGAAAACTCAGATGCTTGTAGCGTGATGGGTCCTAATTTTAGCCAAGACCTTGCACCACGACCAGAAGGTAAATAGCCGATGCCAGGAATGAGAGTTAGGATAAGCAAAATGATCGAAAGCAAATAAATAGAAAGTGCATAAGATCCAATCAACTGATAGTTGATTCTAGACATAAACCACATTCCTGCAAGTCCTACAAAGAGAAATATAAATTGTTTGTACCAGCGGCCTAAACCATCTGCCGTATTTGCTTCTTGGGTGTACAATGTCAGAACACCTGCTAAACCAACAATACAAACTGAAAAGATCAAAAAGTAATCTAACTTTTCTGTATTTCTTTCGGCCATTAAAATGCCTCCTCTTCCACAGGCGCCTCTTCCTCCATAGTTCTTACTTTTGATCGATCCGTTTTTGGGAAAGATCCAGGTGGAAAGGCTGCTTTAAAAATTTCTCTCGCGGCAGGTGCGGCAGAAGCTGCTCCTCCAACGCCATACTCTACGAAGGTAGCAACTAATATTTGTTTTTCGGGTGGTGCATTAAAAGGAGCATAACCTATGAACCAAGCATGATTTGAGGAGGAAGCACCTCTGCGTCTTGTTTGTGCAGTTCCCGTTTTTCCTGCTACTTCAGGGAGACTTGGAATGTTTAATACACCAGATGCAGTTCCAGAATATCCTACCAAATAAAGACCTTCTTTGATTGCTTCGATTGTGGATTTTTTTAGAGGTATATCTCTTAAAATGGAAGGCTGGGTTTTTTGTATGATGGAATTGTCCAATGGACTTCTAATTTCGGAAACTATATAGGGTTTATAGATTTTACCATTGTTTATGATCGCCATAAAAAAGAGTGCCATCTCAATGGGAGTGACAGAAATAAATCCCTGTCCTATTGAGAGATTGACAGTGTCTCCATCAAACCATTTGTTTCCATAGGTTCTTTTTTTCCATTCTGAACTTGGTATAAACCCAGTGATTTCACCCGGAAGTTCAATTCCTGTTTTTTTGTCCAAGCCGAAAAGTCTAGAATAAGCTAATATTGGTTCTGCGCCTAATTTATATCCTAATTGGTAAAAATAAACAGAGTTTGATTTTTCAATCGCTTGTGCTAGGTTTAACTCACCGTGATTTTTTTTATCCCAATTGTAAAAGACCTGATCAGGTACACCTTTGAAGGTAGATTTTAAAGTAAAACTCGCGGGACAACTAAATGTTCCTTTCGGATCATAATTGATTTTGTGTTCACTTTCCATTGCTGCCAAAGCAACTAACACTTTAAATGTGGAAGCAGGTGGAAATTTAGATTGTATGGCTAGGTTTAAAAAACCACCATTGTTTTGAACCCTTGCAAAATGATTTGCTCGTTCTTGTTTATTTTTTCCTGATAGGAGATTTGGGTCATAGGAAGGATTTGAAGCCATTGCTAAAATCTCTCCCGTTGTTGGTTTGATCGCAATAACTGTGCCTCTCACACCTTTTAAGGCGCGATAGGCGGCAATTTGTAGATCACGATCTATGGTTAATATGAGATTGTTCCCAGGTATCGAATGTTCAATCACCCGCTCTTCTTCAATATTACCTTCTGTATTTCGTTTTTGGATTCTGAAACCATCTTGGCCTCTAAGAATTGTATCAAATTGTGATTCTATCCCTCCTTTGCCCACCAATTGGTATGATTTGATTTCTTTTTCTTGGATATCAGAGGTAGATGGTTTGCCAACGTAACCAGAGACATGTGCGAGAGCCGGGCCCATATGATAGATTCTGGCTGGTGAGGAAACGAGATAGACATAGCGGTTAATATTGTCTAAAACAAGAATTCTTTCTTGTTGGTCTCTGGAGATACCTTCTAAAAGTACAAATGGTTCTCTGGAACGGATTTTTTTGATCAGACGATTTTCTTGAAGATCCTTTTCGTAATATGCAAGTGGTATCGAAAGTGATTCACAAAATTTATAAATAAATTCTTTTACTTTTTTGGGATCATTCTTAAGTAAACTTGTATTCAAAATTACATCCAATGATGCTGAGTTTGATACCAATGGTTGAGATGTTTCTGGTGTGATAAAGTTGCGATCAAAGATCTGCCCTCTGTCAGCAGGTATGGACTCACTTCTACGAACAAAGCGTTCGGCTTTTAGGGAGTTTTCACTTCCTTGCACAACTTGCAAATTGAAAAGTTGAAAGATATATGCAGTCAGAGTGAAAACGATCATCCCTGTAAAGAAATACAATCGTCTTCGAAATGAGTTTTCTAATCTAAACTCGGTAGCGGAACCACTCATTGACGAACCTCATCATGTTCAAGTCGATAGGCCAAAGTTAAAAGAAAAAACATAGCTGGCCCTATGAATGCATTGTAGATTGAAACATATAAAAACGAATAACTATGGTTAGAATGGAAAAATAACCAGAAAAGCAAATAAGTTAATATTCTAGAAAGAATAGTGAAACCAAAAACATAGATCGTTGTTGAAACATAATTTTCCGTATAGGCTCCTCTTGCTACTTTCCCTACCAAGTAACCGGTGATCGCATATGAAAAAGAATGTAAACCAATCTTGTAATAAATCAGATTGTCTGGTCCTATTTCTCCACCTAAGGCAGTATCAGCGAGTAATCCACCAAAAAAACCTAACCAGAGTCCATAAAGCCCACCTTTTCTAAAGGCAAAAAAGATGACAAAAATAATCATGAAGTCAGGGCGAATCGCATTTCCTAACTCAAACAAATTTGACCCATTTAAAAAATGAGCGAGTAACATACCGAAGATGATAAATACTTTTTCGAGAATCATGGATTTGCCTCCACTGGTTCCTCTTTAGGAGCAATTGGATTTTCTTGGCCGTTCTCGGGTTTCAATGAAGGTTTGTTGTTTAGCGGATTTAAGCTCTTCTTAGGAGTTTGTTGGTTTTTCTGGTTATAATCTTTTTCTCTGGGAAAATCAATCTCACCAAAGTACGGCCCGTCAATTTGGATCGTCTTTTCCGCTGGCCACTCTTCTCGCCATTTTTCTGGGAGTTTTTTGATCACAACGACATTCAGGAGTTTATCAAATTCCACGAAGGGGCGCACAAAGGCTGTTTTAAAGGACCCATTCCTCGGCCCCTCTTCGATGATGATCCCGACAGGGATTCCAGAGGGATATACGCCCGATCCGCCAGAACTGAAGACAGGCTTTCCGATTTTGCTAAAGCCTTCTGTAAAGTAGGTGTTGCTTGTTCCAGGAGGAGTTGGGCCCATGGGAAAACTTCCAATGGCTTTTGGGTCAATGACAATCCCTGAGTCAATGTAATCCAAAAG
Source organism: Leptospira ryugenii (assembly GCF_003114855.1). Taxonomy (NCBI): domain Bacteria; kingdom Pseudomonadati; phylum Spirochaetota; class Leptospiria; order Leptospirales; family Leptospiraceae; genus Leptospira; species Leptospira ryugenii. Next base: position 52,652 of record NZ_BFBB01000008.1, on the reverse strand, counting down.
AACATCCGTCCCCCTCCCGCTATTGCCTGAAAGAGAGGCCCAGAGATTGGTTCCAGGGACGGAAACACCCATAGAAAAATTGGAATTGATTAGAGGTTGGACTACGGCAGATCCTTTGGAAACGGCGATGATCTTTCCGACGAGTGCCTCGGCAAAGCGGCCTTTCTCATCGAGAGCCCTCGCGACGACTGGCATATAAGGCTTAATCCCAACTTCCGACCCTTTATTGATGATGATGGTCCGATAAATGGAGTTGAGCCGAACGCTAAGCACCTCTGCCCGTACAGCAGGGTAATCAGAACGAAGAGGAAAATTCAGTTCTTGCCGAAGGATATCATTCTCAGCTTTGAGGCGGTCGATGTCCTTTGCCATTTGTCGGTATTCTTCCATGACGTTTAAACAGGAATCGCGTTCTTCTCTCACACGTTCAAAGGATTCGAGTTTATTGTAAGAACTTTTGATTAAGCTGCCCAAAGAATCAAACGAACCTGAAAAAAAATCACCGACTCCTTGGAAGGTAGCAATCCCCCGCACCATAAAATTCCCATTCCAAATGAGGGAGGTAAAGGAGAAGACCAGCACAAATCCCAGAGACAGCGCTTCCGCATTTTTACTAAATCGGTTCCAGATCATGGATATTATGTCACATGAAATCTAGGGGCTGAGAAAAATTCAACAAGTTATCTAAATCGGCTGGGAATCCAAGGGATCATCATTAATGCGAAGATGAGAGGTTTCCTTACTTTCTTGGAGTTTTAGGCCTGTCCCTTGGCTATGGCAGAGGCAAGATTGACGATCTACTAACCAAGCTGTCCTGTTGGGATAAAAGCAATATGGTTGTGGGAAATTTTTTTACTTTTTCCTTGGAATCTTTGGATGCCAACTCCCTTTCGGTAAACGATGGCTTCCATCTTTCCATTTTGTGGAAGTTTATGGAATTTTTTTCCTTTGATCGAAAGTACAATCTGTTCACTTGATCTGGTTGTTACTTTTGCCAATCCAGAATTTGACTGCGATCGATAGGCAATCATTTCTTTCTCTTGGAGTTCAAATGGACTTTTTAAAGGATAGGAATCGATGGAGCTATTTTGGAAATGTAAGAGATGAATTATTTCTAAATAGGTATCGGAATGGCCATCATCTAAATTTGCGAAATAGTGAAATAACAAATGAAATAGCTGCTCTTTTGAATCGAAAATAGTTTCTTGTTGTTTTAACTTAAGCCTAAAGAAAAAAAGATGTAGTATCTTTTTTTGACTTAGCTTTAATCCTCGTTTTGTGGCAAGTATACTTAAACGAACCCAGTTTTGCCTGGCATTATGGTTTCTTCTGGAAAGATAGCCTAAAAATTGAATCAAAAAATAAATAATCAGAATAAAGAACAAGAATTGAATAAGTGTTTCTGTGCCGGACTTAGGCCAGATCCATATTGCCTTTTCTGAATCCATAACTATTAGTCTATTCGGTAAGTTCCATGGATTTAAACACTTGATAACTTTGACCAAATTCGAAAATCTTTCCTAGAACTCATGATTCATGATAAAAGGTAAGGCATCTCATGTTCCGCACAATTTTATTCTACCTCTATTTTTTCATAAGAGGAGCTTTTAGTTTTATTGGAAGGGCAAAGGCAAAAAAGTTAAGTCTGAATTCCACCGAAGAGACTGATTGGCAGAAAAACAAAATACCAAGACAATGGGCGAGCACCTTACTTAAAATCGTTGGGGTAAAGGTCATTCCAAAGATAGAGACTAGCCCTCCATTTGGTGCCGTTTTATTTGTAGCAAATCATGAAGGAAATTTTGATATTCCCACCTTAATTTCTTCAGTACCAAAGCCATTTGGTTTTATTTCAAAGATTGAAGTCCTCAAAATTCCTGTGGTAGGATCTTGGATGAAAGTCATGCATTGTGTTTTTTTGGACAGAAAGAATCGGAGTGATTCTACCTTAGCGATAGAAACTGGTGTCAAAGTACTGAAAGAAGGACATTCACTTTTAATTTTCCCGGAAGGCACTAGGAGTAAAGGTGCAGGAATGCGGGCATTCAAAGCAGGAAGCTTTCGTTTAGCAATGGACTCTGGCGTACCGATAGTTCCAATTGCAATCAAAGGTACATCCAATATTATGGAAAAGAGTGGGATGATTTTACAACCTGCCTCTGTTCATGTGTCGATTTTGCCAGCAATTTACCCAGAAGAGTTTGCAGGGGTCTCGAGCAAGGATCTTGCATTGAGAGTAGAACAACTCATCAAAGAGGAATTAACCAAAATTTAATTTGGAAAGTACAGTGTGTCCAAATTTTCTTTCTTTTTTTTCATCATTTTTTCTGCACATTGGAGGTAAGATTCAAAGCTAGCATGTTCGCTCGCCTGGATTTTACCGCAGAAAGCTACATAGACTAGATTGTTCTTTCTAAAATGAATGAATTTGGTATCATCACTGAATTTCATCAATCCTCCGACGACAAAGATATCCAAATCTATTTGGAATTTATAGGCTATTTTCATGACTCCTGTCTCAAAAGGCAAAATTTCTTCTGAGTAGGTACGTTTTCCCTCAGGGAAAAGAAATATAGTTCTCCTTTCCAAAACGTACAAAACGTCCTTTTTAAAATTGCGAAAATTTGGTTTTTTTTCGGAATAGGTGACCGCTTCTACAATTCGTGCATGCATCATCAGCGGAATTAGTTTGTATCTTTGGATGATGTCACCTCCTAAATAAGAGAGATTCAAATTGGGAGTATGTTTTAAGTAAGGTAAACCAACGACTATCGGAACTTCAAGGGCATTGGTGTGGTTGCATATGATGAATTTTTTAGATTGCCCGGGCTCCCAATTGTCCAAATCACAAATGAGTTTTGTTCGTGTAAAAAAAAGGAACAGCCTTAACCAAGTGTACGCCAAATGATTATTGATTCGATTGGAGTAGAGATCATTTCCAAGAATTTTCAGTAAATAGGATAGGCACAAACCCAAAAAAAACTGAGGAAAGAGGAAGGGTATGGCATAACAGATGGTTAGATAAAAAGTTAATCGATTCATCGGTTATTCTATTGAACCAAAAAAATCTAGAAAATCAAGACGGATCTGGTCTTTTTCTTGGCTTTAGGTCAAATCTTTCGAGATAAATCATTTACATTCTTGTTAGATGATGCAATAATACAACACCATCACAGAACGATAGTTATCGATCTTTTGGGAGAGGACTACTTGTGGCAAAGTTAATAAAGAGCTTTCAAATTCAGATTACCTTTTTTGTCCTCTATATTGGGTTTGGAAAGCTATGCCTCAACGTATTCGCATTAGATGGTGCAAGCTCTCCGATTTGGCCCTCCGCAGGAATTGCACTAGGCTTTGTACTCGTCTATGGGAAAAAGGTCTGGCCAATCTTATTTTTTGCTTCTTTTCTCACCAACCTTAGCTTTGCATCTTTTCTGCACGCACAAGATATCCCATTCCATGAGTGGTCGCGGATTGGTTTTATTGCTTTTGGAAACACAATCGCCTCAATCATTGGTGGGCTAACTCTCCGGCGTTCTTTGGGACATAAACTTGATCTTTACCAAACAAAGGAGATGAAAAGGTTCTTTTTGATAACCGGCCCTATCACATCGGTTATGTCCGCTTCCATGGGAATATTTGCTCTCGTACTTTTTGATCATATCCAAGTTCAAGAAATATGGGATTCCTGGTTTCGTTGGTGTTTGGGTGATACGATTGGCATTTTGATCTTTACTCCTCTCACATTGTTTTATTGGAATTGGAGAAGGGGTGAAGAAACAGGAGAACGATTCGCATTTTACTTTGTCGCTTCTGCGATCTCGTTTCTTTTAAGTTTGTTGGTATTTTTCTACACTCGAACTTGGGAAAATGAATTTATACAAAATAGGCTTTCTTTTGAAGCAGAAAGGATCCAACAAATCATTGGTGAGCGATTTGAAGAACTAGGGCAACAAAGTACCAGGGACATTTTGGATAAAGATATGCTTGCTAGTACATTATGCATTCAGATAAAAGAAATAGTAGATAAACATAATATACTATTTGACTATAATTGTAATTCTGCTAATAATCCAATTTTTTCGGAATTTGAAAAATCGCTTAGCATACAATCAAAAGAATTCAATTTCCAATTAACCATCATTGCAACGAGAGCATTTTATCTAGTAAATATTTCTAGAGCATCAGAGGTTTTGCTTTTGTTTTCGTCCTTACTTTCAGGGCTTTTGGGTTTGGTAGTCATGATGATTTTAGGAAAGGAAAGAACCGTTGAATCTTTGGTAAAGGAAAGAACAAAAGAATTACAAGAGGCGAACCAAATCAAAACTCAATTCTTAGCAAATATGAGCCATGAAATCAGAACACCAATGAACGGCGTACTCGGTATGTTATCCCTTTTAGAGAGGACAACATTAGACAAGGAGCAAGAAGATTACCTCTTCCAAGCGAAAAAATCCATTTTATCTTTACTTACAATTATCAATGATATTTTAGATGTTTCTAAACTTGAATTTCAAAAAATAGAAATCAAAAAAGAACCCATTCAACTAAGTAGTCTATGTGCAAATTTACAGTTATTGTTTGAAGAGGAATCAAAGGAAAGAAATGTACATTTTCAAATTGAGATTCAAAAGGATCATTTTACAGAACCTTTACTTTTAGACGAAAGTCGCCTTAGGCAAGTACTCATCAATCTCATCAGCAATGCCTTTAAATTTACAAAGATCGGCTCAATACGATTGATTGTCAAAAGAGCCAAAGATCCAAGGTGGATCGAATTTTCCGTCAAAGATACGGGCATTGGAATATCACATGAGGACCAACATCGATTGTTTGAACGATTCACTCAATTGGGGACTTCAAGAACAAAGAAACAGGAAGGCTCCGGCTTGGGATTGTATATTTCCAAAGAACTTGTACACCTTATGGGTGGTGCTATTCGAGTCGAAAGTGAGCTAAAAAAAGGATCCACCTTTATTTTTACCCTTCCTTATGAGACTGCTCGGCGGGAGCATTCCAAAAGCTTAGGTTCGGTTGCACACAATACTTTAGAAAATTCAAAATTCCATTTGTTAATTGCTGAAGACAATCCTTTAAACCAAAAGTTTATCATGCGTATTTTAGAGAAGGAAAACTATACAGTTCATGTTGCAATGAATGGTAAAGAGGTGGTTCATCTATTGGATTTGGACGAATACCCATATGATCTCATCTTGATGGATATCCAAATGCCTGAAATGGACGGGATTGAGGCGACTCGTCAAATAAGGTCAAGAAAAGATAAATTTCAGAATATTCTAATTATAGCTGTTACAGCAAATAGTATGGAAAACCAAGTAAAAGAGTATTATGCTGCTGGCATGAATGCTTGTCTTAAAAAACCAATCATTGTTTCCGAATTGCTATCTACTCTATATTTATTTTTACATAAAGAAAATGATTTTGTGAATTAATAAATGAATCTAGAAAAACTAAATGCAATCATTCGCCTTTACTTGAGAGTAGGCTATTTTATTTTGCTTAACATTTGGTTGAAATAATCCTCATTTGAACTATAGGTTTCTAAAAATGCAGAGAAATTGATCACATGGTATTTCCCTGGTTCAATCTCCTTAATTCTATGAATCATGATGGTTGGCAATTTACTCTCTAAATCAAATACAATGTAAGAGACAGTTGTTTCTTTATCATTGATAGGATTAAAATATAATGAGATAGCTAAAAGCATGGGGGTAGAGTTAGCAATTTTTTGAGCAAAATCTAAACTCGACTTAATTTTTGCCTCTTTGGGAAGTTTCTTATTTTCCACAATTTCGATTCCAATTTGCGCATCTCTTTTTGAGTTCACCTCTAGCCAGAAGGTATCGTGGTAAAGTTTGTTTTTAGCATCTGCTAGGTGAGGTTTCCAGTTTTCGTCTAAGATTAGGGAATAACCCTGGCTTACAAAAACCTGTTCTGTTTTCGAAGGAACAGTAAATTTCGCGTTCTGGTTTTCTACAATCAAAGGAAAATCGAATTGGAAGAAGGAAGTATCATTCCCACTGACCATTCTACCCATTACAGCGATTTCATAATTTGGAGTTTCCGAATCTGTTTTTCTGGTGCTATATAAGTGAAAGAAGGGAATCTCTCTCCAAAAGGTATGCTCCAATGTATAGCCAAATTCTGGCCAAGGATCTTCAAACCGGTCCTTACCTTCCGTGAAGGAAGATTTATGTTTAAACTCTTGCGTTGCTATGTTTTGGAGATCTACAAATACATATTGAATGTCTTTTTCAAAGTTTCCCGAAATCAATTTAAGAGGTTTGAGTTCGAGATTGTTTTCTTTTTCCTCTATTTGGAATGTAATGGTCGTTTGTGATTTGTCTTTCAAATTGATTGTGCGGCAAATAAGAGTGCCATCAAAAAACTTTAAGATCCCAGTGAGTCGTTTCTGGTCTCCTCTTTTGTCCAGATAATAGATATATTGGCCAGGTTTTGTCTCCGGGAAATCATACTTCGTTTGGGCCGAAAGTGTTTGGAAGGGAAACCAGACAAAGAGCACAAATAAAAAAAGTCGATTGATGGTGAGTTGTAGATAGTTTCTGGACATAGAGCATGCAATAGGCTAACAAAAAAGCAATAAAATGCAACTGGAATTACATCAATATAAGGAAAATTAGGATGGGCTTACAGGGTCCACCATAAGATTTTCTACTTTGATTCCTTTCGATTCCAGATGAAGTAGCATACATGAAGGCATTTTTTGTACGAAATCACCAATATCATTTTTGGGCGACTGAAGTATTGTACAGATCCTTGGATGCTTTTTCTGAAGATGACCTAAAAAAAGATATGGGTTTGTTCTTTCGGTCTATCCATGGGACAATCAACCATCTGCTATTGGTGGAAAAATTATGGTTCTCCAGATTGGTAGGCGAAGATTTTCAACCTAAAACACTTTCGCAAGAATTGCAATATGATCCAAAGGCTTTGAAAATGGAACTTTTCCTAGCAATGAAAAGATGGGAAACCTGGCTAGAGAGCCAAACAGAGGATATTTGGCAAAAGGTTTTCACTTATAAAACAATGCGAGGTTTTGTATCTAGACTCCTTTACTGTGACTTAATCCATCACAATATGAACCATAGGACCCACCATAGAGGTCAAATTTCTGCGGCTATCACAGCATTAGGTGGCACTACACCAGAGATGGACTATGTATATTTTCTTCAACAAACTCAATATCAGAATGAATAGGAGGCAAATTTGGACCTAAAAGTAAGAGAGGCAAATTTTAATGATTTACATAAAATTTCGGAACTTTTTGATCTCTACCGTCAATTTTATGGACAAAAAAGTGATCGAGATACTGCATTTCATTTTTTAAAAGATCGGATGGAGCATCGGCAATCAATCATACTCTTGGCAACGGAGCTTGGCCAGGATGTACTTCTTGGCTTTATTCAATTGTATCCTGTATTTTCATCAATCAGTATGGAGCGTTCCTACCTCTTAAACGACTTGTATGTGCTTTTAGAATACAGAAAAAAGGGAATCGCTAAACTCTTGATAAATGAAGCAAAAAAATATACGGAAGTCTTTCAAGGGAAAGGATTGGAGCTGTCCACTTCAAAACACAATCTCACGGCAAGGCGTTTGTATGAAAGAGAAGGTTTTGAAGAGGAAAAGGAATTTTTGACTTATTTCTGGAAACGAGTCTAATGGAATCCAATAGAGCAATGAAGATGATTGGAAAAGTGATTCTCTTTACATGGCTTGTTACTTTGGTTTGTTTTTGTTCTCATAAAAAAGACCTCGAAGGTTCTATGGCAAATCCAGTTGTGTATTTTGAAATTCCTGTCAGTAACCTTGACCGAGCCATTCATTTTTATTCAACTGTATTCTCATTTACATTCGAGAAAACTAGTCTCGATGGCAATGAGATGGCCTTATTTCCCTTTGTGGATGGGAGTTCCCATATTTCTGGTGCACTTGCAAAAGGAAAGACGTACCGTCCCTCCAAAGAAGGAACACTTGTTTACTTTCAATCAGAAGATATAACAAGCACTTTGAAAAAAGTTGTGTCAGAAGGCGGATTCATTTTGTATCCAAGAACAAGAATCGAATTTGGCTTTGTAGCAGAATTTCAAGATTCAGAAGGAAATAGAGTTGCTCTATTCGAAAAAGAAAAATGAAGTTCTCACTTTTTTTATACAAAAAATCTGTTAAGTGGATTGCTGAGCCTTGTTCGGTTTGTTTCCGCTGAGAATGAGAAAGGATTTTTGAATTTCATTCTTTGATAAAAGAAATTCGTCGAAGCATTCTTTAAGAAATAAGAAACTCTTTAAGTATTGCAAAAATTTAATACTCATTTTTAGCAAAGAATGGAATACCTTGGTCAATATACTTTCGTTTGTTATATGATTTGTAAGAGAAGACGGAAAATTTAGGAACGGGTGCCTTTGAAAAAAATACATCTTCGCCATGGATGGGAGCTAATTTAGCTTTGTAATGAAAGACAATAGATTTTCTTGATTGTTTGGAATTGTCAATCTTGGATCCACCATGGGGAAGTTCCGCATGCCAGATTAGGACATCCCCTTTCTTTGCTAAATTTTTTTCTAGTCCCAAACCCAACTGTCTGCACTTCGACTCTATAGCTTTACTATACTCAGACCAACCTCCTCCTTCTTGTATAATTTTCTCTACAGAGATTGGAATCAAATGACCTTTGGGAAAATATACAAGCTCACCTGTGCCTTCTTGGATATCCTCCAATGCTACCCAGACTCCAACAAAGAGATTTTTGGGAACAGTGTAGAAGAAAGGTCCATCGCGATGAATCCTCTGCTCGCTCCCTTTTTCAAAATAAAGACTAGAACATAAAACCGCTTCAGATGAAAAAATCTCATCTAAGATAGAGACTAAAGTTTTATGAAAAGCAATTTCTTTAGCCTTGGAAGAAAACATATGAAAATTACAAAGTCGTGAATGGAAACCGAAGGAATCTTCCGCCGATCGTGCCTCCTCATGATTGGACTCAACGTATTTAGAAAACTTTTGGTTTAATTCATCGCATAGCTGATTAGGTATAAGTTTCGATAGGATGACATACCCTTTATCTTTAAATGTTTTTATAGATTCCCTGTTTCTCCTTTTTTGGATTTCCGTATCATCGGCCCAATCAATCCAAAGGCCAGATTTGGAATCAACAGGAAGGTAGGTTTTCGGTAGAAGAAAATTTAGGATCGATTTAATGAAATTGGCAAGGATTTGCATGGGAAAGCTATTCGAGAACAAGTATAAAATGACCCTTTTGAAATTTCCACTGACTTTTCACATAAATCATTATTTTCAATGGGATCATGATAAGGAATCGGTTTACAATTTATTCTAATGCTCATCAAAACTCTGATCCTTAGTAACAGGATACAATCGTTTCAAATAAAGTTGCGTTGCCTTATCTTGTGGGAATATATTAAGTACCTTTTCAAAATGGACCTTTGCTTCTTCAAAGTAATTGGAGTAAAAAGCATTCACACCTTTTTCATAGGTATCCTTTGTTGCAATCTTTAGATCTTGCTCCTCGGGCTCATCTCCATCGATCACTTCGTAAATCGATACAGGGATTTTTTTTCCTTTGACCTTGACTCTGTCCAAAAAACGAAAATGGAATCGTCCATCACGCTTTACCTCTTCAATGGTGCTTTCACTGACTGCAATTCTAGATCCATATATCTTAGTTAGGTTTTCAATCCTGGAGGCAAGGTTTACTGTATCTGAAATAACGGTACCTTCCAATCTTTCCTCGGCTCCGATGGTTCCCAACATGAGTGAGCCAGAATGAATCCCTACTCCAATTTGGATGGGTACATATCCCTGTTTATTTCTATGATCATTATAAATTTTTAAGTACCTTTGCATTTCGATTCCAGCGTTTACAGCATCGAGAACATTTTTTTGGAATAATGCCATAATGGCGTCACCGATAAATTTATCTATAAAGCCATGGTTCCTCTGTATGATGGGACTCATACGACCTAGGTAGGAGTTGATAAAATTGAAATTTTCAGCGGGTGTCATTTGTTCAGAAAGCGTTGTAAATGAACGTATATCACTAAACAAGACAGACATATCTTTTTGGATTTGGTCACCTAACTTTACATCTAAGATTGATTCTTTGCCTAGATTTGCTAAAAAATCTTTTGGTACGAAACGAGCATACGACTCTGTTAAAATTTTTTGCATCTCTAAAGTCTTTGCTTGTGCTTCTGATTTTTCACGCTTCATGATGTTGATACGGTCAGCTAGAGCGATTGAAAGTAATATTACTTCCATAGTAGATCCAAGATACAAACCGTACTCTGTTATGAATGTGTTACCTAGAATATTGATAAATCTTAAAACGACAACAATACCTGAAACTAGGAGTACGGTAAATGCTAAGAGAAAGTATCTTGCTGGCCTGAATTTTTTTAGGAAACTCATAACGGAGGCAGTTGGAATCATAAAAAGTACAGGGAGGCTCAAAAGGAGTGCGATTTTTACGGTAATCTCAGGTGGAAAGAGTAGAGGTGTAATCACTAGGATAGCATGTGCGACAACCATTACTTTCATGGACTTGTCCAACCAGATAGGAATATTCTCTTTCGTATTTAAAAATCGTTTGGCAAAGAGAAGTGCAGATGACATACAAATGCCGGTAAAAAAAACGTAAAAATTTCTCTGGAGGGACGGATACTCAGGCCAAAGGTATTGGAATCCATGACCCGTCAATACCAGTTGTATACCTAAAAAGCCGAGAATATACGTTACATAGTAAAAGTAACTAATGTCTCGGATCGAAAAAAAGATGAATAGATTATAAAGGATCATTACAATCATCACTCCATAGTAAATACCTAGGCCGTGCTGTACGTCCGCATTGTGGAGTATGAAAGAGTCCTGGTTCCATAAGAGAATGGGAAGGCTTAGGCCACCACTTGTCCAAGTTAAGAAGTAATAAGTCTTCTTTTGCCCTGGCCCAATTGCTATAGGAAAAACAAAATTTCTATTTTTGTATTTCCTAGTGGCAAAGGGAAAGAGCATACCTGTTTCCGTTTTTACAAAAGATCCATCATCTAAAGGTTCATAAAATTGAATGAGATCTATATTGTTATAATTGATTTCGATGAGTTTGGACACAAATACATTAGCCTTGTTTTCAAGGGTGATGCGTAGCCAATAGTGATGGTTTGTTTGTCCAAATTCTAAAATCTCAGAATTAGATTTTTAGAAAATCTCCTGTAATTTAAGAAATTTAATATCCTCAAAGCTAAGTTTTTTTTCACTATCTTCCAAATAGTAAATGAAATTTCCGAGTAGCTGTTTTTCCAGAGCATCGTTCACTTCTACCGTATCATTTGCCTGTAATGTAATGGTAGATAAGAAAAGAAAGGAAGTGAGGAGAGTTACATATTTGTATCGTTTCATTTTTTCGGATTTTTTAAAGAAGGAAACTTTCCTTGTTTTGCGGACTCATCTAAAGAGTCCTTTTTCTTTCCATGACTCTAAATTCTTATATCCTTTCTTCGCCAGAATGGGATAGATCCACTGTAAAAGGTAAGGAAATAGAAGGGCAATCCTAGCCAGTAGGCCTTGCGAGTAGGGAACATAGACTTCCGCAATATCAGAATCGATAGCTTTTGCAATTGCTTGGGCTACATCTGAGGCTGGTAAGGGAGGGTTAAGATATGCCATGGGAGAGCTGTCTTGGGAAGCCATAAACTGAGTCATAGGCGATTGAATGGTTCCTGGCAAAATGTTTGTTACACGGATACCCAATTCTTTCCATTCCAGATACAAACTCAAAGCAAATCCTCTCAAAGCAAACTTGGTCGCGCTATAAATAGAATGATGGGGAGCTGGGACAATTCCAGCTAATGAAGACAAGATGATAAGCTTCCCTTGGGAGGATTTGAGATGCGGCATTGCCAAATGGGTCAGTCGAATCGTACCTTTAATATTTACATCTATCTGCTCTTCAATTGCATCAATGGATAGATTGTGGAATTTTGCAGGTCGCATAATACCTGCATTGTTGACTAAAATATCAATCCGACCAAATCTTTTTATACATTCTTTGATTGCCACAGAGCATTCTTTTGGTGATGCAATATCACAAGGATAGACAATGTGATTTTTATTTAAGGATCCAACAAATTCCTTTAGAGAGGAGATTTGTTCTCGGCGATCGGTTAAAAAAAGAGTAAAACCTTTTTGGGATAGCAAAAGAGCAGTCTCTCTGCCTATCCCTCCTGAGGCACCCGTAATGAAAGCTACCTTTCCAATCCCTTTACTCAATTTGTTCCTACCTTACGAATGGATGTCTTTTACCCATTGAATTGATAGCTTTCGTCAAAAGCCCAGAATTTTCTAGTGCACTAACAAATGATAGCAAGGAAAATTTTTTTATTTAGGAAAGAATTTTCGAAATGAGGAAAAATAAGCAAACTTTTGTTTATTGCAAAGAATTTAATTTTAGACGGATTGGACCTTTGAAGGAGTCGGGATCAATTGCTTTCCCTTTCTGTGTGATGGTGATTTGGCCTTTATTGGCAAGCCTTCTCGCTGCTCTACGCACAAGTTCCATTTTTTCTTTATCTGTTTTTTCTTCGCTGCTTAATACTTCACTAGGGCAAATACTAGCCATAGTAGATCTTGTCCGCAGAAGGGACAGGATAGCTTCCTCGTAGTTTAACTTAGCTTCAACCGATTTGCTCCTGCGACAAGCATCCGAACAATAGAGCACCTCATCCCAAACCTTTTCCCACTTCTTTCGGTAGGAGAAACTGCGCCCACAGACTGTGCATATTTTTGAAGGCAAAGATTTCATCTGGATTTTTGAACCCCTAAATAGAATGAATCCTTTTCAGATATTATACTGAACTAAATTCTGGACAATCCAATCGAAGTTGCTCAGCGGCTAGCTGTCTTTGTAAAAGATTGCAATAATGTTTTTCCTTTCGGTTTGTATAATGAGAACATAGTGTACACATTCTTTGTACTGTAATTACGCCTGACTGATTGAGCTCATAAATAAGGTTAAATAAACCATCTAACATTGATAACTTTGTATCTTCTGGTAGTTGTGATAAAGGTTTTTCTATTTTTTGGGCAAAGTTTGCAGATTCTAAAACAATTTTTTTTCCTTCTTTGCTCAATTTTAAAGTGAAGGAACGGGTGTCATTGGGGTCAGAAATTTTTTCTAAGTATGTTTTCTGTACAAGTACTTTGATACTGTCACTCATCGTGGCTTTCGTGACATTGAATTCATTTGCTAGGTAAGTAACATTGCAGAGTTCTCTGGCATGAAAATATACAAATAATAAAATTTGAATTTGGATTGGGCTGAGAGCAATTTCCTTACTTTGTTGCCACAGTAGTACCCGAAAGGCTTCGGATACTCGTTCCAGTGCAACAACTAGTTTGCTGTCAATACTCTCATTTTGTTGGTCTAAACCAAAGGCGGATTTCATTGCAAAAGGTTCCTTTCAGAAAAGAGTTTAGGTCCTAAACACAATCCTTTACTCAAAAAACCAATAAAAAGGAGAGATTGGCAACCTTTATTCAGCGATTAACTTTCCGATCTCGTAGCCAAATGAGAGTGGGTCTACCGGCCCAAAGTAATGAGATCTCAAATTACCTGCTTTATCAAATAGTAAAAAACTCGGAGTACCTTGTAATTCTAATCTTCGCATCACATCAGGGATTGGATGAGGACTGTTATGTTTGTCGATGACCACAGGAAAGGAATATCGAAATTCAGCAAGATATGTTTCCAGGGCATCAGGACCCATTACATTATGGTGCTCAAATACAGTATGGATTCCGATTACCTTCACTCCCTTGTCGGCAAAGGTTTGATGTATTTTTTGTGCAAATGGAGAACCATGTAAGATACAGGAAGGACAGAGCATTTGAAAGGCATATAAAACAATCACATTGCCTCGTAGCTTTTCCGATCGAATTGGCTCCGTTAGAAGCCATGGGTAGGCTTCTAACTCTAGGAACGAAAAAGAATTTTTTTCTTCCATCTTATTCACGATATTCTGAAAAAGTATAATCAGTAGCTGATTGGTTGGCATGGCATCCAAAACAACTGGCATGATTTCCATTTACGAGACGATCTTTCGTATTTCCTTTAAACCCTTCAAAACCCCATCCCTTTGTCTCAGGAAAGGCTTTTGAATTTTTATACATGACAGCCAATACCTTTCGTTTTCCTTCAGATGCAACTTCTTCATTTGCATCCGATTCCAAAAGATCAAAAACTAAGATAGATCCATCTGGATAGACAGACTTGGAAAGCAATGCATCACGGCCAGTGGGATTCACGTATACGTGGTGGATGCCTCCGAAACTTGCATATAGTGGATGTTTTTCTTTAAGTGTTAGTGTTTTAACATGTGTCCAACTTCGATATCCTTCTGGATATGGAACTTCATTTGTTAACTTTTCTGAACAGGAAAGACCTAAGACAAGGAAAAGACCCAATGCCCATGTTGCGAATTGATTCATACGATACCTCTTTGCTTAAGTTCCATTTAGTAAGGAATCCTAACTATATCAAGTCTTTTTTCTCCCAAAGGCTACAAATTTAGAATTCAATTTATAAAAAAATTGGCTAAGCGTTTACAGTTCTTGTTTAAAACCATAAACTATAAAATTGGATCCACAGGGAGGGGTGGGTGGACAAAAAACTCCATAGATGCCAGAACGATGGTGAATCCTAGAAAAGATTTTTGTTTTATCGGAGAATCCCGGTATGCTGTAGTCAACTTCGAACAAAAGATAATTCAATGTGGCTCTCGATTCTACATCGTCTGTTACAAAGCGGCCCTTATCATATCCTAAATCCCAATTTTCGAGCCTTGGCAATCTTGAGGCAAAGGAAATCCCCTCACCAACCGCCAAACTAAAGTTTGATCCAAATAGATTGGGTATCCTCGCGATCCCAACTCCAACTGCTTCATAGTGGTTCATAGCGCCTGTATGGCGGGCAAGGATACCCTCCAGTTCAAATTGGAAAATGGAAAAACGAGGAGTAATTCCTTGGTTGAATCCAAACCCCCAGATATAAGATGGCTGGTATTTGAAATCCAATTGGAAGGAGATGGGTGCTAAATCGGAGTTAACAAACACACCGCCGAAACCATTGATTGAGCGCTTTTGTGAGAAAAAGGAATCTTGGCTTTGTAATGGAAACTCTTGCCCAAAGAGTATAAGAGAGAAATACAAAGAGAATAATCCAAGTATAGGTCGCATGACAGGGTTTTTGTTATACCAAAGTAGCAAAGATTTGGGCAAGTATCTTTTCTGCAAAAAAAACGATAGTCTTTCCTTTTCTTGACAAGCAAAGAAAGTTGTTTTTATTAACTATTAGGTTAATTACTAAAAAAGTTAATTAAGAGGTTAGTTAATTGATGCAAGATACTCTCAGTCATATTTTTTTCGCTCTGTCTGATCCTACACGGAGGAGTTTGCTAGAGGCTTTGAGTCGAGGTGATGCTACCGTTAGTGATTTGGCATCTCCCTTGCTAAAACAAATGAGTCTTCCTGCTATTACGAAACATATCAAAGTACTCGTGAATGCAGGTCTTGTCACAAAGTCCGTGGACGCACAATTTCGCCAATGCAGTATTAACCACGAAGCATTCAAAGACGTAACAGATTGGATGGAACAGTATCGTCTTTTGTGGGGAGAACGTTTTGATAGACTGGATGCTTATCTCTTAAACACTTCCAAACAAAAGGACAAATCTAGGCATAAAGAAACCCAGACTTTCAAAAAACGTAAATCTTAATGTTCTTTTTGTAAGAATACCAAAGCTGCGATAAACGCAACAGATCCTAAGCCGACTCGAATCCATTGCCAATTTCCCCATCTTTGGATGGTATCAATAAATACTTCTTTGGCAATCGGCCCAGCATTCAACTGTGCATTGGCATCTTTAAAAAATATAAAGAACGTCAAGATTACAAATAAAGAAAATAGAAATGAGATACCCATCCACAATCCTCCCGAGCTCTTTTGAATTTGCAATACAATCAAAGACAAAAGTGTCAATAACAGACTCGATACTTCTAGTAGAGTATAATAATCAACGAGAGATGCTTGGTTCTTTGTATACCAGGAAAAAAATTCATCAGGATTTAATCTTAGCCAGAAAGGAACAATGATACTTGCTTCAGTTAACATCGCTCCAGCCGTAAGTCCCAAAACAAGAGTCGTTACAAAAAAAAGGCTTTTATAAATTGGTTTCATCAAGTATTCAGCTTACCGATTTTCACCTATCCATGTCAAACAATCATTGGCAATCTTTTCCCATCCTTTTTGTCTGTGGAGCAAATGTCCTTTTCCTTTGTATTCGATAAAGTTCGTGATGCCTGCTGATTCAGAATATGCTTTTTTGTTATCTTGAACAAGAGTATTGGGAATCACTCGGTCTTCCTCTGCCGCCACTAAAAGCAATGGACCCCTGGCTCTTTCAAAATCAATGGCACCTTCGTCAGTTAGGATTGATCGCGGCAATCGTCTTGATTCAGGTACGATAAATTGTTGGTAGGCTTGCCTAGCATCAGACTCCTCTAAACCATTTGCGAATTTTTGAACAAAATGTTCCTCTTCCATAAAGATGGGAGAATCATCCGAGGCAAATGGATTGATCACGGGCCATGAGGAAGTCACAAAGCCAAATCCATGTTTGATGGCAGTGGCTTTGGAAACTATTCCTTTCGGTGGTGCAGGGCTGATTGCGATAGCAGAAGATCCAATACCATCGTTTAATAAAGATTGTACGACGAGTCCTCCCATCGAATGTCCAATTAGAATGGGCTTTTCATTCAATGTTTGGATGAATTGTTTGTAATGTTCTTTTACCTGTGCAAAGGTTAGCTTTGCGAGTTCAGGATCTGGGTGTTTTTTTCTCTGAATATCTGGATCGATATCATGAAGAGGGTAGGCAGGAGCGTACACTTTGAATCCTTTTTCTTTGAAAAAGGCCATCCATGGCTCCCAAGTTTTGGGGGTCATATACATTCCGTGTACAAAAACAATCGTTTTGCTGGATTGGATAGTGAGTGGCTTTGTGAGATTTGATTTCTTGGTTTCGGAAGAACAAGAAAGGATAAAAAACATAAGAATGCTCAGTAAAATTTTCATATAGACCTCAAAGAGAAAGTTCTATGAAAAGAATACTTGATCTAGACTTTAGGAAAAAGGGCCAAATGGCCTATAGTTGTAAAATTTTTTCTTTGAATGCAACCATCACTGCGGCCGATCGACTCTTAACCCCCATTTTTTCATAGATGTGGATGGAATGGTGTTGCACGGTTCTGGATGATATCTGTAAATCTTTAGCGATTTGTTTGTTCGTATGCCCTTCTGCGATGAGTTCTAAAACTTGGATCTCTCTATCCGTTAAGGAGTATTTATTCTCTCCACGATTTGGAGTTTTCTGTTTGAATCCCAAGTATTCTTCGACGAAGGGAAAGATCCTTTCTTCTAGGATTCCCGCTAACACTTCTTGCTTTAAAATTTTTAAGATCTCTGTATTCGGATAGGCTTTTCGAAATGATCTGTCCGATCCAAGTGCAATCACTTTATCCGCATAGCAAAGTATAGATTGCCCGATATTTAGATCCTTGGTCCTTCTATGATAGCCAGTACCTTGTAAGTTTTCATGATGGGAGATACAATACTCTAGGTAGGGTTCTAGTAGTTTACTTTTTTTCAATATTTGGTCAGTAAAGAAAGTATGCGTTTCCATACGCTCTCTTTCCGATGGATTTAACTTTCCCTCTTTTTCCAATATCCCCGTGGGGATACAGACCATTCCAATATTCATGAGTAATGCTGAAATGTACACTTTGTTCTGTTCATCTTCAGTTAATTTCAATTTTTTTGCGAGATAAAGAGCAAGTTCAGAGACTTTTTTAGAATGAAGAGAAGTATATCTTGACTTAAAATCTGGCAAATAGGAAATCATCATTGCCACTGATTGTAAGTGGTCTACATATATATTTGGTGAAATAAACAAAGCATCCTCGTGGATAGTATTGGAATGGATCATGAGAGAGAGTTCCTCGATAAATCTGAGCAAATAATCCACAAGGACTGGATCAAACATTTTGCCTTTGTTCTTCTCTAGAAGTTTGCGAATGGATTTTGTATCAGTGATTTCTGATAGACTATTGAAATAATAGGAAATCGATATGATCCGAGCAAGAAAATGTATTTCATTGGCTTTCTTTTTACTTGGTGTTCCTTTGCCATCAAATCGTTCGTAGGTGTCATTGATAATTTTACTGATCTCGGGATCTAAGTTGATTTCTTGGATTAGCATTCTCGCCGAATCGCAATGGGCTTCGATGATATTTTTGTACAAATTATTGCCATCGATGATCAAACGAAACTTCATTTTCAATTCTTCCCATTTGGAATCGGCCCGAAGTTTTTGAATCTGTAACAAGGCTTCTAGTTTGTTGATAGAATCGACTGTTGAAAATGCTGATTTGAAACTGATGTCATCTCCTGAGAAAATTTCAGCTTCTTCGGGAGAATATGAGGTACATCCTATGGATTTAAATAATGAAGAAAGATAGACTAAATGGATCTCTCTTTGGCTACAGTTTGCTAATTTTGCCAAAAAAACAGAAACCAAAGCCAATTTGAGAGTAAATTCAGGTTTCCTTCCATTCGCATAATCGAGTGCAATCGAAATCCGGATTAAGATTTCTTTGATATCTAACATTGGTCGTATTTTGTTTATTAAAATCTAGCCGAGGAATACAATAAAGTTTTTAAAAAATTTTGAACGTAAGCGTTTTAGAATCCATTCCTTTCTACCCGAGTTTTGTAACACCTGAGAGAATCCTTGTCTAATCTGCCATGAAAACAATTGACTACTTCAAAATCCCAAGCCTTCTTCTCCTTCTCTCTTTGGGTGGCAAAGCTATGGAAGCGAGAGATTCCTCACCCGAATTCATTGCCCCTAAAAAGCGAACAGGCACCTGGCTAACTATCACAAAAGTCAAAAAACCTTGGTATGCCTGGAGGAGTCTCGTATCTTCTCGAATGGAGAAGTCTATCCCAGAGTACAAAGCAATCCCTGGGTTGGATGAAAAATTTTATTCCTTTTTAGAAGGGAGCAATCGCTTTGGCGGTATTTATATTTGGGACAAAAAAGCAGATGCAGAGGCATGGTTTTTGCCTTCTTGGTTTGCAAGGATTGAGAAACAATATGGAGAGAGGGGCGTTGTGGATTCTTATTCCATCCTCAGCACTCAAGAAATTGAACCAATCCCTTCCACGGGGGAAAGTCTATATGCGATCATTTCTTACCGAAGATTGGATCCTGCAATAGATTTGATATCTAAGGTAGGCTTATTGCAATTTGTTGAGTTAAAAGACTCAGAACAAAAACCATGCCACCTAACACTGTGGAAAAATCAAGAATCTGCGCTTTCCTATTTCCAAGCAAGCGAGAAAGATCAGATGTTTTTTATCCCTGTATTCTTTCGGAAGTAATTATGGATAGAGTGATCATTGTTACTGGGGCATCTTCGGGAATCGGCAAAGCTACTGCCGATTTTTTTTCTGTAAGGAAATGGAAAGTGTATGCCTTTTCTAGAAAATCGCAGGTGCAAAAGCATACAAACATACAACATGTGGTTATGGATATCAATAGCAAGGAATCAATCCGAAGGTCCATCGAATCTGTCTATAGAAAGGAAGGAAGAATCGACGCCATTGTAAACAATGCGGGCTTTGGTGCCTTTGGCGCTTTCGAAACTTCGAGTGAGGAAGATAGGCAAAGTATGTTTGCGATAAATGTATTTGCCTTAATGAATATGACTCAGGAAGTTCTACCATACTTCAGAAAACAAATGTCTGGAACCATTGTAAATGTATCTTCGATCGGTGGTCTTATGACGTATCCTCTATTTTCTATTTACCATAGTTCAAAGTGGGCAGTGGAAGGATTTTCTGAAAGTGTACATTATGAACTAAAACCATTCGGAATTAAGGTTAAAATCATAGAACCTGGCGCAACAAAAAGCAATTTTAACTCAGAATCCCTTCAAGAATATCAGAATAGTTTAATAAAGGACTATGATCATTTTGTGAATGGATTGAAAGTTATTAAGGACCAATCATTCATGGATGCGGTTTTACCTGAAACAGTCGCGGAAACTATTTTCCAAGCAGTCCAGGATCCTAGTGATCGACTGCGCTATCTTGTTGGTAACAGACGATCCAAATCGCTAGCTCTTTTGCGAAAGGTATTACCCTCACAATGGTTTATTTCTATCCTACAGAAGAGGCTAAACTTAAATTGATTCCTATGCAAGGATTAGAGGATGACCCTGTGCTCCTTCAGGGAGCCATAGCCGGGGATCGAAAGTATCTGGAACTCTTGTTAAAAAAGCACCAGGACTTCATTTATAACATTGCCTTACGCCTATATCTAAATCCTGATGATGCCCTGGATGCTACCCAAGAGGTTCTGATCAAGGTATTCACCAAATTAAATACCTTCCAAGGCAATAGCCAATTTAAAACCTGGCTCTATCGAATCGTTGTGAACCATTTTTTAAACGCACCCAAGGGGAAATATGAAATGACCCATGTGGTTGAACCTTCTTTTGAAGAGGCGGAAGAAGAGTTTAGTGAAGCAGAAGTGGAAGAGGTAAGGATACTCTGTGCAACTGCGATGCTCATGTGCCTCAGCCGAGAACAACGACTCATTTACATCATCGGTGAAATTTTTGGAGCCGATCATAACTTGGGAGCAGAGCTTTTTTCGATTTCACCTTCCAATTATCGTGTCAAATTGCATAGAGCACGCGAGGATCTAAAAACTTATGTTTCCGGCAAATGTGGCTTAGTTGATAGTCGTAATCCTTGTCGTTGTCCTAAAAAAACAAGAGTGATGGTCAAAATGGGTTTAGTGGACAAACAAAATCTGCGATTCAATACATCCTTTACCACCAAAGTCCAAGATTGGGTCAAAGAACAGAGATTCGATGCGAGAAACGAGGTGGAGAAGAAAATGAAGGAGCTCTTCCAAGATAGCCCCTTTCAAATTCGCAAGGATTTAGAACGTTTGATAGATTCGATTCCCACTTAGAGTGGGAAGTAAAACATTTTCAATAACAGAATCGTCTTTTTCTTGAGAGCAGTACGCTTGTTAAAGGCAAGGAGTTAAATCTATGATTCAACTCCACGATTCAAACTGTTTTACCAACTTCCACTTGCCCCGCCTCCTCCAGAACTACCACCTCCACCAGAATAGGAGGAAGACGATGAGGTCGATGAGGAAGAAGAGCTACTATATGAAGAACTGCGAATGGTTGTGGTAGATTGAGAGTTGGAAGAAAAGCCATCGCTTGTGCTACCAATGAAGTCTTCGATTATTTTGGCGATTCCTACGCTTCGGAATAAGAGTGTGCTAAGGTAGCCAGCAATGGTACTAAATCCCAGAAGAAAAATCTCCGTTAGATGCGAAAAGCCTTTTAGTGAGGGAATCCAGTCTCGAAGATAAATGCTCGCATAATAGAATAATACCGAAAGGAAGATCACTCCATTGGCGGATGCAAAGGCGCTGATCAATACGAGCAAGAGACAAACGCGAAAGAAAACCCAAAGGAAAGGAAGTTCAATTGTTGGATAAAAACTTTGTGTCTCTTCTTTTGTTGCACTTTGTTTGTCTGTTACGGAAAGATCTTCCTCTGGATGATAAGTGTTCCAACTTGTAGAAATTGATTCCAGAGCGCGGATCATTGCCCAATTCAAGTCTCCCTCTGAAAGGTATCCTTCGGACGCCTTACGCACAAGCTTTGTTAGCATAGATTCATACTGGCTTTTGTTAAATTGAATTTTGGCATTGCCTGCGATGGGAGGTAGAAACTTTTTTGAAATCCTAACTAAAAATTTTCGTTCGTTCAATGAATAAACTACTAAGATCCCATTTTCAGTTCCCAAGGTTTGATTTAGGACTTTTTGTACATCGGTTTCTATTTCTTGCCTAGTTTTGATGATACTTAGCGATACTTTGAGCCTATCCTCGTTAAACATTTTGTCCAGGAGTTTCGTAATGTTTTCGATGGCAAAGGTTGAAAGTACGCCATTTGGATCATGGACTTTCGAATACTCTTTTGGGATCTGATTTTTATTTACGACATAAGGTTCAATACGATCCAAAGCACTTAAATAGGCTCGATAAGAATAATTTGTCATATCGTCATGCGAGGCTTCCTCGTATAAGTTTTGAAAGAGTTCTATGTTCCTCATTTGCGAAAACAGTGGGCTAAGCTCCGGGCTCACTGCGATTGAGCCACCAAACCCGCGATAGGAATATCCATTCTCAGTTAGGAATTTGGATGCAAGCAAAACGAAGGAGGGCTTTCCGTTCGCAGGGATATTCTTTAAGATCCCAAGAGCTAGACCATCCAAATGCAATTGGTTATAAGAAGCAGTTACACAAAATCTAAAGTTTACTTGGTTTTTTAAGCCTCTAGTTTGGATTTCTTTTTGCAATAAAGGAATTGTATCTTCGTGGATCCAAGAAGCACGGTCTACAAAAGCTTCTGGACAATATTTTGAAATATAATCAAGGGAGGATGCATTCGTCTGTGAGAGGATGGCTATGGTTCCTTGTTTTATAGCTTGCTCGTAGTTACCAAGTTTCATGTTAGGCGCAATGATTTCATTGATGATTCGTTTAGCCGCTAGGTCTGTAAAGACACCTTCTAAACCATAACCGACTTCAATGCGAACCTTTCTTTCCTTCATGGCAAATAGCAAAAGGATTCCGTTATCCTTTTCTTTTTTTCCTAATTTCCAGGCCTCAAAGATCTTGATTGCATCCTCTTCAATGGAACCGAACATAAGGGAATCTTCTAAATAGACAACGATTTGATTCGTTGTATCTGCTTCGTTTTTACGAAGTAAAGATTCCAATTCGGTCTTTGCCGTATTGGACAAAACACCCTTTGGGTCCATGATGGGTGAGGTGAGTTTCGGTAGATCTTCAAGGGAAGCTTTACATTGAAAACAAACTAGAATGAATAATAATAGGCAGTATACTTTTCTCATAGATCTTTTGATTCAATCCGTTTCAGTGGATTGTTTTGTCTTTGAAATGCCTCCAACATTTTTTTGGATACTCTTTTGATAGTTTCGGATTGTGAAGGAGTGAAGTAATAACCAGATTCTCCTTCAGGTAGAGTTTCTGGCGTATCCTCACTGCCTGTCATTATATTGCGGTCTTGGGAAGTTTCATCTATCCCATTGATTGGCTTAACATGTGTTAGACTAAAGGCATGGCCTGCTTCATGTAGTAATAGCTTATCATCCTTTTTTAGGAAGGCTTTTTTCTCAAAAAGAATCCATGAAAAATATTCTGTAAATCGTTTACCATTGACATTCTTTGCTTTGATGATGAGCCCTCCCTGCGATCTTTGTGTCTTTTCTGGATTGCTAAAGATAAACAGATTGATCGCATCCTTTCTAAACATAGGGTGCATCATCATTTCTTTCTTTTGTGACCAAAATTCTTTTGAGCTAGAAATTTTTGAAAGTTGAGGCCAGTCTTTCGCAATCTCCTCTGGTGTGCTGATCCCAATGATATAAAACTCAGCTAAGGACTCTCCCTCTCCCGAGTGGAATTCTTGATTTAAGGTGTCGGAAAACCAGTGCAGGGATTCTTTGGTATAAGGTATTTCTTGGCTATCCGTTATCATATGTACATAGAGAGGAATTCTAGGAATCCTTTCCGCAAACAAATCAAAATGAAAAAGGAAGATAATACCTAAAATGTAAAAATGAAACCTGAGTTGAAAAGAAGGCACGGGTCTTTTTTAGATTTATTTGTTTAGGCTATCAAGAAGTTTTTTCAAAGAAAAACACCTGGATTTTTTTATCAGGATTATCTGGGTATGACAATTCTGCCATCGTAAGAGATGTAAAATCAAAATTGCAAAGTTAAACTTCTTCAGTTCATTGAAATTAGATTTTAGATCTAAAACAACTTTTCTCATAGCTTCTAGGTAAGATTGTATCTACCTTGGTATTGGGAGCTTTTTCCCTCGATACTTAGTAGTATATTCAAATAGTATGAAAACAAAAATAATTAAACGTATCATTCAGTTTTATGCGATCTATCTTTTTTTAAGCTCCGCGTTCACCGTCATTTCAAATATCAATATCATCCGAACAGGCTCGAAAACAATGGGGAAAGTTACCTCTTCCTATAAAGAATTCGATTATTCAACGCAGACGAGCAATAAACGGTATGGAACAAGTCATTATATCCATAGACCCATCATACAATACATCGTTAATGGGGAAACATATGAGATCAATGGCAAAATCCTTGGAGAAATGGGAAGCGAGTATCAGTTAAATCAAAGTGTGCCTCTGATTTATTTAGCAAATAATCCAAGTTATGGAAGAATTGATTCCTTTTTAGAATTCTGGAGTGAACCTTTGAAGATGGGACTCTATAGCATCATTGTATTCTTAATTGGTACTTACTTGGGAGAAATTTTTGACACAATCAAAAAGAAACTGTCTCAGTTCTTTCCAAGAAACTTTACACTTTAGTTAAGCTTTTTCTAAAATACGGAACAGCTTCTACAGAAGCTTGCGTTTCATCCATATAGATAGCATTTTCAATTCTTGGCCTTGGTCTGGATTTCACTTATGCTAGAACTCTTTTTTAAATAAAATTGGACTCCTATTCGATTGACTTAGATCTGCCAGGAGTCCTTGAGAAGAAATTATTGTTTGTTCGTAGATTCTCAAAAAAAGAGTCAATCTCTTCTTTGAGAATCGTATGGTTTACGAATGGGAAGCTACTGTCTTCGAAGCAAAAGGGTAATCGGTGTAACCTGTTTCGCCTGGAGTATACAGAGTTGTTTCATCAAATGGGGCGAGAGGTATACCTTGCTGGAATCTAGTGACCAAATCAGGATTCGCCAAAAATGGTCTTCCAAAAGCGACTAAATCAGCCTTTCCTATTTTGAGATCTTCTTCTGCACGCTCTGCATCATAGCCTCCACTCAAGATGAGTGTACCTTTAAAATGGTTTCGTATCGCTGTGACTGTTTTGGGATCAACTGTTGGTGCACCCATTGCTGAGTGATCAACTAAGTGAATGTAAACTAGGCCAAGTCCATCTAGTTCTTTGGCTAACAAAGAATACTCCTCGTGCGTTTCAGCAAATGGAGTTAGGTCATTGAAGGCTCCGTAAGGTGAAAGGCGAATTCCCGTTTTATCTTTTCCTATGGCTTCACTGACTGCCTTTGATACTTCCATTACAAATTGTAGTCGATTCTCAATGGAGCCACCATAATCATCTTTTCTCTGGTTTGATGAGGGATGTAAAAATTGTTCAAGCAAATACCCGTTAGCTGCATGAAGTTCGACACCATCAAAACCAGCTTCGATCGCATTCTTCGAAGCTAATACAAATTCTTCTATTGTTCCCTTGATATCTTCCTTCGTCATTTCGAGGGGGATAGGATGATCTAACATACCTTTTTCATCTGTCCACATCTTCCCCTTTGCCAGGATGGCGGACGGAGCCAAGACTCTGGCACCTTTTGGTAGATTTAGTTCATGTACGATTCGACCAGTATGCATCAATTGCACGAAGATTTTGCTTCCTTTTGCATGAACTCTTTCTGTTACAAGCTTCCAGGCTTGTACTTGTTCCTTTGAAAAAATTCCAGGGATTCTCGCATAACCTAAGCCATTCGGCGAAGGAGAAGTGCCCTCCGTAATGATCAAACCAGCATCTGATCGTTGCTCATAATATGTGCCTACAATCTCTCCAGGTAAATTTCCAATCGATCGGGATCGAGTCATTGGTGCCATGACAACCCGATTTTTCAAGGGGAGTCTTCCCAAAGTAGCATTTTGAAATAAAAGTTTCATTTGATAGCCTACTAACCTCTTTCGGTAGTTTAGACCTATAGACTAAGAGATTTGATGTAAAATAATTTAATATTAAATTATTTTACCAAAACATATCCGCGTCTTCCGTTCATGGTATTTAACAACTAATATCCGACAGTAAATCTACTTCGTATATGATTTCTTTCTTCCAATTCGTCTACAAAAGCTTTTACCAAGTCAGCTAGAGAAATACGACTTTGTCCATTGGAGTCAATCAGTAGAGACTCTCTAGAGACACGATATTTTCCTGTTTTTGGTCCTTCTGGATCAATGATCATTGAAGGAGAAAGAAAGGTCCATTCTAAGTCATCTTCTGTGCGCAAATAGTTTAGAGTTTGTCTGGCACCATCTGCACCATCAAAATATTCCTTCGGAAACTCCGGAGTGTCAATCAATTGCAATCCAGGTTGAACTTCAAGTGAACCTGCACCTCCCATAACAATGATTCTTTTGACTCCAGCTTTTTTTGTAGCTTTGAAAATAGACAATGATCCATTTATCATATTTTCTCGAATATTTGGGTCAGTCCAACCCGGGTTATAGGAATCCAATACAGCATCAGAACCAAAAATGATCTTCGCCAATTCATCGGTATCAAAAATATCACCTTTGCATTTCTTTAAGTTATTGTGTTCAACTTTCAGTTTACTCGGATCTCGCAAAATAGCTGTCACTTGGTATCCTCTATTTAAACTTTCTTCTAAAGTTTTACTTCCAATAAAACCGGTAGCGCCTATTAATGTAATGTTCATTTTCTATCCTTCTTGTAAATTTGTATGTTACATTATTACAACATATGTTAAAAATTTTTTAAACATTATGCCTGTTTTTTATTAAATCCCTTGTTTTTAGATTCGATTCGTTGACGAATCTCTGAACTAACATCGGATAAATTATATTCTGAAAGTTTATCTTCCATAGCTTTTTGTGCTTCATCTAAAATTCCGGATAGAGCGTTTTGAATGTTTTTTCCTATAGGGCAACTTGGATTTGGATTTTCATGTAAAAGAAACAAGGCAGCTTCTTTTTCAGTAGCATTATAAATATCTAGTAAATTGATTTCCCGTGATGGTTTTGCTAAAGAGGACCCTTTGATACCCCGACGGGCATGAATGAAACCTGCTTTTTTTAATTTTCCAAGTAATAATCGAATAATGGCTGCATTGGTGCCCACAGAGCCAGCTATCTCTTCGGAAGAAGCTCCACGACCCATTTCCAAAATGGTCAATATATGAATGGCAACGGAAAACCTACTAGGGATGGACATGAAGAATACTTGTAACTACAAATATTACAAGTCTGTCGAATGGCAAGCTTAAATTTTATTCCTTCGCCCTTTATTCTAAAAATTAAAAAAAATGATTACGGATGTATGCGAAAAACCAATTGAAATGCATTTGAAATTGCAGAGAATCTGATGATTTCAAATGCGATGTAAGGGTTACCTTTCATAAGCTATCGTCAATAGGCTTGTTGTTTTTGAATATGCATTGAGTAGGTTTTTGGCTCCTTAAGAACTTCGAGAGAGTAATCACAAACCAAAACCTACATGCACAGAAATGAATCCAGATAGTTAGGAATCTACATGAAGGAAAGAGTAGTCGGGTATTTCCCGACTACGATTGTAACCTTATGTTAGCTGGCTATTCGCCCCAAACTTGAACACATTCTCGGTTGAAAATGGGACCCAAGAAGCTTGTGGATTTTCGGTCAACCACTGCTACTTTAGAAATACCACCTTCTTTTTTGGCATCTTCGATTCCTCCGCCAATGCCGTAGAAGAAGAGATAAGCAGGAAAAAAGGTGAATGAACAGGATTGCCCAGATTTCACTACCTTCGCAGACGTCAATTGCCCACCAGGAGTGTTTGTATAAACGTGCTGAGTAGTTCCATTAAAAATAGCACTTGGAACAACAGTACTACAGTTTGTGAAAAATACCATAGCAATGGTCATCAATATCAGATTTATTCTCGTATTCATTCTTATTCTCCTGTAACTTTAGTGCAATAGCTTCGGTAAGCAAGTGTCCAGACACTAATTGTCGAATGATCGATTGTTGCTATGCGCTCAATTTTATTATCTCTTGCAACTTGGCCTGCTCCCGCATCTCCGAAAGTAAATAAACCCAATATGGCATGCTGGCAACCTTCTGCTGATTTAATTGCTTTTACATCATTATTTGGATTAAACTCACCAGGAAAATCATTGTACGTAAATATTAATCCATGAGTAGGACCAGTTGCACAGGAGTAGAATCCAAGAAAAATTGTTAAGAAAAGTAATATTACTGTTTTTTTCATTTTTATCTCCGTTGTTGTGTGTTAGCAGGCTTTCCATCTGCATCAGCTGCTTTGGTTGAGGAAGAACCAGAACCAAGCACTGTCGTGCAGAACTGATGGTACAGAGCTCCAGCTAAAATTCCCAATTGTTTGTATTCGATTGAGCTAACAGCAGATATTTTTCCTGCTTTCTTGGCTGATTCAATGCTGGAATCACCCCAGGAAAATAGCCAAAGAGCTGAATGGGAACAGCTTTCGCCTTTCGAATCAGAACCTGCATTGGATCCAAGTTGGCCAGGAATGGAAGCCAAATGGAATAAAACGCCGTATTTGTAAACGGAATTGTAGCTATTGTATTCTCTGGTAGGGTTTGAATTCTGGACTCCGTAAATCATTCCCACATTACCGCCAGTACAGTTTTGAAAACTAATGGAAGCAATTATTGCTAGGAATAACAGGCCCCATCTATTGAATTTCTTCATTGTAGATATTCTCCTTTTATGAAACGTCTCCTACCATTTTTAAATTTCATTTATCTGGCAATAAAATTTATTTTAATGTATATTCACGGCAGCTTAGGATGCCAAAAAAAAGCTAATCTAACTTTTGTTTTCATTCATTAGTCTCACGTATGTTCCTCGTTAAAAAAACCTTATGTTGCATTGCTTTTTGACTAAAACGACAAAAAATAGCTTGAAACTGATGTTAGCTAATGGTTCCCTTGTAGGGAATTGGCCTACGGTTAACCATAAGTAAACCCTCTCGCCTATTTGGTATTCCATGGATCAGATAAACAGCTGCTTGGTCTTTTATTTGGCTTGGTTGAGGTTCTAAATTCAAAAAAATATAAGGATTTAGGTAATAGATTTCGACACATGTCCATCAAAATATGATTGATTCGAATGCTTTCTTTTTGCTCACATTCTTTGCGCTAAAGCCTCTCAGTCAAGATCGAAGATTATTTAGTGTGGTCTATGAAGTATGCAAATAGTCTTAGAAGCGAGTTCCCATTAAATTACGTTTGGTGCCAGCAGCATCGTCTTGTTGCAACGCATAAAATCCAGAATAGAAGCCCGATTTTCGCAAAACAATGTAAATTGTAAAAGGTAGACCAGCTTAAAAGCGATTATATTTATCTCTTTTTCGTTTTTTGAGTTTTTCTAAATATTCGTTTTTTGAAAGATCACCTAATGAGAGTCGATACAGCAAAAGACAATATAAGTATAATAGAAAAAAGTAAAAAATTGAGACAGGTTTTGTCCTGATTAAAATAAAAGTTCGAGGCCCCAATGTGAATAAAAAAATAAAAAACAGTATGAGAGGATATACTATCCAATAGCGAAACACCAAATCAGGATTTGCTAAAAGCTTTCTAAATTTTTCCCGATCCATGGATTCAATCCTTCTGTTGTTTTTAGAAAGTAAAATCTAAAATTTTCAGACAATCCAATTTTCGATGATAGTATTAGATCTACTTAAAAATCAAAGATACACAGAAAACGATATTTTTGCCGATTATGAATCTGGATTTTCTTTCTTCCTCCATAACTTAATCCAGATAAAGTTTCCAAGAAACTGGCGATGTAGGCATTAGCGAAAGCCAGTCCATTTTTTTCCGAACGAGGATTCTTAGGCCTTTCTGTTTCTCTAATATTGGCAGCTGCCGGTGGGAGCTGACTGTCTACAGGTCGAAAGACTTCCATAGCACAAAGAAGATGCATTGCAAGAAAAAGGTGTCGAAACCGAGCAACCAGACGCAGTGCCAGACGTATTGCATGTTAAGTCTGCGACTGTATGAACCCGAAATGATAGAAGATTTGAATTTGCATTCCCCGCAGAGTTCGTACCTCTAATGGTAATTGAATTCGTGCTCGCTGTTCCCGGAGTTGTTCCTGTTATTGCTCCTGTAGATGTATTAAGGGATATGCCTGCAGGTAATGAGCCAGAGGTAAGCGAGTAAGTAACCGCGCTAGCCGATGTAGTAGTGGGCGTTATACTCACGGATGTACTCACTGGGTAATATAAAAATTGTCCAGAATAAACTATTGATACTGGGACTATGGTTAGAGAGGTACTGTTGGAAGTAATACTACCAGCAGAATTGGAAGCTGTCACGCTATAAGTTGTGGCACTTTGTGCCGTTGTAGGAGTGCCACTGATAACACCAGTTGAAGAATCTAGTGAGAGCCCTGCTGGAAGAGCAGGTGATATGGAAAATGTACAAGGTACACAACCGCCTTTCACTATAGAAACCGAAGTCGAAACTCCTATAACGTAGGTTGAAAAAATTGCGGAAACAAAGGTTGGTGGAGAGGGGTTAATCGTTATATCAAAAGTTGTTGTCTGTGATCCAGCAGTTGTATTTGCAGTTAATGTGTAAGTTGTCCTCGGCTGACTCATAGTGGGTATGCCAGTAATCGTTATCGTGGAAAAGCTTGTTTCTGTAGTTAAACCGCCAGGTAGGCTCGGAGAAATCGTGAAGTTTACCGAGGAAAGGTTTTGTGCGCTCACGCTACAGAATAATGCGGGCATATTTGTTCCGACTCTCAATACAAGCGAAGTGGGTGTCGATGAATTTGAGCATGTAACAGGAAAGTTTGCATTTGTCGAAGATGAGGATGATCCTCTTCCAGAGAGCAATGCTACGAGAAACGTAGTCGAACTGTCACTCTCCGAATTTGAATTAGAACAGTCCGAAGAAAGTATAGTGAAAATTAGTATATAAATTATTTTGCGCATAACTGTAAACATGTCTCAAGCTCTACTGACAGACAAAATATTTGTCAATATTTTTCTGTAAGGTGAGAAGCCATTGATTGGAAAAAAGGGCAGGCAAACCTATGTTCAGTCGAACCTCGATGATCATTTAGGCCAATGGGTAAAATTTGATCCAGGTTAATTCAATATTAAAGTAATTTGCCGAAACGAACCCTATTTTCTCTTATCTTAGTGGATTTTGGGATTGTTTGGGTCTAGGGGGCTCTCGTTAGAACGGACAGACTTTGGTATGGTTGGGTTCTAAATCGAGGCTGTCATCTCTAGATGCAGAATCTAACAAGGGGACCAGTGACTTTTTGTTGAATGGCCTGGCCCCTTGCTAAGACACAAGTATGGCTTAGAAGCGAGTTCCCACTAAATTACGTTTGGTGCCCGCGGCTACGTCTTGTTGCAGCGCATTCCATTCGGCATCAGTTTTGAAGCCGACATTACCCGATGCTGTCCAGGTCACAGTTGGGTTCCATACCCGTTTGTAGAGCTGGCCATTTGGCCAAGGATCGTTAAAAAAATAATTCCCATCGAATCTGAGAGGCATACCTATATCAGCTGTCGTCCAAAAGCCATCTCTGATGCCCGCGTAACCATTTTGCTCCATCAAATAATAATCTGTGACTGGAGGATTGTACAACTGAACTTGCATTCCGTTTGTATCTGGAATAAGTCGGTATGTTGATGATACACACAAATTATTTAAAGGTCTTTGATTACATTCAGTAGGAGTCAAGTTTGATTCCAGTTGACTGATTCGTTCATAATCCACTCCCTCCACAGGTACAGAGTATACGTAACCTGCAGGAGTTGCATATTCATAGCTAACATTCACATAGCCAATGTAATCTGCATAAAGTGTTGTTGTCTTCGCCGAAAGTTTATTAGTTCCCCCACAAACTCCTTTGTCATCAGTAAACGTGAGTTGGAGAACATAGTTTCCTGCGACGTCGGGAGCAAAGGTTGCATTGAGTGTATTGGCTCCAGTAATGTCTGCAGAAGTCCTTGCTGAAGTTGGTGGCTTATTTAACAAAGTCCAAGAATATACATAATTATTGGCATTCGCGGCACAGGCGATGGCATCCGGATCGCTGGAACTAGAACCAGAAAAAAAGACAGGATTTCTGTTAATTGTGGTCAGAACATTCACAACGGAGACAACAGGAGCTTGGTTAGCCCTCGCCGTGGTAGCAGTCGTCAGTGAATTCCATTTGCTGTAGTTACCTGACTCATCTACGGCTACAACACAAAAGTAAAAGACGGTATTGTCAGCAAGATTGGAAACGGTGAATGTAGCAGGGGTACCCGCGGCAGTGGGCGTCACATTGTTTAGTATTTCGACTGCACTTCGGCATTCATTATCATTGGTAATAGGTGATGTAGAACGATAAATTTCATAAGCGGCCGGGATTCCCACATTAGCATCATCGCCAACAGAAACCCAGTCTAGTTTCACCTTATCTATACCAAGCGATGTGGCAGATACACTCACGATATCAGAAGGTGGAATGATGTCTGGTACGCTTTGAGTTGTCGCGGATACTGTTCCTGCCCAAGCGTTGATATTTCCAGAATCATCAAAGGCCCGTATGCAAAAGTAATAAGTAGTATTAGGTGAAAGTCCTGGCACATCGAATCTTTCCGGTAAACCAGAGTTTTTTGGAGTTAAGCCATGATTGACTAGCACGCCGTTGCAATTTGTGTTATTGCTAATTACTGTTGTGGAGCGGTAGATCTGATATATGGAGGCACGTCCAAACACTCCATCATCGCCAGGTGCAGTCCATTCTAAACGGATTTTGTTTTGAGATATGGAATAGGCACTGAGATTGGTGATGTTATTTGGTCCACGAGTGTCCTTAACTATGACGGTGGCTGTTGCATTTCTTGCTCCTACGGTAGCAACGACACCAGCGGTCCCTGGATTTGATGGTTGGAATGTACTTGGCGCAGTCGCGGTAAGCATAGATCCTACTGGATTTCCATCTAATGCGATTCCCGTTGCTGAATAGCTTGCGTTTACATAACGGTATTGCCCACCTAGCGAAGCCATGGCGCCAAAAATTACTTTTTCGGAAATATCCATGGTTACGATGGCAGGAAAGATTTGTAAGCTATCGATGTTTGGATTTGCCTCACCATTGGGAGTATAGTCAGAAGAGTTTGGGATACCATCTCCATCAGAATCAGTAGCGGCTCCCACATCACTCGCATTCGTATCGCTCCTTCCATTGTCTCGTTCCCAAGCACATAGGAGACCATCGTTGTCCTGGTCACGGTCGTAATTGGCAATGAAAATAGGATCATTGGAGCTAGCAGGGTATTTAAAAATCGTGCTTGAGGGAACAAAACTTGTCTGACCGTTGGAATCAGTAGCAGTTACCTGCATCTGGATACCGGAGGAAGCCATAGCTTCATATGGGATATTTGCAGTGTACCAATTAGTTAATCCCTCTCGAGTCATTTGGATAGCCGCCGCACCTCCGTTATTCGGTCCTGTTATCAAATACACGTGCACAGTATCGCCATCTGGATCGATGACTTGTGTACGGACCATATAAGGTAGATAAGCACAGCCTGGCTTGAAATAATAATAGGCACCTGAATTGATAGGAGGTTGGTTTCCGGCTGGTGGAGTTGCCGTACCGAAAATGGAGAAAGTCTCGGTTGAAAAAACAACCTTATCGCCTTCAACTTTTGATTCATGAGCGGTCCAACTTGGAAAACGACCAGCATTGTCTATAGAACTGGTAGAACTAAAGGAAAATCCTAAACTCTTGGATTTGACCAAATTTAAACCTTGGATAGATGTTGTGTTCAATGCTAAACTAACATTGACAGGCTTTTTAAAACGGTAAGACGGTAGCAATTCGTAAGCATCACTTGTCGGAAGGAAACTACCAGGAAAGACGGAGCTTTCAGGAGTGATTTTACTGATCGTAAAATTGATCGTTTCGTCCACTGCCCCGGCAGGGATATCGATCGTGATGATTCCGTCTGAAGAACGGAGAGTTGTCCCAGCGCTTGTGACCTCACCGCCTCCAACAGGTTCACCAGCGGAAATACCATTAGGCGATGCTCCACCCAAAGCTAAAAGAAGAAGACCAGATCCATCGGAACCAGCATTTACCTTCGTTTTGTCAAAAAGTGAGGAAAGGATACAATTTGTATAGAGTAAGAGTAGGGGAAATAAAATAATTCGCTTCATCGTTAGTCCTTGTTAGCATTTCAATTTCAATTATTCTGGCAAGTATAGAAAAAAGGCGAACGAATTGCAATATTTTTAAGCACTAACAAAAAAAAATGAAGGTCGGATTTATATGTCCTTCGTAATTTTTTTGACATTAAATGATCGGAGAACGGACCATATAAGGTAGATAAGCACAGCCTGGCTTGAAATAATAATAGGTACGTGAATTGATAAGAGATTGGTTTCCTGCTACTGGAGTTGCTGCAACGAAAATGGAGAAAGTCTCGGTTGCATATTTAATCTTGTTCCTGCAATAAGAATATCGGTTATTATCTTTTCGATCTTTGGAAGATCTGGATAAGCATTAAGATTAACAATAAGAAGTAATTTTCTTGACCATACTCCGATGTTCGAATGACTATAGCCTATTAATAAATTAAGGGAACTTCCAAATGTACAAGTTTTTTTCATCCACATTTTGCCTCCTTGTTTTTGTTAGCTTATTCATAAATTGTGCCTATTATTCTCTTCCAGGTGAGTTGAATGGAAGGAATCAAGTCATGGGGAAAAAAACTCTAGGCATAGCGCTTACCAGAATGGAAAACAACGGGATTTCTATTAAATCGACTGCAGAATCTTTACCTTTAGCAGTCATGAGAACAATCGCTGAAAAGAATAAATCAAGCGAACAATTTACATTTATCGATACGATAGGAGATGGTAGTCAATTTGATTATTCGCAGGAATATCTAAAAATGAACAAAAGGGATATTCTAGAATTACAATATAATTATCAGCAAAAATCGGTAAATCTCCTAATGAACATTTTAGGATTAACAACCTTAGGAATTTTGCCTCTCAAAAAAACATTCCAATTTAGCGTGGTTCCGATCATCTATGATAGCAATGGAAATGCGTATCCATTAAAACCCATCGACTCACCAACGATAGATGAGTGGAGAAGCTGGCTACTTTTCCCTTTTGGTTCCAGTAAGTCAAAAGAGATTGATTACATTCAATATGTTCTTTCAGAAACTATCAATTCTGCGCTGGAAGAAATTGAAACTAGAAATATAGCTATCTCCACCTTCAGAGGTAACTATAAAAAATTAAATCTTCCCATGAGACTTGCCCATACGGATACCTCTATCTGTGACGTATTAGTAGATTCAGCTAATAGATCTTATATGACCGCGGGAGTCGGTAACAAAATTTGTAGAGTGGAACTTTTGTTTCAGAATAATACAGATCGAATTTTATCGATAAGCTCTCAAAATTTTAGACTTGTTGTAGATGGAAAAGAAGTTCCAGCTATGGAGAGTATTTCTGCCGAGAATAACCAGTTTAAGACACTTTCGAGCTTTGTAAGTTTGAAGCCAAACTCGTCTGGTTGGTATCCTGAAATGATTGTTTACTTCAGCATTCCAAGGTCGAGTAAACCGACTCTATTACGTTATGTAGATAAAGAACTTTCAGAGAACCCAATTGAAATGAAATTTACCGTAAAAAATTAATCTTTGTACTTTCATTCAATAATTTTTTAAGAGGTCAGATTCTTTTTTTGATACCCCCCCCCCCCCCGCGCCCCGGATCGCAGCGGAAATCCTTTGCGTAAGCAAAGATTGGAGCGGAGAGCCGGAAACGTGCGCCCAAAAAAAAAAGGGAACAGATTGTTCCCTTTTTCTCTTTGGATGAACCGCCATGAGAGCGGAATCTTGATTTAGTGGATGCCTGGTTTGATGTACTTCAATTCGTCTAGGTAACGACCTGTTCCTAACACAACGCATGTTAGCGGGTTTTCAGCACGGAAGACCGGCACACCTGTTTCTTTTGTGAGGTAATGTTCCAGTCCACGGAGAAGGCAACCACCGCCTGTCAAAACGATCCCTCGTTCCACAATGTCTGCTGCCAGTTCTGGTGGGGTGCGTTCCAAGACAGATTTGATTCCGTCTAGGATTTCGTCGGTTGGTTCTTTCAGAGCTTTTCGGATTTCGTTGGAGTCTAGTTCCAAGGTGCGAGGGAGACCAGAAATGGCATCACGGCCTTTCACTTCCATAGTATCCACTCGTTTGTCCGCAAATGCATTGCCAATGGTAAGCTTGATGTCTTCCGCTGTTCTTTCCCCTACGACCAAGTTGTACTGGTTACGCAGATACTTAACGATGGCGTCATCAAACTCATCTCCACCCGTTCGGATGGATTCTGCGATCACCATACCACCAAGAGAGATCACGGCGATTTCGGTTGTACCACCCCCGATATCTACGATCATGTTCCCTGCTGGTTCATGGATAGGAATATTGGCACCAATGGCTGCTGCCAGGGCCTCCTCAATGAGGAAGATTTCACGGGCACCGGCTTGCTCTGCCGATTCGCGAACGGCTCGTTTTTCCACCTCGGTGATTCCAGAAGGAACCCCAATCACGATGCGGGGTTTGACGAAGGTCGTGCGGTTGTGCACCTTAGCGATGAAGTATCGAATCATTTTTTCGACGGTTTCGAAGTCGGCGATGACACCGTCTTTCATAGGCCGGATGGCAACGATGTCCCCAGGTGTCCTTCCGAGCATCCGTTTTGCCTCTTGGCCAACGGCCAAAACCTTGCCAGTGGAAGCCTGGACTGCCACCACAGAAGGTTCCGAAAGGACAATTCCCTGGCCTTTTACGTGGACGAGCGTATTGGCCGTTCCGAGGTCGATGCCCATGTCATTCGAGAAGAGTCCATAGAGGTTATCAAAAATCATAGTAAGTCCTGGTGAAAGAATGAAAACGGTAGGAAACTTGGGAGATCCTTTCGGAAAACCACCGTAATTGAATAAAACTACCTGTTCCCAATAATTTTCGGCTGGATTTTGCTTTCAACCGTAAAAATTTTCTATACACTTTGTAAGACCAAAATGATACCACTTGGACAAAGATTTAAGAGCCGTTTACAAGCAGAATCCAAAGAACGAATCCTAGCCGCCATCGACTTAGGCACCAACTCCTTCCACATTGTCATTGTCAAGGTCCGTTTAGATGGCACTCTTGAGTCACTCACAAAGGAAAAAGAGACCGTACGATTAGGAAGCGGTAGCGCGGATTATGCGGTCATCCAAGAAGATGCCTTCGATCGAGGCATTGCTTGCCTCAAACGATTTAAGACTCTAGCAGATTCTTACAAAGCAGACATTCGAGCAGTCGCCACTAGTGCGTTACGTGAAGCAGAGAATCGTGATGTGTTCTTGAGACGTGCCGAAATAGAAGTCGGTTTAAAGATCGATGTCATTTCAGGCAATGAAGAGGCGAGGTTGATTTACTTAGGAATCTTGCAAGGTTTGCCTTTGTATGAAAAAAGAATTCTAATGATAGATATAGGCGGAGGAAGTACGGAACTTCTTGTGGGAGAAAAAGGAGAAATTCTATTTTCCAGCAGTTTAAAGTTAGGTGCTATTCGGCTCACCGAAAAATTTTTAAAAAAAGATCCGATCACAGCCTTAGACCTGCAAAAATGTAAGATACATATTGAATCTGTGCTCTCTGCTTTTATCCCACAAATTGAACCTTGGAAGCCATTTACCGTTGTGGGTTCTTCGGGAACGGTTACTTCATTGGCTTCGATGATTTTAGAAAAGGCTGGGGAGAAACGAGAGCGTTTGAATGGTTATGAATTTCGTTATGACCAATTCAAAGAGGTAAAAAAACACCTTCTCGAAGCGGACACGGTGAAGAAGCGATTAAAATTACCTGGCTTAGAGTCAAAAAGAGCAGACATCATAGTTGGTGGGCTCCTTGTTTTGGATGAAGTCCTACATCGTTTAAAGGCACAGTCTGTAACAGTCTCTGATTTCGCCCTCCGTGATGGGATCGTGTATGATACCATTGAATCCTACTTTCGCCTTGAAAGCTCACCTGTCCCGGAACTGGGCAATATCCGAGAGAAGGCGATCAAAACAATCGCCAATTTATACCCAAACGGAAAGGCGCATGCAAAGCAAGTCACTTTACTCACATTGCAATTATTTGATGATTTAAAGGATGTACATAAATTAGGTGGTGTAGAAAGAGAATACTTGGAGGCGGCTTGCCATTTGCACCAGGTTGGACTTTGTATCTCTCACCACTCCTACCATAAACATAGTTATTATATCATTCGGCATTCGGATGCGATGGTTGGTTTTTCAAATGCTGAAATCGAAATCATTGCGCTAATTGCAAGGTATCATAGAAAAGGTGGTCCAAAGCAAAAACATGAAGAATTTAAAGTCCTTCGACCAGAAGACCAACTATTGGTAAAAAAGTTAGCCGCATTGCTGCGGATAGGTGATGGTTTAGATCGATCAGAAACATCGATACTGAACTCTGTTTCTGCAAAGGTTATAGGCAATCGAGTAATCTGTGAGTTATTTCATGACAAAAATAAAGATCCACATTTAGAACTTTGGTCAGTCGAAGAAAAGAAGGACTTGTTTGAGAATACCTTTCCTTTTCAGATTGAATTTGTGAGTGTAATGAAATGATATACAAGCTTCTCCTGGCCATTGGTGTTTTTTATTCTCAAACGCTTTGGGCACTTCCTGTAGATTTAACCAAGGATTGGTACGTAACAAAAAATTGGACAGAAGAAGACCAAGTATCTCCCTCTTGGGTAAGCTTAGCAGAATTGCCCATTGCAAATGCATTGAAAGATATTGACTTCGGTTCCGATTCGGTGCGTCGGATAACAACGATACGTAAATTCCAAATTAAAGAAGAAGATTTCCAGGCAACACTTTCCGATGCATTTTCTTTGCACCTTCCCTATATATCAAATGTCCACCGAGTCTTTATCAATGGGAAACTAGTACACTCGCAAGGTGATCTGGACGGAGAGCATATCAAAACGAGTGGATATAGAAGGCATATCATTGTGCCCATCAACCGTAACGATTTGAGGATAGGGGAAAATGTTCTTAGGATATGGATTGCATCGGAATTGGGAGAAGAGTGTACAATTTATAAAACGATGAATGACATTCCAGCAAAGATTGACTTTGCTTCGGAAAACCAAAAGATCAATGAAGAGTATTTTACCTACATGCTATTGTTTCTGTATCTCTTTGTAGGGATCTACCATGGTTTATTCTATTTGAAACGAAGGAATGAAGTCTATAATCTTTATTATGCGATGTTTGCCGTCTTTTTATCTATTTATATGGTTTTTCGTTCGCAAGCAGTCTATTATTTAGGATTGGAGCCATATCTACAAACTAGAATCGAATACGTTGTGGTTTTCTTTATTCCTGTTTGGCTCTTATTGTTTATGGATGTGTTTTTCTTGGGGCGTTTGAGTCGTTTTGCCAAAATTATATTTTCGGTGATTGCCGTTGCCGCTTTCCTTCAGTTTTTTGTAACTCGTTCTATATCAGGTAAAATTCTCTTAACTTGGCAATTTACTATCCTGATTTTAGCAATTTATTACATTTATTTGATTATTAGATCAATGATTTCTCGCAATAAAGACGCATATCGTATGTTAATCGGTATGGTTATGCTACTGATCTGCGGGGCTTGGGATATCCTTGGTGCTACAGGGCTCCTTCCCTTACAAAACTTAAATTTGCTTAGGTTTGGTTTCCTAAGTTTTGTGCTCGGGATTGCAGTCGTATTGGCAAATCGTTTTTTACGTGTGCATAGACAAGTAGAGATATTGAATGAAACTCTGGAAAAGAAAGTGGAAGAGCGAACTCGGGAGTTGAAAAATACATTGACCAAAGTCCAAGAGTTAAAAATCCAACAGGACGGAGATTATTTCTTAACATCACTTTTGTTAGATCCTCTTTCTAAAGCGATTGTAGATTCTTCAAAGGTACAAATACAAACATTTACAAAACAAAAAAAAGAGTTTGAGTTTAAGGGCAAACGCAAAGAGATCGGCGGAGATATCATCATCGCAGAAAAGATAGAATTGGAAGGAAAGTCCTATATTTCTTTTGTGAATGGAGACGCCATGGGTAAGTCCATCCAGGGAGCAGGTGGTGCTTTGGTTATGGGAGTTGTCTTTCGGTCGGTTCTCAAACGCACCCAATCTAAGGAAGAATACCGAAACAAAACACCCGAAAGGTGGTTAAAGGATTGTTTCATCGAACTTCAAAGTATATTCGAATCCTTTGACGGGACAATGCTCATTTCTGTTGTTATGGGTTTGATCGATGAGGAGAATGGACTTCTTTATTTCACAAACGCGGAGCACCCTTGGACAGTTCTTTATAGGGATGGTGTTGCTGAATTTTTAGAAAGAGAATTGGAACTTCGTAAAATTGGAACGAGCGGTCTCAATGCAGAGATTCGTATCAAAACTTTCTTTTTAGAGAGAGATGACGTGATCTTCATAGGCTCTGACGGAAAAGATGATTTAATCCTGGGAGAGACTGAAACGGGCGAAAGGATCATCAATGAGGATGAAACTTTGATCCTACGCGAAATCGAAGAAGCCAAAGCTGAACTACCAAAACTTGTAGAGATTTTGCAAAGAAAAGGTGAGTTCTCTGACGACTTAACCTTGATTCGCATCCAATGGTTAGGTGATACATCGCAAGTAAGAAAAAAAGATATTTTAGAAGTAGGGGATAAGACTTTTCCAGACTATGAATACAAAAAAGCGATCGAATCTGGTTCCTACCAAGAAGCTTGGGACAGGATCCAATCTCTTCTTCTTTCTGATTCCTTGAGTTCAGATACAAAAGTTCACTTAAAGAAAGAGGCAGCAAGGATCGCAATCCTCAGAAAAGAGTTCTCTGAAGCAATTCAACTTTTAGAAGAAGTCCAACCTTCGTTATTGTATGACAACGAAGTCCTTTTGCATTTGAGTTATTCATATCGTAAAGTTAAGAATGTAAAGAAAGCAATTGACTTAGCGGAAAAGATTCGAGCCCGAGATCCCAAACACTTTCGAAATTTGAGCCACCTAACGGAATGTTATCGATTGATTGGAGCCAAAGAAAGAGCCGAGAAGATATTGGCAAAGATGGCTACCTTGGATCCAAACCATCCACAGGTAGCCAAACTAAAGACTTTGTTAGGAAGCTAAGATATCCGCAAGTTCCACAAGCAATCGGACCCCATATCCTGTAGGTCCATTGCCTTGTGTGCCCGATGATTTTTTTC
The DNA here is from genome assembly GCF_003114855.1 of Leptospira ryugenii. Taxonomy (NCBI): domain Bacteria; kingdom Pseudomonadati; phylum Spirochaetota; class Leptospiria; order Leptospirales; family Leptospiraceae; genus Leptospira; species Leptospira ryugenii. Next base: position 11,304 of record NZ_BFBB01000008.1, on the reverse strand, counting down.
TCCAGGCTGCACCTGCGATGTCAATATGGGCCCATTCTATTTTTTCATCTACAAACTTGGAGAGAAATACGGCAGCGGAGACCGTACCACCACCCTTTCCACCACCAGTGATATTTTTCAAATCGGCGATATCTGACTTAAGGTCCTCACCAAATTCATCCCAAAGAGGTAGTTCCCAAATGCGGTCGTCTGATCGTTCAGATGCCATTTGCAAAGCTTCTCGCATGACTTGTGATTTTGTCATCACTCCGGCAGCTTCATGGCCCAAGGCTATGATCACCGCACCAGTGAGTGTTGCCAAATCCACCATATAATCCGGCTTATACTGTTTGCTGACATAGGAGAGAACATCTCCTAAAACGAGTCTACCCTCTGCATCCGTGTTTTGGACTTCGACGGTTGTTCCATTGTACGCAGTATAGACATCGCCTGGTTTGATCGCTTTGCCATCTGGCATATTTTCAGCAACACCGATAGCCGCAATGATATGTATGGGTAATTTTAACGCTGCGATGGCGGCGATTGCATGTATCGTTGTAGCAGCACCGCACATATCGTACTTCATTTCATGCATTTCTGCAGCAGGTTTTAGAGAAATGCCACCTGTATCAAAGGTTAAACCTTTGCCAACGATAGCAAATTTACGTTTTGCTTTGTTTGGTTTGTATTCCAGGACAACCATTTTCCCTTGTAATTCGGAGCCACGGCTTACAGCTAATATGCCACCAAATCCTTCTTTTTTCAGTTGCGGTTCATCCCAAACTTTTACATTCAATTTGAATTCTTTCGCAATCTCTCTAGATCTTGCTACAAAATCGTCAGGTGTAAAGTAGTTGGCAGGAAGGTGGGCAATATGCCTAACTCCGTTTAGGTGCCGTGCTACAACCAATCCCTTTTGGAATCCTGACTCAGCTTGTTTGGCAACTTTTTTGTCTTCAAAGAAAAGATATACATCACCTGGATTGGTTTTGTCTTTTTTCTTTGTTTGGAGTAAGCTAACAGGATAGGACCCGATTGAGATACCATTGATGATTTGGTAGGCAATTCGATCCGCTGCAAATAACTTTGAGATCTCGGTAGATATTTCAATCTCAAGTCCCATTCCATCCCATTTGATGATCCTTTCTCCATATTTTAGAAAGAGACTGGCAAACTTACGAAAGACCAATTTTTCTTTTTCGCCTAAACCTACATAGATGATGCGATTGGCTTCGTCTTTCAATTCTTGGCCAAAGTCGCCAGTGAAGATTTTGCTAGAAATTTGAGCCGCAAATCTTTGGTTTAGCTCTTCACTGATTTCTTTTTGAAATACAAATCGTACTAAATAATGAGAGGCACCTTTGGCCTTTCCCAAGTGAAACGATAATGGCAAATTTTCCACTTTCATTTGAGTTCCTGAATGTCTTTGATGATTTCTTCTACGTGTCCTTTCACCTTCACACTGTCATAGATTTTTTTAATTTTAAGAGAAGAATCTAAAAGAAATGTGGAGCGAACTATCCCCATTGCCTTTTTGCCCATAAAGGTTTTTTCTCTCCAAACCCCATACTTTTCGCAGATTTCGCCGGTTTCATCAGAGATCAGGTCAAAGTTTAAACCCTCTTTTTCGATAAATTTTTGGTGAGATTTCGTAGTGTCTTTGGAGATTCCAATGACGTTGTATCCCAACTTCTTCAGTCTCTGGAAATTATCTCGGAAATCACATGCTTCTGTGGTGCAACCGGGAGTCATATCCCTTGGGTAAAAATACAATACAAGGCCTTCCTTCCCTACCAAATCAGCTAGTTTTACCGATTCTCCTTGTGCATTTTTTGCTGTGAACGTGGGCGCTTTTTTACCTAATGCGATCTCTGCCATGCGATCTCCTCTTTTCGATTTCTTTCTTTTTAGACAAAAATCTGTTGTAAAACAGGGAAAATCTAGCGATAACTTAGGTATGGACATAAAAGTGAGAGCACAGTTGATCCGAGAGGGGAACCAAGCCTTCAACGCGGGCGACATCCGCAAGGCAAGGGAGCTCTTTCTCAAAACTGGCTACCAGGATGGGCTCATCCGTCTAGGGGATCACTTTATGTACGAGCGAAAGCTACCAATGTTAGCTTTTGGCTATTACAAAAAAGCAGGAAGACAGGACAAAGTGGATGAGATCTTCCAAAGAATGCTCATGGCTTTGTCGGAGTGGTTGGGTAAAGATAAAGTCCAATTAGAAATGAAACCTCCAGGGCCTAGTAAAGCTCCCGCCAATTCAGAAGTTCCCACACAAGAACTGAACCCAGATGACTTTCGTGTACACCCCATTCTCCGAGCCAAAGCCTTACAAATCCTAGGCAGATCGGAGTAAGAACCATTTGGATCCGATTGATCAATTTACATTACAGGCATTTGTATATTCAGCTTTAATTCTCTTTTCTATTTTATCTAGTAAACTATTCTTTCGATTTGGTTTCCCTATCCTTTTGATTTTTCTCACCTTTGGTATGTTAGCTGGTACCGATGGTTTCGGTGGGATAGAATTTAGCGACTATGGCTTAGCCCAATCCATTGGTGTCTTTGCATTGATGTACATTTTATTTTTAGGTGGTTTGGAAAGTGATTGGGATGCGATAAAGTCAACACTCTCGATCAGCATGAAGTTGTCTATTTTGGGGACAATCATAACTGCTCTTGTACTTGGACTATTCATCCATTTATTGTTTCCTGTACTCGGATTTTTGGAATCCTTTCTACTTGGCTCCATAGTGAGCGCCACCGATGCAGCCTCTGTGTTCAATATATTCAAAACTGGCGGTTCCAATCTACAAGAACACATCAAAAAGATCATTGAATTTGAGAGTGGATCAAACGATGCCATCGGGGTTTTATTGACTTCTGTTTTTTTAAGTTTAATCACAAGCGAAGGCACAAACCATACTGGTTGGTATTTTGTTCGGTTTTTTTTCTTTCAAGTGATGATAGGGGTCTTAATGGGATACGGCCTCGGAATGGTATTTTTGTATCTCATGAATACCGTCAAACTAGGATATGACGGTCTTTATTTGGTTTTTATCACTGCATCTGTTCCCTTTATCTACGCTGTCACTACGATGTTTCAAGGGAATGGATTTTTAGCCGTTTATTTGGCTGGTATTCTGATTGGAAGATTTCCCTTCATTCATAAGAAATCTATTTTTCGTTTTCTAAATGGTTATGTATGGATACTCCAAATCGGTATGTTCCTTTGTTTTGGTTTATTGGTATTTCCTTCTCGTTTGGACAATCTATGGTTACCTGGATTGACAATAGCCGTTTTACTAATATTAGTCGCTAGACCGATAGCTGTCTTTCTCTCTTTATGGCGTGAACCAGTCACTCTAAAAGAGAAGTTGTTCATCTCTTGGGTGGGACTACGCGGTGCCTCTCCCATCATTTTAGCTACCTTCCCTGTTGCTCAAGGAGTCGCAGGTGCGGAAATTCTCTTCCACGTGGTTTTCTTTGTGGTGCTTGTTTCTCTCCTTTTGCAAGGATCAACCATCCAAAAGATGGCTGAATATTTGGGCCTTTTACAAACAAAATCTGATAAATTGTTCCAACCAAAGGATTTTGATAACATGGAGTTTCCAGGAATGTCTCTACAAGAGTTTATCATTCCATATAACTCTCATGTGGTGGAAAAAGCACTCTATGAAATCAATCTTCCTAAAGATTCTCATATTCTTTTGATTGCACGAGGTGAACAATACCTCATACCATCTGGGAATACAACGGTGAAGGGAGGAGACGTGATTTGGATTTTGGCGAAGGATGAAGTTCTACCTCATGTAGGTAGAACTCTAATGCACTAATCTTAAAAACTGATATCCTTCGAGAGTCCAATTTGAATGGTGGAAGCCTCATATCTTTGTTTTTGGCTATACATAACATACTCAGTGAGAGTCTTTCTAGCTGTATCAGAAGACACTAATGCGCCACTTCTTCCAATGATAGATACAAGCACCAAATTTGTTCCAAAAGGAGCAGAGATTTGTGACTCGATCACATCTCTTTCAAAGGATACAAAAAATCGAAGGCTCTCAGACAATTTTAAACTAGTACCTAAGGAAAACCGATTTCCAGAAATTTTATAGGTTCCACTGGAATCATCAAAGCGATTGGAGATACCAGCACTTGCATTTGAAATCAAGTAACCCTCCGCTTCTTTTGTATACTTGTAACGTCCTGAAGATGTGAAAAAAACATTGTGAAACAAAAGAGCATCAAAATAAATAGTGAGGTTTGGCGTAATATCGTATTCCAATCCGAGTCCTAAAAATCCCGCACTATCACGATTGCTAATCTTTTCTTTGCCTCGTGTGATGGCTGCATCTACAGAATCATAAAAAAGATAAAGGGTATCCGTTTGTAAATCTTGGCGGATGGATCTATGAACAAATTTAGTAATCACGCGAAAATCTGGTAAAACTGAAATCACTGTTCCGAATGTAACTGAAATTTGTTGTTGGTTGCCTTTGTAGTTGAGTGTTTCGATTTGGCTTGTTCCAATCCGACTAGAAGGAAAACTTCCTTTTAGATCGGCAACATTCAAACCAAAGAGTAAATGTGTAAACAAGGGATTGCCTAAAGCTGCATAATAGTCTGCACCTAATCGAATCCCAGTTGCTTTGTTTTGGTCTTGCCAATTGGATTCTAGACTTCTCGCATATACCAAGTTAAAGTCTTGGTTTCGCCTTTCCCAATCAGAATTGTAGATACCTCCAAGACCTGCAAACTTCAGGCGCAGCGCAGATTTTTCTAGTTTTCCTGCTTCCGCATACACGGGTAGAGATAAAAAGACAAACAATAGACCAAAGAGTAGAGATTGTTTCATGAGAACTTTAGCTTACAAGTTCACGTTTGGCTTGTAAAACTTTTTTCTGGTGTTTGATACCATAATAAACAGGCAATGCAGAGAGAGTAATGGCAAGACCCCATAGCGCATTGGCAGGTTTTTCATAAAATAAAACAACCATCACCGCCAAATTTGCAGAAATATAAAACACGATCGGCCAAGGAAAGAAGGGAATCTTGTAATCAGACTCATAACCCAATTTTTGGAAGCGAAACGGTGTTGCTGCTGTTAGAGAAGAGAGGATTAAGATCGAGCAGGTGATCATATACAGAAGTGTTTCGATTTCTTTGATCCCTAAGAATAGAATGGCAATCGTTGCTTGGAAAAATATCGCGATGTAAGGACTTCTGTACTTTTCATGGACTCTGGCAAAGGATTCTATAAAGGCACCATCTCTTGCCATAGCAAAGTAAACTCGACTTCCTCCGATGATGATTGCAGAGAGAGAACCAAGGATGACCCAAGCTATGAATCCTGTTGTTAAAAGAGAAAGGTGGGTACCAAAAAGGTTCTGAAAGGCGATGGCACCGATCCCATCCTTTCCTGCAAGAGAAGAAGAGGGTGCGGAAACAAAGAATAGCAGATTTAAAGTAACATACAACCCAGTCACCATAAAACAAGCAGTCACTGCCGAACGAATCAAATTTTTCTCGGGCGATTGCACTTCCTCAGCTATATAGGTAATCATATTCCAGCCCAAATAAGAAAAAGAAACAGGAACGATACCAATTAACAATTTCGAAAAGAAAGAAAGACTAAAGATATCAGGGAAAGGCTCGTTCCATAGGAAAGACCAATTGGTATTTCCTATAGCAAAACCTATGCAGATGAATAAAACTAGGCCAATAATCTTGATTAGGGCAAATACATTTTGTACCCTTACCGCCGATTTGATTCCAAAATAGTTTAACAAACTGAAAAAAAGAATGGGAAGTATGCCGATCACAGTGGCTGTGCTGATTTCCCAATTAACACCTAGCATCTGATAAGTGCCCGTAGACCAATTTGGTATACTTGGGAAAAGGAGAATGACATACTTGCCAAAGGCTAAAGCGAGAACAGATATACAGGCTGAAAAATTTGTCAAGAGAGAGGACCAACCACTCATAAAAGCAAGAGCAGGGTTATAGGCAATCTTTAGGTATACATAATCACCACCTGCATAAGGAAGCAAACGAGCCGCATATGCATAAGTAATGGAACCCGATAGCGCAAGGAATCCGCCTAAACCCCAAGCTAAGAGCACAATCCATAGGTTGCCTGTTTCTTTTAATAAAAAGCCGGAAGTGAAAAAGATACCCGACCCAACCATAGATGAGAAGAGTAGGGAGATAGAGTCAAAACGATTTAGAGTTCTTTTGAGCTCCAGTTTAACCGCCTAAGAGGCGTTTCACAACATTTTCTGAAAGTGGTTTTTGGAAATTGGAGGAGAGGCCTTCTATCTTTCCTTTGAACTCTTCTGGGCTCAGGATCATTCCTAGAGAGAAAATGTTTTCGCCTTCGACTTCTTTTTTTCGAAGTTCTTGTGTTAGGTTTTGGATCTCACCTTTGGAGGTGCTAAGTGCAGATTGCCTATCGAGCGAAGTAGAGTCTCCGAGAAGTTCTGGAAATAATGGCTCATTCTCGAAGAGAATTTTGATTAGGTCTTCTTTTGCCGTTCCCTGGTCTTCCAAAATCCCGGCACGAGCTTGTTCGCGCGAAAGTTGTCTCTGCAATTCTGTGAGTCGTGTTTGGATATTGTGGTATTGGATGGGAAGGCTTACCGCAAAGTCACTTTGGCCAGCGGCATTAAGCTCCGTTTTTACGGAAGATGCCAAGTTTGGGTTGGCTTTATCAGTTTCTTTGGATTCTTTTTTATCCTGAACGAATCGTTCAGCTGAATTGAGAAGACGATTGATTCGAACATCCATGTCCCTACCTTCCTTTGGTCACACCTTATGTCACGCGCCTAGTGCGGACTTTCCTCTATGACTACCTATCCATTGTCGGATGGGTGGTACAAGGAAAATAATCATTTTTTTGCGAAAAAAGTAAAGTATTATTAAAGTTGACTGTGCTTTTTAGAGACATTTCCTAGAGATTCAACATGGAAAGAAACCAAGTCCTTCTTTTTTTCACATTCCTCCTCAGCATTACCGCTACTATCCTGGGCATAGCCCACATGGTGACAGATAGCGGGAATTTGAAGTTTTCCTCGGGCACGGGTGGGGGTCTTTTCCAAGCCAATGAAATTGGGGCGGTCGTCATTAAACTCTCGGGAGAGATCCATTCTGGCGAGTCCACCTATGATTCTGTAGGCTCAGATACCGTATTGCAAGAGTTACGTGAGCTTGAGGATGACCCAAATGTGAAAGGCATACTCCTTGAAATCAATTCCCCGGGAGGGACGGTTGCAGCTTCTCAAGAAATTTTCCAAGAGCTATTGCACCTCAGAAAGACCAAAAAGATCGTAGTTTCCATGAAGGACGTGGCCGCCTCGGGCGGGTACTACATCGCGGCCGCCGCCGATTACATCTTTGCTGAAAATGGCACCATTACAGGATCGATTGGGGTGATATCATTCAGTCCCAACTTCAAAGGACTTATGGATCGCTATGGTGTTTCCATGCGGACATACAAAGCTGGAAAATACAAAGATATGTATTCTCCCTTTCGTGACTCAACCAATGAAGAGGACGACATCATCAATAAACAACTTATGGACACCTATCGCACGTTTGTGGAAGATGTGGCCAAAGGCAGAAATAAAACTGTCAAATCCATTGAAGAATTGGCAGAGGGAAAGATCTATTCTGGCGATGACGCCTTCCGCAATAAACTGGTAGATGATATCGGCGGAAGGAGAGAGGCCCACGCAAAGTTGTCGGAGTTATGCCAATACGATGGTCTCATTCCTTTGTTTGAGAAACAACTCACTCCTTTTGAAAGATTTATGATGACCTTCGGTGCCAATTTTATGGGAGGTAGTTCTGCAAAGAAAGTGAGTCTGCTTCTTTCTTCCCCGGTATTGGTCATTCTTCCTACTTGGCTAGGTAAACTACCTTTATGAGAGATTTGTTCTACGATGTAGTCGATCTTCTAGAACTCCTTTTTTTTGAGCCTTACCGGTATGGCGAAGAGTTAAAGGAGATTCCTTTTGCTCGGAGAAAGATCAGCAATTGGTTGTTTTCTATTTTTGCTGCCCTTAGTATCTCTGCCGGTATGAGTTTGTTGTCACCACCATACACGATTTCTACGATCAGCTTTCTGCTATTTGGTTTCATCGCAAATCTCATTGTTTTGAGATTTTTTCCTTTTATCCAAATGCTTATTTTGGATTATTATGCGGTCTCCAAAGGAAGGAGCTCTCGTTTGTCTCACTCCCTTCAATTTGCAAGGCATTTGATGGTGGTCTATCTTTTGTTTGCGCCCACAGCACTTATCCTTGTTTCCTTTGGTGTATACGGACTTGGCTATGGATTGTTTTTACTTCTCATCAGCTTGTTTGTCTATCTATTCTTGTTAGCGAGAGGGACGAAGTATTTCTATGACTTAAAAGATAGGGATATTTACCGATTCGTATTTTTTTCTTTTCTCATCACTGTTCTTTTCCCTCTAATCTTTAACATGTACACTGCGACTACAATTCTGCAATCCGTGAGCGGGGGGTTTTAATTGAATATTCTCATCACAAACGATGATGGAATTTCCTCAGCTGGTATCAAGGCACTCGAAACTGTTTTAGGAAAAGAACACAACACCTATTTGATCGCACCCTTAAAAGAACGGTCAGTGACCTCCATGGCATTGACGGTATTCCAATCCATGCGAGTGGAAAAGGTCAATGAGAACCATTACATTGCGGATGGCTTTCCTGCAGACTGCGTGAACATCGGGCTCTATGCAGAGATTTTCCCGAAGATTGACCTGGTGCTTTCCGGTATCAACCGTGGTGTCAACATGGGTTACGATATGCACTACTCAGGAACTGTAGGCGCTGCCAAACACGGAGCTTTGCATGGAATTCCTAGCCTTGCCGTGAGTTCGGGTCGCATTGATCCAGAAGATGGATATATACGCGAGGCAAGATTGGTTTTAGACTTTATTCAAAAATACGGAAGTCTCATCCAAGCAGGTGAAATTTGGAACATGAATTTCCCTCCAGAAATTTCCGGGGACGGAGGGCTTAGTCAGCTTGCGTTTGTTAGACTAGGTAGGCGAAGGTATCACGAAAAGTATGAGAAAACTCAAATCATCGGTGGGGTCAGCGAATTTAGATTGAATGGAAGTTTGCTCGGCCATGACCAGGAGGCGGGGACTGACTTTGAAGCATATGACTTAGGAAAGATTCCCGTGACTCCTATACTCTTAGATCTGACCCATCATGTTCGCTTGGAAAAGCTAAAATCAACATAAGGATACCTGGATGTCAAGGCAACTCGTGAGTGTTTTCTCACTGATTATCATCTCTTTCTTTGTTCAATGTAAGGAAAAAGAAGAGAAAAGTTTTAATGATGTATTGTTGGAATCGATTGGCCTCTCGTTTGCTAGTAGCACAGGAAGGTGTGCCATCAACTCCTCCAACAATGCCTCTTATTTCTCAAAAGGCACAAGCCCAGCAGGTAGTCTTGTTGTCGTTGACCGTATCGATGCAAGGTTACCAACAGCTGGTTCAGTTGAAATCTACTACCCCAAAACAGGGACTGGTCCCTTTCCCATTATCACTTTATTCCCAGGAGGGAATGTTCACGGATCTTTTTATTCGCGTTATGCGGCAAGAATAGCAGCAGATGGGTATGTTGTATGGATTCCTAGCCAATGTGTTCCCTTCTTCACTCAGTATTTTTTGAAGCCTTCTTCAGCCGCAGGAAATGAAGTATTAGCATATGCTAAACAATTGCAGACCGATTCAACTTCCGCTTTGTTTGGTAAACTGAATACAGACTCCATGGCTTATCTCGGACATTCTTTAGGAGGTGTGACCGCCATCTATGCACTGAATGGCATATGCCAGGTTCCATTTTGTGATCCAGGCACTTCCTTTTTAAGTGAAGTAAAGGTAGCTCTTGTGTATGGAGCGGGATTGACTAATACCTTAGACCCAAACCAGATCCGATTGAATAGCGCAGGAAAGGCCACTCCCTTGGTCTTTTTGCAAGGGGCCTTGGATACTGCTTTTCCTCCACAAAATGCCCTTTCAAGTTATGAAAATTACAAAAGTATTAAGTATTTAGCCAATATTGATGGAATGAACCACTATGGGATTACAGATGTCAACAATCCTTTTGGAGCAAATGCAGAGCGTACACAAAGTACCTTATCCCAAGAAGAATCTATCACACGATTGGCAAATCTTTCCATTTTATTTTTGAATGCTTATTTAAAATCAAACACGGCAGATTTGACCAAAGTAAATGGAAATACAACAGGGATTACGGGAGTGACCATATCTAATTCTCTTTAGTAGGTGAAGGACTATGCCAGAGCAAATTGATTATTTGACAACAATGAATAAAGGCAATTATGCTTTGGCACTTACCTTATTGGATTCCGAGATCCAAAAGAAACCCAATGACCCTATTCTCTATTATAACTTCGCGATCTGTTGTTTCCAAACCAAAAATTTTAAAAAATGCATACATGTCTTAGATGACCTTATCAAGGAATATCCAAAATTTATTGAATTGGACAGTGCCTATCGCTTGAAGGTATTTGCCCTTATCGAACAAAAAGAATGGGTGGAAGCAGAAAGATTGATCCATGACCGTTTGCGTTACTCTGTTGATGATCCAAAACTTTTGAGTTTCTTAGCTCATATTTACGAGTATACACATAGATTGGAGGAGGCGATCGATATTCACAGAAGGATCTTACAAGCAGAACCCAATTACAAAAATAGCCTCAACTCTCTGGGTTATCTTTTGGCACTCAAAGAAAAACCAAGCCAAGCGGAAAAGATAGAGGCGCTGAATTCCTTAAAAAAATTGTTGGAGTTAGAACCTAACCACCCTGCCTACCTAGATTCTTTTGGCTTTTTACTGCAAAAATCAGGCAACCATGCTGGAGCTTGGAAGGCATTCCAAAAGGCATTGAAGCTAAACCCAAACCACCCGGTACTTCTGGAACGACTCAAGAACTTGAGAAAATAAAAACTCCCTTTTCTTGACAGCACCCCCTCTCGCAAAAAACTGGAGTTTCAGAACTTCATTCGGGATGTAGCGCAGTGGTAGCGCATCTGTTTTGGGTACAGAGGGTCGCAGGTTCAAATCCTGTCATCCCGAATCAGTTGGTTCTATCTGACCCGGTAGCTCAGCTGGATAGAGCAACTGCCTTCTAAGCAGTTGGTCGGGGGTTCGAATCCCTCTCGGGTCGTGTGCATTGATACGGTGGATGTAGTTCAGCGGTAGAGCCCCGGTTTGTGGTACCGGTCGTCGCGGGTTCGAATCCCGTCATCCACCCAC